>NZ_JAMPYG010000022.1 GCF_023700745.1 Rhodoferax sp. | reverse complement strand
GCGCCCCATTTATGCCGGCAACGCCATTGCCACGGTGCAAAGCACAGACGCCATCAAGGTGCTGACGGTGCGCACCACCGGCTTTGACGCCGCCGCACAAGGGGGTGCAGCGGCCATTGAAAGTGTGCCCGCGCTGGCAGTTGCCGGCAACACCACTTACCTGGGCTCGGAGATCGCCAGGAACGACCGCCCCGAGCTGACCGCCGCCAAAGTCATCGTCGCCGGTGGCCGGGCGCTGGGTTCGGCGGAGAAGTTTGCCGAACTGCTGACCCCGCTGGCCGACAAGCTGGGTGCGGCCATTGGTGCCAGCCGTGCTGCGGTTGACGCGGGTTATGCCGCCAATGACCTGCAAGTGGGCCAGACCGGCAAGATCGTGGCGCCCCAGCTCTACATTGCAGCGGGCATCAGTGGGGCCATCCAGCACCTGGCGGGCATGAAGGACTCCAAGGTGATCGTGGCCATCAACAAGGATCCCGAGGCACCGATCTTCAGTGTGGCCGACTACGGGCTGGAGGCCGATCTGTTTGTGGCCTTGCCTGAGTTGACGGCCGCGCTTTGATACCTTGCGGGTCAGACCACTCGCGCAGCGACGTGCTCTGACCCCAACTAGTTTGCGAATTGCGCCAGTTCCTGGCGTAGCACGGTTTTTCGATCCAGATTCATTCATTCAATTATTTTTAGGAGCATCACATGAGTTATCGCGCACCCGTCAAAGACATGCTGTTTGTCATGGACAAACTGGCAGGACTCCAAAACGTCACCCAACTGCCGGGCTTCGAGGATTACGGCATCGAGACGGCACAAGCTGTTCTGGAAGAGTCAGCCAAGTTCTGCGAATCCGTGGTGGCGCCGCTGAATTGGGAAGGTGACAAGACGCCGTCGTCGTTCAAGGACGGCGTGGTGACCACCACGCCAGGTTTCAAAGAGGCCTATGCCCAATACACCAGCGGTGGCTGGCAGGGTGTGGTCCATCCTACCGAATACGGTGGCCAGGGTTTGCCTAAGCTGATTGCCACCGCTTGCACCGAGATGCTGCACGCCGCCAGTTTGTCGTTTGCCTTGTGTCCGATGTTGACCGACGGTGCCATCGAAGCGATGTTGACTGCGGCCAGCGACGACTTGCGCAGCAAGTACGTCGCCAAGCTGGTCTCAGGTGAATGGACCGGCACCATGAACCTGACCGAGCCGCAGGCCGGTAGCGACTTGGCCGCGGTGCGCACCCGCGCCGAGCCCCAGCCCGATGGCACGTACAAGGTCTTCGGCACCAAGATCTTTATCACCTACGGTGAACATGACATGGCCGAGAACATTGTGCACCTGGTGCTGGCGCGCTTGCCCGATGCGCCCGAAGGCGTCAAAGGTATCTCGCTGTTTGTGGTGCCCAAATTCCTGGTCAACGCCGACGGCTCGTTGGGCAAGCGCAATGACGCATGGTGCGTGTCGATCGAGCACAAACTGGGTATCAAGGCCAGTCCGACTGCGGTATTGCAATTTGGTGACCAGGGTGGTGCCATCGGTGAACTGGTGGGTGAGGCCAATCGTGGCCTGGAATACATGTTCATCATGATGAACGCTGCGCGGTTTGCCGTGGGCATGCAGGGCATTTCGGTGGCCGACCGCGCGTACCAGTTGGCCGTGACCTACGCCAATGACCGGGTCCAGTGCCGCGATCTGGCCGGCTCGCCAGGCCCGGTGGCGATCATCCATCACCCCGATGTCAAACGCATGCTGCTGACCATGCGTGCCACCACCGAAGGCGCGCGGGCTCTGGCCTATGTGGCAGCCGCCCTGTGCGATGTGGCCCACCACAGCCCCGATGAAGAGGTGCGCCGGCAGAACCAGGCGGTCTACGAATACCTGGTGCCAATCGTCAAAGGTTATTCGACCGAGATGTCACTCGAAGTGACGAGCCTTGGGGTCCAGGTGCACGGCGGCATGGGTTTTATTGAGGAAACCGGGGCTGCGCAGCACTACCGTGATGCCCGTATCCTGCCGATCTATGAGGGCACGACGGCGATTCAAGCCAATGATCTGGTGGGTCGCAAGACGGTTCGCGACAAGGGCGCCGTGGCCAAAGCCTTGTGCGCGCAGATCGCCTTGACCGAGCAGGATCTGGCAGCACGCAATCACCCTGCTTGTGCTGTGATGGGCGCGGCGCTTGAGGCCGGACGACTGGCGCTGGAGCGCAGCGTTGACTATGTGGTCGGCCATGCCAAGACACAAACCAAGTCGGTCTATTGCGGGGCGGTGACTTATCTTCAGTTGGCCGGTATCGTGCTTGGCGGCTGGCAAATGGCACGCGCCATGATGCTTGCGCTGGATCTTCATGACTCGGACCCTGCCTTCTATGACGCCAAGCTGGCCACCGCACGTTTTTATGCCGAGGCCATTTTGCCCAAAACCTCGGCCATGGCCACGGCGGTGGTGCTGTCCGGCAACACCGTCAACAGCATATCTGCCGACATGTTCTAAGGCTAAGACGCCCATTCACCCTCAAAAATAACAGAAGGACAAGTATGCAGCAGCAACCCGTTACCGAAACCAAGATCGTCATGTCCGATCCCACCGCCCTGGGCGTTTTTGGTTTGTCCATGGTCACGTTCGTGGCGGCTTCGGCCAAGATGCACTGGACCAATGGCGTGACCTATCTGATTCCCTGGACGCTGTTTTTGGGTTCGATCGCCCAGATCTGGGCATCGACCATCGACTTCAAGAAGAACAATTATTTCGGTGCGGTCGTGCTCGGGGCCTACGGTCTGTTCTGGATCTCGGTGGCCATGCACTGGGCCATCAGCCTGGGCTGGTTCGGCCCGGTCGATCCGAGCAAGGCCGATCCAAGGCAGTTCGGGTTCGCCTGCATCGGCTACTTCATCTTTTCGCTGTTCATCATGGTTGCCGCCTTTGAGGCGAACAAGGTGTTCGGCGCCATCCTGATTTGCATCAACATTTTGCTGCCTTCCCTGGCGTTCTCGATCTTTGGCATCAATCCGGTGTTCTTTGGCGATGTGGCCGCCTGGGCTGAGTTGGCTGTTGCCGTGCTGGGCTTCTACTGTGCCGGCGCGGTATTTCTGAACAGCTTTTTCGGTCGGGTCATACTGCCGCTGGGCGCGCCCATGGGCTTCATACGCAAGGGGCCGGCCAAGGTATGAGTCAGATCAAGGGCAGGATGGCCGCAATTTTCGCAGTGCCATCCTGTCGCATTCTTATTTTTGATAAAGCAACTTCTATTGCAAAGGTTAGGTCATGACAACACGTCTACAGGATCAATATCGGCAAAAGCTCGTTAGCGCCGAACAAGCCGCCAGACTGGTGAACTCGGGCGACGTCGTCTTCATGGGTGAATTCGTGCAGACTGTGGAAGCCTTCGACGCGGCATTGGCATTGCGCAAGAACGAGTTCAAGGACGTCAACCTGGTCACCACGACCCGTGTCAAACCCTTGAAGTGCGTCGAGGCCGATCCGACCCGCGAATCCTTCATCTGGGACGACTGGCATTTCTCCGGGCTCGGGCGCAAGATGGCCGAGCAGGGGCTGGCCAGCTATATCCCTCTGTGTTACCACCAGGGTGGGCGTGGCGTTGAGCTGTATCAGGAACCTGACCTTGTCGTGGTACAGGTCACGCCGATGGACGCGCATGGGTTTTTCAATTTCTCGACCAGTTGCTCGATGTCGCCAGCGTACTGCCGCAAAGCCAAGAAGGTGGTGCTTGAAGTCAACACGAACACGCCGCGCTGCCTCGGCGGACTCGACGATTCGATCCATATCTCCAAGGTCGACATGATCATCGAGGGACCCAACAGCCCGCTGGTCCAGTTGCCAGAGTCCAAGACCAGCGAGACCGACCGCATCATCGCCGGCCATGTGATGGACCTGATTGAGGACGGCTCGACCATCCAACTCGGCATTGGCGCGCTGCCCAACATCGTGGGCTCGATGATTGCGCACAGCGGACTGAAGGACCTGGGGGTGCACACCGAGATGCTGGCCGACTCGTATGTGGACATGTACGAGGCCGGGCGTATCACCGGCAAGCGCAAGTCGATCGATCGCGGCAAGATGGTCTACACCTTCGCAATGGGCTCGCAAAAGCTTTACGATTTCCTCGACAACAATCCGGCGGCAGCGATCTTCCCGGCAACCTACACCAACGACCCCTGTGTCATCGGTCAGAACCCGAAGGTGGTGGCGATCAACAACGCGATCGAGATCGACCTGTTTACCCAGGTCGCCAGCGAGGCTGCGGGGATACGGCAAATCTCAGGAACTGGGGGTCAGTTGGACTTCATCCTGGGCGCCTTCAAATCCGAGGGGGGCAAGGGCCTGATCTGCATCAACTCGACCTACAAGAAGAAGGACGGCTCGATTGGCTCGCGGGTTGTGCCAACGCTGTCGCCCGGCACCATCGTCACCTGCCCACGTTCGATCGTGCACTACGTGGTGACCGAGTTCGGCGTGGCCCAGATGAAGTCGAAGTCGACCTGGCAGCGCGCCGAGGCGCTGATCGATATTGCGCACCCCGACTTCCGCGAGCAGCTGATCAAGGATGCCGAGGCAATGGGCATCTGGCGCCGCTCCAACAAGATGCTTTAACTTTTTTTGACAAATCGATTTTCAAGGAGTATTTGCAGTGAACATTACAACAGTTGGTATTGTTGGCGCCGGCACCATGGGCAACGGCATTGCGCAGGCGTGCGCCGTGGCGAGCATCCAGGTGATCATGGTTGACATTTCGGAGCAGGCCGTGGCCAAGGGCCTGGCGACCGTCTCGGGCAGCCTGGATCGCTTGCTGAAAAAGGAAAAGATCACGGCGGACGACAAAGCGGCCGCGCTGGCGCGCATCAAGGGCAGCACCCGTTATGAGGATCTGAAAGCGGCGCAGTTGGTGATCGAGGCTGCCACCGAAAATTACGAACTCAAAGTTAAGATCGTCAAGCAGCTCGATGCCTTGCTGGCGCCCGAAGTCATCCTGGCGACCAACACCTCGTCAATCTCGATCACCAAGCTGGCAGCGGTGACCGGCCGGGCCGACCGCTTCATCGGCATGCACTTCTTCAATCCGGTGCCGATGATGGCGCTGGTTGAGCTGATCCGTGGGTTGCAGACCAGCAACGCCACGCACGACACGGTGCATGCCATGGCCAAATCGTTGGGCAAGTCGCCGATCACGGTGAAGAACGCTCCGGGCTTTGTGGTCAACCGCATCTTGATTCCCATGATCAACGAGGCGTTTTTTGTGCTGGCTGAAGGTTTGGCGACGCCCGGGGACATTGATGCCGGCATGAAGCTGGGCTGCAATCAGCCGATTGGTCCGCTGGCGCTGGCCGACATGATCGGCCTGGATGTTTGTCTGGCCGTGATGGATGTTTACATGGCCGAATTCAACGACAGCAAGTACCGTCCTTGTCCGCTGCTCAAGGAGATGGTGGCGGCCGGCCGGCTTGGGCGCAAGACCGGGCAGGGCGTTTATAGCTATTGAGGTCCGTTTCAAAGGCACGACGATGAAACTTGGGCATCCGGTCCAAATTGGTCAGCAACGCGCTGAGTCACCACAAGTAGCCCATTACAATCCGCAGCTCGGTCGGGCCGTTAGCTCAGTTGGTTAGAGCAGAGGACTCATAATCCTTTGGTCGTAGGTTCAAGTCCTACACGGCCTACCATTCTGTCTGAAACTCGAACAGAGCAGCGGCATGACAGCGCTTGATCCGCGTTTATTCTTTCAGCCGTATGAAGGACCACACAATGCGTCGCTGGTTTCATTTGAGCTTGAACATACTGATGCCAGTGTTGGCGGTCGGTATCGGTGCCGCCCTTCTGCTGATTGACCCGCCCTTGATGCAAACCTTGCGTCAAGCGGTGTTTGACCAATACCAAAGAGTTCACCCGCGCGTCTATCAGCCGGCACCGGTCAGGATCATTGACATTGATGAGGAGAGCCTGGCCAAAGTCGGTCAGTGGCCCTGGCCCCGCAGCCGGATTGCAGAGTTGGTGGAACGCATGCGCAAGGCCGGGGTGGCGGCGGTGGGCTTCGACGTATTGTTTGCCGAACCCGACCGGACCTCGCCCAAGGCCATGCTCAATATCTGGAACCTGCCTGCCCCAGCCCGGCACAGTATTGCCGGCCTGCCGGATCATGATGATCTGTTTGCCGCTG
The DNA here is from genome assembly GCF_023700745.1 of Rhodoferax sp. GTDB lineage: Bacteria > Pseudomonadota > Gammaproteobacteria > Burkholderiales > Burkholderiaceae_C > Rhodoferax. The sequence goes on along the minus strand of NZ_JAMPYG010000022.1, from coordinate 37,837 downwards.
CGCTTGAACCTGGTGGCGTGGTGCTGGGTTTGTCCGTCGAGCGTGAAGGCATCGGGCTGGACTTGCCGGCCCAGAAATACCGTTTTGTGAACATGGGCGAGTCGGCCTTGCCCTTTGCCCATGTCTTTAGCAGGGCGGTACCGTCCTTGCCGCTGTTGAGTGAGGCCGCCGCAGGCAACGGCGTGTTGACGTTTGTGCCTGACAACGATGGCGTGGTACGCCGCGTGCCGCTGCTGTTGCGCTTAGGCGACACCCTGGTGCCTTCGCTGGTGGCGGAGGTGCTGCGGGTGGGGCAGGGGGCACAAAACTACGTGCTGCGCACCTCCGAAACCCCGGGTGTTGGCATGACCGAGGTGAAGATTGGCCAGTTTGCCGTGCCCACCACCGCTGCGGGCGAGGCCTGGGTTCACTTTACCGGACCGGTCAAGGAGCGCACCATCCCGGCCTGGAAAATTCTGGCGGGAGAAATCCCGGATGCCGATTTGCAGGGAACCCTGCTGCTGGTGGGCACATCTGCCCAGGGCCTGATGGACCTGCGTTTCAGCCCGCTTGGTGGTGTCATGCCAGGGGTTGAGGCGCATGCGCAATTGCTCGAACAGGTGCTCACAGACAGTTACCTCTATCGCCCGGCCTGGGCCAATTCGATCGAAGCCATGACCATCGTCATTGGTGGCCTGGCGCTTGGCACGCTGGCACTGGTGACGGGCGCGCTGGCCTCTGCCCTTGTCGCCTTGCTGGTGATCGGCGGCGTCATCTGGGCTGGTTGGCTGGCCTTTATCGATCACCGCTTGCTGCTTGACCCGGTCACACCTGCCCTGGGCATTTTCATTGCCTTTTCGCTGTCCAGTGTGATGCACCATCTTTCAACCGAACGCCGCCAGCGCTTTGTTCGTGAGGCCTTTTCGCGCTATGTGTCGCCCAATCTGGTGTCATACATTGTGGAGCACCCCGATCAACTGGAACTTGGCGGGAAACGCCAGGAGTGCAGCTTTGTATTTACTGATCTGGCAGGTTTTACCAGTCTGATGGAAAAGATCGATCCGGGTGATGTGATCGCACTGCTGAACGCGTACCTGGACCAAATGATCAGCATTGCGTTTTCCTTCAATGGCACGCTGGAGCGCATCATTGGGGATGCCGTGGTGATCATGTTTTCGGCACCCGTGCAGCAGTCCGACCACCGCCAGCGCGCGTTGAACTGCGCCATTGCCATGCAGCGTTTTGCCTCGCGTTATGCCGATGACATAAGGGCCAGGGGACTTGCTTTTGGCCAGACCCGCATCGGGGTGCATTCGGGAACCGTCATTGTCGGCAATTTTGGTGGTTCGCACATGTTTGACTACCGTGCCCTCGGCGATACGATCAACACCGCGTCGCGCCTGGAAAGTGTCAACAAGCATCTTGGCACGCGCATGTGTGTCTCTGAAAACACCTTGTCAGGCTGTACCGGCGTTGTTACCCGCCCTGTGGGTCGACTGGTGCTCAAGGGCAAGACGGAACCCCTGATGGTGTATCAGCCTATTCACAATGGACTGGACGTTCCTGGCGCGTCTTTGGATGATCCGCAATATGCAGCCGCCTACGCGCTGCTCACACAAGACCCGGTGGCAGCCCGGGTCGCGTTTGAGCAACTGGCCCGGGAGCGACCCGAAGACCCGCTGGTCCGGCTGCACTTGCAGCGACTGCAAGAGAATCAGACTGGCGACTTGATCGTGATGTCAGATAAGTAGCAAGCAAGCGCACCGGGGGGGGTTAGCGCAAAGTCACTTCACCGCGACGGTTACGTGGCTCGTTGGTTTCGTCCGGGGTCGCAACCTGTGGACTGCGCTCGCCATAGGATTCGATGGTCATGGTGCTGTCTTTCAAACCCAGCTTCTGAAACTGTTTGGCAATGGCCTGGGCGCGTTTGAGCCCCAGTGCTTCGTTGCGCTTGGTATTGCCAACAGTGTCGGTGTGACCAACCAGCCAGACATCGAGCATCTTGCGTTCTTTGGCACGCGCCAGCATTTTTGGCAACAAGGCCCTGGACTCTTGGGTAAGTCGCGTACCCCCCCGGAGGAAGTACAGCACAAACTGTTCAGGAACTGGCGGCCGGGCCGCCATTGCCGCGCCAAAATCCTGCTGCATTTTTTTCTTGTCCACCTCAAAGCTTGCGCCGCCAGCCAGGGGTACGGCCTGCCCCGATTGGGTCAGCACCTGCTCGCCCTGTTTGCTTTGCAAGGTGATCCGTCCAATGCTGCCGTCAGGACTCGGGATCAAGACAACGTAGGAGCCGGGTCCAGCTGGGGTGGCAAACCTGGCCTTGATGGCGTCAACGCTGTCCACCTCGGTCACTTCAAACGCGCACAAGTCCGTTGTTTCCATGCGGCCGCGGTCCTGTCCGACCGCTTCTGCTGTAGGTACGTCGGCGCGTTTCACCCCCAGTGCTGTCACCAGTTGGCCCATGCTAGCCAGCGTGCGCGCCTGCGCAGCAGCCTGGTTGTGACGGGCGTTGATGTAGGAACGGGTGGCCTCGAAATATTCACTTTGGCTGTCCAGCACATCCAGCAAGGTACGCTGGCCGATGTCAAACTGCTGGCGATAAGCCTCGCGCGATTTTTCTGTCGACAGGCGGTGCTGGTCCATGTAGCGCAGTTGCTCGTTCAGGCGGAGCATGTCACTGTAGGCAATGGTCAGGGTCTGGCGTACATCGCGGCAGGCCTTGTCCTGCAGGTCACGTGCCTGCGCCTGTTGGTCTACTGCCTGGTTTTTTCGGGCGCCGTCGGAACCACCACGATAAAGGTTGTAGTTCAGCGCCAGCTCCATGCCACTGACTTTGGTATTGCCCCTGATGCCATCCAGGTTCTTGTCGCGGTTTTGATAGGCACGAAAGTCCAGTCGCGGCATGAAGGCGGCTTGCCGCGATGCAGTCGCCTGTTGGTAGGCTCGGGCGTTTTCCAAAGCGGCGTTCAAGGTCGGACTGGTTGGCAATCCTTCCTGCAGCAAGGCGTCAGTGGAGCTGGGCATCTTGCCCAGCGTGAAAGGTTCAGGCAGGCCTGGCAGACTGGCGGGGGGCTTTTCTCCAATGATCCGCAGGTAGCGTGCACTGGCGTCATGCAGGTTGGTCAGCTCGGTCAGCAGGCTGGATTCTGCCAGTGCGAAGCGGCCGTTGGCCTGCTCGACATCAGCGCCGCGGCTTACGCCGGAAGAAGAACGCTCTTCGACCAGTTGTGCCGCCTGTTTGTGTTCGACGTAATTTTGCGTGGCGGCATCGACCAGTTCGCGGTAGCGTGTCACGTCAATGTAGGCGCGAATTGCCTCCATGGCGGTGGTTTCGGAAATTTCGGCCAGTTCGTAGTAACGCGTCAGTTTGGCATAGCCAAGGCGTTTTGCCTCGCTGGCGGTCAACATGCCGTCAAATAGCATCTGGTTCAGCGTGATCCCGGATGATTTGACACTGTATTTGCCGTAATCAGTCGCTGGGTTTTTGCGACTTTCCCTGCCTGCCGAAGCTTGTACATCAAGCTGGGGCAGAAACCCAGCGCGTGTGATGTCCTGTTCGTTGCTGGCAGCCTTGAAACCATTCCAGCGCGCCTGTACATCAGGGTTGGTCAGTACCGCCTGGCGCGCTGCCTGCACGAGTGTTTCTGGAAGGGCTTGTGCCTGGGCGCCCCAAACGGTCACCAGGGCCAGCATCAGGCCTGTCAATTTTGTATTTAGAGTCATGCGAGCCCCTGAAAATAATGGTTTGATTGGTGAAAATCAATTATTCGGTGCAGGTGCTTGCACGTTGACCAGGAATTGCGTGCCCCGCACACCAATGGTGCCGGTGGGCGTTTTGACTGAGACCGCGTCAGGTTTGAGCTTGGCGATCACACCGGAGAGGTAGTTCAGGCTGCCCTTGTCCAGCCTGGCGCCCAGTTTGAACTGGCCCTGTGCCGGTGCAAACAGGTATTCATCCACCGTTAATTCAGTGTCGGGCCCAAACGACATCAAGGTGTTGTCCTTGAAGGTCACCCCCATGCTGGCGGCTTTGGCGGTCTTGAGCTGGCTTCCGAGAAGGACGTCGGTGCCAACTTGGGCTTTGACGCTTTGCCCTCCCGTAATGACCCAGGCGTCTCCACTCACGGTTTTGACCGCTCCGACTTTCTCGGCCTGGGCATGTGACAGCTGCATGATCCCAGTGAGTATTAACAAAACGCCTGCAGTCAGATAGTGGTGGATGGTGGTTTTCATTTTTATCTCTTCCTGTAAAGGCCTACTTATAACAATAAACACACTTTTTTACAAAAAAATTAAAAAAACCCGTTTCAAGAGAAAAGTTATCTGGCGGGAAGACGGTCAATGGTGAGGCATGGCCTTGCCATGCCCCCGGGACTAAACAGGCATGCTGACGGCATGCAGCTTGCGTTCCAGCGTCAAAAGCTGCTCCTGGCGTGACATATCAATTTTTGCCATTTTGCAGATGATGGCGCTGACCATGTCGTAGTCCAGCATTTGCAAAAATGCAAGTGGCTTCAAAAGGCCATCAAACATCTGCTGCGCCTGTTGCCGGACTTGCTGGGTGGCCACCTGACCCAGAAAACCATAGACGCAGGCGGTGAGGGGCAATGCGTCCAGGCCAGGATTTCCCTCAGGTGCCAGTCCGTGTTTGAGCAACTGGCGCAAATCGGCATGGAGGATGGGTTCGTTAGGGGGGGCGGGGAACTGATCACCCTCTGCGCAGCGCATGCTGTCCAGAAACAGGGCCATGGTCCAGACGGTACCCGTGCTTCGCGTCAACGCCTCAATGATGGCCACAGTGCTTAGCACGGCCGTCAGGTAGTCACGTACAAACGCAATGTTTTGTCGGGCCGTCACCTGCATCTGTATGACGGCTTCGGCGGTGGGGTGGTTTTCATAGCTTTGACCTACCCAGGCGGGGTTGAGCTGACTTAAGAAAATGTCCATGGCCAGCAGGGCCTTGCGGTATGCCAGCAGGGACCTTTCGCCAGAAACGGTCCGCGGCATCATGGATTCTTCGACCAGCAACATGGAGTTTATCAAGCAGTACTCAGGGGCTGCCTCGATGAAGCCGGTCACGTCCCGATTGGCGATGTCGACCGCGTTTGTTATCGTGGTCTTGACCAATGCCGTGCTGGTACAACGCGCCTGAACACGCTGGGCCAGTCTTTGCGCTGCGCTGTTGCCTTTGGCGTCGGGAGCACGAAAAGGGATGGTCAATTCAATGCAGGCCACTACGGCCATCAACTGCAAATGGCTCAAATGCGCTTGCAGCAGCCGAGCGGCGACCACGGCGCTCAGAAATTCATTCATGCCATGGCGCGGTGACAGACGTTGTCCTGGATGAAAACCAAAAATATCAACGCAGAGGGCAATCGCCTGGTCGTCGGGCGCAATTTCCAGCAGCCGCAAGAAGCCTAGTTCAGGGCGTGTCACATCTTCCAGCAAGGCGGACACGCAGGTCGGGATCCCTCCGTCAGCCTGGTAGAACACCACGTCATGAAAAAGTGCAGCCAGGATCTGGATCGGTTGCATGCTTTCGCACAAGCCAAGAACATGGAAAGCGGTGTGGTAAGTCCGCGTTTTTGCTTCCATGCACTGGTGCACCAGCATGGCCAATTTCTGCACTCTGGCGGGAGGTACATGCACTGACAAGCCCTTGAAGGCATGGCCAAACCAGTGATTCATGCGATGGATCGTATCGATCGGCATGCCAAGCAGCTCCTTTGTTCAAACCCAACAGCCTGTTTTTACTGTTCAGGGTGGCGACATTTGAACATGAATGCGTGCTATTTCAGGGCGGCGAGTTCACGGCCGTTCTGGCGCAGCATGGTGGTCAGCCTGCTGGCCAGATTGCTGAGCAAACGGATTTTGATGGTGGGAGCCTGGGTATCGAGCTGGTCAAAGGCTTCGCGGGTCAGCACCCGGCAGGTCACCGTATTCAGCGCCGTGACGTTTGCCGAGCGTGGTGAACGGTCCAGAAAAGCCACCTCGCCAAAGGTTGCGCCCGAGGAGAAGGCATCGAGTCGCGCGACCCCTTCCTGGGTAGAGATGCTGACCATGGCGGAGCCTGCTGTCAAGACAAACAGTTCGTTCGAGGCCTGGCCGGCGGTAATGATGGTTTGACCTTGGGCATACGTTCGGGAGGCCAGCAACTGATCGACCAAAGCCAACTCTTCTGTGCTGAGTCCAAGAAACAGATCACATTCAGCCAAAGGGGTCTGGCTGCCCCCGGCAGGACTCGGACAACTGACTCAATGGAAGCGAAGGTCAGCGCGCCATGCAGATGGAAAACACGCAATTTTTTGCCAACGTTCAAGAGGTAGTCATTGGCCTGTTGCGTGCGGCGCTGGTTGGATTTGACCGAACGCCGCATGGTGGCCCTGCGGATGGCCGGGATGGCCCGCTGCGATGCATCAAACATGTGCAGGCCCAGATCGGCCGTCAAGGCATGGCACACGGCGAGCCCGCGAACGCTGTTGCCTTGCTGATCGAGTCTGGGTGAGAAGACGGCAATCCCCAGGCGACCCGGTTGCACGGCCATGATGCCCCCACCGACACCGCTTTTGGCGGGCAGCCCGGTACGGTAAAGCCAGTCGCCTGAGGCGTCGTACATGCCGCAGGTGGCCATCACGGAAAGGACGTTGGCAACGAATTTTTCAGGAACGGCACGCTGGCCAGTGAGGGTGTTGACGCCGCCGTTGGCGAGGGTGGCGCCCATGATGGCCAGATCGCGACAGGTGACGCGGATTGAGCACTGCTGAAAATAGGTCTCCAGGGTGGCAGTGGGATCATTTTCAATAACCGAAAAATTACGCAACATCCAGCCGATGGCGCGGTTGCGGTGCCCGGTTTCACTTTCTGACCGATAGACCTTGTGGTCAATGTCAAGTTGGCGGCCGGCATAACGGGAGAAGGTTTCCAGAATGGTCGCGGTCTTGTCCTCCATGCTGTCGCCGGGAACCAGGCTGCAGGCGGCAATGGCGCCCGCATTGATGAGTGGATTGAGCGGCGTGCCGCTTTGGGGGTGCAGGCTGATGGCATTGAACGCGTCACCGGAGGGTTCGACGCCAATTTTTTCAAGCACCGCGGCTTCGCCATGCTGTTCAAGCGCCCGCCCGTAAGTCAGCGGTTTGGAGACGGACTGGATGGTGAAAGGCTGGCTGCAGTCGCCCACCTCATAGACATGACCGTCCTGGGTGGCGATGCAAATGCCAAACCACCCGGGGTCAGCCAGACTCAGCTCTGGAATGTAATCGGCCACCTTGCCGGACGTCAGGCCACTGAAACGGGCGTGTAAAGCCTGAAGGTAATCCTGGATTGGAGATTTGGCCACGTTGGTGCAAAGTGAGTTAGGTGATGGCTGTGAAGCAATAACAATGCCTGAGTTGATCGATTGCTGACGCCCGGTTCTGGTGCGTTTTGGGCGTTTGCCCCCGGTTGCCATCACCTCAGTAGGGCAATGCTGCGCTGCGGTAACATCGCCTGCCCAGCTTGAGCGTGCCTGCGACAGGGTGCCAACGCCCGCGATGGCTGTTACCAAACTATCCGATGAACGCTCCCATTCAGCTTAAGTCCTTGCTACCTGCCGGCGCAACTGCGCCGCATGAGCCCGAACGCATCCGCGAAATTCCCTACAACTACACCTCGTTTTCAGACCGCGAGATCGTCATTCGCCTGCTCGGTGCACCGGCCTGGGCTTGGTTGAACAAGTTGCGCGATGAACGACGTACCGGCCGCTCGGCGCGCATGTTGTACGAAGTGCTGGGCGACATCTGGGTGGTGCAGCGCAATCCCTATTTGCAGGATGACCTGCTCGACAACCCGAAGCGCCGTGTGCTGCTGGTGCAGGCTTTGCAACACCGTCTGGGTGAAATTGAAAAGCGCCGCAAGCCCGCCGATGATCCCGAACGCGATGCGCTGGTCGGGCAGTTGCTCGACGTGGCGCGCCAGGCGGTTCAAGCCTTTGATGCCCACTTTGTTGAAACCGCCAGTTTGCGCCGTCAGGCTCAAAAGGTGCTGGCCAGGCTGACGGCCAGGGACAACATCAAGTTCGACGGACTGAGCCGTGTCAGCCATGTGACCGATGCCACCGACTGGCGCGTGGAGTACCCGTTTGTGGTGCTGACGCCAGACTCCGAAGCCGAAATGGCGCATCTGGTCAAGGGCTGTATCGAGCTCGGTTTGACCATCATCCCGCGTGGCGGCGGCACCGGCTACACCGGTGGCGCGATCCCGCTGACCTGGAAGAGTGTGGTGATCAACACCGAAAAGCTGGAGGCCATGACCGAAGTCGAAATGCGCATGCTGCCAGGGCTTGACCATGAGGTCGGCACGGTCTGGACCGAGGCCGGTGTGGTCACCAGCCGTGTGGCCCATGCCGCCGAGCGCGCCGGTTTTATTTTTGCGGTCGACCCGACATCGGCCGATGCCTCGTGTATCGGTGGCAACATCGCCATGAACGCAGGCGGAAAAAAAGCCGTGTTGTGGGGCACCTCGCTCGACAACCTGGCCAGCTGGCGTATGGTGACACCGCAGGCTGAGTGGCTGGAGGTGACCCGAATCAACCACAACATGGGCAAGATCCATGATGTGGACGTGGCCAGCTTTGAGTTGCAGTATTTCAAGGCCGACGGCAAAACGCCGCTGCGCTCTGAGCGGCTGGACATTGCCGGTAAGTCCTTTCGCAAGGAAGGCCTTGGCAAGGATGTGACCGACAAGTTCCTCAGTGGCCTGCCGGGCATCCAGAAAGAAGGTTGTGACGGCCTGATCACCAGCGCGCGCTGGGTGGTGCACCGGATGCCCCAACACACGCGCACCGTTTGCCTGGAGTTTTTTGGCAATGCCAAGGACGCCGTGCCCAGTATCGTCGAGATCAAGGATTTCATGTTTGCCGAGCAGCAGCGCTCGGGTGTGGTGCTGGCCGGACTGGAGCATCTGGACGACCGTTATCTGAAAGCGGTGGGCTATACCACCAAGAGCAAGCGCGGCGCTGCCTTGAGTGGCGGTGGCGTACCCAAGATGGTGCTGTTTGGTGACATTGCGGGCAATGACGCCGACGAGGTGGCACGCGTCACCAGTGAGGTGGTGCGCATTGCCAACTCGCGCAGCGGCGAGGGTTTTATTGCCATCAGTCCCGAGGCACGCAAGAAATTCTGGCTCGACCGCAAACGCACGGCGGCCATCAGCAGGCATACCAATGCCTTCAAGATCAACGAAGACGTGGTGATTCCCCTGCCGCGCATGGCCGAGTACACCGACGGCATTGAGCGTATCAACATCGAGCTGAGCTTGCGCAACAAACTGGCGCTGTGCGATGCCTTGCGGGATTTCCTCACCCAGGGTCATTTGCCTGTGGGGCGACACGACGATGCCAGCGAGATCAGCGCCGCCGAACTGCTGGAAGACCGCGTGGCACAGGCACTGGCGTTGCTTGACGAGGTGAAAACGCTTTGGTCGGGCTGGCTGCGCGATGTCGAGCCCATGTTCTCCCAGCTGCAGGACCATTCCCTGCGCGCCAGCTGGAAGACACAAATCCGCCAGCCACTGCAGCAAATTTTCAGTGGCGTGGCCTTTGAGGCGATTCTGAAGGAATGCAATGCCATCCACCAGCGCGTGCTCAAGGGCCGCGTCTGGGTGGCGTTGCACATGCATGCCGGTGACGGCAATGTGCACACCAACATTCCGGTCAACAGCGATGATTATGAAATGCTGCAAGCGGCCCACGGCGCGGTCAAACGCATCATGACGCTGGCGCGCAGCCTGGACGGCGTGATTTCGGGCGAACACGGTATCGGCATTACCAAGTTGGAGTTCTTGAGCGACGCCGAACTGCAGCCGTTCACCGACTACAAGGCCAAAGTCGACCCCGAGGGCCGCTTCAACAAGGGCAAGTTGCTGCGCGCCGAGCCGACGTCAGACAGCCTTTATGCCGACCTGACCAACGCCTACACGCCCAGCTTTGGCCTGATGGGGCATGAGTCCTTGATCATGCAGCAGTCCGACATTGGCGCCATTGCCGACAGCGTGAAAGACTGCCTGCGCTGCGGCAAATGCAAACCGGTGTGTTCCACCCATGTGCCGCGCGCCAATTTGCTGTACAGCCCACGCAACAAGATTCTTGCCACCTCCCTGCTGGTGGAAGCCTTTTTGTATGAAGAACAAACGCGCCGTGGCGTCAGCATCAAGCACTGGCAGGAGTTTGAAGACGTGGCCGACCACTGCACCGTGTGCCACAAGTGCCTGAGCCCGTGCCCGGTCAACATCGACTTTGGCGACGTTTCGATGAACATGCGCAATCTGCTGCGCAAGATGGGCAAAAAAACCTTCAGGCCCGCCGGTGCGGCAGCCATGTTCATGCTCAACGCCACCAACCCCGAGACCATCAAAATGGCGCGCTCGGTGATGGTCAATGTGGCCATCAAGGCGCAGCGCCTGACTGCGGATGTGCTGAAAGTGATGGGCCGCAAGCAGACCAAGGCACCACCGGCCACGCTGGGTACGGCACCGATCAAGGAGCAGGTGATTCACTTCATCAACAAAAAGCTGCCCGGCGGTCTGCCCAAAAAGACAGCCCGCGCCCTGCTCGACATCGAAGACAAGGATTACGTACCGATCATCCGCAACCCGAAAACCACATCATCCGAGACCGAGGCGGTTTTCTACTTCCCGGGCTGCGGTTCTGAGCGCCTGTTCAGCCAGGTGGGCTTGGCCACACAAGCCATGCTGTGGCACGCCGGCGTGCAAACCGTGCTGCCACCGGGTTATCTGTGCTGTGGTTACCCGCAACGCGGCTCAGGCCTGTTCGACAAAGCCGAGAAAATGATCACCGACAACCGCGTGCTGTTCCACCGGGTTGCCAACACGCTGAACTACCTCGACATCAAGACCGTGGTGGTGAGTTGCGGCACCTGTTATGACCAGTTGCAAGGTTACAAATTCGAAGAGATTTTTCCTGGGAGCCGGATCATCGACATCCATGAGTACCTGCTGGAAAAAGGCATTACGCTGGCCAACGCCGGGGCCTTCCTGTTTCACGATCCCTGCCACAGCCCGATGAAACTGCAGGAGCCGCTCAAGACCGTCAAAGCCCTGCTCGGTGACAATGTGATCCAGTCCGAGCGTTGCTGTGGCGAGTCGGGCACGCTGGCGCTGAATCGTCCTGACGTCTCGACCCAGGTGCGTTTTCGCAAGGAAGAAGAAGTTCTCAAGGGCGAAGCGCAGTTGCGCCAAATTCCCGGTGTCGGCGCCAAGGACAATATCAAGATGCTGACCTCCTGCCCGGCCTGCCTGCAGGGTCTGAGCCGTTTCGGAGAGGATTTGCAAAACGGACTGATGGAAGCCGATTACATTGTGGTGGAGATGGCCAGGCAGATACTGGGCGAACAATGGATGCCGGATTACGTCAAGGTCGCCAATGACGGCGGCATTGAGCGCGTGCTGGTTTGAGTTTGATGATGATTTCAAAGAGGTGACATTTCATGGCAGGTTTGCAAAACGGTGCCCCAACGCCACAAGACATCACCGTGCACAGTCAGTCGCGCGTCCTGGAAATCAGTTTCTCTGACGGTGCGCAGTTCCGCATTCCGTTTGAGTTGATGCGCGTTTATTCGCCCTCCGCCGAGGTGGCAGGCCACGGGCCGGGCCAGGAGGTGCTGCAGACCGGCAAGCGCGAGGTCACGCTCACCGGGCTGGAGCCGGTCGGCAACTACGCCGTGCAACCCAGCTTTTCAGACGGGCACGACACGGGTATCTACTCGTGGGACTACCTGTATTTTCTGGGTTCGCAACAGGACAAGTTGTGGGCTGACTACAACGCACGCCTGACCGCCGCCGGGGTTGATCGTGACGCGCCCATGCCCGAGAAGGCAGGCAGCAGTTGCGCCAGCCATTGAAATTTTTTTAGTCAAACTTTGATTCAATCATGAGCACCACCCATTTCGGTTTCCGCACGGTAGAAGAGGCTGAAAAGGCCAGCCACGTCAAAGGCGTTTTTGACTCGGTTGCCTCCAAATATGACGTCATGAATGACCTGATGTCGATGGGCCTGCATCGCATCTGGAAAGCTTATACCGTCACGGTCGCCAACGTGCACGAAGGTGACAAGGTGCTTGACATTGCGGGCGGCACCGGTGACCTGTCCCTGGCCTTTGCCGACAAGGTGGGCAAGAGTGGTCAGGTCGTGCACACCGACATCAACGAAGCCATGTTGCGTACCGGACGCGATCGTCTGGTGGACGCCGGCGTGGTGTTGCCCACGCTGGTCTGTGATGCAGAAAAGTTGCCGTTTCCGGACAACTACTTCAACCTGGTCACGGTCGCCTTTGGCTTGCGCAACATGACGCACAAGGACGTGGCACTGGCCGAGATGAACCGGGTGCTCAAGCCCGGTGGCAAGTTGCTGGTGCTGGAGTTTTCCAAAGTGGCCAAACCGCTGGAAAAAGCCTACGACTGGTATTCGTTCAAGGTGCTGCCTAAGCTGGGCGAATGGGTGGCAGGTGACGCCTCCAGTTACCAGTATCTGGCCGAGTCAATCCGCATGCACCCCAGCCAGGAAGAGCTGAAATCCCTGATGAAAGTTAATGGCTTTGGCCATGTCGATTACCATAATATGACGGGTGGTCTGGTAGCCTTGCATGTCGGTATCAAGTGTTGAGTTGTTTCAGTTTGGTAGCCGCCTGATTATTTTTTAGGTTCAAAACATTTGGAGACGGTATGAAACGATGGCTTTCTATGTTGACAATGAGTCTGGTGCTGGTGGCCGGCCAGGCCGAGGCGGCCAAACGCTTTGGCGGCGGCATGTCCTTTGGCAAACAGTCAAGCAATGTGACGCAACGCCAGGCTGCTCCCGCTCCTGTCGCGCCCACGCAAGCTGCAGCAACCAAAGCCCCCGCTGCTGCTGCTCCGGCTGCTGCGGCTCCCAAGAAACCTTGGGGCGCCATGCTGGGTGGTTTGGCAGCCGGCCTGGGTCTGGCCTGGCTGGCAAATTCCCTGGGTCTGGGCGAAGCCATGGGTCAAGTATTGATGTTTGCCTTGCTGGCGATGCTGGTCATGGCCGCAGTGGGCTGGTTCAAACGGCGTAAAAATCAGGATTCGCAGGCTTCTGCCTCGCCTTTTGCATTCCAGGGTGCCGGCGCAGCCAATCCAGCCTCCGTGCCGGTCAGTTACCGTCCGGAAAACGTGGGGAACGATGCCTCGGCGAGGCCCTGGGAGCGCACTGCCACTGCCTTTGACAGCTCGTCACTGGCTGGTGCTGGACCTGCCGCTGCCGGAGGGTCGATGATTGGTTCCAGCTTGTTGGGATCGCAGACCTGGGGAATTCCGGAAGGTTTCGATTCCGAGGGTTTCCTCAAGGCCGCCAAAGCCAACTTTGTCTCGCTCCAGGCGGCTTGGGACAAATCGGACATTCCTGCACTGCGTGTCATGATGACCGACACCATGCTCAAGGAAATCCAGGCGCAACTGGCCGACCGTGAGGCACATACCGGCGGTTCTGGCAACCAGACCGAGGTGGTGATGATCGAGGCCCATTTGCTCGGCATTGAAGACCTGGGTGACGAATACATGGCCAGCGTTGAATTTACCGGCATGATCCGCGAAGAGCCATCTGCCGGTCCGAGCCCGTTCCGGGAGGTCTGGAACATGATCAAGCCGAAAAACGGTCGCAGTGGCTGGTTGGTGGCAGGGGTACAAGCCCTGCAGTAAGTTTGGTCGTCCGGTTTCAGGGAATAATGGGGTCTATGGCAACACAGACCCCTTTTTCTTTTCTGGAGAGTTTTGTAGAAAAACTCCCGCTTCCCAAATTTACGCCTCCAGCCTGGGCCGTCAATGAGGCCCAGCACCGCATTGTCCTGCTGCTTAACCATGTGCTGATGCAGGAAAGCGAGGCCATGGCCCGCCTGGTGCGCCAGAAAGACCGCATCATGCTGGTGCAGTGGCGCAGCTTTTACTTCAAGTTGGTCGCCACGCCGGCCGGTTTGCTCGATCTGGCAGACGAACAGGCCAAGCCTGACCTGGTCTTGACTGTCACTGACGAGTCGCCGCTGGCTGTGGCGCAAGCCGTTTTCAAAGGTGAAAAACCAGCGGTGCGCATTGAAGGTGATGTGCAATTGGCCGCGGAAGTCAACTGGCTGACCGAGCATGTCCGCTGGGACATGGAAGAAGACCTGGCGCGTGTCATCGGTGACGTGCCGGCCCATACCTTGAGCCAGGTGGCCCAGACCGTGCGCACCAGCTTGCGGGAGTTCTTGGCCAAAGCGGCAGCGTTCGCGCCCGGCAAGCCAGCCAAATGACCAATATTTTTCGCGGTGCCTTCATCCTTTGGGTGATGTTGCGCAATGGTCTGGATGAACTGGCGCTCAACAGTTTCAAGAAGCCGTGGCTGCTGCGGCTGGCACGCGTATTGACGCTGGGTCGCAAGCTCGACGCGCCCCGGGGCCAGCGTATTCGTCAAACCCTGGAAAGCCTGGGTCCGATTTTTGTCAAATTCGGCCAGGTGCTATCGACCCGGCGCGATTTGCTGCCGGTGGACATTGCCGATGAGCTGGCCTTGTTGCAAGATCGCGTGCCACCCTTTTCCAGCGAGGTGGCGGTTGCCATCATCGAACGCACCTTCAGGAAATCAGTGGGCGATATCTTTGTATCGTTTGAGCATCAACCGGTGGCCAGTGCCTCCATTGCCCAGGTCCACTTTGCCGTGCTCAAGGACCGACAGGGCCAGCCGCGCGATGTCGCGGTCAAAGTGCTGCGGCCAGGCATGTTGACGGTGATCGACAAAGACCTGGCGCTGTTGCGCATGATGGCGGGCTGGGTGGAGAGTTTGTCGGAAGACGGCAAGCGGCTCAAGCCGCGCGAGGTGGTGGCCGAATTTGACAAATACCTGCATGACGAGCTGGATCTGGTGCGCGAGGCATCGAGTGCGGCGCAATTGCGACGCAACATGGCCGACCTTGACCTGGTCCTGATTCCCGAGATGTACTGGGATTACTGCATGCCCGAAGTGATCGTGATGGAGCGCATGAAGGGCGCGCCGATCAACCAGGTGGCGCGTTTGCGAGAGGCCGGGGTCGACATCCCCAAGCTGGCCCGCGATGGCGTCACGATCTTTTTTACCCAGGTTTTCCGCGATGGTTTTTTCCATGCCGACATGCACCCCGGCAACATCCAGGTGAGCCTTGATCCGGCGACCTTCGGCCGTTATATTTCGCTCGACTTTGGCATTGTGGGTACCCTGACCGAAGGTGACAAAGAGTATCTGGCACAAAATTTCATTGCTTTCTTTCGCCGCGACTACAAACGTGTGGCGGAGTTGCACATCGAATCGGGCTGGGTGCCGGGTGCCACGCGTGTCGACGAACTCGAAGCGGCTGTGCGTGCCGTGTGCGAACCTTACTTTGACCGGCCACTCAAGGAAATTTCCCTGGGCATGATCTTGATGCGCCTGTTCCAGACGTCGCGCCGTTTTCAGGTCGAGATTCAGCCGCAACTGGTGTTGTTGCAAAAAACCCTGCTCAATATTGAAGGTCTGGGGCGCCAACTGGATCCTGAGCTGGATTTGTGGCATACCGCCAAACCTTTCCTTGAAAAATGGATGGTGGAGCAGATCGGGCCCAAAAAATTGCTCAAGGAATTGCGTAATGAAGCGCCGCGGTACGCCAAGATGTTGCCTGAACTGCCACGCCTGTTGTTCGATTTTCTCAAGCAACCAACCGCCGATAGCAGTGCCAAGGAGTTACGCGCCCTGTTGATGGAGCAACGTCGGACCAATAAATTGCTGCAAGGTCTGGTCTATGGCGCGATCGGTTTTGTGCTCGGCCTGATCGTCATGCAGATATTGGTACGGGTGCGGGTTTTCTAGTCTGGACCGGCCCTGGCCTCCGGTTCCTGGGGGCGACTTTATAATTACCGGTTTTGCGACTCATTCACACAGGTCTGATTACCATGCCAATTTATGCCTACAAATGCAACGCCTGCGGCTTTGCCCAGGACGTGTTGCAAAAAATGTCCGATCCCGTGCTCACCGAGTGCCCTACCTGCGGTAAATCCAGTTTTGCCAAGCAGCTCACGGCGGCAGGTTTCCAGCTTAAAGGTTCGGGTTGGTACGCCACCGACTTCAAGGGTGGCAATGGCGCTACCGCGGTGGCTGCATCCACGGCGACGGAAGCACCCGCCGCAAGCGATGCTGCCGCCAGCACCTCACTTGCTGCCAAGACGGAGGCTGCGCCTGCCGCCGGTGGCTGTGGTGGTGCTTGCGCTTGCCACAGTTAAATTCCATGTCCCTGAAAGTTTCTGTGCCGTTTAAAAAATACCTGTTGACCGGGCTGTTGGTCTGGCTACCCACGGCTATCACCTTTGCCGTCTTGTTGTGGCTGATGGAATTGCTCGATGGCATTTTTGTCGGCCTGCTGACGGTGCTGCAGGCCATGCTGCCAGGATCCCTGATGAGTACTCTGGAGTACTTCAAACATATTCCCGGACTCGGTGTGATTTTGGTGTTTGGCGGCTTGTTGTTGACTGGTGCGCTGGTGTCCAATGTGGCGGGGCGCTGGTGGCTGGTCCAGTGGCATCGCATCCAGACCAATATCCCGGTCTTCAAGACCATCTACAACAGCGTGAAGAAAGTTTCCGACACGTTGTTTTCAAGCAATGGCAACGCCTTTCGCACGGCCATGCTGGTGCAGTATCCGCGCCAGGGCGCCTGGACCATTGCGTTTCAGACTGGGTCGCCGGGCGGCGAGGTGGCGACACATCTGGGGCCCGATTTCGTCAGTGTCTATGTGCCCACCACGCCCAACCCCACCAGCGGTTTTTTCCTCATGGTGCCGCGCAGTGAGGTGATCGAGCTCAACATGAGTGTGGACGAAGCCCTGACCTATGTGATTTCAATGGGTTCGGTGCCGCCCAGCGCTCCGGATCTTTTGCCGAAGTAATTTTTTTGATAACCCGCCACTGTTCCCAGGTGGCTTTAGAAAGCAGTTTTATGGCGATGCGTTCTCATTATTGCGGTCTGGTGACCGAGGCCCTGATGGGCGAAACCGTGACCCTGTGTGGTTGGGTCAATCGTCGGCGTGACCATGGCGGTGTGATTTTTGTCGATGTGCGCGATCGCGAGGGCTATGTTCAGGTGGTCTGCGACCCCGACCGCGCCGACATGTTCGGGGTGGCCGAAGACCTGCGCAATGAGTTTTGCATCCAGGTCAAGGGCCTGGTGCGGGCGCGCCCGGATGGCACCGTCAACGCCAACCTCAAGAGCGGCAAGATCGAAGTGCTGTGTCACGAGCTCAAGGTGCTCAACCCCTCGGTCACGCCACCGTTCCAGCTCGACGAGGAAAACCTCAGCGAGACCACGCGTCTGACGCACCGGGTGCTCGATCTGCGTCGGCCCTACATGCAAAACAACCTGATGCTGCGCTACCGCGTGACCATGGAAGTGCGCAAGTTTCTGGATGCCAACGGGTTCGTCGACATTGAAACGCCGATGCTGACCAAGAGCACGCCCGAGGGCGCGCGCGACTACCTGGTCCCCAGCCGGGTCCATGACGGTCACTTCTTTGCGCTGCCGCAAAGCCCGCAGTTGTTCAAGCAGTTGCTCATGGTGGCGGGATTCGACCGTTATTACCAGATCACCAAATGCTTCCGCGACGAAGACCTGCGCGCCGACCGCCAGCCCGAATTTACCCAGATCGATATCGAAACCTCGTTCATGGAAGAAGAGGACATCCGAGCCATGTTCCAGGGCATGATCAAGACCGTGTTCCAGAACACGCTTGGCGTCGACCTGGGCGAGTTTCCGGTCATGACTTACCAGGAAGCCGCGCGCCTGTATGGCTCGGACAAGCCCGACCTGCGCGTCAAGCTTCAGTTCACCGAACTCACTGACGTGATGGCCGATGTGGACTTCAAGGTCTTTTCCACGCCTGCCACCACCAAGGGCGGCCGTGTGGTCGCGTTGTGCGTGCCCGGTGGCGCCGAGATCACCCGTGGCGAAATTGACAACTACGGTGAATTCGTCAAGATTTACGGCGCCAAGGGCCTGGCCTGGATCAAGGTCAATGACGTGGCCAAGGGGCGTGATGGTCTGCAAAGCCCAGTGGTCAAGAATCTGCACGACGCGGCGCTGGCTGAAATCCTGAAGCGCACCGGTGCCAGGAATGGCGACCTGCTGTTTTTTGGCGCCGACAAGGAAAAAATTGTCAATGACGCCATTGGCGCGCTGCGCATCAAGATTGGCCACAGTGCTTTCGGCAAGAAAAACGGCCTGTTTGAAGACCGTTGGGCCCCGCTGTGGGTGGTGGACTTCCCGATGTTCGAGTACGACGAAGAGTCCGACCGCTGGATGGCGGTGCACCATCCGTTCACCGCGCCCAAGGACGGCCACGAAGACTACATGGTGACGGCGCCGGAAAAGTGCATTTCCAAGGGCTACGACATGGTGCTCAACGGCTGGGAAATGGGCGGCGGTTCGGTGCGTATCCACCGTGCCGATGTGCAGAAAAAAGTGTTCGATGCGCTCAAGATCACGCCCGAAGAGGCGCAGCAGAAATTTGGTTTCCTGCTCGATGCGCTGCAATACGGCGCGCCGCCCCATGGTGGCCTGGCCTTTGGCCTGGACCGCATCGTGACCCTGATGACCGGTGCCGAGTCGATCCGTGACGTGATCGCCTTCCCCAAAACCCAGCGCGCCCAGTGCCTGTTGACGCAAGCGCCGAGCCCGGTCGATGAAAAACAGCTGCGCGAGTTGCACATTCGTCTGCGCACACCTGATGCCGTCAAGGCCGGTTAAGTTTCAGAAAGTTCGCTTCGTGCCAAATGAAAGGGCGCACGAATAGGTTGGCCGTTTTGGCAAGGTGTTGCCAGCACCGAGGAGCACCTCGGTCTGACTTGCCGACCGGTGGCTCCCGGAAGGTCTCTTCTGCTTCACTCCAGAGACGCGCGCGTTGCCGGGCAGCGCAGCGCAGACCCATAACGGAGCTGCTGTCGCTCGCCGCTTGGTCAGTCAAGCCGTCAACTTCAGGCCTACGATTCCCGCAAGGATGAGGCTGACGCAGGCAAGCCTGGCGACGGTCGCCGGTTCGCTGAAGAGTACGATCCCGAGAACGACCGTACCCACCGTTCCGATACCGGTCCAGACTGCATATGCGGTGCCAACAGGCAGGGTCCGCATGGCCAGGCCGAGCAGTCCGATGCTGACGACCATCGCGGTGACCGTGCCCGCAGTCGGCCAGAACCGAGTGAATCCTTCGGTGTACTTCAGCCCGATAGCCCAGCCGACCTCAAACAGACCGGCGATAACCAAGATAAACCAAGCCATAACGCATCTCCCCGGCGCATGCACGCCAGATTTTGGGTCGTCCCGGGAAGTTGGAAAACCGGCAAGGTCGTCCTTGCCAGCAGCGGACCACGAAGCGCATCGGGTCTCGCGACATACTTTTGAAGTGAGGCTTATCAGTGTAGCCCCGCGTCGCCGAAGCAGGAGGGGCTCGAACGTTAAGTCCAACGCACTGGTCGTCAAGCCCCTTTACACAGCCATGACGCACCAGGGGTGTCAACCTGGAAGCCCTATGAGCTCAAGCGAATTGATGCCGACTTTTTCACCGCCAAGTAATAATGATCGCGGTGGCTAAAATGGCCGTTCAAGCCAGAGGGGTCTCTTATGAAAGGTACCGCCACCGAAGCCAAAAACAGATGTGGCGCTCCCCTTGTCGCGCGTCGGGGCCACCGTGTCGCATTTGCCGGTCAATTTGTGCCCCGTGGTCAAGATCAAAGGTGAACAACTCACGACTGCTTTCTGACATGCCCCGTCCGTTCAAAATTCCGCAGTCGGTGCTGGTCGTCATCCACACGCCAGCGCTCGATGTGTTGTTGATCAAACGTGCCGATGCTGATGATTTCTGGCAATCCGTGACTGGCAGCAAGGACCGCCTCGATGAGTCCTTTGCCGAAACCGCCCGCCGCGAGGTGTTCGAAGAGACCGGTATTGACTGCGCGCCTGGCTCATCTCTGGCACATCAACTGCATGATTGGCAGCTGGAAAATGTGTATGAGATTTATCCACGATGGCTTCATCGTTATGCACCCGGCGTGATGCACAACACCGAACATCTGTTTGGCTTGCAGGTGCCAGCAGGCACCCCGGTGCGTCTGAGTCCGCATGAGCACACGGACTTCCAGTGGCTGCCCTACGAGGTGGCGGCAGAGGCCTGTTTCTCGCCTTCCAACGCCGAAGCCTGTCTGCTGTTGCCAAGATTTCTTCAGAAGCAAAGCCAGCCATGAACATCATCCGGGTCGCTACCTACAACATACACAAAGGTGTGCAGGGACTGGGACCGGCGCGGCGCTTGGAAATCCATAACCTTGGACTGGCAGTGGAGTCGCTGGATGCCGATGTGGTGTGCCTGCAAGAGGTACGGCACAGCAATCGTCTTGAGGCCAAACGGTTCCCGCATTGGCCAGAATTGGCGCAAGCTGATTTTTTGGCACCCCAGGGCTACGAGGCGGTGTACCGTACCAATGCCGTCACACGCCATGGCGAGCATGGCAATGCTTTGCTTTCACGCTGGCCGGTACTCACCCACCAGCATGAAGACATGTCGGATCACCGCTTGGAACAACGCGGCTTTTTGCATGTCACGCTTGATGTGCATGGGCAGATGGTGCATGTATTGGTGGTGCATCTGGGGCTGGTCAAAGCAAGCCGGGGGCGCCAGGTGGCGCAATTGCAGCGGTTTATTCATCGAGAAATACCTGTGTCTGCCCCGTTGCTGGTAGCTGGCGACTTCAACGATTGGGGCAAGACGGTGCAGCTGGCGCTGGCACAGACAGGTTTGCACAGCTGGGACGCAAGGGCGCCAACTTACCCGTCGCGTTTGCCTTTGGCGCAACTGGACTATGTGTTTGCCCGTGGCCTCAAGCCGATGGGTCTGATGGTGCCGCGGGGGCGTATCTGGTGGCGCATGTCAGACCATTTGCCCCTGATCGCCGAATTTGCCCTGCCGATGGTCTGAACCACAACATGTTCACACCCGGTCATCAGGTCGATTTGTTGCAGGGCTCGCAGGAATTTTTTCCGGCGCTGGTGCAGGCAATGGATCGCAGTGTGCAAGAGGTTCGCCTCGAAACCTATATCTTCAGCGTGGTTGATTCTGGCGCTCTGGTGGCACAGGCACTGGAGCGCGCCGCACTGCGCGGTGTGAAGGTGTTTGTCGTGATGGATGGTGCCGGCACCGACAGTTTGAGTTCCGAATGGGTGAGTCGTTTTTCGGCGGCAGGCGTGTCGTGGCGTATTTTTTCGCCCTTGGGGCGCATGGGTCTGGTGATTCCAAGCCGTTGGCGTCGCTTGCACCGCAAGCTGTGCGTGGTGGATGGTCGCGTCGCTTTTTGTGGTGGGATCAATGTGCTGGACGATTTCTATGACCCCAATCACGGGGTCCTGGATTCGCCCCGGTTTGACTTCACCGTGCGCGTGACCGGCCCGCTGGTTGAATCAGCCCACGCCGCCCTGGTGCAATTCTGGTTGCGTTTGCAAGCCACGCGTGTCGTGCGGCAGGGGGATTTGACCGCAGCCTGGCAAGCTTTGCATGAGGCGGCCAAACTGACGCCTGAAGTGATGGTGCATGCTGTTGCGTCTGATGCGATGCCAGCTTTGGCCGTACCGGCACAGACCCGAGCCGACCTGATCTTGCGTGACAACCTGCGCCACCGCACCCGCATCGAGCGCGCCTATCGACAAGCCATCGGTGAGGCACAACACGACATCATCATTGCCAACGCCTACTTTCTGCCAGGCCGCAAAATCCGCCAAGGCTTGATGCACGCGGCACAGCGCGGGGTTCGGGTGCGCTTGCTGTTGCAAGGGCGCTATGAGTACTTTATGCAGTTCCATGCTGCGCGCATGGTGTATGGGAAATTATTGGCCGCCGGGGTCGAGATCACGGAATACCATGTAAGTTTTTTGCACGCCAAGGTTGCTGTGGTTGATGGTCATTGGGCCACCGTGGGCTCTTCCAACCTGGATCCCTTGAGCCTGTTGCTGGCACGCGAGGCCAATGTGGTGGTCGATGATGTGGCGTTTGCGCAGAATTTGCAGGAGCGCCTGGAGCACGCCATGCAGGTGGCTGGCACGCGGGTGGATCCCGCAGACTATGCCAACCGGCCACGCGTGCAGCGTCTGCTGGACAGGGTGGCTTATATGGTCATGCGCATATTGCTGTTCATCAATGGGAAACGCTATTGATTAAATAGCTTCATTGGCTTATAAAACAAGACCTTTAGCCCAATAACCTCTTTATAAAAAGACTGCTAACATCAATTCATATTCATTTACTGCGCACTTAACCCATGAATTCAGCTCCCCCCGAAGAAGGTACACCGGTCTCCGTCAAAATCCGCGAGCGTGTGCTGGCCGCGCGCAAGCGTTTTCATGCCAATGACAACATTGCCGACTTCATTCAGCCTGGTGAGCTTGAATTGCTGCTGGACGAAGTCGAAGAGAAAATGAAGGGCGTCCTGGGCAGTCTGGTGATTGACACCGAGCATGACCACAATACCGACGACACCGCCCGTCGCGTGGCCAAAATGTACGTCAAGGAAGTGTTTCAGGGTCGTTATGTCAAGGCGCCCACCATCACCGAGTTTCCCAACGCCGAGCACCTCAACGAACTGATGATTGTGGGCCCCATCACCGTACGCAGCGCTTGCAGTCACCATTTCTGCCCGATCATGGGCAAGATCTGGATCGGTGTGCTGCCCAATGAGCATACCAATGTGATTGGCTTGTCCAAATACGCACGGCTGGCCGAATGGGTCATGGGCCGTCCGCAAATCCAGGAAGAGGCCGTGGTGCAACTGGCCGACCTGATCCAGCAAAAAACACAACCCGATGGTCTGGCCATTGTCATGGAAGCCACGCACTTCTGCATGGGCTGGCGTGGTGTCAAGGACGTTGACAGCAAGATGATCAACTCGGTGATGCGTGGCAGTTTCCTGAAAGACGTCAATTTGCGGCGTGAATTTTTGTCCCTGATTCCCCAGAAAGGTTAATCATGTTGGTTCGTTTGCTTTACGCCAGCCGGGCTGTGGACACCAGTCCGGAGGCCATTGAATCCATCCTGCATCAATCACGGAACCACAATCCGTGTACCGGCATCACCGGTGTCCTGTGTTACGGCGGCGGCATTTTTTTGCAAGCCATTGAAGGTGGCCGCATGGCGATCAGTGAATTGTATGGCCATATCCAGCGCGATCCGCGCCACAAAGACGTGGTGCTGCTGCACTACGAAGAAATCTCCGAACGGCGCTTTGCCGGCTGGACCATGGGCGAAGTCAACATGACCCGCATCAATGCGTCGATTTTGCTCAAGTATGCTGAAAAGCCCGAGCTCGATCCTTATTCGGTCTCGGGTCTCGTGTCTCTGGCATTGCTCGAAGAGCTGATGGCCACGGCCTCCATTATCGGTCGCGCCTGAACGGTGCCTGTCCCGGTGTTGCTGGGGTGTGACTTTTCCAGCGCACCGACGTCCACAAAAACCATTGTTTTAGCGATCGGGGAGCTGCATCAGGGGCGCGTTCAGCTTTCAAAAATAGAACGTTTTGCCTCGTTTTCAGCTTTTTCCGATTGGCTCAAACAAGCCCAAAGTTGGATCGGTGCGTTTGACCTCCCGTTCGGCTTGCCGCGGGAGCTGGTGCAAACGCTTGGCTGGCCGACCGATTGGGTCGCCTGCATGGCGCATTATTGCGCGCTGAGCCGGGACCAGATTCGCCAAGCGTTTGCGGCTTTTTGCAATGATCGTCCGGTCGGGGGCAAGTTTGCCCACCGGGCGACCGATGGGCCCGCCGGATCGAGCCCGAGCATGAAATGGGTCAATCCCCCCGTGGCTTTCATGCTGCATGCTGGTGTGCCCTTGCTGCTGCAGGCTGGGGCCACACTGCCGGGTTTGTATGCGGGTGCGCCATGTGCAACAGATGACCCCAGCCCGGCACTGAAAATTGCGCTCGAAGGCTACCCGGGTTTGCTGGCGCGCGAGGTGCTGGGACGGCGAAGTTACAAAGCCGACGACAAGGCGCGTCAGACGCCCGAGCGTCTGATTGCCCGCAAGGACCTGATCACGGCGTTGGAGCAGGGGAACACCCGACTGGGTTTGCGGCTCAAGCTGACCCACGCCCAGCGTGACGCTTTGGCGGACGATGCCCGTGGCGATGCGCTGGATGCGGTGCTGTGCCTGATGCAGGCGGCCTGGGCGCAAACGCAGCACGACGCAGGGGATGCCCGCTACGGCTTGCCGGCCCATATGGATCCGCTGGAGGGCTGGATTGTGAGCGCCTGACGTTTTTCCATGTGGCAAAAAATTCTTTGTATCGGCTTGTTGTTCCCGCTCTGTGCGCACGCCAGGGTCTGGCTGGGCGAGGTCACGCATGTGTCGGATGGCGACACCCTGTGGATCAAGCCCGGGCGTGGCGTCGCGCCGCGTAAAGTGCGCTTGCTCGGACTCGATGCGCCTGAGTTATGCCAGGCCGGCGGCATGGCGGCGCGTGCTGCACTGCAAGCCCTGGTGGCCAAGCAGCCAGTGCAGGTGAGTGTGGACTTTCAGGACAGCTATGGCCGCGACCTGGCCCGTCTGCAGGTCGACGGACGTGATGTGGGCGCGACTTTGGTCGGTGCCGGTCATGCCTGGTCGAGTCGCTGGCGCGGCAGTGCGGGACCTTATGCGGTTCAGGAAGCCTCGGCAAAAGCAGCCGGATTGGGCTTGTTTGCCGACCCGGCGGCCGAGTTGCCGCGCGACTTTCGTAAGCGCCACGGCCCTTGTCAAACCGGGCGCTAGGCGTTCAAGCTTGGGCGGGTGCGGGTGCCGGGCTACCGCACACCGGGCAAGCCGCGTGACGGCTGATGCGAAGCTCGGTGAATTCCATGGCGCGGCCGTCCAGCATCAACAGGCGACCGGTCAGGGGACGGCCGGCGCTCGTGATCAATTTGAGCGCCTCGGCCGCCTGCATCGTGCCAATGATGCCCACCAGTGGCGCAAAGACGCCCATGGTGGCGCAGCGGGTTTCTTCAAAAGTGGTCTCGGGCGGGAACACGCAGGCGTAGCAGGGGGATTGGTCGTTGCGTGCGTCGTACACGCTCAACTGGCCGTCAAAACGAATGGCCGCTCCCGAGACGAGCGGTTTCTGGTGCGCCACGCAGGCTGCATTGATGGCGTGGCGGGTGGCAAAGTTGTCGCAACAATCCAGTACCACGTCCGCTTGGGCGACCAGGTGGTTCAGCAGCGCGGCGTCGGCCCGCTGTTGTACCGCGGTCACATGCACTCCCGGATTGATCTGGGCAATGGCCGTCTGGATGGACTGCACCTTGGGGCTGCCGACGCGATCCACCGTGTGGGCCACCTGACGCTGCAGATTGGTCATGTCCACCGTGTCGTGATCGACCACGGTGATGTGGCCGACGCCGGCCGAGCCCAAGTACAACGCGACCGGCGAGCCCAGGCCGCCGGCACCGATGATGAGTGCCTTGGCCGCCAGGATGCGCTCCTGGCCTTCGATCCCGACCTCATTGAGCAGGATGTGGCGCGAGTAGCGCAGCAACTCGTCGTCGGTCATGCCTGCCTTTAATTTTCTTTTGGCGTTTCGGGCCGCTCGACCAGGGTTTTGCTGACCACCACAGGCAGCCCCTTGAGCTGGTTCAAGGCCTGGGTCAGGGGAAAGTCCTTGGCCGAACCCAATTCGGGCAAACGACGCTCGGACGCCGGTTTCTTCATTTCTTCTTCGAACTTGATGCGGGCTTCTTCACGGGCTTTTTCGCGCGCGGCGTCCTTGACCTCGTCGCCCTGGCCGCTGGACAGGTGCTTTTCAAGGTCAGCCTCGCGCGTGCGCAGGGCGGCAAACAGGTTGCCGTCAGCGCTTTCGTCGACCATCACGTCAGGCACGATACCCTTGGCCTGGATCGACTTGCCACTGGGCGTGTAATAGCGGCTGGTGGTGAGTTTGAGCGCTGCCGTAGGACAGTTGTCCATGCGGTAAGCCGAATCCAGGCAGACCGCGGTCTGCACCGAGCCTTTGCCGAAGGTCTGGTTGCCAAGCAGCTTGGCGCGTTGGTGGTCCTGCAGCGCACCGGCCACAATCTCGCTGGCCGAGGCCGAGCCCTCGTTGACCAGCACCACCAATGGCACGGTCTTGAGCGCACCGCGTGTGACCTCTTCCAGGCGTTTCAGCGGATCGACACCCCCGCGGCGTTGGTAATAGCGCGGTGAGGCTTTGTAAACGAACTTGCTTTCTTCGAGTTGGCCATTGGCCGACACCACGGTCACGTTCTCGGGCAGAAACGCTGCTGAAATGGCTACTGCCGCATCCAGGTAGCCCCCGGGGTCATTGCGCAAATCGAGCACCAGGCCCTTGAGCTGTGGCTCCTGCTTGTAGATCTCTTCCACCTTGCGCGCAAAGTCGGCCACGGTGCGTTCCTGGAACTGGCTGATGCGCACCCAGGCGTAGCCGGATTCGATCATTTTGGCCTTGACGCTCTGGGTCTTGATTTCTTCACGGGTGATGGTGACCGGGAAGGTTCGATTTTCGTCCTTGCGGAAAATGCTCAACACCACTTTGGTATTGGGTTCGCCGCGCATGCGCTTGACGCCCTCGTTGAGCGTCATGCCTTTGACGGGCGTGTCGTCAATTTTGACAATCAGGTCATTGGGTTTGAGTCCGGCACGGTCCGCCGGAGAGTCTTCAATCGGCGACACCACCTTGATGAGACCGTCTTCCTGTGAAATTTCAATACCGACGCCGACAAATTTGCCGGTCGTGCCTTCATTGAAGTCTTTCAGTGCTTTCTTGTCCAGGTACACCGAGTGCGGGTCCAGTCCGGCCACCATGCCGGCGATGGCGTCGGTGATGAGCTTTTTTTCATCCACCGGTTCGACATAATTGGTCTTGACCATGCCGAAGACGGCTGCCAATTGCTGCAGTTCTTCCAGCGGCAAGGGGGCCAGCGCACCTCGCGCCACCGTTTGCAAAGACACGGTGGTCAGTGCGCCGGCAACCACGCCAACCGAGATCCATCCAGCGACTTTTAATTTGTGACCCATTGTGTTTCCAGACCCTGTGAGCGCTTAAGCGTGACCCATTTGGAGTGATGTACTCCGCCAGGGTTCCTTGCTGTCGCAAAAATTATTGTTTTCCCTGTGCTGCAACGGCAGCAGCTGCCTTGGCCGCAGCCGCTGCATCGCCCAGATAGTAATGGCGAATCGGTTTAAGCTCATCGTCGAGCTCATAGACCAGGGGGATGCCATTGGGGATGTTCAGGCCGACGATGTCGTCGTCGGAAATGTTGTCGAGGTATTTCACCAGCGCCCGGATCGAGTTGCCATGGGCCGCCACCACCACCCGTTTGCCCATCCGAAGGGCGGGGGCCAGTGCTTCGTTCCAGAACGGCATCACGCGCGCCACGGTGTCTTTCAGGCATTCCGTCAGCGGAACCTGCTCTGGGTTCAACTTGGCATAACGCACATCACTGCGCTCGCAGCGCGGGTCGGTAGGTTCCAGCGCAGGGGGCGGCGTGTCGTAGCTGCGGCGCCAGATAAGCACCTGGGCATCGCCATATTGTTTGGCCATGTCGGATTTGTTGAGGCCTTGCAGCGCGCCGTAGTGACGTTCGTTCAAGCGCCAGCTGTTGACCACCGGCAGCCAGGTGCGGTCCATTTCATCGAGGACATGCCACAGGGTGCGTGTGGCGCGCTTCAGGACGCTGGTGTAGGCGATGTCAAATTCATAGCCTTCGGCCTTGAGCAGCCGGCCAGCGTTTTTGGCCTGTTCCAGGCCTTCCGGGGTCAGGTCCACATCGGTCCAGCCGGTAAAGCGGTTTTCCAGGTTCCAGGTGGATTCGCCATGACGAATCAAAACGAGTTTATGCATGTTAAATAAAGGAATAAATGCAGGCGTCGGGGCAATGCTGCTGCTGCATTCTAAAATGCGCGGCTTGCTACAAGTCCCTTACCTAGGAAATTACCCGTGAAATTTATTCTTGATAACTGGATGTTGATTGCCGTTGCCCTGTCGGCGGCCACCATGCTGATGATGCCGATGATCAAAGGTGCCGGCCAGGGCAACTTGACACCGGATGGCGCGGTGCAACTGATCAACCGTGAAAAAGCCGTGTTGATCGACATTTGCGAGCCCAACGAATTTGCCGCAGGTCACCCGATTGGTGCCAAAAACATCCCAATGGGGCAATTGGAAGCCAAGTTGCCCACCCTGGTCAAGAACAAGGCCTTGCCCGTGATTCTGGTGTGCCAGTCGGGTGCGCGCAGCAGCCGGGCCCTTGGCATTGCCAAAAAGTTGGGCTATGAAAATGTGCAGTCGCTGGCCGGTGGCCTGGGCGCCTGGCGCTCGGCCAATTTGCCGGTAGAAAAAGCCTGAACCGGGGAGACCAAAATGCAAGCCGTCAAGATGTACACCACCGCCGTTTGCCCTTATTGCATCCGCGCCAAACAACTCCTCAAAGCCCGTGGCGTTGAGCAGATTGAAGAAATTCGCATTGACCAGCTTCCCGCTGAGCGCGACCAGATGATGGCGACCACTGGGCGCCGCACCGTGCCGCAAATTTTCATTGGCAGCACCCATGTCGGTGGCTGTGATGACCTGGTCGCCCTCGACGCCCAGGGTGGCCTGACGCCGCTGTTACAGGCGGCCTGAAAAACACCAATATTTCTCTGCATCGCTCGGATGCAAAAACCGCTTTTTTAACTGAAAGACCCTCATGGCTGAAACCCAAGACCCCATTTTTCAAATTCAACGCGTTTATCTCAAAGAAGCGTCGCTGGAACAACCCAATTCCCCTGCCATCCTGCTCGAACAGGAGCAGCCCACCGTGGACATCCAGTTGGGTGTCAATGCCGGCCCAGTGGCCGACGGTGTATTTGAGGTCATGGTGACCGCCACCGTGCAAACCAAAATCAAGGACAAGACCGTGTTTCTGGTCGAAGCCACACAAGCGGGTATTTTCGAGATCCGCAATCTGCCGCCAGAGCAAATGGGCCCGATCATGGGCATTGCCTGCCCGCAAATCGTTTATCCCTACCTGCGCGGCAATGTGGCTGATTTGATTCAACGCGGTGGCTTCCCCCCCGTGCACCTTTCAGAAATCAACTTCCAGGCCATGTACGAGCAGCAGCAAGCGGCGCAGGCTGAGCCGGCTCCGGCACAGTAATCTTCATGTCCGGCATCTGCGTGCTGCCTTGACGCCGGCCTGAGCCGAAATGAAAATCATCGTTCTGGGGGCTGGCGCTTGGGGTACGGCACTGGCGGCAAGTGCTGCCCGTCAACCTGCGACCCATGCCGTGACGCTGTGGGCGCGCGACCCCGTGCAGCTGGCGGCGTTGCAGGTGCAGCGTGAAAATACGCGGTATCTGCCGGGTGTGCGCTTGCCGCCTGCGCTCGCGTTCAGCGCCGACCCCTTGACCGATCTCAAGGCCTTGGTGGTCGATGCCGATCTGGTGGTCGTTGCGACGCCGATGGCGGCCTTGCGGCCCATGCTGACGGTGCTGGCGTCCTGCGCGGCACCGGTGGCCTGGGTTTGCAAAGGTTTCGAAGCCTCGGTGCTGGGTGACATCGGGTTGCTGGGCCACGAAATTCAGGCCCAGGTTGCGCCCGCCATGCAGGCCGGTGTGCTCAGTGGTCCCAGCTTTGCGCTTGAGGTGGCGCGGGGTCAACCCACCGCCCTCGTGGCAGCCAGTGCGCACGAATCGGTGCGCCAAGCTCTGGTGACGGCCTTCCACGGCCCCGCTTTGCGGGTGTATGCCAATGAAGACATCGTCGGCGTCGAGGTGGGCGGTGCCGTCAAAAACGTGCTGGCCATTGCCACCGGCCTGTGTGATGGATTGGGGCTGGGGCTCAATGCCCGCGCCGCCCTGATCACACGGGGTCTGGCCGAGATGACCCGCCTCGGGCTGGTGCTGGGTGCCCAGGCCACCACCTTCATGGGCTTGAGCGGCTTGGGTGATCTGGTGCTGACCGCCACTGGCGATTTATCGCGCAACCGGCAGGTCGGGCTGGCTCTGGCGCAGGGCCAGACCCTGACGCAAGCCACGGCCGCGCTGGGCCATGTGGCCGAGGGTGTTTACAGCGCCCGCACCGTGGTGCAGCGCGCCGCGCACCTGGGCGTGGACATGCCGATCGCCCAAGCCGTGGTGGCCTTGCTCGACGGCCTGTTGACGCCGCAGCAGGCGGTGGCTGATCTGATGGGGCGGGAGCCCACTGTCGAGCAACTTGACGTGGCCTCTTGAAATTGAGCGTTTGAACAGGGACACTTTGACATGACTGCTTATTTTGATTTTTCCCCCACTTTTCTGGCTGAACTGGCAACTGCCGATGTCGCCAGAGCGTTTCAGGAAGATGTGGGCGCCGGCGACCTGACCGCTGGCCTGGTCGATCCGACATTGCGCGCCCATGCCCGCGTGCTGGCACGAGAGAGCGCCGTGATCTGCGGACAGCCCTGGGCCGAAGCCGCCTTGCGCCAGATGGACCCCGAAGTCGACATCGCCTGGCTCGTCCCTGAGGGCCATCGCTGCCATGTCGACCAGGTGGTACTGGAAATCCATGGCCAGGCCAGGGCCTTGCTGACGGCCGAACGTACCGCGCTGAACTTTTTGCAATTGCTCAGCGCCGTTGCCACCAAAACCAGCGACTACGTGCAGGCCATCAGCGATGTGCCTGGCAGTCAGGCTAGCATTGTCGACACCCGCAAGACGCTGCCTGGTTTGCGTCTGGCGCAAAAGTACGCGGTCCATATCGGCGGCGGACTCAACCATCGGCTGGGACTGTATGACGCGGTCCTGATCAAGGAAAACCACATTGCCGCAGCCGGTGGCGTGACCGCTGTGTTGCACAAAGCCGCTTTGGTGGCGCCGCAGGCCCGTTTTATCGAAATCGAGATCGAAACCCTGGCCCAATTGAGCGAGGCACTCGATGCTGGCGCTGGCATGGTATTGCTCGACAACATGGGTTTGTCCCAGTTGCATGAGGCGGTGCAACTCAATGCCGGCCGCGCTATTCTGGAGGTGTCGGGCGGGGTCAACCTGTCGACGGTGTGCGCTATAGCAGCCACCGGCGTGGATCGCATTTCAATTGGAACCCTGACCAAAGACATCAAGGCAGTCGATTTTTCGATGCGATTTGCCACGGAGCCGCTATAAACGGCGCGAACAAACGTTGATTTTTCAGAATCGGGAGGTAGCCATGAACATGACCGTCAAAGAAGTTGACTATGAGCAGCCGCTAGCCGATGCCAGTGGCTCGGTCTGCGCCACCAAACATGCCTGGGCACGGGTGCCCGAAGAACCCAGCCGGGCTGAGCGTGCGGTCCTGAAAGACAAGATCCGCCGCCTGCTCAGGGAAAAAAATGCGGTGATGGTGTCGCATTACTACGTGCATCCCGACTTGCAGGACCTGGCCGAAGGAACGGGTGGCCTGGTCAGCGACTCGCTGGAGATGGCCCGTTTTGGTCGCGACCATTCGGCGCAGACGCTGGTGGTCTCTGGCGTGCGTTTCATGGGAGAAACGGCCAAGATCCTGTCGCCTGAAAAACGTGTGTTGATGCCCGACCTCGAAGCCACCTGTTCACTTGACCTGGGCTGTCCGGCGGATGAATTCAGCGCTTTTTGTGATGCCCATCCCGACCGTACCGTGGTGGTCTATGCCAACACCAGCGCGGCGGTCAAGGCGCGCTCAGACTGGCTGGTCACTTCGAGCTGCGCGCTCGACATTGTCAAGGCGCTTAAAAACAAGGGCCACAAGATACTGTGGGCTCCTGATCGTCATCTGGGCAGCTATATCCAGCGCGAAACCGGTGCCGACATGCTGATGTGGAACGGCTCATGCATTGTTCACAACGAGTTCAAGGCCCTTGAGCTGCAAAGCCTGATGCAGCAGCACCCGGGTGCCAAGGTACTGGTGCATCCCGAGTCGCCGGCCGAGGTCGTGGCGCTGGCGGATGCCGTGGGTTCGACCTCGGGCATCCTCAAGGCAGCCCATGAGATGGACGCCGACGTGTTTATTGTGGCTACCGACAATGGCATGATGCACAAACTGCGCACCCTCAACCCCGGCAAGCTGTTTCTGGAAGCCCCCACCTCGGGCAACAGTGCCACCTGCAAAAGCTGTGCCCACTGCCCCTGGATGGCCATGAACAGCCTGGCTGATGTGGCCCGTGTGCTGGAAACCGGCGCCAACGAGGTGCAGGTGGACCCCGCCATCATCCCTCGGGCCCGGCTGCCGATTGATCGCATGCTGGCGTTTACTTCGGCGCTCAAAGGCGGTCACGATGCGGGCAGTCTGGTGCCCAATATCGGGGCTGCCTGAGGCGCGACCTGTTGCTTCACCGCCGCGAAGCTGACACCCAGATGCCGCCCACGATCAGCACAAACGCCAGGGCGTGGTACAGGTGCGGCAGCTCCCCTAAAAAAGCGGCTGACAGCACGGCGGTGAACAAAGGTGTCAGGTTGATGAAAAAACCGGCCACCGACGGGCCAGCCCGTGCCACTCCGGCGCCGTAGGCACGGTAAGCGAGCAGGGCCGGGCCCATGGCGATGAACAGCAAGGCCAAAGCCAGGCCCCAACTCACATCGAGTCGACCCCAACCCAGCGACCACTCCACGCCCGCAGACAGGCCCGACCAGACCAGGCCAAAGGCAATTTGCGCCAGCAAAAACGCAGACCAGTCCTTCCTGATCCCGTCCGGTTCGGTGGTCGGGTGGGCCAACATCCAGCTGTAATAAGCCCAGGCAGCGGACGCCAGCAGGATGTAGAGGTCACCCGGTACCAGGTGCACTTGCAAGAGCACGTCCAGCTGCCCCCGGCTTAACACCAGCAACACGCCGCTGATCGACAGCAAGGCGCCCAGCCATTGCTTGCCTGAAATCCGGATGCCAAAGAAAATGCGTCCTATGAGGAGCGTCCAGACCGGCGTGCTGGCGCCTACCAAAGTCACATTGATCGGGGTGGAGGTGTTGAGCGCCAGGTAGAGCAGGGCGTTGTAGCCGCCAATGCTGAGCAACCCCAGTACCGCAAAACGTCGCCAGCTGGGCCACAGGGCACTGTCACGGCGCAGCACCGGGGCGGCCAGCGGCAGCAGCAAAACAAAGGCAATGGCCCAGCGCAGCAGGTTGAGCGTCATGGGGGAGACCAGCGGGGCGACCAGTCGCCCCAGCACGGCGTTGCCAGCCCAGAATATGGGCGGCAGGGTTAACAAGAAAATGGTGCTGGGGCTCAGTTTGGCATGCATGGCAAGACTGTAACAAGGCTTGGGGTGATGCCTGATGCCCTTGTGGCAGCTTTGATGGCTGAATCGTGGCAACATCGTTTCAGATTAACTTTTCAGGAACTTGAAGATGACAACGACTTCATCGCGCGCCATTCGTATTGACCAACATGGCGGGCCAGAGCAGCTCAGGCTGGTGGACGTGAACGTGGCAGAACCCGGGCCCGGTGAGATCCGCATCCGCCATCATGCCGTGGGGCTGAACTTTATTGATGTTTATCAGCGCAGCGGCCTTTACCCGATGACGCTGCCGCAGCAACTCGGCATGGAGGCGGCTGGGGTGGTGGAGGCGGTGGGCGAAGGCGTGATGCATTTGCAGGTTGGCGACCGGGCTGCTTATGCCAGTCAACCACCCGGCAGCTATTGCGAGTTGCGCGTGATGCCGGCCAAATGCGTCTGCAAGCTGCCCGATGCCATCAGTTTCGAAACCGGTGCGGCCATGATGCTCAAGGGCCTGACAGCGCAGTACTTGCTCAAAAAAACACAACCCCAGGGCGGTTTGCAGCCGGGTGACTTCGTCCTGTTCCACGCCGCGGCGGGCGGTGTCGGCCTGATTGCCTGCCAGTGGGCCAGGGCGATGGGTTTGC
The DNA here is from genome assembly GCF_023700745.1 of Rhodoferax sp. Taxonomy (GTDB): domain Bacteria; phylum Pseudomonadota; class Gammaproteobacteria; order Burkholderiales; family Burkholderiaceae_C; genus Rhodoferax. Next base: position 3,970 of record NZ_JAMPYG010000022.1, on the reverse strand, counting down.
AGCTGATCGGCACCGCAGGCTCGGACGCCAAATGCGCGCTGGCCCAAGCCAATGGTGCGGCGTTTGTCATCAACTACGCCTGCGAAGACTTTCTGGCGCGCGTCAAGGAAATTACCGGTGGCAAAGGTGTCAAGGTGGTCTATGACTCGGTGGGCAAGGACACCTGGGACAAGTCGCTCGACTGTTTGGCGCCGTTTGGCCTGATGGCCAGCTTTGGCAACGCATCAGGCCCGGTGGCGCCGTTTGCGCCCGGCATCCTGGGAGCCAAAGGCTCGCTGTATGTGACGCGGCAGACGTTGTTCACCCACATTTCAACCCGTGAAAGCACACAGGCCATGGCTGATGATCTGTTCGAAGCCGTGACCAGTGGCAAGGTGCAGATCCACATTGACCAGCGCTACAAGCTGGAAGACGTGCAGCAGGCGCACCGCGATCTGGAAGCGCGCAAAACCACGGGTTGCTCTATTTTGACCTTGTAAGACTCAGCGCCCGCGCCGCACCCTGAGCAGTTCGTCCAGGATCAGGCAGGCGGCGCCGACGGTGATGGCGCTGTCGGCCACATTGAAGGCCGGAAAGTGCCAGCCGCGCCAGTGAAAGTCCAGAAAGTCCACCACATAGCCGTACAGCACGCGGTCGATCACGTTGCCCACGGCACCGCCCAGAATACTGGCGATGGCGAAGGCAAACAGTGTTTGTCCTGCATGTTTTTTGAGCAGCCACACCATCAACAAGGCGGCACCCGCGCCGATGATGGTAAAAAACCAGCGCTGCCAGCCGCCCGCGCTGGCCAGAAAAGAAAACGCCGCGCCGCTGTTATGCACCCGCACAATGTTGAAAAAAGTGGTCACCGTGGTGCTATCGCCCAATTGGTAGTAGCCCATGATCAGCACTTTGGTGAATTGGTCGGCAATCAGTAGCAACATGGCCCAGCCGAGCCAGGCCAGCAGGTTGATCCCGGCGGGGGTGAACGGCTTGCGCGCCATCAGGCAACCCTGCGGGCTTCGCCCGCGCCAAACAGGTTACTGGTGCAGCGGCCACACAGTGTGGGGTGGGCTGCGTCCACGCCGACATCGTCACGGTAATGCCAGCAGCGCTCACACTTGATGCCGTTCGAGGTGCTGACCTGGATGGTCATGGCCTCACCCGCATGCAAGTCAATGGCGGAGGTGATGAAGACAAATTTCAGGTCTTCACCCAGACTGGCCAGCAGGGCGTGGTCATCGGGATTCACCGTCAAGGCCACGTTGGCTTGCAGCGACGAGCCCAGCTTGCCATCGGCGCGCAGCACTTCAATTTCCTTGTTGACGGCGTCGCGAAGTTCGCGAATGCGTGCCCACTTGGTCAGCCGCGCAGCATCGACTTCTGCCATGGCAACATAACGGTCCATGAAAATTGATTCGCGCGTCGCCGCCGGCGTTTTGCCCGACTCACCCAGCACTGCCCAGGCTTCTTCGGCGGTGAAGCTCAAAAACGGCGCCATCCAGCGTAGCATGGCCTGGGTGATTTGCCACAGCGCCGTTTGCGCACTGCGCCGCGCCAGCGATTTGGGCGCAGTGGTGTAAAGCCGGTCTTTCAGGATGTCGAGGTAAAACGAGCCCAAATCTTCGGAGCAGTAAATTTGCAGCTTGGCCACCACCGGATGAAATTCATAGACCTCGTAATGCGCCAGGATGTCGGCCTGCAAGGCAGCGGCGCGGCTCAGGGCGTAGCGGTCGATTTCCAGCATCTGGTCCAGCGGCACGGCATCCATGGCCGGGTCAAAGTCGCTGACGTTGGCGAGCAAAAACTTCAGGGTGTTGCGGATGCGGCGGTAGGTGTCGACCACGCGCGCCAGAATTTTGTCGTCGCCGGCGATGTCGCCCGAATAGTCGCTGGCCGCCACCCATAAACGGATGATCTCGGCGCCGAGCTTCTTGCTGGTTTCCTGCGGATCGACGCCGTTGCCGGCGCTCTTGCTCATCTTGTGGCCCTTGCTGTCCACGGTGAAGCCGTGCGTCAGGATGCCTTTGTAGGGCGCTCGGCCATACATGGCACAGGCCGTCAACAGCGACGAGTGGAACCAGCCGCGGTGCTGGTCGTGGCCTTCCAGGTACAGGTCGGTTTCCGGGCCGCTTTCGTGTCCAGCGCCGGCATGCGAGCCCTTGAGCACCGTGGTGTGGGTGGTGCCAGAGTCAAACCAGACTTCCAGAATGTCGCTGCTCTTGGTGTAGCTGGGGGCGTCAGCGGCACAGCCCACGCGCGCCAGAATTTCTTCGGTGCTGGCCTTGCTCCAGGCCTCAATGCCGCCTTGTTCAACCATATCGGCGGCAAGGTCCAGAATTTCCATGGTGCGCGGGTGCAATTCACCACTGTCCTTGTGCAGGAAGAAGGGCAGCGGCACGCCCCAGCTGCGTTGACGGCTGATGCACCAGTCGGGCCGGCCGGCGATCATGTCGCGCAGCCGCACCTTGCCGTTCTCGGGATAAAACGCGGTGTTTTCAATCGCTTCCAGCGCAATCTTGCGCAGTGATTGGGGCGCTTTGTCCTTGGTGAAAACGCCTTCGCCTTCGTCCATGCGAATGAACCACTGGGCAGCGGCGCGGTAGATCACCGGTGTTTTGTGGCGCCAGCAATGCGGGTAGCTGTGCACGATGTCGGTGCTGCAAAACAGGCGACCGGCTTCGCGCAAGGTGTCGATGATGACCGGGCAGGCTTTCCAGATGTGCTGGCCGCCAAACAGCGGGAAGTCGGCGGCGTAAGTACCGTTGCCTTGCACCGGGTTCAGGATGTCGTCGTATTTCATGCCGTGGGCCACACAGCTGTTGAAGTCTTCCACACCGTAGGCAGGCGCTGAATGCACGATGCCGGTGCCATCGGTGGCACTGACGTAGTCGGCCAGGTAGACCGGGCTCAAGCGGTCATAACCAGTATCGACCGCGCTGAGCGGGTGTTTGAAGTGGATGCCGCCGAGCGCTTTGCCGTTGGTGGTGGCCAGCACCGTGCCGCTCAGGCCAAAGCGTTCCAGGCAGGCGTTGACCAGGTCCTGGGCCAGCACCAGCAGGCCGCGCTCGGTCTCGACCAGCGCGTAGGTGAGTTCGGGGTGGGCGTTGAGCGCCTGGTTGGCCGGAATGGTCCAGGCGGTGGTGGTCCAGATCACAGCGAACGCGTCTTTGGCGAGTGCGTCCAGGCCGAAGGCGCTGGCCAGTTTGGCCGGCTCGGCGCACAAAAAACCGACGTCCAGGGTTTGCGATTTCTTGTCGGCGTATTCAATCTCGAACTCGGCCAGCGACGAGCCGCAGTCAAAACACCAGTACACCGGTTTCAGTCCGCGATAGACAAAACCGCGCTCGATTACGCGTTTGAAGGCACGAATTTCTTCGGCTTCATTCTTGAAATCCATGGTGCGGTAGGGATGGTCCCAGTCGCCCAGCACGCCCAGGCGCTTGAAGTCTTCGCGCTGCAGGTCGATTTGCTCGGTGGCGTAGGCCCGACTCTTGGCCTGCATGTCGTCACGTGCCAGTTTGCGGCCGAACTTTTTCTCGATCGCGTTCTCGATCGGCAGGCCGTGGCAATCCCAGCCGGGGATGTAGGCCGCGTCCAGCCCTTTGAGCTGGCGCGCCTTGACGATCATGTCTTTCAGGATCTTGTTGACGGCGTGGCCCATGTGAATCTGGCCGTTGGCGTAGGGCGGGCCGTCGTGAAGGATGAATTTGGGCGCACCTTGCCGGGCATCACGCAGTTTTTGGTACAGGCCTTTGTCTTGCCATTGCTTGACCCATTGCGGTTCGCGCTTGGGCAGGTCGCCGCGCATCGGAAACGGGGTGTCAGGCAGGTTCAGCGTACTGCGGTAGTCGGCTTTGCCGGCGGGGCCGACGGCATCAGGTGTCTTAGTGGTCATGGTGGCGCAAGGTAGCAAAGTAGGCACGGGCGTGCTCGCAGTCCTGACGGATGCCAGCGGTCAAAGCGTCCAGGGAGTCGTATTTGAGTTCGT
>NZ_JAMPYG010000021.1 GCF_023700745.1 Rhodoferax sp. | reverse complement strand
GAGACGGAAATCATCTCCATGGCTTTGGTGATCTTCTTCGTGCTTTCGAAGTTTTTGATCTTGCCGCGTATTTCCTTGCCAGTTGCCATATCAGTCTCCTTGTCTGTTACGAGGTGACCTCAAGCAAACGACTTTTTGAAGTCGGCAATAGCGGTGTTCAACTCTGCTTCAGCGTCCTTGTCCATGGCGCGTGCCGCTTCCAGCTTGGCCAGCAAGGCGGCGTTTTTGTCCTTGAGGTAGCCATGCAGGCCGTGCTCGAAAGCCAGCACCTTGTTGACGGCGACGTCATCAAGGTAACCTTTGTTGACGGCAAACAGCGTGGCACCCATCAGCGAGATCGGCAGCGGGCTGTATTGGGCCTGCTTGAGCAGTTCGGTCACGCGGGCACCGCGGTCGAGCTGCTTGCGGGTGGCTTCGTCCAGGTCGGATGCGAACTGCGCAAAGGCAGCCAGCTCACGGTACTGGGCGAGGTCGGTACGGATACCGCCGGACAGGTTCTTGATGAGCTTGGTTTGCGCTGCACCACCGACGCGGGACACCGAGATACCGGCGTTGATGGCGGGACGGATACCGGCGTTGAACAGGCTGGTTTCCAGGAAGATCTGGCCGTCGGTGATGGAAATCACGTTGGTCGGCACAAACGCAGACACGTCGCCAGCCTGGGTTTCAATGATCGGCAGCGCCGTCAGGGAACCGGTCTTGCCTGTGACTGCACCCTTGGTGAAGTCTTCGACATACTTGGCGTTGACACGAGCAGCACGCTCCAGCAGACGGCTGTGGAGGTAGAACACGTCGCCGGGGTAGGCTTCGCGGCCTGGCGGACGACGCAACAACAGGGACACCTGGCGATAAGCCACGGCCTGCTTGGAGAGGTCGTCATAAACGATCAGCGCGTCTTCACCGCGGTCGCGGAAGTATTCACCCATGGAGCAACCCGAGTAGGCTGCCACGTACTGCATGGCGGCAGACTCGGAGGCCGTGGCGGCCACCACAATGGTGTACTCCATGGCGCCAGCTTGCTCCAGTGAACGCACCACGTTTTTCACGCTGGAAGCCTTTTGGCCAATCGCAACGTAAACGCAGGTCATGTTCTGACCCTTCTGGTTGATGATGGCGTCGATGGCCACAGCCGTTTTACCGGTCTGGCGGTCACCAATGATCAACTCGCGCTGACCACGACCCACGGGAACCATGGAGTCAATGGACTTGAGACCGGTCTGCATGGGCTGGCTGACCGATTCGCGGGCAATCACGCCGGGTGCGACTTTTTCGATCACGTCGGTCATCTTGGCGTTGATCGGGCCTTTGCCGTCAATGGGCTGGCCCAGGGCGTTGACCACGCGGCCCTTGAGCTCGGGGCCGACCGGCACTTCCAGAATACGGCCGGTGCACTTGACCGTGTCGCCTTCGGAAATGTGCTCATATGAGCCCAAAATCACGGCGCCAACCGAGTCGCGCTCAAGGTTCAGCGCCAGGCCGTAACTGGGCTGGCCTTCGGCGTCGGCCGGGAATTCAAGCATTTCGCCCTGCATCACGTCGGAGAGGCCGTGGATGCGGCAAATACCGTCGGTGACGGAAACAACTGTGCCCTGGTTGCGGATGTCTGCCGTGGCAGACAAGCCTTCAATGCGGCTTTTGATCAGTTCAGAAATTTCTGCGGGATTGAGTTGCATGACTCTTTCCTTCTTTCATTAGTGAGGCCAACAGTTAAGGCAAAGCCTCAAACCGTCAAAGCCATTTTCATTTGTTCCAGACGCGCCTTGACAGAGGTGTCAAGAACTTCGTCACCCACGACCACCCTGATGCCGCCAATGAGCTCAGGCTGCAACTCAACAGACACATTGAGCTGACGTGCAAAACGCTTTTCAAGCATTTGCGACACTTCGGCCAGCGCGGCACCCTCAATCGGGAAGGCGCTGTAGATCACTGCGTCGCTGGAGCCGCTCTGGGCATTCACCAGTGCCCGAAACTGCGCAGCAATTTCCGGCACGAAGGCCAGGCGGTCGTTGGCAATCACGGTGCGGATGAAGTTTTGCGCACGGCTGTCCAGCACAGACTTCAAGACCCCCGTAATGACCTCATACACCTGCGCGTGGGTGGCCTTGGGGCTGTCAGCAAACTGCTGCAACTGGGCTTGCTGCGCCACGGAGGCCAGCTCGTCCAGCCATGTCAACACGGCTTTGGAGTCGGCTGCACTGGCTTTGAACAGGGCTTCAGCGTAGGGACGGGCAATAGTGGCAAGTTCAGCCATGTCGTTCTCTTAAAGCTCAGTCTTCAGACGAGACAAGAGGTCCGCATGCACGCCCGCATTGACTTCCTTGCGGAGAATCTGCTCGGCGCCCTTGACAGCCAGAGCCGCGACCTGCTCACGCAGGGATTCACGCGCCTTGACAGCCTGCTGCTCGGCTTCGGCTTTGGCGTTAGCAACAATCTTGTTGCCTTCGTCTGCAGCTTTGGCTTTGGCCTCTTCAATGATGAGTGTGGCACGACGCTCGGCATCAGCCAATCGTGCGGCCGTTTCGTTGCGCGAGGCGACCAGTTCGGCTTCAACACGCTGATTGGCGGAAGAAAGCTCGGACTTGGCCTTGTCGGCGGCAGCGAGACCATCGGCTATTTTCTGTGCCCGCTCGTCCAGTGCTTTTGCTATGGGCGGCCACACATATTTCATTGTGAACCACACCAGAATCGCAAAAACAACCGCCTGCAGGAACAGGGATGCGTTGATATTCACAACTTACTCCCTTTCAAGCGTGAAGGATTGGCCAAAATTAGATAGCGAAAGGCTTGGCAAATGCAAACAGCAGGGCAATGGCCACACCGATCAGGAAGGCGGCGTCAATCAGACCAGCCAAGATGAACATCTTGGTTTGCAGTTCATTCATGAGCTCAGGCTGGCGTGCCGAAGATTCGAGAAACTTGCCACCCATGAGCGCGATGCCGATCGAGGCACCCAAAGCGCCCAAACCAACGATGATGCCGCAAGCCAGTGCCACGAGGCCGAGAATGTTTTCCATGATTGCTCCTAAAAAGTACGGAAAAGAAAAAAAGAAAAAGAAAAAACGATCAGTGTGAATCGTGGGCCTGCCCCACGTAAATCAGCGTCAACATCATGAAGATGAAGGCTTGCAGCGTAATCACCAGAATGTGGAAAATGCTCCAGGCAGTTCCAGCAATCACTTGCCCGACACCCAGCCAAAACATTCCCTGAGCAGGATTGAATTGCCAGGCCCACGCGCCACCCATCAGGGCGATCAACATGAAAATCAACTCACCGGCAAACATGTTGCCGAACAACCGCATGCCGTGCGACACGGTCTTGGCGGCAAACTCAATCAACTGCATCAGGAAGTTGACAGGATAAAGGTAAACCTTGTCACCAAAGGGTGCCGCCACCAGTTCATGCGTCCAACCACCCAGACCCTTGATCTTGATGTTGTAAAACAGGCAAACCAGGAGCACACTGCAGGACATGCCCAGCGTCGTGGACAAATCAGCCGTGGGCACCACACGCATGTAATCCTTGTACCCCATGGCCGGACCCGCACTGTGCCAAATGGCCGGCAGGGCATCGACCGGAAGCATGTCCATGGCATTCATCAGGAAAATCCAGACAAACACCGTCAGAGCCAGGGGCGACACGAGCTTGCGGCTATTGGCATTGTGAATCACACCCCTGGCCTGTTTGTCCACCAGTTCAGCCAGAATTTCAACCGCCGCCTGGAAGCGCCCGGGCACGCCCGAAGTAGCCCTGGAGGCCGCGCGCCACAATAAAAAACAGGCCAGCACACCCAAGATGACGGAATAAAACAGGGAGTCAAGATTGAACAGACTGAAGTCAACCAAACCGGTCTGTTTCGCACCCTGAAATGAAAAGTCCATCTGCAAATGCTGCAAATGGTGCTGGATGTACTCCCCAGCATTCGGACCATGTGTTCCAGTGTTTTCAGCAGCAGCCATATGTCACCAATTAATCAATCATTAAAGCTTTGCAACCGATTTTTTGCGCCCCGAATGCAACCACATGGCCACCCAGTACACCTTCATCGTCACCACAAAACCAGCCAACAAGGCCAGCCAGTTCAATTCCAGAATCAGCCTTGGCGCAGCAAACAACATTGCCACCGTCAAGACCACCTTAACCATTTCCCAAACAAAAAATCCACCCAGCGCGGCGCTCGCATTTTGCACACCTTGCTGACGCTTCAGACCACGCAAAAAAACAAGCGCGGGAACCACCACAGCCAGCGCACCATAAGCCGCCGACCAAGCCGCAACAATCAAGCCAGTGACCAGCCAGGCCAACAAGGACACCAGCACACCAACCAGAACCTGAGCACCAAGCACCCGCCAGGGCGACACCTTGGGCATGGCTTGCTGCAGCGCCTTGGCTTCTTCTGCACTCAGCCTCTTGAAGTCTTCTTCTTCGGCATCATCTTCGATCGGCTCCCAAGACTTAAGCAAGGATTGTTTCCTCAAATAATTACAAGCAGGTTACGCCGACACTTGTAGCAAAGTCCGTCATTTTACTTAGAAACACGAGCAAAATTTCACAAGCCAGAACGATAATTGTCTCATGAGCCATCTGCCCCCCTCTCCTGATTCGCCACAACCTGAGTCGCTGATTACCTATCCCTCACTTTTTCCGATCAAGGTCATGGGCGCCAAAGTCGATGGCCTGGTGCACGCCATCACCCACATCGCCCGGCAGTTTGACCCCCAGTTTGATGCTGCCACGATTGAGTTGCGCGAAAGCAAGGGCGGCAAATACCTGGGCGTCACCATCACGGTCAACGCCACCAGCCGCGAACAGCTTGACGAGATTTACCGCACGCTGTCCACCCATCCGATGGTCAAGGTGGTGCTGTAGTCATGCCGATCAAGGTGGATTTTTTGGCCCGCGTGGACTACGAGCCGACCTACGCCGCGATGCAGAAATTCACCGCCGAGCGGACCGAAAGCACGCCCGACACCATATGGATTTGCGAGCACGCGCCGGTTTACACCCAGGGCCTGGCTGGCAAAAAGGAACACATCTTCAACCCTGGCGATATTCCCGTGGTGGCCACCAACCGGGGGGGCCAGGTGACCTACCACGGCCCGGGGCAGGTGGTGGCCTACCCGCTGCTGGACCTGAAGCGTGCGGGCTACTTTGTCAAAGAGTACGTTTACCGCATCGAGGAAGCCGTGATCCGAACGCTGCTGCACTTCGGCGTGACGGGTCACCGGGTCGCCGGCGCGCCAGGTATTTACGTCCGGCTGGACGACCCGGCCGGTCATGCGCTGCTGCCGCAGCGGCCCGTTAAATTGGGGTCGGATCCGGCCGCGCAGCGGAACGGCTCTGGCCCCAATTTCTCCGGCCTCGGCAAGATCGCCGCGTTGGGCATCAAGGTCAGCCGCAACTGCACTTACCACGGCGTGGCGCTCAACGTCGCCATGGACCTGGAACCCTACTCGCGTATCAACCCCTGCGGCTACGCCGGGCTGCAAACGGTCGACCTTTCTACAATGGGTGCTTTTGCGAGCTGGCAGGAAGTGGCTGAGGTATTCAGCCAGAAATTGACAAGTTATTTGGCTCCTTGAAGCGCCGAGCCAGATCCGTTGAAAACCAAGCACCTTCGTCGCGAGGGCGCGACTCCTACAAAGACATGAACACACCCAAAGAAACCATCACGGTGCGCGAACCCCAAAGCGCCGAAAACTACGACGCAAGCGCCAAGCAAAAATCAGCGGCCAAGCTGTCGCGTATCCCGGTGAAGGTGGTGCAGGGCGAAATTTTGCGCAAACCCGAATGGATTCGCGTCAAGGCGGGCTCACCCACCACCCGTTTTTATGAAATCAAGGACGTCCTGCGCAGCAACAAGCTGGTCACTGTGTGCGAGGAAGCCAGTTGCCCCAACATTGGCGAATGTTTTGGCAAGGGCACGGCCACCTTCATGATCATGGGCGACAAATGCACCCGGCGCTGCCCGTTTTGCGACGTCGGCCACGGCCGGCCCGACCCGCTCGATGTCAATGAGCCGGTCAACCTGGCCAACACCATTGCCCAGCTCAAGCTGAAATACGTGGTGATCACCAGCGTCGACCGCGACGACCTGCGCGACGGTGGTGCCGGGCATTTTGTGGCCTGTATCCAGAACATCCGCGACAAGTCGCCACAGACGCAAATCGAGGTGCTGGTGCCCGACTTTCGCGGCCGCGATGACCGCGCGCTCGACATCCTCAAGGCCGCACCGCCGGACGTGATGAACCACAACCTGGAAACCATTCCACGCCTGTACAAGGAAGCCCGCCCCGGCTCCGACTACCAGTTCAGCCTCAACCTGCTGAAGAAGTTCAAGGCGCTGTTTCCCGACGTGCCGACCAAAAGCGGCCTGATGGTGGGTCTGGGCGAAACCGACGACGAGATTCTGGAGGTCATGCGCGACATGCGCGCCCACGGCATCAACATGCTCACCATTGGCCAGTATCTGGCACCATCGGCCTCCCACCTCACGGTCAAGCGCTATGTGCACCCCGACGTGTTCAAGATGTTCGAGGCCAAGGCTTATGAAATGGGCTTCAGCCATGCCGCCGTCGGCGCCATGGTGCGCAGCAGCTACCACGCGGACGTTCAGGCGGGCCACGCCATGGGCCATACGGCTGCCTGAACACCCGACATGAACCTCTCGGCGCAGCCATCGGCCCGGGGGCGGGCCTCCACAAGATACCGGCGGCGGCGCCCTGTGGGAGCGGCGCCCTCGCCGCGATGACTTTGCCGTTCACGCTCTGACATTCCGACGCCGAGCCCTCTCCCATGCAAAGTCACTGGCACACCTCCAGCCTCTGGCTGGACCTGGCCTCGCTGGCGCAGCGTTGCGACACCGCCACCTACGCGCGTGGCATGGAGCTCTACCGCCACCAGCGGGTACTCTGTCTGTCGATCGAACCCCTGGCTGAAGAGTGGCTGCTGCTGGGCGAGGTTCAGGGCAGCGCACATCTGCCGTACCAAGTCTCCATCGAAGTCAAGCTCGGCCCCTACGGCCAGGTGCTGGCGTGGGACAGTGACTGCACCTGCCCGGTGGGCGAACAGTGCAAGCACGGCGTGGCGCTGATGATCAAGGCCGCCTACAAAGGCCAGCAAATTCTGGGCAACAGCACCTTCACGCCGAGCTTCAAGCCGCAAACAGAACAAGAACTGGCGGCCCAGCGCCAGGCCGACCTGGCGAGACGCCAGGCTGCCGCCCAACTTGAGGCCGAAAACCAGGTGATCCACTGGCTCGACGAGCTGGAGCGTGGCGGCACCAAAGCCCCCCTGACCGCCGGGCGTGGTGAACACAGCGAACGCCACGAGCAGTTTCTGTATCTGCTGAGGGTGATGTCGCCGCAAGGCCCCATGCCGCTGCTGACACTGGAAGCGGTGGTGTCCTACCCAAAGCTCCATGGCGGCTGGGCCAGGGCCAAGCCCGTCAAGACCCTGCCCAGCAGCGGCCAGCCGGTGTACGACGCTGCCACCGAGACCGACCACGACGTGCTGCAGCTGATGCGCACCATGCCGGGTGCGAACAGCAGCTACTTTTACAACTACGGCTTCACCGCACGCGTGACGCTGGACGGGAAATACGGCGTCCAGGCACTTGAATTGGCCGCCAGCACCGGGCGCCTGTTCATGGGTGACAAGCAAGGGCAACCGGCCGGTGCCGTGCAGTGGGGGCCAGCGCTGCAAGTGCACTGGCACTGGCATGAAGTCGACGCCAGCCAAGCCAGCGACAGCGCCTGGGCCTTGCGCGCCAGACTCGACCCCGCCACGGCCCAGCTGTGCCTGAATAAGCCGCCGCTCTACCTGGACAGCCAACGCGGTGTCTGCGGCCTGGCCGAAGTCAAGAACATGCGCATGGGCCAGCTGGCCGTGCTGATGAAAAGCCCACCGTTGAAGGCCTCGGCGCTGAAAAAGCACCAGGTAGCGCTGGCCGAGCGGCTCGGGCCGGTGCCCTTGCCACCCATGCTGGAGCCGCTGGAAACCCTGACCGGCATCACCCCCCAAGCCTGTCTGCACCTGGCCCCCGTGGCACCAGCCGAGCTAGCCGAATTGGGTCTGGTGCAGGCCACGCTGCGCTTTGACTACGCCGGCCACCGCGGCTGGTGGGTGGGCCAGGGTGCCACGGTGATGCTTGACGACGCGGGCGGGCGCAAGCTGCTGCAGCGCGACCCGCCGGCCGAGCTGGAAGCGATCACCAGCTTGCTGCAACTGGGCCTCAAGGCCACGGGCCCTGGCGTGTTTGGCATTACCGGCCAGGCGTCCCAGCAAACCTGGCTGCATTGGGCCGATTCCGGCTACGCACCGCTGCGCGAGGCCGGCTTTGAGGTGACACTGGACGCGGCGCTTAACGGCTGGATCCAGCACGGCGAGGCACTGGACGTGCGCCTGCAAGCACAGGGGGAAGATGAAGCCAGCTCGCCTTGGTTCGATTTGTCACTGGGCATGGAGATCAACGGCGAACGCCACAACATCCTGCCTTTTTTGCCTGAACTGCTCCAGGTCGCAGCGCGCAGCCCGCGCGATGCAGCCACCGGCCTGCCCGCACTTCCGCCCTTCGTTTACCTGCCCGCGCCCGCGGGCGGCTTCATCCGCCTGCCCACCGACCACCTGAAACCCTGGTTGGGCGCCTTGCTGGAGCTGGTGGGCGATCGCGACCATGACTTTGCGGGCGAGAGCCTGAAACTCTCGCGCCTGGATGCCATGCGCACCACCGCCGCTTTAGGCGAAGGCGCGGTCTGGCAGGGCGCGCACCACCTGCGCGAAATGGTGCAGCGCCTCAGCGGCCGTGCTGAATTGCCCGAAGTGCTGCCGCCGCAGAGCGTCAACGCCTCACTGCGCCCCTACCAGCAGCAGGGGGTGAACTGGCTGCAGTTTTTGCGCGAATACGGCCTGGCCGGCATTCTGGCCGACGACATGGGCCTGGGCAAAACGCTGCAAACGCTGGTGCACATCCAGATCGAAAAAGACGCCGGCCGCCTGACCCAGCCGGCGCTGATCATTGCGCCGGTGAGCCTGATGGGCAACTGGCAGCGCGAAGCCGAGCGTTTTTGTCCCGGGCTGCGCAGCCTGGTCATTCACGGCAAGGACCGCCACGAGGTCATCGACAGCATGGCCGATCACGACATCGTCATCGCCCCCTATTCATTGCTGCACCGTGACCGCAAGCACTGGTTGGGCGCCCACTGGCACCTGGTGGTGCTGGACGAGGCGCAAAACATCAAGAACGCCAGCACCAACGCCGCCCAGGTGGCGAGCGAGCTCAAAAGCAGGCACCGCCTGTGCCTGTCGGGCACGCCGATGGAAAACCACCTGGGTGAGATCTGGAGCCTGTTCCACTTTTTGATGCCCGGTTTCCTGGGCAGCCAGAAACACTTTGCCGAACTGTTTCGCCATCCCATCGAAAAGCAGGGCGACCCCGAGGCGCTGCAGCGACTGCGTGCTCGCGTCACGCCGTTCATGCTGCGCCGTACCAAGGCGCTGGTGGCCCATGAACTGCCGCCCAAGGTGGAAACCGTGATGCGCGTCGAACTCTTGGGCAAGCAGGCGGATCTTTACGAGACCATCCGTCTGGGCATGGAAAAGACCGTGCGCGAAGCGCTCGACGCCAAGGGCCTGGCCAAGTCGCAGATCACCATTCTGGATGCGCTGCTGAAACTGCGCCAGGTCTGCTGCGACCCGCATTTGCTCAAGCTCGACGCGGCCAAAAAGGTCAAGACCTCTGCCAAGCTGGAGCAGCTCATGGAAATGCTGCCCGAAATGCTGAGCGAAGGGCGGCGCATCCTGCTGTTTTCCCAATTCACCAGCATGCTGACCCTGATCGAGGCCGAGCTGCAAAAGCGCGGCATCAAGTGGGCCAAGCTCACCGGCCAAAGCCAGAAACGCGACGAACTCATCGACCAGTTCACCAGCGGCGCGGTGCCGCTGTTCCTGATCAGCCTGAAGGCGGGTGGCACGGGGCTGAACCTGCCGCAGGCCGACACCGTGATCCACTACGACCCCTGGTGGAACCCGGCGGTTGAGGCCCAGGCCACAGGCCGCGCCCACCGCATCGGCCAGGCCAACAGTGTGTGGGTGGTGAAGCTGGTGGCGCAAGGTACCATCGAAGAACGCATTCTGGCGCTGCAGGAACGCAAGGCCGCCCTAGCCGAGAACATGTACAGCGGCGCGGTCGGGCGCAAGCAGCCGCTGTTTTCCGAGGCCGATCTGGCGGAACTGCTCAAGCCACTGTCGACGTGAACCCCCTCACGGTCGTCAGACAAGCCATGACTTGTACAAAAAAAATATACTAATCTATTTTTCCCATAACCTATTGATTTCAAAAGAGTTTCCTGGTTTTATGGCAGAAACAGCCGCCCATCTGTATAAAACCAATGTACTTTCCGACTTTTTGAGCACGCTTCAGATTTCAAGAACCGCCTGGAAATTTACGCAACTCATTGATAAACAAGGATTTTTTTCAATATTTTCAAGTTGGCACGACCTATGCTTAAAGCTAAGCAGTCTGAACCCAATTGAACTTAAAGGAGAAATATCATGAGTGCACTGCGTAAAGTCCTGGTCGTCGATGATGACGCTGTAGTCGGCAAAAGCTTCAACCGTGTTTTGTCGAGCAAAGGTTATGTTGTCACGACTGCCCAGAATGCCCACGAAGCCCTGAAACAGATTCGTGAGCAGGAGTTTGATGTCGTCTTCACCGACATCAAGATGCCCGGTATGGATGGTGTTGAACTGGCTGAACGGGTCAAGTCCAGCCGCCCCTGGACACCGGTGGTCATCATCACCGGCTTTGGCACGAGCGAAAACGAATCGCGCGCCAAGGCGGCAGGCGTCTCGGATTTCATGCGCAAGCCCTTGTCGCCCGAGATGATCGAGGCCAGTGCCGCCAAGGCGATGTCAGCCCCGGGGCTGTCAATCGTTGAAACACCAGAACCCGGTTCCAGTGCAGCACAGCCAGTTGTAGCTATTGAAGAGCAACATGGCTTCAAGCGCCTGGCACTGGCCTTGGCAGCACCGTTCATCGGTCTGGCTTATGCGGTGTTGCTGCCCCTGTTCGGCTTGGCCATGCTGGCCTGGTTTGGCGGCAAGGCCCTGGTGCAATCGCAGGCTGCAAAACATGCCCCCACCTACCTGAAGAATGTGGCGCTGTTCTTTGCGGCCCCGTTCATCGGCTTGGTTTATGCCGTGTCGCTTCCTTTGGTTGGCTTCTCGATGCTGGCCTGGTCGGCAGGCAAGGCCATGATGGCCAACCCGAAAGGGCGCAAGCTACTGACTACCCTGGCCCCCGCAGGCAAGCTGGTCGCGGCCCCCTTCATCGGCCTGGCTTATGCGGTGATCATGCCACTCGTTGGAATTGCCATGTTGCTCGGAATGGGCGCCCAAGCGCTGCTTGCCACCAACCGAACCGCTGAATAAGCACTCGGACCCGCCAGGGTCCTTCACAGCGCCCTCCGTCAAACGAGGGCGCTTTTTTATGGGTTTTGCGCAGGTCGGGCAAAACCAGCCTCAACCCACGCCACCGCGCTGTTGCGCTTGAGCTTGAACGAAGCCGCCACGCGCACTTCGGCCAGCAGTTCATCGCCCTCGTCTTTGGCGCTCAGCATGGCGTAGGGGTTGTCTTCATCGGGCACGATGTCCAGACACACGGTAACCCGGGTCGCTCCGGCGCTGACGGTAATGCTCTGGTGCAGGGCTGCGTGTAATTGCTGCTCGCTGCGGCGGACGAACTCACGGGCGGTTTTAACCAGCGTGCTGAAGGCGTTGCCGTCCAGCGGTTTGGGGTTCTTCTTGTCGCGCCCCATGGTCCAGGGGCCGACCAGCGCCGGTTCAGCTTCGGCGCCCTTGAACATGGCCACGGCCCAACCGTCGTCGTCTTCGTTTTTGATGACCCGGGCGGTCCAGCCGTCACCTCGCCACAAGCGCGGTTCCTGGATTTTTTCAGCAAATTCGGTCATGCCCGAAAACGCTTGCGCGTGAGCGCCAGAGCGACCCAAAAACCACCGACAGCATACAGCGACAGCACCAGCAGCGGGCGCAGCCAGTCGGCAGGCCACTGGTCCATGAACAGCGGGCGCACCAGCGCCACCGCATTGGTCAGGGGCAGCCAATGTGAAATCTCTCGCACCACGGCGGGCAACTGTTCCAGCGGAAAGAAGATGCCGCTCAGGAACATCATCGGCGTCAAAAACAGCGTGAAGTAATAGGTGAAAAAGTCATAGCCCTTGGCCAGTGCGTTGAAGATCAGCGCCACGCAACTGAAGGTGATGCCCACGCCCAGCAGCACCGGCCAGGCCACCAGCAGTTTGGGGCTGTAGCTGATGCCCAGGCCCAGCATCACGCCCAGGATGGCGGTCACGGTAAAGACCGCCTTGAAAGCGGCCCAAAGCATTTCGGCCATCACGATGTCGTCCAGATTGACCGGCGCATTCATGATGCCGTCCCAGGTCTTTTGCACATGCATGCGCGAAAACGCCGAGTACAGCGCCTCAAAACTGGCGGCATTCATGGCGCTCATGCAGATCGAGCCGCTGGCCAGAAACAAAATGTAGGGCACCTGCACGCCGTCCACCGAAATGCTGCCCACCAGCGCGCCCATGCCGTAACCAAAGGCCACCAGCCACATCAGCGGTTCGGCAATGTTGCCAACCAGGCTCGGAATGGCCAGCTTTTTCCAGACCAGCCAATTGCGCCGGAACACCGGCCACCAGCGCATGGAAAGCGCAGGTGCACGCCAAGGCGATGGATTGATGGTGGTGCTCATGCGTCCTCCCGAATTTGGCGACCGGTCAACTTGAGGAACAAATCCTCCAGGTTGGCCGGGCGGTGCAGCGTGCGCAACTGCGGATAGGCGGCCAGCGCCTGCAGCAGCGGCTTGGCATCCTGGGTGTAGAAAAACACGGTTTCGCCACTCACCTCGACCCGCGCCGCCATGGTCTTGAGCGGTGCATCCGCCAGCGCCAGCGCGCCACTGCCATAGACCTCGACCACATCGGGTTCCAGGTACTGCCTGATAAGCTCACGCGGCGCGCCTTCGGCAATTTTTTTGCCGTGGTCCACCACCAGCAAGCGGTGGCACAGGCGCTCGGCCTCGTCCATGAAGTGGGTGGTCAGCAAAATCGACTTGCCTTGCTGCAGCAGCAGTTGCAGGCGCTCCCACATCAGATGGCGCGCCTGCGGGTCGAGGCCGGTGGTGGGCTCATCAAGCAACAACAGGCGCGGGTTGTTAACCAGTGCGCGCGCCAGGCTCAAGCGGCGTTTCATGCCGCCCGACAACTCGCCAGGTTTGGCATTGGCTTTGCTGGTCAACGACGCAAACTCCAGCAAGGACGGGATGCGCTCCCGAATCTGCGCGTCTTTCAGGCCGAAATAGCGCCCGTACACCAGCAGGTTTTCGGCGCAATTGAAGTCCGGGTCCAGCGTGTCCATCTGGCTCACCACCCCCAGCTGCGCCTTGATGGCCAGCGCGTCGCGCGGCATTTGCCGGCCAAAAGCCGTCACCGTGCCCTCATCGGGCGCCGTTAGCCCTAAGCACATGCGGATGGTGGTGGTTTTGCCAGCGCCGTTGGGGCCGATCACGCCCAGGCATTCGCCGGGTGCAATGGCAAAAGACAGGTCGCTGACCACCGTGGCATCGCCGTAGCGTTTGACCAGGTTTTGAACAGAGAGAATGGATTCAGGCATGGGCAGAATTGTCGCCGAGCGGAACGCGCTATGACAATGATCAAGACCGAAGACCTGCAATTTGACGATCATCTCGCCAGATAGACGGTTTGAATAGAATCAAAAAAACGCCTTTTACTCAACCCACCTGGACGCGACCACGCGTAAATCCCATGACCACCATCGGCACCCCCCTGTCCCCCAACGCCACCCGCGTCATGCTGCTGGGCAGCGGCGAACTGGGCAAGGAAGTCATCATTGCGCTGCAGCGCCTGGGCGTGGAAACCATTGCCGTGGACCGTTATGACAACGCACCGGGCCAGCAGGTGGCGCACCACGCGCGCACCGTGGTGATGAGCGATCCGGCCTTGCTGAGGGAACTGATCGAAGAGGAAAAACCCGACCTGGTGGTGCCCGAAATTGAAGCCATCGCCACCCCCATGCTTGAAGTGCTGGAGGCCACCGGACTGGTGCGCGTGATCCCCACCGCCCGCGCCGCGCGCCTGACCATGGACCGCGAAGGCATCCGCCGCCTCGCCGCCGAAACCCTGGGCCTGCCGACCAGCCCCTACCGGTTTTGCGATTCGCTGGCCGAGTTGCAGGCCGCCATCCACGACGGCATTGGCTACCCCTGCATCGTCAAGCCGGTGATGAGTTCATCGGGCAAAGGCCAGAGCAAACTTGAGCGTCCGGCCGACGTGCAGCCCGCCTGGGACCACGCCATGGCCGGTGGCCGCGTCAGCCATGGCCGCGTGATTGTGGAGGGCTTCATCGACTTCGACTACGAGATCACCCTGCTCACGGTGCGCGCCAAGGGCGCCGACGGCCAGATTGAAACCCATTTTTGCGAGCCCGTGGGCCACGTGCAGGTCCAGGGCGACTATGTGGAAAGCTGGCAGCCGCACCCGATGCACCCGGCGGCGCTGGCCAAAGCGCAGCAAATTGCCAAAACCGTCACCGGCAACCTCGGCATTGAGTTGGATGGCCAGGCCTCGGGACTGGGAATTTTCGGGGTCGAACTGTTCGTCAAGGGTGACCAGGTCTGGTTCAGCGAGGTCTCGCCGCGCCCGCACGACACCGGTCTGGTCACGCTCACCACCCAATGGCAAAGCGAGTTCGAGCTGCATGCCCGCGCCATCCTGGGCCTGCCGGTCAACACCGCCTTGCGCAACCCCGGCGCCAGCGCCGTGATTTATGGTGACATCGACGCCACGGGCATCGTCTTTGACGGTGTCGATGAGGCGCTGCGCGTGCCCGGCACCGACATCCGCCTGTTTGGAAAACCCGAGAGCTTCGTCAAGCGCCGCATGGGCGTGGCGCTGGCGGCACACGCCAACATGGAACAGGCGCGCGTCAACGCCAAGCTGGCGGCATCCAAGGTCAAGCCGCGCGTGGCCTGACCTGAACCACACGCACGCAAACAGCTTGGGCGAAGCTGTCCATAAGGTCACTTCGACAGCAACTCGGCCAACGCCAGCACGCCAATGGCTTCCACCCCCTCACTCACTGGAAAACGATCCTGACCAGAGTGAACAACAAAGCGCTTGACGGGCTTCAGATCGTCGCAGGCCTCGTAAAAGCCCCGGCCTGGCCTGGCCGCATGGCTGCGCTTGACTTCGATCGCCCACCTTTCACCACCTGGCAGTTCCAGCAGCAAATCAATTTCCGCGCCGCCCGCGGTGCGGTAAAACCCCGGCACGGTAAAGGGTGGCGCAGCGTTGATCAGGTTTTCGATCACAAAGCCCTCCCAGCTGGCCCCCACCACCGGGTGCCCGAGCAATGCGTTGCGGTCTTCAATGTTGAGCAAGGCATGCAGCAGCCCGCTGTCGCGGATGTACACCTTGGGCGATTTCACCAGGCGTTTGCCTACATTGATGTGGTACGGCTGCAAGCGGCGCACCAGCAACAAATCAACCTGCAAATCGGTGTACCGGCCGACTGTCTGACTGCTGACCTCCAGCCCCGCAGCCAGGCGTGATGCGCTGATCAAACCGCCCTGGTTGTGCGCCAACATGGTCCAGAAGCGGCGCAAGGTTTCAGCCGGAACACGCGCGCCAAACATGGGCACATCATGCTCAAGGTAGGTCCGCACCAGGTCTTTGCGCCAGCCCAGGCTGCCCTGATCATCGGGGGCCAAAAAACTGTCAGGAAAGCCACCGCGCACCCACAAGGCTTCCAGCGATTGGACGGGCACTTCCAGCACACGAAGCGGCGTCATATCGACATAACTGATGCGCTCGGCCAGGCTCTCGCCGCTTTGGCGCATCAAGTCAAGCTAGGCAGAGCCCAACAACAAAAACCGGCCGGTGCGTACCCCACGGCGGCGGCCCTGGTCGATCAGGCCACGAAGCGTCAAAAACAGGTCAGGTACCCGGTGGATTTCGTCCAGAATCACCAACCGGTCTTCATACGCACCCAAAAAGACCGCCGCATTGCTCAGCTTGTCACGGTCCTGGCTATCTTCCAGGTCCAGGTACAGCGCGTTTTGCGCCTCACCCAGTTGCAGAGCCAAGGTTGTTTTGCCCACCTGACGCGGGCCAATGAGCGCCACGGACGCTTGCCGCGACAGGGCTTGATCTACAGTTTGAAAGGCTTTTCGGGCTAACATTGATGCAGATTCACCATGGCATGGAGAATTTGCAAAGATAAATAGCAAAATCTACTGGAACGCCACCTCGGCAAAGCTGCGCAACTTGCGGCTATGGAGCTGATCGATGCCTTGTTCGCGCAGCAACTCCAGCGCCCGGATACCGATGCGCAGGTGCTGGTCCACGCGCTCACGGTAAAAATGGTTGGCCATGCCGGGCAGCTTGATCTCGCCGTGCAGCGGCTTGTCGCTGACACACAGCAGGGTGCCATAAGGCACGCGAAACCGGAAGCCGTTGGCGGCGATGGTGGCGCTCTCCATGTCGAGCGCCACCGCGCGGCTCTGACTGAAACGGCGTTGCGGGCCGTTATCGGGCAGCAGCTCCCAGTTGCGGTTGTCGGTGCTGGCCACGGTGCCGGTACGCATGATGTGTTTGAGCTCCTGCCCCTTGAGCTGCGTCACCTGCGACACGGCAGACGCCAGCGCCACCTGGATTTCAGCCAATGCCGGGACCGGCACCCACAGCGGCAGCTCTTCGTCCAGCACATGGTCTTCGCGCACATAACCATGCGCCAGCACGTAGTCGCCCAGCTGCTGGCTGCTGCGCAGGCCGGCGCAATGGCCCAGCATGATCCAGGCGTGTGGCCGCAGCACGGCGATGTGGTCGGTGATGGTTTTGGCATTGGCCGGGCCAACGCCAATGTTGACCATGCTGATGCCGCTGCCATCAGCGCGCACCAGGTGGTAGGCGGGCATTTGCGGCAGCCGGGGTAAAGGCTTGGCGCCTGACCCCAGTTTTCCCAGGCCAGACACCTTGGGCGTGACAACATTGCCCGGTTCGACAAAGGCCACATAGTCGCTGGCGGGGTCCTGCATCGCTGCATGGCCCAGACGGACAAATTCGTCAATGTAGAACTGGTAGTTGGTGAACAGCACAAAATTCTGGAAATGCTCGGGCCCGGTGCCGGTGTAATGGCGCAGGCGCTGCAGTGAATAGTCCACCCGGGGCGCAGTGAACAGTGACAGCGGTTGCGGCTCGCCGGGCTTGGGCTCAAAGGTGCCGTTGGCAATGCCGTCGTCCATGGCGGCCAGGTCGGGCAGGTCAAACACATCGCGCATCAGCTGGCGCCGCTGCGGACTCAGGCTGCCTTCCACATGGCCGTCCTCAGCAAAAGAAAAATGCACCGGTATCGGCTGGTTGCTGGTACCCACCTCCAATTCAACGCCATGGTTGTCCAGCAGCAGGGTGAACTGCTCCAGGTAGTAGCGGGCATAAAGGTCGGGACGGGTCAGGGTGGTCTCGAAGCGGCCGGCTCCGGCCACAAAACCATAGCTCAGGCGCGCCGACTGGCTGGATGCCTGTCGCCTCACGGTGTCGGTCTGCACCCGCACAAATGGGTAACAGGCGCGCACGTGACCCGGCAAGTCTTCACCCGCCACATAGCGCTGCATGGCCTGGCGCAAGTGGGCAATGCTGTTGTCGTAAATCAGCCGGGCCTGCGCCAGGGCAGCGGCCGGGTCGGTAAAGCGCATGGGCGCGATGAAGGCGGGCAGATAGGACATGTGCTGATTGTTCCACGCCTCGGTGACACGGATGCGACTGGGCATTTTTCAAAACTGCCATACTCTGTGCCCAAGAATCCGATCAGAACCCCGTCATGCTGAAATTTACCTGTTGCAATGAAGTCCGCCAGTTTTCCGATGTCTCCCAAGCTCAGTTGCTGCGCGGGATTCAGCGCGGTTATGAGCGCGAATGCCTGCGCATTGACCGCCATGGTCAGCTCGCCAAATCACCCCACCCTCTGGCGCTGGGCTCCAAACTGACCCACCCCTGGATCACCACCGACTACGCCGAGGCGCTGCTGGAGTTCATCACTCCGCCGTCCAGCGCGCCTGGCTTTCCGCTGGAATTTTTGACCGATATCCACCGTTTCAGCGCCCAGCAGCTCGAAGGCGAGTTGCTCTGGGCCGGCTCCATGCCCTGCAAGATTGGTCTTGACGCCGACATTGCCATTGCCGACTACGGCAGCACCAATGCCGCGCGCTTCAAGATGGTGTACCGCGAAGGCCTGGGGCTGCGCTATGGCCGCGCCATGCAAACCATTGCCGGGGCGCACTACAACTGGTCGCTGCCGCAGGAATTTTGGCTCAGCCTGCGCGACTGCTGCGGCGGCGCGCCCGACTTGCAGGACTTCATCGACCAGCGCAGCTTTGGTCTGATCCGCAACTTTTTGCGCTATGGCTGGCTGGTGCCCTACCTGTTTGGCGCCTCGCCAGCGCTGTGCCGGTCGTTCCTGCAAGGACACCCCAGTGATTTGACCGAACTGGTGGCCGGCACCCTGCACGGCGCCTATGCCACCAGCCTGCGCATGAGCGACCTGGGTTACCAGAACCACGCGCAAGACAAGCTCAACATCCACTTCAACTCGCTGGCCGAATACACCGACGGCCTGGAAGCGGCCATTCGCACGCCAGACCCCTACTACGCCGAGCTCGGCGTGCGTGATGGTGCCCACTGGAAGCAGCTCAGCGACAGCCTGCTGCAGCTGGAAGCCGAGTTTTATGCGCCCATGCGGCCCAAGCGCATCGCCCCCAACGGCGAGCGCCCGGCCAAGGCGCTGCGCACGCTGGGCGTGCAATACCTTGAAATGCGGCTATTTGACCTGAACCCGTTCATTGACATCGGCATTGCGCCCGAGCAAAGCCTGTTTGCCGACGTGCTGATGCTGATGTGCCTGTTTCGCGCCAGCCCGCCCATCACCAGCCGCGAGCAAAGTGAAAACGACGAAAACAAGCGCCGCGTGGTCACGCGCGGCCGACAACCCGGCCTGCAACTGCTGGTGCACAACCGCGAGCAGCCGCTGCGCGCCCTGGCACATGAGTTGTTTGACGACATGGCGCCGTTTGCCGCCATGCTTGACACAGCTTACGGTGGCCAGCGCTACCAGCAGGCCATGCAAGACCTGCGCCTGCGCATTGACGAGCCCGA
This sequence comes from Rhodoferax sp., assembly GCF_023700745.1. Taxonomy (GTDB): domain Bacteria; phylum Pseudomonadota; class Gammaproteobacteria; order Burkholderiales; family Burkholderiaceae_C; genus Rhodoferax. Next base: position 24,919 of record NZ_JAMPYG010000021.1, on the reverse strand, counting down.
ACGCACGCCGTCGGCCCAGGTGCTGGATGCCATCAAACGGCACGGCGGCTACTTCAACTTTGCCTTCGAGATGTCAAAAACCCACACCCAAAGCCTGCAAGCCAGCGCCCTGCCCGCCAACACCCTGGCCGAGTTCAAGACCAGCGTGCAGCAGTCCTTGGGCGCGCAGCAGCAGCTGGACGCCGCGCCGCAAGAGCCGTTTGAGAATTTTGTCGCGGCTTACTTTGCCTGATTGCCGCAGATAAAACCGTCACTGCGAGGCGCGCCAGCGGCGTGGCAGTCCATGCATTTGGATTCCCTGGATTTCCGCGCTTCGCTCGCAATCACGATAATCCTGCCATGACAAACACCACCTCCCTGGCTTTCAACACCCTGCCGCTCAACCCCGCCACGCTGGACAACCTGCAACAACTGGGCTACCTGGCCATGACCCCGATTCAGGCAGCCAGCCTGCCGACCGCGCTGGCCGGACGAGACCTGATCGCCCAGGCCCAGACCGGCAGCGGCAAGACCGCCGCCTTTGGCCTGGCCTTGCTGGAGCGGCTGAACCCGCGCCGCTTTGCCGTGCAGGCGCTGGTGCTGTGCCCCACGCGCGAGCTGGCCGACCAGGTAGCGGTGGAAGTGCGCCGACTGGCGCGCGCACTGGACAACATCAAGGTGGTCACCTTGTGCGGTGGCGTGGCGCTGCGCGGCCAGCGTGCTTCTCTTGAAAACGGCGCCCACATTGTGGTCGGTACGCCCGGACGCGTGATGGACCATCTGGCGCGTGGCTACCTGACGCTGGACGCGCTCAGCACGCTGGTACTTGATGAAGCCGACCGCATGCTCGACATGGGCTTTCTCGACGACATCGTCACCGTCACCAAACAGTGTCCGCCCGAGCGCCAGACGCTGCTGTTTTCTGCCACTTACCCCGAGGGCATCGAGAAGCTGGCCAAGCAGTTCATGCGCACGCCCGAGCAGATCACTGTGGCCGACCGTGCCGAAAAAAGCCTGATCGAGCAACGCTTTTACGAGGTCACCCGACCCACCCGGTTTGAGGTGGTGGCCAAGCTGCTGAACCACTTTCGCCCGGTCAGCACGCTGGCGTTCTGCAACACCAAACAGCAATGCAAGGACCTCGTGAGCTACCTGCAAGACCAGGGTTTCAGCGCGCTGGCGCTGTACGGCGAACTGGAGCAGCGCGAGCGCGACCAGGTGCTGGCGCAGTTTGCCAACCGCAGCACATCCGTGCTGGTGGCCACCGACGTGGCTTCACGCGGCATCGACATCAAGGAACTCAGTGCGGTGATCAATGTCGACATCACGCCCGACCCCGAAGTCCATGTGCACCGCATCGGGCGCACCGGACGCGCTGGCGAGTCGGGCCTGGCACTGAGCCTGGCTGCCATGTATGAAATGGGCGCCGTCGGCAAGATCGAGCAATACCAGCAGCAGCCGTCCACCTGGCACAAGCTCGACGAACTCACCCCGACCGGCTCCGGTCCGCTGCAGCCGCCCATGGTGACCCTGCAGATCCTGGGGGGCCGCAAGGAAAAAATCCGTCCTGGCGACGTGCTGGGCGCCCTGACGGCCGATGCCGGCTTCAGCCGGGAACAGATCGGCAAGATTGTGGTGACCGAGTTCACCACCTTCGTCGCGGTGCAACGCGACATTGCCAAAGAAGCCCTGCAAAAGCTCAATGCCGGCAAGGTCAAGGGCAAAAGTGTCAGGGTGCGGCTGATCTAGCGCCAAGTGCGGGATAATCTTTCCTTTTTTACATTCACCCACTGGAGTCCACTCATGGCCAAAGAATTCCGCACCGAAGCCGACCGCAAAGCCACCCCCCGTCCCGTCGCCCCCAAAGGCGTTTGTTTTACCGCCCCGCACGGCCAGATGCGCAGCCTGGAGCGTGGCGTGGCCACCAACAACAAAAAGAACCCCGGCAAGCGCTGCAAAAAAGGCGGTTGATCCCGCGTGGCCGCTTTGACGGCACCATGAGAAAACGGCCCAGATGGGCCGTTTTCTCATTCTGGCCCTGCCTCTGTGGGAGGACAGCCTTCGAGCCGAAGGCGGGCCTGGGGGCATTCACGGCGAGGGCGCCGCTCCCACAGGGCGCCCGCTCCCACAGGGTGCCGCTCATACAAAACTGCCGCGGCTCGCGGTGACACACTGTTTACATATTGCGCCGATACTGCCCCCCGACCTCAAACAGCGCATTGGTGATCTGGCCCAGCGAACACACGCGCACCGCGTCCATCAGCACCTCAAACACATTCTGGTTGTCGATCACCGCCTGTTGCAGGCGTTTGAGCATGGCTGGCGCTTGATCTGCGTGGCGGGCATGGAAATCGGCCAGGCGTGCCAGCTGGCTCTGCTTTTCTTCTTCGGTGCTGCGCGCCAGCTCCAGCTTGTCAAGTACCGCATCACCATGCGGGTTGCGGAAGGTGTTGACGCCGATGATGGGCAGCTCACCCGTGTGCTTGAGCATTTCATAGTGCATCGATTCGTCCTGGATCTTGCCGCGCTGGTAGCCGGTTTCCATGGCGCCCAGCACGCCGCCGCGCTCGGTGATGCGCTCAAACTCCAGCAACACGGCTTCTTCGACCAGTTCGGTCAGTTCTTCGATGACGAAGGCACCCTGTGACGGGTTTTCGTTCTTGGCCAGACCCCACTCGCGGTTGATGATGAGCTGGATCGCCATGGCGCGGCGCACCGAGTCTTCGGTGGGCGTGGTGATGGCTTCGTCAAAGGCGTTGGTGTGCAGGCTGTTGCAGTTGTCGTAAATGGCGATCAGTGCCTGCAGCGTGGTGCGGATGTCGTTGAACTGGATCTCCTGCGCGTGCAGGCTGCGCCCCGATGTCTGGATGTGGTATTTCAGCTTCTGGCTGCGCTCGTTGGCACCGTATTTTTCCTTCATCGCCACCGCCCAGATGCGCCGCGCCACCCGGCCCATCACGGTGTACTCGGGGTCCATGCCATTGCTGAAGAAGAAGCTCAGGTTGGGCGCAAAGTCGTCGATGTGCATGCCGCGCGCCAGATAGGCTTCAACAAAGGTGAAGCCGTTGGACAGCGTGAACGCCAGCTGGCTGATCGGGTTGGCGCCGGCTTCGGCAATGTGGTAGCCGGAAATGGACACACTGTAGAAGTTGCGCACGTTGTGGTGCACGAAGTAGCTGGCGATGTCGCCCATCACCTTGAGGCTGAATTCGGTGGAGAAGATGCAGGTGTTCTGGCCCTGGTCTTCTTTCAGGATGTCGGCCTGCACCGTGCCGCGCACGTTGGCCAACACCCATTCACGGATTTTCTGGGCTTCGGTATCGGTCGGTTCGCGGCCGTTGTCGGCCACAAACTTTGCCAGGTTCTGGTCAATGGCGGCGTTCATGAACATGGCCAGAATGCTCGGTGCCGGGCCGTTGATGGTCATGCTCACGCTGGTGGCCGGGTTGCACAAATCAAAGCCGTCGTAGAGCACTTTCAGGTCGTCCAGCGTGGCTATCGAGACACCGCTGTTGCCGACCTTGCCGTAAATGTCGGGCCGCGGGTCGGGGTCGTTGCCGTACAGCGTGACCGAATCAAAGGCGGTCGAGAGGCGCTTGGCCGCCATGCCCGAGCTGAGCAGTTTGAAGCGTTTGTTGGTACGAAACGGGTCGCCCTCGCCGGCGAACATGCGCGTCGGGTCTTCGCCTTCACGCTTGAAGGCAAAGGTGCCGGCGGTATAGGGGTAGCTGCCAGGCACGTTGTCGAGCATCAACCACTTGAGAATTTCACCGTGATCCTCGTATTGCGGCAGGCAAACCTTACGAATGGTGGTGCCGCTCAGGCTTTTGGTGGTGAGCGCGGTGCGCAGTTCCTTGTCGCGGATCTTGACCACGTATTCGTCACCGGCGTAGGCGGCCTGCATGGCGGGCCACTGTGCCAGCAACTTGGCGCACGCGGGGTCTTGCGTACCTTGCCGTTCCTGCGCGAGTTGCATCACGGTGCCGTAAGCACCCGGCTTGCTGGTACCGTCCTTGCATGGGTCGTGCGCCAGCAGCATGCGTGCCGACTCGGTGAGCTGCTGGATTTCCCGCGCCAGTCGCGCCTGGGCGCGTGCCCTGGTCTTGTAGCCACGCACGGTGTCGCTAATTTCGGCCAGGTAGCGGGTGCGCGCGGCGGGCAGCACCGGGGTCTGGTTGGTGCTGTGGCGCACGGCCACTTTGGGCAGGCTGCCTTCGTTCACCGGCAGGCCAAGCTCGGCCAGACGCACTTTCAGTGCCTGGTAGAGCGCGGTGACGCCGTCGTCGTTGAAACGTGCGGCCATGGTGCCAAACACCGGCATCTGTTCGGTGGGCGTGGTCCAGGCTTCCTTGTTGCGCTGCACCTGCTTGGCCACGTCGCGCAGGGCGTCGCTGGCACCTTTGCGGTCAAACTTGTTGATGGCCACAAACTCGGCAAAGTCCAGCATGTCGATTTTTTCGAGCTGGCTGGCGGCGCCAAATTCGGGTGTCATGACGTACATGGGCACATCCACATGCGGCACGATGGCCGCATCCCCCTGGCCAATGCCCGAGGTCTCGACGATGATGAGATCAAAATTGGCCACCTTGCAGGCCGCAATCACGTCGGGCAGCGCTGCGCTGATTTCCGAACCGAAGTCGCGTGTGGCCAGGCTGCGCATGAAGACGCGCTGGCCGGTATCGCCGCCGGGTAGCGCGGCGGCCGTGGATCGCCAGGGGTTGATGGCGTTCATGCGGATGCGGTCGCCCAGTAAAGCACCACCGCTCTTGCGCCGCGACGGGTCGATCGAGATCACGGCCACGCGCAGGCTGTCGTTCTGGTCGAGGCGCAGGCGGCGGATCAGCTCGTCGGTCAGGCTGGACTTGCCCGCGCCACCCGTGCCAGTAATGCCCAGCACCGGGATTTTTTTGGTGGCCGCGAGGGCCTTGATGTTCTGGGTAAGCGCCTGGACCGGCCCGGACAGCGCGGCTTTGGCCTGGCCGCCAGCGACTTCGTTCTCGAGCCCGGTGATGAGTTGCGCCAGCGCACGCCAGGCCAGCTCGGTGTGGCCCTGGATGGCCTCAATGGATTGGGGCGCGTATTGCGTCAGGTCCTTGTCGCAGCGCCTGACCATGTCACCGATCATGCCGGCCAGGCCCATGCGCTGGCCGTCTTCGGGGCTGTAAATGCGGGCCACGCCGTAGTCCATCAGCTCCTTGATCTCAGCAGGCACGATCACACCGCCACCGCCACCAAACACCTGGATGTGCGCGCCGCCCCGGCTTTTGAGCAAATCAACCATGTATTTGAAATACTCCACGTGGCCGCCCTGGTAGGAGCTCAAGGCAATACCCTGCGCATCTTCCTGCAAGGCCGCCGTGACAACTTCCTCAACGCTGCGGTTGTGCCCCAGGTGAATCACCTCGGCGCCCATGCTTTGCAAAATGCGGCGCATGATGTTGATGGCCGCATCATGGCCGTCAAACAGGCTGGCAGCGGTGACAAAACGCACCTTGTTGACAGGGCGGTAGTTGGCTAGGGCCTTGAAGTCGGCGGACAGGTCGGTCATGGGATGTCTCCAGGGGGCAATTTATAAATTTCAAAACCAACGATCAGACAATAAAACGCTGACTTGACGTTGACGTAAACGTCAATCTTAGCGGGTTTTCAAATAAAAAGGGGCGCCTGCGCGCCCCTTTCATCTTTCATTCGCCATGCCATCGGATCATTTGTAAAGTACCTGCGGCAGCCACATGCCAATGGCGGGAAACTGGTACAACAAAAAGATGGCGAACACCTGGATGCCCATGAAAGGCAACATGCCGGCGAAAATCTGATTCAGCGTGACATGCGGCGGACTCACCCCTTTCAGGTAAAAAGCGGCCATGGCGACAGGCGGGCTCAAAAATGCGGTCTGCAGATTCAGCGCCACCAGAAGACCAAAGAACAGCGGGTCAATGTTGAAGTGAGGCAAGAGCGGAATAAAGATCGGCATGAAAATGACGATGATCTCGGTCCACTCCAGCGGCCAGCCCAGCAAGAAGATGACGACCTGCGCCAGGATCATGAACTGCACTGGCGTCAATTCCATCCCCAGCACCCAGGTATTGATCAGCTCCTGACCGCCCAGCAACGCAAAGGCGGCCGAGAAAATACTGGAGCCGACAAACAGCCAGCACACCATGGCGCTGGTCTTGGCCGTGAGGAAAACCGACTCCCGCATCACCGTCATGTTGAGCCGCCGGTAGGCTCCAGCCAGCAACAAGCCGCCCATGGAGCCCATCGCTGCGGCTTCGGTGGGTGTTGCCAGACCAAAAACAATGGTGCCCAGTACCGCCAGGATCATGATGGCCAGCGGGAAAAAGGAGCCCAGCAGCATCTTGAATATCTCCAGCCTGGCGAAACTGAAGATGGCATAGAAAATGGCAAGCGCCACAACACAGCTGGCCAAACCAATCCAGAATGTCATCGGCGCAGGCAGGCGTTCCTGAGCGGTCGCAGCCTCGGCTGCTGCGGCCACCACCGGTTCGGTTGCAGCAGGTTCGCTGGCGGCGGCTGGCGCCTCGGCCACGGCACCCAGCGCGGCGGGTGCCTCGCCCCCGGTCGGGGGCGGCTGCAAACCGTCTTCCGACTCGGGTTCAGCCAGACCCCCATCACCTTCTTCAGCAGGGGCATCAAACGTTGAGCCGCCCATGGCCACGACTTCGCCGGCCACTTCCTGCTGAATCGGCGCCGTCACATTCAAGTAAACACCACCCATGACAAGCACCACGATGATGGCTGGCAACAGCGCGATCAGCAAATGGTTCAGCAGTGTCTTCATCGGCACCGCCGCATTGCGCTTGCCCTTGATGGCACCAATCAGGCCAGGCAATGCCCTGTTGCTCACGCTGGTGGACACAATTTCTGCAAATTCTGGCAGCGGCACGCGCCGGTCTTCTTCCGACATGGGCGGCGCCATATGCGGCTTGAGCTTGGCCAGAATGATCACGTAGCCGATGTACAGCCCTGCCAGCATCAGGCCTGGAAAAAAGGCACCCGCGTAGAGCTTGACCACAGAGACACCCGCCGTTGCACCGTACACGATCAACATGACCGAAGGTGGGATCAGAATACCCAGGCAGCCGCCCGCTGTGATGGCACCGGCCGAAAGTTGTACGCTGTAACCGGCGCGCAACATGGCCGGCAAAGCCAGCAAACCCATCAGAGTGACCACGGCACCGACAATGCCGGTGGCCGTGGCAAAGATGGCGCAGGTGATGATGGTCGCCACGGCCAGTGACCCCGGAATGCGCGAGGTCGCCAGGTGCAGGCTCTTGAACAGCTTCTCGATCAGGTTGGCGCGCTCGATCAGATAACCCATGAACACGAACAGCGGGATGGAGATCAGCACGTCGTTGGACATCACCGAATAGGTGCGCTGTACCATCAGATCAAGCGTCTGCTGCACCGCCAGGTCCGGGTTTTGACTTCGGTAGGCAATCCAGGCAAACACCATGCCCATGCCCATCAGGGTAAAGGCGGTGGGAAACCCCAGCATGATGGCCACCACCACGAGTGCAAGCATCAGCAAACCCAGATGACCGTTGGTCATTTGGGAGGGCGAGGGTAACAAGATAAACGCGGCCAACACGACCATGGCCATGATGGTCAGACCAAACCAGACTTCTTTTCTCACTTATGACTCCAGTTGGGCTTGGTCACAAACGCGTCCAGCTTGGCAATATCTTCGTCTTTCACGTGAACCATTTCCTTCAGTTTTGCGATGTCCACCTCTGCCACGTCAGCACTGCGCGGGGGCCAATCGCCCTCTTTCAGACACACGATGCAGCGCACGATTTCAACCAGCCCCTGAGCCAACAAAATTGCACCCGCAATGGGGATGACCGTTTTGAATGGGTACACCGGTGGGCCGTTGGCGGTGATGTTGGAGTGCTCATTGATGACCCAGGATTCGGCGGCAAAGTTATAACCAGCCCAGGCCAGGGCCACCACCCCCGGAATAAAGAACAGGATGTACAGGGTCAGATCAAGCCCGGCTTGCAGGCGTGGCGGGAAAAATCCGTAAAGCACGTCACCCCGCACATGGCCGTTTTGTGACAGCGTATAGGCACCCGCCGTCATGAACAGCGTGCCGTACATCATGCTCATCACATCAAAAGCCCAGGGGTGCGGATTGTCCAGCGCGTAACGCGAGAACACCTCCCAGGTAATCAACAGAGTGAGCACCACAATCAGCCAGGAAAACGCCTTCCCGACCCAGGTACTGAGCTTGTCAACTGCAAGCAATAGTTTTTGCATTTTTATACCGTCAAAGTAAATCAGCCATTCAGACTCGGTCTGAATGGCTGAAAGCTGGCACAAAAAAAGCTTATGCCTTCTTGGCTCCGAAGAAGTGGTTCACTGCCATGCGGCGGTTCACATAGGTGTCCTGGTCCCACTTCACTGCACGGGCAGCAAAGGCCTTTTGGGAGGCAACGATTTCCTTGAACAAGGGGTTTTCGGCGGACTTCTTCTCGACAATCTCCGTCCACAGCTTGAGCTGGTCTTGCAGCACGGAATCAGGCGTCTTGTAGAACTTGACCTTGTCCTTGGCCTGCAGCTCAATGTAGTCCTTGGAATAGCGGTCAATCGCCTTCCACGACATGTCAGCCGAAGCAGCTTCGGTGGCACCGGCGATGATCGCTTTCAGCTTGGCGGGCAGGGCATCGTACTTGGTCTTGTTGAACATGATCTCAAAGGTCTCGGCGCTCTGGTGATAGCTTTGCAGCATACAAACTTTGGAGACATCCGGAAAGCCCAACAGACGGTCGGAAGTTGCGTTGTTGAACTCGGCACCGTCGAGCAGGCCGCGGTCCATGGCCGGCACGATCTCGCCACCGGGCAAAGCATTCACAGCAGCACCCATGGCGGTGAACAGGTCAATGGCCAAACCATTGGTGCGGAACTTCAACCCCTTGAAATCGGCCGACTTGGTGATCGGCTTCTTGAACCAGCCCAGTGGTTGCGTGGCCATGGGGCCGTACAGGAAGGACTGCACGTTGCCGCCAATGGAGGCATAAAGTTTGGCCAACAGCTCAGCGCCACCGCCGTACTTGTGCCAGGCCAGGATCATGTTGGCATCCATGCCGAAGGCCGGGCCAGAGTTCCACAGGGCCAATGCGTTTTGTTTGCCATAGTGGTAACCCAGCACGCCATGACCGCCGTCCAGCGTGCCTTTCGACACGGCTTCCAGCAAACCAAATGCGGGCACCACAGAGCCGGCGGGCAACACCTCGATCTTGAGGTCGCCACCCGTCATGTCGTTGACCTTCTTGGCATAGTCCAGCGCGTATTCGTGGAATATATCCTTGGCGGGCCAGGTACTCTGCCAGCGCATGGAAATAGGACCGGTTTGCGCCTTGGCAATCATGGGTGCAGACATGGCGCCTGCAGCAATGGCAGCGCCTTTGAGCAAACTGCGACGACGGGGGGTTTTGCTATCGGTCAAGGGAGTCTCCTGTTATAAATAATGGGCCCCTTATTTTGAGCACAGATGTCCTGCCAAAAGATTAGGGTTTTCACCCGTCTCATTGCGTCACCTTCACAAAAGACTTTTTACTTTTTTAACTTGTATGACAAATAAAAAGCACTTGTGCGCTGCCTCCGATATGACAAATGTTGCGCCGATTTCATGGATTTTCATGGACGGCATGCCAAGCAGTTACAGTTCAGCCTTGATCTGTCAGCCAGGGCGCCACACTCATTTCGACCACCACACGCCATGAAGCCGATTCAACTGTTCGACACTGCCTCCAGCACTTTCACCTACGTGCTGTTTGACACAGCCACACGGGAAGCCATCATCATCGACCCGGTGGACACGCAACTTGAACGCGATCTTCAGGTGTTGCGCGACTACGGTCTGAAACTGGTGTGGGCGCTGGAAACCCATGCCCACGCCGACCACATCACCAGCGCCGGGCAACTGGCCGAACTGGCCGGCGCCCAAACCACAGCGCCGGCGGGTTGCGGCATCAGCACCGCAGCGCTGCAACTCAAGGACGGTGACACCCTGCGCTTTGGGGCCGAGCAGATCCGTGCCCTGCACACCCCCGGCCACACAGCGGGCAGCATGTGTTTTGTTTGGCGCGACCATGTTTTCACAGGCGACACGCTGCTGATCAACGGCTGTGGCCGTACCGATTTTCAAAGTGGCAGCGCCGAGGCCATGTTCCGCAGTCTGACCGAGGTCCTGTTCAAACTGCCGGATGACACCACGGTGTGGCCGTGCCATGACTACAACGGCAAAACCAGCTCCACCGTCGGCATCGAGAAAGCCGGCAATGCCCGGGTGGCAGGCAAAACGCTGGAAGAATTTGTCGCCATCATGGACGCGCTCCATTTGCCGCCGCCCAAACGCATCGCCGAGGCCGTGCCCGCCAATCTGCATGGCGGCCTGCGCCAGGATGCGCACGCCACCAACAGTTTGCAGGTGCAGCCTGCCAGTGGCTACGCAGGCGACATCAGCGGCGCACTGGCCTGGCGCTGGGTGCAAAGTGGCGAAGCCGTGCTGGTGGATGTGCGCTCGGATGCCGAACGCGCCTGGGTTGGCTTTGTGCCCGAAGCCCCGGCCGTAGCCTGGAAACAGTGGCCCGGCATGGTGAGCAACCCCAGTTTTGATGCCGAACTGCGCGCCGCCGTGCCGGCCGGCAAGAAAGTGGTGCTGCTGTGCCGCAGCGGCGTGCGCTCCATCGCTGCCGCCAAACGAGCGACCGAGCTCGAGCTGGAGGCTTACAACATTCTGGAAGGTTTTGAAGGCGACCCCGACAGCCATGCCCAGCGCGGCCACCTTGGCGGCTGGCGCCTGAACGGCCTACCATGGCGTCAGAGCTGATAATACCGCCATGACTTTTCTGGCCATTGATGTCGGCAATACCCGTTTGAAATGGGCGCTGCACACTGCACCCCAGCGCAACGCGCCTTTGTTGGCACGAGGTGTCGAGTTTCTGGAAAACATCGACCGCCTGGCCAATGGCGACTGGGGCGGCCTGCCCCACCCGATGCGCATGCTGGGCTGTACCGTGGCCGGCGACGCCGTCAAGCGGCGGGTCGAAGAGCAAATGGAATTGTGGGACGTGTCCGCCAACTGGGTGGTCGCCAGCAGTGCCGAGGCCGGCGTGAGCAATGGCTACGACTACCCCGCACGTCTCGGGGCCGACCGCTGGGTGGCCATGATCGGGGCCTGGCACCGCAGCCTGGCGCAGGGGCCGGCGCGTCCGCTGGTGGTGGTGATGGTGGGCACCGCGGTGACCGTCGATGCCATCGACCCTCAGGGCAAGTTTTTGGGAGGCTTGATTCTGCCCGGTCACGGCATCATGTTGCGCGCACTCGAATCCGGCACCGCCGGCCTGCATGTGCCCACCGGCAACGTCTGCGAATTTCCGACCAACACCAGCGACGCCCTGACCAGCGGCGGCACCTACGCCATTGCGGGTGCGGTCGAGCGCATGGTGCAGCACCTGCGCCGGCACTGCGGCATGGAACCGCATTGCATCATGACCGGAGGCGCTGGCTGGAAAATGGCGCCCAGCATGTCGGTACCGTTCGAGCTGGTGGACAACCTGCTGTTTGATGGGCTGCTGGAGATGGCGGCACACCGGTTTGGCTGAGCGGCCTGAAGGTCGGAGGCAATCGTGGTGAGGGCGCCGCTCCCACAAGGCGCCACGCCTACAAGGGCTTTAGCCAGGCCTCGGCCAAACGCACCCAATACGTCGCGCCGATCGGCAACAGATCGTCGTTGAAATCGTAACTGGGGTTGTGCAAGGTGCACGGCCCGCCACCGTGGCCGAAGTCGCGGTGGTCGCCGTCGCCATTGGCAATGAAGGCATAACAACCAGGCTTGGCTTGCAGCATGAAGGAAAAATCTTCTGCACCCATGGTGGGTTCCTGCACCTGGACGTTGTCCGCGCCCACAATCGCCGCCATCACCTGGCGCGCAAACTCGGCCTCGGCGGCGCTGTTGATGGTGGGCGGGTAGTTACGCTTGAATTCAAAGTCGGCACGCAAGCCTGATGCCGCACAAATGTGCTCGGTCATCACGCGCATGCGCTGCTCGATCTGGTCGAGCACATCAAAAGAAAAGGTGCGCACCGTGCCCTGCAACTCACACCGATTGGGTATGACGTTGGTGGCCTCACCGGCATGGATCATGGTGACAGAAATCACGCCCGCATCGATCGGCTTCAGGTTGCGGCTGATGATGGTCTGGAACGACTGCACCAGCTGGCAGGCCACCGGCACCGGATCCAGTGCGTTATGCGGCATGGCGGCATGCCCTCCCTTGCCGTGAACCGTGATCCTGAACTCGTTGCTCGATGCCATCACCGGGCCAGCGCTGGCGGCAAACTGGCCGAACGGCAAACCAGGCCAGTTGTGCATGCCAAACACCGCTTCCAGCGGAAACTTGTCAAACAGGCCGTCCTTGATCATCTCGCGGGCACCGCCGCCGCCTTCTTCGGCGGGCTGAAAAATCAGATACACCGTGCCATCGAAATGGCGGTGCGTGGCGAGGTACTGGGCGGCGGCCAGCAGCATGGCGGTGTGGCCGTCGTGACCGCAGGCGTGCATCTTGCCGGGTTGGCTGCTGGCGTGGGCAAAGGTATTGGCCTCCTGCATCGGCAGCGCATCCATATCGGCGCGCAACCCAATGGCACGGCCCGACGTGCCGTTTTTGACAATACCCACCACACCGGTCGTACCCAGGCCACGGTGCACCGGAATGCCCCATTCGGCAAGCTTGTCGGCCACCCGGTCGGCGGTGCGGAACTCGTTGAAGCACAGCTCAGGGTGGGCGTGCAGATCGCGACGCAAGGCTTCAAGACCAGAGCGCTGCTGGACAATTTCAGGGATCAAATGCATGGCTGCTCCTGCGGGTCTGACTGGGTGACAATCATGCCTCAACTCGCAATGCCACCATGACCGCTACAACTTTATCTGACCCGGCCCCCAGCAGCCAGATTCTGGGCGCCTGCCCGCACGACTGCCCCGACACCTGCTCGCTGCTGACCACGGTGCAAAACGGCGTCGCCATCAAGGTACAGGGCAACCCGGCGCACCCGCACACTGCCGGCAGCCTGTGCGCCAAGGTGTCGCGCTACCCCGAGCGCACTTACCACCCCGAGCGCATCCTGCATCCACTCAAACGCATTGGCCCCAAGGGCAGCAGGCAGTTTGAACGCGTCAGCTGGGACGCTGCGCTGAGCGACATTGCCGCACGCCTGTCGGCCATAGCCGCACGCGACCCGCAGGCCATCCTGCCCTACAGCTACGCCGGCACCATGGGCCTGGTGCAGGGAGAAAGCATTGCGGCACGGTTTTTCAACACGCTCGGCGCCTCGCAGCTGGAGCGCACCATTTGCGCCGCCGCGGGTGGCGAAGGCCTGGTGCACACGCTGGGTGGCAAGGTCGGCATGCGGGTGGAGTTTTTTGCCGAGTCCGATCTCATTTTGATCTGGGGCAGCAACTCGATCAGCAGCAACCTGCACTTCTGGCGCTATGCCAACCAAGCCAAAGGGCGCGGCGCCAAACTCGTCTGCATCGACCCGCGCAAGAGTGAGACGGCTGACAAGTGCCACGAGCACATCGCCCTGCTCCCCGGCACCGACGGCGCGCTGGCGCTGGGCCTGATGCACGAATTGATCCAGAACGACTGGCTCGACCACGACTACCTGGCCCGCTACACGCTGGGCTGGGCGGCTTTGCGCGAGCGCGCCCTGCAATGGCCGCCCGAGCGCGCAGCAGCGGTGTGCGGCATCAGCCCTGAGCAGATCCGCGCCCTGGCCCGGGACTACGGCGCCTGCGCCCGCAAGGGCCAAGCGGCCGCCATCCGCATGAACTACGGCCTGCAACGCGTGCACGGCGGCGGCAACGCAGTACGCCTGATCGCCAGCCTGCCCGCGCTCATCGGCGCCTGGCGGCATCGGGCTGGTGGCGTGCTGCTGTCAAGCTCGGGGGCTTTCCCGGTGCAGCGCGCGGCCCTGCAGCGCCCAGACCTGCTGGCCGGGCGCAAGCCACGCAGTATCAACATGGCCACCATCGGCAACGCCCTGCTGCAACCGGCCAGCCCCGACTTTGGCCCGGCCATCGCAGCGCTGGTGGTTTACAACAGCAACCCGGTGGCCATCGCGCCCGAATCGGCCAAAGTGGTACAGGGCTTCGCCCGCGAGGATTTGTTTACCGTGGTGCTGGAGCATTTTCAGACCGACACGGCCGACTACGCCGACTACATCCTGCCCGCCACCACGCAACTGGAGCATTGGGATGTGCACAGCGCTTATGGCCACACCGACGCGCTGCTCAACCGCCCGGCCATTGCACCGCTTGGCAAAGCCAAACCCAACACACAGATTTTCCGGGAACTGGCCCGACACATGGGCCTGACCGATCCCTGCTTGCAGGACAGTGACGAAGCCCTGTGCCGCCAAGCCTATGGCGATGCGGTGGACTTCGAGACGCTGCTCGCCCAGGGTTTTGCCACCCTGCCCACGCCAGACGCGCCATTTGCCCAAGGCCACTTCCCGACGCCGTCCGGCAAATGCGAATTTTTCAGTGAACGGCTGGCCGCGCGAGGCCTGGACGGCCTGCCCGACCATGTGCCCAACCACGAGGCCGCGCACAGCTCCAGCGCCTACCCGCTGGCCATGATCTCGCCGCCGGCGCGCAATTTCTTGAATTCGAGCTTCGTCAACGTCAAGAGCCTGCAGGACAGCGAAGGCGAGCCGCTGCTGGAAATACACCCGGACGATGCCGCTGCGCGCCACATTGCCGACGGTGACACGGTACGTGTTTTCAACAGCCGCGGCGACTACCAGTGTCGCGCCCGCATCAGTGCGCGGGCCAGGGCAGGCGTGGTCAACGGCCTGGGAGTCTGGTGGCGCAAACTGGGACTCAATGGCACCAATGTGAACCAGCTCACCAGCCAGAATCTGACCGACCTGGGTCGTGGCCCGACGTTTTATGACTGTCTGGTGGAAGTCGCGCTGGTCGTGTGACGAAGGACCTGGAAAGATCAGTTCAATTACCCCAATCCGGAATCGAACCCGCGTCCGTCCAGTGGTGCAAACGGATAGCTCGGCTACATCCTCAGCATCGGCAGCAGGCCCGCTGAGCCGTCGAATCGTCAGGGCGCAGCGTTGTTCAATCAGAGCCACGATTCGCTCGACCACGGCGTTGCCGGCAAAGCAGTGTCCAGAGAGTCTAGGCGGCCGAACATTAGGCGACATGATCAACCCGTAGTCAGCTGAGTAAATTTATATCGATGGTTCCCATTTGAGAAACGGGGCGTCCTTGGGTGCCCCGTTGGAACCGTTTTCGCGGTTCTGCAAACGAGATTTCTTGCGGATTTCTGTCCCTGCGACGATTCATTTCTGGATATCACCTAGGCAGAGGTATTTCATCTCCACATACTCTTCCATGCCATGGCTAGAGCCTTCCCGGCCCAGACCAGACTGCTTGACGCCGCCAAAGGGAACATGCTCTGTGGCGATGATACCGGCGTTGATGCCCACCATGCCGTACTCCAGCGCCTCAGCCACGCGGTAGATGCGACCGATGTCGCGACTGTAGAAGTAGCTGGCCAGGCCGAACTCGGTGTTGTTGGCAGCGTCAATGGCTTCCTGCTCGGTCTGGAAGCGGAACACCGGCGCAAAGGGACCGAAGGTTTCTTCTTTGGCGCACAGCATGTCGGCGCTGGCTTCGGAGATAACCGTCGGCTCGAAGAACTGGCCCTCCAACTGGTGGCCGCCGACCACCAGTTGGCCCCCCTTGGCAATGGCGTCAGCCACATGGCGCCGCACCTTATCCACGGCAGCGCTTTCAATCATTGGCCCTTGCATTACACCGTCTTCAAAACCGTTGCCAACTTTGAGGGTTTTGACTTTGGCTGCGAACTTTTCAAGAAACTGGTCATACACGCCGTCCTGCACATAAATGCGGTTGGCGCAGACGCAGGTCTGGCCGGCGTTGCGGTACTTGCTGGCCATGGCGCCTTCGACAGCTGAGTCGATGTCGGCATCGTCGAACACGATGAAGGGGGCGTTGCCGCCGAGTTCCAGCGACAGCTTCTTTACTGAGGGGGCGCTTTGCGCCATCAGGATCCGACCGACTTCGGTGGAGCCGGTGAAGCTGATGTGGCGCACCACATCGCTGGCGCAAAACACCTTGCCGACGGCAATGCTGTTGGCGCTGTCGGCCGTCAGCACGTTGAGCACACCAGCGGGAATGCCGGCGCGGATGGCCAGTTCGGCCACAGCCAACGCGGTCAGCGGCGTGAGTTCGGCTGGTTTGATCACCACCGGGCAGCCCGCCGCGAGGGCAGGGGCGACCTTGCGGGTGATCATGGCCAGCGGGAAGTTCCAGGGCGTGATAGCTGCGCACACGCCGATCGGTTGCTTGAGTACTATCAGGCGGCGGTTGTTGTCAAACTGAGGTAGGGTCTCGCCGTTGACGCGCTTGGCTTCCTCTGCGAACCACTCGACAAAACTGGCGCCGTAGGCAACTTCACCCTTGGCTTCGGCAAATGGTTTACCTTGTTCGGCCGTCATGATGCGGCCCAAGTCTTCCTGGTTGGCCATGAGCAACTGGTACCACTTGAGCAAGATGGCATGGCGCTCCTTACCAGTCTTGCTGCGCCAAGCAGGCCAAGCAACATTGGCGGCGGCAATCGCGACATCGGCATCCTGCGGCCCCAGGTTGGCGACGTCGGCGAGTTTGCGGCCATTGGCAGGGTTGTTGACGTCAAAGCGCGCCTTACCCGCGACCCACTGGCCATTGATCAGGGCGTCGGTTTTGAAGAGGCTGGGATCTTTGAGCAATAAAAGAGGGGAGGTTTCATCGAAACCTGTGGTTTTCATGTTCATATTGAGCTCCAATCAGGCGGAAACAGGAAACTCGATAGCCTCTTTGAGGGCTTGCCCGATCGTAGCGAGGGCTTGGTCAAACTGAGCATCTGGAATCGTCAATGGATGAAGGAATCGGATCACATTACCGTACATCCCACAGGTCAGCAGCACCAGGCCCTTTTCGAGTGCACGTTGCTGAACCCGTTGGGCGATCTCGGGACTAGGGCAGCCGTTTGCCGGATCGACAAACTCCACTGCGTTCATGGAGCCGACACCGCGCACCTCTGCGATTGAAGCGTTGCCTGTTCGGGCAGCTTCCAGAAACTTGCGCAATTTGGCACCCAGGCTGATCGAGCGATCAAGCAATGATTCTTTCTGAATCGTATCGATCACTGCATGGGCAGCGGCCACCGCAAGCGGATTGCCGGCATAAGTGCCCCCCAAACCACCGGGTGCGGGCGCGTCCATCACCTTGGCACGGCCACATACAGCAGAAAGCGGCATGCCTCCCGCCAGGCTCTTGGCCATGGTGATGATGTCGGCCTGGACCGGGTGGTGCTCCATCGCAAACATCTTGCCTGTGCGGCCAAATCCGGTTTGCACCTCATCTGCGATCAGCAGGATACCGTGTTTGTCGCAGATGTCGCGCAACTGCACCATCAACTTATTCGGCGCGGCATTGAATCCACCCTCTCCTTGCACCGGTTCAATGATGATTGCCGCGACGCGCTGTGGGTCTATATCCGCCTTGAACAAACGCTCGAGCGTCTTGACGCTGTCGTCAACAGTGATGTGCTGCAGTTCGCTCGGGAAGGGTATATGGTGAACATCGCCGGGAAAAGGACCAAACCCGATCTTGTAGGGAGAGACCTTGCCCGTGAGAGCCATGCCCATCATGGTCCGTCCGTGGAAGCCACCGGAAAACGCGATGACGCCCGGACGCCCGGTAAAGGCCCGAGCAATCTTGATGGCGTTTTCAACCGCCTCCGCGCCTGTGGTGAAGAAGGCCGTTTTTTTGGGGCCTGCAATGGGGGCCATCTCATTAATGCGTTCTGCGAGGGCCACAGAACTTTCGTAAGGAACAATTTGGTAGGCTGTGTGGGTGAATCGTTCAAGCTGTTTGGTGATTGCGGCAATCACGGCAGGATGGCGGTGCCCGGTGTTGAGTACCGCGATCCCGGCTGCAAAGTCGGTGTACATCCGGCCTTCCACATCCCACAGCGTCGCGTTCTCAGCACGGTCGGCGTAAAAGTTGCACATCACACCGACTCCGCGGGGCGCAGCGTCAATTCGGCGTTGGTTGATTTCGACATTCTTCATAGAGACCTCAAGCTGGTGGTAAATAGAAGTCCTGATTACACTTTGAGGCGGACCTATAATATAGAGCCACACCTGCATATTTAATAGGTCCAATTTGCGATCAATTACTGGCGACCTCTTAATGCAACGCTGGATGGATCTGCGAAAAGCAGATCCTCGCCAGCCGGCCAATCGGGCACTTTATGGCTGCTTGCGACAGGCCATCCTGGATGGCAGTTTGCCTGCATCCTCCAGACTTCCACCGTCGCGTGATCTGGCGAGCGAACTCAAACTCTCTCGCAACACGGTGATGCATGCCTATGAACAATTGCTGGCTGAAGGCTATCTGCGAACACTCACTGGAAGTGGCACGTTCGTGGCGGATGTGGTGCCGGACAATATTCTTTGGACCCGAACAGGGGCAGCGTCACGACTTAAGACAGGAGATGATCAGGCTCCTCCGATCCCCTTGTCCGGGCGCGGTCGTGGATTAGTAAAAGATGCATCCGCCTCAAGCATTCAATGGGGGGCCTTTGTGCCTGGCGTGCCGGATGTGACTGAGTTCCCATACCGCAAATTTACGCAGATTTCGGCACGATTGTGGCGCAGGCCACCACCCGAACTGCTGAGTTATTCATCGGGCGGCGGATATTACGAGCTTAGACATGAGCTGGCCATTCACCTTCGTCAGGCCAGATCCGTCAATTGCGACCCCGATCAGATTGTGATCACTGAGGGGGTTCACCAGGCGGTGGATTTGATTGCCCGCCTGTTAGGCGACCCCCAGGATAAGGTTTGGGTAGAGGAGCCAGGCTACTGGGGAATACGCAGTGTGCTTACTATTAACGGCTTGCGTGTTGAGTCGGTTCCAGTGGATGAGGAAGGACTGGCGCCTGAAGCCCGACACCATGGACGCCCGCCCAAACTGATCTTTGTGACGCCGTCTCATCAATATCCACTGGGATCGGTAATGAGTCTGCGCCGCCGACTCGCGCTGCTGGAATATGCCAGTCAGCATTCAAGCTGGATCGTGGAGGACGACTACGACAGCGAATTTCGCTTTTCAGGCCATCCGATTCCCTCGTTGCAGGGGCTCGTGCCAGACGCTCCCGTGATTTATGTCGGTACCTTCAGCAAGACTCTTTACCCCGGTATGCGCAGCGCCTACATGGTGCTTCCCAAGGGGCTCGCGGCCTCTTTTTCCAAGGCTCATTCGGAGTTGTACCGTGAAGGGCACCTGCTTACGCAGGCCACACTGGCCGAATTCATCAAGGCAGGTTATTACGCCGCCCATATCAGACGAATGCGACTGATTTATGCGTCGCGTCGAACAGCCCTGATCGCTTTCATCGAAAAATGGCTTGGTTCTGGCTGGCTCCATCCCTATGACAGCAACGCGGGCTTGCACCTGGTCCTGTCTTTGCCCAACGAGATGAATGATGTTCAGGTAGCGCGTGCAGCTCTTGAGCGCGCCGTGGCTGTGCGGCCCTTATCCAAGTATTACGCAGGCCAACCGACTGAATCTGGCTTGTTGATGGGTTTTGCGTGCGTTTCTGAGCAAGAAATGCGTGCGCCTTTTGAGATTCTGGTCGAATGCCTGCGAGCGCAGAATGCGGCGTAGGCATCTCCTGAATTGACAAGCTGCACTTCGAATGGCCGAAACCAGGGGCTGCATCAACCCCTGACGTCATGCAGTCCTCAGCATACCTTCAAAGAAACTCTTGACGTTCAATTCCAGGCTTTCCAGGTGATAGCCACCCTCCTGTACCACCAAGGTTGGCAAGTCAATTTCTCGTATCTTGCGGCCAAGAAGCCGAAATCCTTCATTGGAAACCCCCACTTTTGATTGCGGATCGTCTTTGTAAATATCAAAGCCCAACGATAGAACCAAGGCATCAGGATTGAATTTCCGAATCGCAAAAATAGCCTCGTCCAGACGCGCAAAAAAAGCTACTTCATCAGACCCATGGGGCATGGGCAGATTCAGGTTGAAGCCCTCCCCAGCGCCAGTCCCTTGCTCATCATCAAATCCAGCTACCGCGGGATAAAAATTTGTCGGGTCCCCATGAATCGAAATATAGAAAACATCCGACCTGTCGTAGAAAATTTCCTGAACGCCCTGTCCATGGTGCATGTCCGTATCCAGCACCACGACGCGCTTCATCTGCTTGCGCAAGGCTTGGGCCGCGATCGCTGAGTTGTTCAGGTAGCAGAACCCACCAGCAGCCTCTCGCCGGGCATGGTGACCTGGCGGTCGGCATAAGGCATAGGCATGTTGATTTCCCGCCAGAAGCTCGTGCGCACCCGCGAGTGCACTTTGCGCAGACCAATAGGCGGAACGCCATGTGAACTCTCCGACCGGGCAACTACCATCCGCCAGATAACGGGCGGCCTCTGCCAATATGCCGCGCAGGGCGTTGGGTTCGCGCACGAAGATGTTTGACATAACCTCATCGCCCCAGTCGGCAGGCATCTCCTTCCAGCGCGCAAATGCCGCTTCAAGGAAATGCAGATAAGGGCCTCCATGTACATCCTTAAGCGGCTGCATACCGAAGTCCGCAGGTTCACAGACAGGAAATTTCAGTTTTTCGACTGCGCGCAGAATTTTTACCGCTCTTTCTGGAACCTCCTGGGGAACTCGCATCTGCCCACGTGACAGATAAGTTTTTGGATGATGCAAGAGTTGTTCGGGGTGAAAAAAAGTTTTCATCGTTGGGGCCTTAAAAAATAATTTCGCTACCTGTTTCGCCATCAATATCCACAAGACCGGTCTACAGCGTTAAGCAAAGGAACTCCATGCATGGCGCGACGGATGTTCTCGATTACTGTTGTGGCAGAGTGCACCGGATCGCTCAACGAGGCCACATGAGGCGTCAGGTGCAACTGAGTGTGCGACCAAAACGGATGCTCTGCTGGCAAAGGTTCTTGTCCAAATACGTCAAGAAAAGCTGCATCAATCTTGCCCCGGTGTAGCGCGTCCAGCAAGTCTGCTTCGTTCAGATGGGCACCTCGACCGACGTTGATCAGGCAGGTGCCGGTTTTGAACCATGAAAAAAATTCCCGGTTGAGGATGCCTCGCGTTTGTGACGTCAGAGGCAGCAGGTTGATGACGATGTCGCTGGCGGCCACGGCCGACTCCAGCCGGTCTGCACCGCTCAGGCTCTTGACGCCAGGCAGACTCTTGATCGATCGGCTCCAGCCCGATACACCGAAGCCCTCGCCAGCCAGGCCCACAGCGACCGCTGCGCCCAACTCGCCCTGCCCAAGCACCAGAATATGTCGCTCGGCCGCACTCATGGGTGGAATAAATTCCCATATCCGGCTAACCTGAAGCCGCTGGTGCAAGTGGAAGTTCCGGTGGAAGTAGAAAACAGCCGCTTTGCAGTATTCCACCATGCGTGCGGTCAAAGTTAGGTCAATCAGGCGGGCCACTGGAATCCGGGGATCGAGCTTTTCGAGTTGCAACTGATCCACCCCAGCACCCAGCGATAGCACGGCTTTCAGGTTTGGAAAGGCATTCAGGCCCTGTGGTGGTGGCGTCCACACTAGGGCGATGTCCACGCTTTCGGGTGCGTCGCATGTAGACCCCGTCACAAAGCGCACGTCTGGCAGTGCATTTTTCAGTGTGGCCTGCCATTGAAGCGGGTCGTCGAGCTCGCTGTGGAAGTAAACAGTGGCTGGTTCGGCATATCCCGGTTGATCGCAGCTTGGGGTCATGGCAACACCTTCCCGGGATTCAGAAGCTTCAGCGGATCCAACGCATTCTTAAGGCTAGTCATCACCGCCATTTCCTCTGGTGTACGCGAATATCCGAGGTAGGCCATCTTGTGCGTGCCGATGCCATGCTCGGCCGATACCGAGCCGCCGTATTCACGCAACAACGTGTAGACACAAGCATCGAACTCAGGCTCGGGAAAAGGTCCCCATTTTGCGGCCAGGTGGACGCCGACATGGAGATTGCTGTCGCCAATATGGCCAAAGTGCACATGTTCGCACCCGGGGAATCGTGCGCGCAATTTCTCTTGCAGTCGCTCAACGAACTCACCGATCCGTCCAATCGGTAAACTCACGTCGTACCCGCAATAGGGCGACCACATGAGCGGGAATTCGGATACGGCGTCCCGAACGCGCCAGAATTCTTCCCGCTCCTTCAGGGACTGCGCGATAGAGGCATCTTCAACCCAGCCGCGCTCCAGCGCAGACTCCAGCATGGCCGAAAATCTTTCCATGTCCCCCTGTTGGTCATTGCCCTCGGCTTCCAGCAGAACATAAAGACTGGAGCCGTGTGGAATCGGTGCACGTCTATCGGGTACGCGCTGGGTAACCAGATCGTAGAAATCCGGCCACATGACCTCGAAGGCTGACAACATGCCCCCCAATTGCGTCTGGGCGTGCCGCAGGAAGGCAACCACCGCATCGTAGCCAGGCAGTGTGCACCAGGCTGTGCAGGTGCTAACGGGCAATGGATGCAAGCGCAATACCGCACGGGTCACGACCCCGAGCGTACCCTCGGATCCGATGAACAGATGCTTGAGGTCATAGCCGGCATTGTTCTTCAGCATCTTGTTCAGGCTGCTGACCCGCGTACCATCGGCCAGCACGACCTCCAGGCCCAGCACCTGCTCGCGCATCATGCCGTAACGTATGACCCGATTGCCACCGGCATTGGTGGCGATGTTCCCGCCAATCTGGCAAGATCCGCGCGCTCCCAGGTCTACGGCAAACAGCAAGCCAGCCTCGCGAGCGGCCTCCTGCACCGTTTGCAGGGGGGTGCCGGCCAGCACGGTCATGGTCGCCGCTGCGGTGTCGATTTCTTCGATGCCGACCAAGCGCTCCAGGGACAAAACCACATCGCTCGCCTGAGGTATGCCACCGCCGACCAGCCCGGTCATGCCGCCTTGGATGGTTACGCTTTGTCGGTGCTGATGGCAAATGGTCAGCACCTGCGCTACCTGTTCAGGCGTGGCAGGTCGCGCCACGGCCAATGGCGTGATCACATGCGCCTTGAACCAGTCGGTCTGGTATTTGTCGGGAATATCGGCGCCCGTCAGGACATGCGCGCTCCCCAAAACCTGTACCAGCCCGTCGATGAGTGTTGACATGTTTCCGTCCTACTTACCTTGCAGACCTGACGAGTTGCGCCTGGCCACCAACGCCGCAAAATACGTCCAGAACACCGGCAGCGTCAGCGCCAATCCTGAACAGGCAATGATGGCCATACCAGTCAAAGCGATATTGTCGGGCCGCTGCCCAAACACCACCACGCTGAACATCACGGCCAGCAGGAGATGAAAGTAATTGAAAGGCGCCAGCGACGATGCCGGCACTTTCTGAAATGCCTGGATCAGCAGGTACTGACCCAAACCACTCAATATCCCCACCAGTACCATCAAGGCCATGTCGGTTGCTGAGGGCCACGATATGGGCCATGCGGTCGGTAGTGACATCAGTGTCATCAAAGTGCAGACCCCTGCTGCCCAGAAAAACTGCTGCTCCATTTGCACCTTCCCGGCCAGTTTGCGCGTGAGAATCTGCAGCATCGCGTAGGAGCTGGCCGCAACTAGCATCAGCACGGTACCCGTCAGGGGCAACTGGCTGCCCGGACGTACGATCAGCAGCATGCCGATGAATCCTGCCACCACGGCCATCCCTTGCCGCAGACGGAAGTGCTCCCCCAGCAGCCAGGGCGAAAGTGCGACGATGATCAGCGGCGACAGGAAATAAATAGCGGTGGCTTCCGCGAGGGGCATCGAGTGCAAGGCCTGCATAAAGCTCAGGCCGACCGCGCCCAGCATGACGCTACGCCACAGCACCAGTCGCCGATGCTGACGCTGCAAAACCCATAGACAACGCTTGATCTGCATGAGTCCCATGGCCATGATCAACACCACACCGTAACGAAACAGGTTGACCAGCGGCGCGGGGTTGCGCCGCACCAGATCCTTGGCCAACACGTCCAGGGTGGCCAACGCCAGCAGGGCACACATGAAAATGCCGCACGCTTGGAACCAGAGGGTCTGCTGCGATCCTTCAGGAGGGATGGACGGGGGTATGTTCAGTGTTTCGGGGTACATCTGCTGGGTGCCAAGTGACATCTGCAAGTCAGATTGAGACCGGGTGATTTGCCATAGGCTTCAGCCATGTAGGCGGCCCGCTTACCTGCCGGCACACGATGGGTTTCAGGTCATCCTGATGGTCACAGCGGACGTCGATGCAGTGCGGGTAGCTGTTGTTGCCCCGTGCCAGAAACACTAATGTGGCGCCGAGATTACGCAATTGCTGAATCAGGTTTATTCCGCCGTTACGTTCAAATTGCCAACTCGTACTCATGCCTGCACTCCATGCACGTCAGACGTAGCTTGTTTGAGTTCAATCTCAACGAATACGAACTCGTAATCGTTGACATTGATCACGTTATGCTCCACCCCAGCAAGGCGGCTGTAAGACTGGCCAGTTTTCAACTCGCTGATGCGCTGGCCTTCAGAGGTTTCGAGCTGTAATTTTCCGTCCCTCAAAGGCACAACGACATAGTCGTATCCATGGCGATGCCAGCCGGTCTCGGCGCCCGGCGCAAAACGCCATTCGGTCACGACCACGCGTTCATTGTCGATTTGCACGGTATATTGAGCCTGTGTGTTGATTCCAAATGAAGGTTGGGCCAAAAAAGTAGGAATTCCAGTCGAAAACTGAGCCACGTTATCCACAATTCTTGCTTCATTTTTGAGCAGGGGTGATTAGGAGTGATAGACGTGGGAACCCTCAGCAAACTCAGGCGCATGGTG
>NZ_JAMPYG010000020.1 GCF_023700745.1 Rhodoferax sp. | reverse complement strand
CTTAAGGGATTGGTGGTGATGCGCAAATGAGTTTCAGCCCGGGGTCGTTACACTCGCTCCCTTTCGATATGCCTTGCTATGAGCCTTATTCCTGCCACCATCCTCACCGGTTTTCTCGGCTCCGGTAAAACCACGCTGCTCAAACGTGTCCTGTCCGAGGCGCATGGCCAGAAGATTGCCATCATCGAAAACGAGTTTGGCGAAGAAAACATTGACAACGACATTCTGGTGACCGACTCCAAAGAGCAGATCATCCAGATGAGCAATGGCTGCATTTGCTGCACCATCCGCGAAGACCTGCGCGAAGCGCTGCAACTGCTGGCGGCCAAAAAACGCCAGGGCCTGCTCGATTTCGACCGCGTGGTGATCGAAACCACCGGGGTTGCCGACCCCGGTCCGGTGGCACAGACGTTTTTCATGGACGACGAAATTGCCGAGAGCTACCTGCTCGACTCGATCCTGACGCTGGTCGATGCCAAACATGCCGACCAGCAGCTCAATGACCGTCAGGAGGCACGCCGTCAGGTCGGTTTTGCCGACCAGATTTTCATCAGCAAGACGGATCTGGTGTCGGCCGAAGCCACCCAGGCACTGATGCACCGGCTCAAGCACATGAACCCGCGTGCGCCGCAACAAGCGGTGCATTTTGGCGAGGTGGCGCTCTCGGAAGTGTTTGACCTGCGCGGTTTCAACCTCAATTCCAAGCTCGACATTGACCCCGATTTCCTCAAGGAAGACGAGCATGCAGGGCATGACCATGCGCATGATCACGAACATGGCGAGCATTGCGACCATCCGTCCCACCAAAGCGGTCACCATCACCACCATGATGACGATGTCAAAAGCTTTGTGTTTCGCTCGGAACGGGCCTTTGACCCGGCCAAGCTGGAAGACTTTCTGGGCGCCATTGTCAATATTTACGGTCCGCGCATGTTGCGCTACAAAGGTGTGCTGTACATGAAGGGCACTGATCGTAAGGTCATTTTTCAGGGCGTTCACCAGTTGATGGGCAGCGATCTGGGGCCGGTGTGGGCCCAGGACGAGAAGCCGTGCAGCAAAATGGTATTCATTGGCATTGATCTACCCAAGGATATTTTTCTGCAGGGCATGGAGCAAAGCCTTGTGTGAGATTGTTTTTTAACCAGCAGTCGGGTGTGTCATGTTTGTCTCGCTTTTGCAACTGATGGGGTTTCCACTGGCCAAGCCTGTACACTCGCGCGCCAGTGAAAAACCCTTGCCTGAGCTTGCCAGCATGACAAATCAGACGCCAACCATTCAGGATAAACCTGTCAGGAGGTCACCCGTGAAAGCGCAAACTGTCAAATCAAAAGCGACTGCCAAAAAAGCCGCTGCCGTTGTTGAGGCTGTCAAACCTGTGGCTGTCAAGCAGCCAGCCGCCAAAGTGGCCAAGCCTGTTGTATCCGTACCCAAGAAAAAGCCTCAAGAAGTGACTACTCAAACCCCCGTATCCCCCAAAGCTGCCGCACCCGCCACCCAGATGACGCCCTCAGGCGTACCGGTGCGTACCGGTCGTCCTTCCTCTCGCCTGGCCCAACTCACGGTGCCCTCCATGGCCCAGACAGTGGCCTCTACGGCCGCCAAGGCCAGTTTTACCCAAATGACGAGCGTGGCGCCGATCGTGTCACCCTTGGCATCGTCTGTCAAAAAAGACAAGAAGCTGGCCAATAACTGGAAAACCAAGCCCGTCAACGAACTCTCCGATGCCGAGATCCTGGCCATGTCGGACGATGACTACATGAACGACACGCAGTTGGCGTATTTCCGGCTGAAATTGGTCAATCTCAAAAACGACATGCTCAACAATGCCGGTGAGACAACCGAGCATTTGCGCGAAGACACGGTGGTGGTGCCTGATCCCGCTGACCGGGCCACCATCGAAGAAGAGCATGCCCTGGAGTTGCGCACCCGGGACCGCGAGCGCAAACTGCTCAAGAAAATTGAACAGTCGATCACGCGTATCGATGCCGGTGACTATGGTTACTGTGATGAGACCGGTGAAGCCATCGGTGTTGGCCGGCTGCTGGCACGACCCACCGCGACGCTTTCCCTGGAGGCCCAGCAGCGCCGCGAGCTCAAGCAAAAAATGTTCGGTGACTGAGCATGTCGCCTGACGGTATCCCGCGTCGGTTGGACTGATATGGCCACGCTACCCAATAGTTCACGACTACTTGCCAAAGTTGCCAAGTTTGTTCGTAACCCAAGCGTTCATTGGGGCGATTTGGACAAAATCGAGACCCAAACCGGACCTGATTGGGATCGCGACCCTGACCCCCTGCTGGAGCCGACGCTGGCAAAAAACCGGCAAATGCTCAAGGACATGATCGATCGCAAACGTCGTGAAGATGCGATCCGCAAGTCCGAATTCAATCAACTGCGCCAATTGCGCCATCAGGCCGCGCTGGCCAAGCCTGATCTGAGCGACAAGTCATCCACCTTGGGTGCTGCCACGGGCATCACGGATCTGGATGATCGGGCCCAGACCATCCGCAAAATTGACGAGATTGAAGCCCAGATGTCAAAGCAATGGTGGAAGGGGCAAAAGCCAGCACCTCAGGCTGAGTCTGTGCCAGCTCCGCCCAGCGACCCTGTACCGGCCATTAGCACCAGTGACGACAGCCTCTTTGCCTCGACCCTGGTGAAAAACAGCCAGATTGATTTTGACGATTTTCCCACCATGATGGGGCAGGTGCCGACGCTTCAAATCAGCGCCTCCGGACATGAGGCTGACACCTCCGTCAGTGCCAGGCAGCAGCTCCCTTCGACCGATGACAGCCGCTTCGATTTCGCCACATTGCGGGCCCCGGAGCTCAGGGACAATTTGACCGATCCAGACCTGGAAGAGGCTGCAGTGCGCTTTGCCAACGGCGACGATGCGGGTGCGGAATCCGTTTTGCTGACCGCTTTGCGGACCCATGCCACGCTGACGGTCGTGGCGCAGGCGCAGGCCGAAGCCTTGTTCGATCTGTACCGAAGTTTGCGGATGCAAGCCAGTTTCGAGCGTGAAGCCTTGAACTTTTCGCAGCAATTTGGCGTTCCCGGACCGGTCTGGTTGCCCGCTGCAATGGCACCCGAGCCCCAGGCTGCGCTGGCGCAGGCCCGGGTCTGGTATTGCCCGGCACAACTTGATTTGCCAGCACTGGCGCCATTGCCAGACCATTTGCCCACGCAGGATTGCTTGACACTGGATTGGTCAAACCTGCAACAGATCACGCCGCCAGCGGCGCAGCAGTTGGCAACTTTGTTTGCCGCCTGGTGTGCCCAGCAGGGTTGCCTTGAATTTCAGGGTGAGCAGGTGCTGGTGCAGCTTGTGCGCGCAGCGACGCCCAGGGGGGGCCGTCAGACCGCTGAATTCTGGTGGTCCCTGCGCATGAACTTGTTGCGTGTCTTGCAATGGCAGGATGACTTCGAATTGGCTGCGTTCGAGTTTTGCTTGACCTACGAAACAGCCCCCAGTCCCTGGTCTGAGACAACGTGTGTGTTGCGCACGCAAGCGTCTTCTGGTGCGCCAAAGGCCAGTCCGGATGTAACGACGGGTGCACTGTCCGCAAGTCCGTTTGATGTGGCTTTGGCGGGTGAGCTTCAGGGTGATGTGGTCACCGGCTTGCCCGCGCTGGATGAGGCCCGCCAAAACAACCGGACGGTGGTCATTTCTTGCAGCGAGTTGATCCGGGTCGATTTCTCTGCTGCAGGCAGTATCTTGAATTGGGTGGCTCAGGGCCAGGCGCTCGGGTGCCAGATTGAATTCAGGGATGTGCCATTTTTGGTCGCAGCATTTTTCAATTTGATTGGCATCAATCAGCACGCGCAAGTGCTGACGCGAACCCATTAGTTAACAGAGGAATTTCATGGAGCAATTTCACGGCACCACCATCATCAGTGTGCGCCGCAAAACCCCACAGGGTGTGCAGGTCGCCATTGGCGGTGATGGCCAGGTGACGCTGGGCAACATCGTGGTCAAGGGCACGGCGCGCAAGGTGCGCAAGCTCTACCATGGCAAGGTGCTGGCCGGTTTTGCCGGCGCAACCGCCGATGCCTTCACGCTGTTTGAGCGTTTTGAGGCCAAGCTCGAAAAACACCAGGGTCATCTGGTGCGCGCCGCCATTGAACTCACCAAAGACTGGCGCACCGACCGGGTGCTGCGCCGTCTGGAAGCCATGCTGGCAGTGGCCGACCTGGACGCCTCGCTCATCATCACCGGCAACGGCGACGTGCTGGAACCCGAAAACGGCATCGTCGCCATTGGCTCTGGCGGCGCCTATGCGCAAGCCGCAGCCATTGCCCTGCTCAA
This sequence comes from Rhodoferax sp., assembly GCF_023700745.1. Taxonomy (GTDB): domain Bacteria; phylum Pseudomonadota; class Gammaproteobacteria; order Burkholderiales; family Burkholderiaceae_C; genus Rhodoferax. The sequence goes on along the minus strand of NZ_JAMPYG010000020.1, from coordinate 40,444 downwards.
CCACACCGACCTGTCGGCCACCGACATGGTCAAAAAATCGCTTGAAATTGCGGGTGAAATCTGTATTTACACCAACATGAACCATACGATTGAATCGCTCTAACCTATGTCTTCTCTCACCCCCCAGGAAATCGTCGCCGAACTCGACAAACACATCGTCGGTCAGCAGCAGGCCAAGCGTGCGGTGGCGATTGCCTTGCGCAACCGCTGGCGCCGTCAACAGGTCGGCCTTGAGCTGCGCGGCGAGATCACGCCCAAGAACATTCTGATGATTGGGCCCACGGGCGTGGGCAAGACCGAAATCGCACGCCGTCTGGCGCGCCTGGCCGATGCCCCGTTCATCAAGGTTGAGGCCACCAAGTTCACCGAGGTGGGTTACGTCGGCAAAGACGTGGACGCGATCATCCGTGACCTGGCTGACATTGCGGTCAAGCAAACACGCCAGGCCGAGACCAGGAAAGTGCGCGCGCGGGCTGAAGATGCGGCCGAAGACCGGGTGCTCGACATTCTGATTCCGATGCCGCGCCAGGAGTTTGGCGTGGTCGCCGGCAATGAGCCCGAGAGCACGGCACGCCAGACCTTTCGCAAAAAACTGCGCGAAGGCCAGCTCGATGACCGCGACATCGAGCTCGATGTGGCACAAAATGTCCCGCAGCTTGAGATCATGGGACCCGCCGGCATGGAAGAAATGACCGAACAATTGCGCGGCATGTTTGGCCAGCTCAACCAGAACAAAACACAAAAACGCAAACTCAAGATTGCCGAGGCCCTCAAGCTGCTGGTTGAAGAGGAAGCCGCCAAACTGGTCAACGAGGATGAGATCAAGTTGCAGGCGCTACAGATGCTGGAGCAAAACGGCATCGTCTTCATTGACGAAATCGACAAGGTCACGTCGCGCTCGGAAGGCAGCGGCGCCGAGGTCTCGCGCCAAGGCGTGCAGCGCGACCTGCTGCCGCTGGTCGAAGGCACCACCGTCTCCACCAAGTACGGCATGGTCAAGACCGACCATATTTTGTTCATTGCCTCGGGCGCGTTTCACTTGAGCAAACCCAGCGACCTGATTCCCGAGTTGCAGGGGCGCTTCCCGATCCGGGTCGAGCTGCAATCGCTGTCGGTGGCAGATTTCGTCGCCATCCTGACGCAAACCACGGCTTCGCTGGTCAAGCAATACCAGGCGCTGCTGGCCACCGAGCAGGTGACGGTGGAATTTTCTGAGGCCGGTATCGGACGGCTCGCGCAGATTGCCTTTGACGTCAATGAACGCACCGAAAACATCGGCGCGCGCCGCCTGTCCACCGTGATGGAGCGCCTGCTTGATGAGGTCAGCTTCAATGCCGCCAACCTTGCTGGCCAGACCGTGCAGGTGGATGCCGCCTACGTCGATGCGCGCCTGGCCGAACTCAGCCAGAACGAAGACCTGAGCCGGTATATTCTTTAAACCTGAGACTTTGCGGGCCAGACCAAGATTTGCGCAGCAAATTTGCTCTGGCCCCAACTGATCAGAGGTGTTCTTCGGGGTCGGATCAAGAAACTTTTGCTTTTGCGTGGCAGACCAAGATTTGCGCTGACCCCAGCACCCTCATTTCCTCACGCATCACATTGACTTAGAACGCTAAGTACTTCATTTAGAACGATTTTTAGCCTGGAGCCAGGTTCGAAACCGCTTCTAAGTCTTTGATTTCATTGTAAAAATTTATTGCAAAGTAGTTTGCATGTGCTGTTTTTGCTGCTACAGTGCAAAAAAGTGCAATTTAGTGGTGAATTGTGCTTTTACACCACCATTTCCCGGTTTGTTTTGAAAATCAAAGGCTAGCTATCGTGTTTCAAGGGGCTTCCTCATTAAGTCTTGATGCAAAGGGTCGGCTGTCTGTGCCAACCCGGCATCGTGACGTCTTGAATGCGGTAGCTTCTGGCCAGATCACCATCACCAAGCACCCGCACGGCTGCCTGATGATTTTCCCCCGTCCCGAATGGGAAAAGTTCCGTGACCGTATTGCCGCGTTGCCGATGTCGGCGCAGTGGTGGAAGCGGATTTTTCTGGGCAACGCCATGGACGTCGAGCTCGATGGCACTGGCCGCGTGCTGATTTCGCCCGAACTGCGCGCCGCGGCGGGTATTGCCAAGGAATCTGTTTTGCTGGGCATGGGCAACTTTTTTGAGTTGTGGGACAAGGCCACCTACGATGCCCAGGAGGCACAGGCCATGCAGGGCGACATGCCCGATGTCTTCAAGGACTTCTCTTTCTGAAGGCCGACGGTGGAAACTGCATGGACTCACACTACCGTCTTATTGAGCGAAGCAGTCGATGCTTTGCTCGGTGCGACTGACGCTGCCGACCCGGCTGCCGACCCATGGCCCGCCAGCGCGGCACCGGTGTTTGTCGATGCCACTTTTGGCCGTGGCGGCCACAGCCGCCTGATGCTGTCCCGTCTGCCAGCGAATGCCCGTCTGATCGCGTTTGACAAGGACCCCGATGCGCTGACCGAGGCCGCCACCATCACTGACCCGCGCTTTTCCATTCGCCACCAGGGCTTCAGCCATTTGGGTGAGTTGCCGCCTGCCAGTGTGGCCGGGGTGTTGCTGGACCTGGGCATCAGTTCACCCCAGGTGGACAACCCGGCGCGCGGTTTCAGTTTCAGGGGCGAAGGCCCGCTGGACATGCGCATGGACACCACGCGCGGTCAAAGTGTGGCCGAGTGGCTTGCTCACGCCGAGCTTGATGAAATTCTGGAGGTGATTCGTGATTATGGTGAAGAACGGTTTGCTGGCGCCATTGCAAAGGCGATTGTTGCGCGCCGACAGGCAGGGTTCGCTATTTCAACCACCACTGAACTGGCCCGAATCGTGGCTGACGCGGTCAAAACCCGCGAGCCGGGCAAGGACCCTGCAACGCGCACATTTCAGGCTTTTCGGATTTACATCAATGCCGAACTTGAAGAGCTGCAACAGGCGCTAGCGGCCACACTCAAGGTGCTGCAGCCTGGCGGGCGCCTGGTGGTGATCAGTTTTCATTCGCTCGAAGACCGCATCGTCAAGCAGTTTCTGGCCAAACATTCGCGCGAGGTATTTGACCGCCGGGCGCCGTTTGCCGCGCCTCAGGTGATGCAGTTCAAGGTGCTGGCGCGCATCAGGCCCGGTGCGGCGGAAGTGGCTGCCAACCCGCGTTCGCGCAGCGCCATCATGCGGGTGGCCGAGCGCCTCGCGCCAGCGACCACGGAGCCACGCGCATGATGCGGCTCAATCTGATGCTGCTGCTGGGCGTGCTGCTTAGCGCGCTGTACCTGGTCAATGTGCAATATGAGTCGCGCCGGCTCTACTCGGAGCTCGATCGGGCCAAGTCGCAGGCGCTCAAGCTGGCCACCGAAAACGAGCGCTTGCAGGTCGAAAAGCGGGCTCAGGCCACTTCAGCAAGGGTTGAAAGCCTGGCCAGGTCGAAATTGCAAATGCGCGCGGCGACCCCGGCGGTGACCACCTATGTCAGCTACGCCAATCACACCGTTGTGCCAGAGGCCAGTCCTGGTGCGGCGCACCCGGCCAGCGCGGTCGAGGGACGCAAGCCATGAGCCGCAGCATTGCCTACACCTCCAGCCCCTTGCTGGCCAGCCCCACACCGGTGTGGCGCAGCAAGTTCATCGTGGCCGCCATTGCCTTGTCTTTTGCCGGACTGGTGGGGCGGGCGGTGTACATCCAGGTGATTGAAAACGAGTTTTTCCAAAGGCAGGGCGAGGTGCGTTTTGCCCGCACCCTGGCGCTGCCTGCCAGCCGCGGCCGCATACTGGACCGCAATGGCATCGTGCTGGCGTCGAGCATCCCGGTGCCCAGTATCTGGGCCATTCCGGAGGACGTGCCGCGCGACCCCGAGGGGCTGAAAAAGCTGGCCAGTCTGCTCGACATGCCGCTGGCCGAGCTCAACAAAAAGCTCGAAGATGAGGACAAGACTTTCGTCTGGCTCAAACGTCAGGTGGACGAGTCGGTGGGCAACGAGATTGCGGCGCTGGGCCTCAAGGGTATTTACCAGCGCAAGGAATACAAACGCCAGTACCCCGAGGGTGAAGCCGCCGCCCATGTGGTGGGCTTCACCAATGTGGAAGACCAGGGTCAGGAGGGGATGGAGCTGGCGTTCAACAAGGAGTTGGGTGGCCGCAATGGCTCAAGGCGCGTCATCAAGGACCGCATGGGTCGGGTGGTGGAAGATGTGCGCGAGCAGATTGCACCGGTGGATGGCCGTGACCTGCAACTCAGCATCGACAGCAAGGTGCAGTTCTTTGCCTATCAGACGCTCAAGGAAGCGGTGCTGCAGCACAAGGCCAAAGCCGGCAGTGTGGTGGTGCTGGATGTACAAACCGGCGAGGTGCTGGCACTCGCCAACTACCCCAGTTTTGTGCCCGACAAACGCCGCAACCTGAGTGGTGCCCAGTTGCGCAACCGGGCCTTGACCGACACCTTCGAGCCAGGCTCGACCATGAAACCCTTTGTCATTGCCACCGCGCTGAACCAAGGCATGGTGACGCCGGAAACAAAAATTCAAACCGCCCCGGGCCGCTTGAGCATTGGCAGCGCCACCATCAGCGATTCGCACCCCCAAGGCATGCTGAGTGTGACCGGCGTGATCCAGAAATCGAGCAACGTCGGTACCGTCAAGATCGCCATGCAAATGCCACCCCGAAAAATGTGGGAGATGTACACCCAGGTCGGTTTTGGCCAGAAACCCGAGTTGCCTTTTCCGGGTGCCGTGAGTGGCCGCCTGCGTCCTTACAAGAGCTGGCGTCCGATCGAGCAGGCCACCATGAGCTACGGTTATGGTGTCTCGGTGAGCCTGTTTCAGCTGGCCCATGCCTACACCATCTTTGGCCGTGATGGCGACCTGGCGCCAGTGACCATGTTCAAGATGAGCGAGCCTGCCGTGGGGGTCTCCGTCATTGAGGCCCGTCATGCCCGTGATGTGCGCCAGATGCTGCATCTGGTGACCCTTCCGGGGGGGACGGCACAGAAGGCGCAGACCATGGGTTACTCGGTGGGTGGCAAGACCGGCACCGCGCACAAGGTGGAGGGCAAGGGTTACGCTGACAAGAAGTACCGCGGTGTCTTTGCCGGTTTGGCGCCGATCGACGCCCCGCGCATTGCTGTGGCGGTGATGATTGACGAACCCAGCAATGGCAAGTATTTCGGCGGCGATACCGCGGCGCCTGTCTTCAGCCAGACGGTGCAGCAAACCCTGCGCGTGCTGGGCATTGCACCCGACCTGTCGGTGAAGCCGCAGGTGATCACTGATGCGGTGGAAGAAAGCTTCTGATGCTGCAACAATTTTTTACTCCACAGGATGCTGCCGGCTGGTTGCGTACGCGCGTCACCGGCACGCTGCGTACCGACAGTCGCCAGGTCCGGCCCGGCGATGGTTTTCTGGCCTGGCCCGGCGCGGCGGTGGACGCCCGTGCCCATGTGGCTGCGGCTCTGGCGGCGGGCGCTGCGGCCTGTCTGGTGGAACAGGACGGGGTGCAGGCCTTTGCCTTGAACGATGCACGTGTCGCCACCTATCCGGGCCTGAAAGCGGCCAGCGGCAGGGTGGCTGATGCCTGGTTTGGCGCACCCAGCCAGGACCTTGCGGTGCTGGCGGTGACCGGCACCAACGGCAAGACCTCCAGTACCTGGTGGCTGGCGCAGGCGCTTTCGAACCTGCCACAGGCACAAGCCATCCCCTGTGGCGTGGTGGGTACCCTGGGCGTGGGTGTGCCGCCGCACTTGGCCAGCACCGGCCTGACCACCCCCGACCCGGTTGCGCTGCAGGCGGCATTTGCCGAATTTGTCAAACAAGGCTTGCAAGCCTGTGCCATCGAGGCCTCGTCGATCGGCATCGAGGAGCAGCGACTCGCGGGCACCCGGATCCACACGGCGGTATTGACCAACGTGACGCAGGACCATCTGGATTACCACGGTGACATGGCCAGTTACTGGCAGGCCAAGGCCAGCCTGTTTGCCTGGCCGCACTTGCGCGCGGCCGTGGTCAATGTGGATGACCCTTATGGTGCCGATTTGGCCGGGCAGTTAGCGGCCAGCGCGCTGGACCTGTGGACTTTGTCGATCGCCCCCGGCTCGGCCAATCAGGCCCGTTTGCAGGCGCAGGACATTCGTTACGAAGCCCAGGGCGTGGCATTTGACGTGGTCGAAGGACCGCAACAACGGCGCTTGCAGACCCGGCTCATTGGTGCCTACAACGTAAGCAACCTGCTCGGCGTGATCGCGGCCATGCGCACCCTGGGTGTTACCTTGGCCGATGCGGTGCAAGCCTGTGCGCATTTGACGCCGGTGCCAGGCCGCATGGAATGTGTCAGCGTGCCAGGCCAGCCGCTGGTGGCGGTCGATTACGCCCACACGCCCGATGCGCTGGCCAAGGCGCTTGATGCCCTGCGGCCACAAGCGCAGGCCCGGGGTGGCCGTTTGTGGTGCGTGTTTGGTTGTGGCGGCAACCGCGACAACGCCAAGCGACCGCTGATGGGCGCTGTGGCGGGTGCGCATGCCGACCGCGTGGTGGTCACCAGCGACAACCCGCGCGCTGAGGCCATGGACGCCATCATCAGCCAGATTTTGCTGGGCCTGACAGGCGTGGCCGACGTGCAGGTGGAGCCTGACCGGGCCCGCGCCATTGCCCAGACCCTGGCGCAGGCCGGTCCGTCCGACGTGGTGTTGCTGGCCGGCAAGGGCCATGAGGACTACCAGGAAATTGCCGGTAAGCGCCTACCATTCTCGGACATCGAACAAGTGAAAAAAGCTTTTGCACAAGGTGCCGTCCCTCCAGCACAGGGGCCTGCCGCATGAGCGCCATGATGACCCTGCAGCAGGTTGCCATCTGGCTGGAACAGTCGCAGTGGGTGGGTAGAGGGCCGGAAACCCGCGCTGTGGCCATTCAACGTGTGCATACCGACACCCGCACGCTGGCGCCTGGTGACCTCTTTGTGGCGTTGCACGGCGAGCGCTTTGATGGCAACGACTTTTTGGCCGAAGCCCGGGCCAAGGGTGCGGTGGCGGCGATTTGTCAGGGTGACGCTGCCCTGGAAAAACTGCGCCAGGCCGGCTTGCCGGGTCTGGTGGTGCCGGATGCCAAACGGGCGCTGGCCAGCCTGGCCACGCACTGGCGCGCGCAATTCAGCCTGCCGCTGATCGCCGTGACCGGCTCCAACGGCAAGACCACCGTGACGCAGATGATCGCCAGCATCCTGCGCGCTGATCAGCCTGACGCTTGCCTGGCCACGCAGGGTAATCTGAACAACGACATCGGTGTGCCCCTGACCGTGCTGGGCTTGCGTGCCCACCACCGGATCGCCGTAGTCGAACTCGGCATGAACCACCCCGGCGAAATTGCAGTGCTTGCGGCCATTGCCCAGCCCACGGTGGCGCTGGTCAACAACGCCCAGCGCGAGCACCTTGAGTTCATGCAGACCGTCGAGGCCGTGGCGCAGGAAAACGGCGCGGTGATTGACGCCTTGCCGACCGACGGTGTGGCCGTGTTCCCGGCTGATGATGACTTCAGCGCGCTATGGGCTGACAAGGCCGGCGCGCGTGACCGTTTGTGTTTTGGTGCCACGCAGCAGGCCGGGGCGCAAGTTTGGGTCATACAGGCGCTGTGGTCAGGCGCGGCCTGGCAGGTCCTTGCCAGCACGCCGCAAGGTGAATTGCATTACGCCCTGCACATTGCGGGCGCCCACAACGTCAAAAATTCACTCGCCGCCGTGGCTTGCGCGCTGGCCGCCGGTGTGCCGCTGAGCGCCATTGCGGCCGGACTGGAAGCCTTCGAACCGGTCAAGGGCCGCTCGCGGGCACTGCTGGTACGCCACCGCGGTCATGACATGACGCTGGTTGACGATACCTACAACGCCAACCCCGACTCGGTGCGCGCCGCCATCGACGTGCTGGCGGCGCTGCCTGGGCCGCGCCTGCTGGTGCTCGGCGACATGGGCGAGGTGGGCGACCAGGGCCCGCAGTTTCATGCCGAGGCCCTGCGGTGGGCGCTGGCGCAGCAGATCGAAAAAATCATCGTTACCGGCGTGGCCTGTACCCAGGCTGCAACTGCCATGGACGCGATTGACGTGTATGCCGACATGGCGGCCGTGCAGATGGCCGTGCTGGCAGCGCTGCCTGAGGTGGCCAGCGTGCTGGTCAAGGGCTCGCGCTTCATGAAGATGGAGCGGGTGGTCGAGGCCATTGTGCAGGCCGCACAACAAGACAAGGAGAGCGCCCCATGCTGATCTGGTTGAGCCAATGGTTGCAGACACTGTCGCCTGATCTGGGTTTTTTGCGGGTCTTCCAATACCAGACCTTTCGCGCTGTGATGGCCGCGTTGACCGCGCTGCTGATGGGCCTGGCCGCCGGCCCCTGGGTGATCCGGCGTCTCACCGAGCTCAAGATTGGCCAGCCGATTCGCGGCTACGGCATGGACACGCACCATGTCAAAAGCGGCACGCCGACCATGGGTGGGGTGCTGATCCTGCTGTGCATTGCCCTGTCAACGCTGCTCTGGTTTGACTGGAGCAATCGTTTTGTCTGGATCGTGCTGCTGGTCACCTTGGGTTTTGGTGCGATTGGCTGGTCGGACGACTGGCGCAAGGTGGTCAACAAGGACCCCGAAGGCATGCCCTCGCGCGAGAAATACCTGTGGCAGTCGCTGATTGGCCTGCTCGCGGCGCTGTACCTGGTGTTCAGTATTTCCGAAAACACCAATTACCGCGTGCTGGAGTTGTTTTTTACCTGGGTGCAGTCCGGGTTCGATTTGAGCCTGCCGCCCAAGGCCGGGCTCATGGTGCCGTTTTTCAAGGAAGTCAGTTATCCGCTGGGGGTGCTGGGTTTTGTGCTGTTGACCTATCTGGTGATTGTGGGCTCCAGCAATGCGGTGAACCTGACCGACGGCCTTGACGGGCTGGCCATCATGCCAGTGGTGATGGTGGGCACCTGTCTGGGTGTCTTTGCCTATGTCACGGGTAACTCGGTGTTTGCCCGCTACCTGTTCCTGCCGCATATTCCGGGCGCAGGTGAGCTGATGGTGTTTTGTGCGGCCATGGCCGGTGCCGGCCTGGCCTTTTTGTGGTTCAACACGCACCCGGCGCAGGTCTTCATGGGCGACGTGGGCGCGCTGGCGCTGGGCGCGGCGCTGGGCACCATTGCCGTGATCGTGCGCCAGGAAATTGTGCTCGCCATCATGGGCGGCATCTTTGTGGTCGAGGCCCTGTCGGTGATGATGCAAGTGACGTATTTCAAATACACCAAGAAGCGCTTTGGCCAGGGGCGACGTGTCCTGAAGATGGCCCCGTTGCACCATCATTTTGAGAAAAGCGGCTGGAAAGAAACCCAGGTGGTGGTGCGTTTCTGGATCATCACCATGCTCTTGTGCCTGGTGGGTCTGTCCACCTTGAAGCTGCGTTGACCATGAACGTGCTGCAACATCACCATGTGCTGATCCTGGGCCTGGGCGCGTCCGGGCTGGCCATGGCGCGCTGGTGCGCGCGCGCTGGTGCCCAGGTGACGGTGGCCGACACGCGCAACGCGCCGCCGCAATTGGCGGTGCTGCAGCGTGACGTGCCGGCGGCACATTTTGTGACGGGGCCGCTGGATGCCGCGTTGTTGCAGGACGGCATCACGGCCGTGTTCAAAAGTCCGGGCCTGAGTCCGGCTGACATCGCGGTGCTTGCCGCAGCGGCCAAAGCCAGGGCCATTCCTGTGGCTGGTGAACTGGGCCTTTTTGGGCAAGCGCTGGCCGAACTGCGGGCCAGCCGGGACTATGTGCCCAAAGTGCTGGCCATCACCGGCACCAACGGCAAAACCACGGTGACTTCGCTTACCGGCCAGCTGGTCGAGCGGGCTGGCAAAAGCGTGGCGGTGGCAGGCAACATCGGCCCGACCCTGCTCGACACGTTGATGGCGCGGCTGGATGCCGATGCCCTGCCCGAGGTCTGGGTGCTGGAGCTGTCGAGCTTCCAGCTCGAAGGTGAGAAAAATTTTGAGCCGACCGCGGGCACGGTGCTCAACATAACGCAGGACCACCTGGACTGGCATGGCTCCATGGCCGCCTATGTGCAGGCCAAGACGGCCGTCTTTGGCAAGCAAGGATTGATGATCCTGAATCGGGAAGACGAGACGGTGATGGGGATGCTGCCCGCGCCGGTGAAAGTGAAATTGCAGAAACCCCGGCAGCGCGACCATGTCAGCTTTGGCGGCGACATGCCGCAGCGCCCTGGCGACTTCGGCATTGAGACGGTCAACGGCATGGCCTGGCTGGTGCGCGCGCTGGAGGCCGATGAAACCATCAAGCCGCGCAAGGGTGACGCGCCCGAGCTGTTCATCCAGCGCCTGATGCCCGCCGACGCGCTGCGCATTCGCGGTCGCCACAACGCCATCAACGCCTTGTCGGCGCTGGCGCTGGCCTGCGCCGCCGGTTGCGCGCTGGGCCCCATGTTGTACGGCCTGCGCGAGTACGCTGGCGAGCCGCACCGGGTGCAGCCGGTGGGCATCATCAACAGCGTCGAATTCTTTGACGACAGCAAGGGCACCAACGTCGGCGCCACGGTGGCTGCGCTGCAGGGCCTGGGTGCCGAGCGCAAGCTGGTGGTGATTCTGGGCGGCGAGGGCAAGGGCCAGGACTTCAGTCCGCTGGCTGATCCGGTACACCGTTTTTGCCGGGCCGTGGTGCTGATCGGGCGCGATGCGCCACTGATTCGCGCGGCGCTGGCGCCTGCCCAGGTGCCGATGTTCGAGGCGGTTTCGATGATGGATGCCGCAACGCAAGCGAGTGCACAGGCCCGGCCCGGCGATGCGGTGCTGATGTCGCCGGCTTGCGCCAGCTTTGACATGTTTGACAACTACGAGCACCGTGCCCGCCTGTTTGTGCAGGCGGTGGAAAACCTAGCGCTGGAAGCCGGCGTCATGCTGGAGGGCCATCTGTGAGCGCGCTTGCTGCCCGTTTTCAAGGCCTGCTGGGCTGGTTTGGCCGCGCGCGGGCCCCGTCGGGCGATGTGCTGCCGGTGCGTCTGGGCGGCTCGCGCCTGGCGTCCACGGCTACCAGCCCCTCGCGTGCCCAGGGCTTTGATCAGCCGCTGGTCTGGGTCACGGTGGCGCTGCTGCTGTGGGGTCTGGTGATGGTGTATTCGGCCTCCATCGCCATGCCGGAAAACCCGCGCTTTGCTAGATACACCCACACCTATTTTCTGGTGCGCCACGCGATGTGGCTGGTGATCGCCTTTGCGGTCGCGCTGCTGGCTTACCAGGTGCCGCTGTCGCGCTGGGAAAAAGCGGCCCGGCCCTTGTTCTTGCTGTCACTGGTGCTGTTGGTGGTGGTGCTGATTCCGCATGTGGGCAAGGTGGTTTATGGTGCACGCCGCTGGATCAGCCTGGGGCCGTTGAGTTTTCAGCCTTCCGAGCTGGCCAAGTTCACCGTGCTGCTCTATGCGGCTGATTACATGGTGCGCAAGATGGATGTCAAGGAGCGTTTTTTCCGCGCCGTGTTGCCGATGGGCGCCGCCGTGGCCGTGGTCGGTGTGCTGCTGCTGGCCGAGCCCGACATGGGCGCCTTCATGGTGATTGCCGTGATTGCCATGGGCATCCTGTTTTTGGGCGGCGTCAACGCCCGCATGTTCTTCCTGATTGCCGCGGTGCTGCTGGTCGCCTTCGGCTTGATGATCGCAGCCAGCGAATGGCGCCGCGAACGCATTTTTGCCTATCTTGACCCCTGGAGCGAGCAGAACGCGCTGGCCAAGGGTTACCAGCTCACCCATGCACTGATCGCCATTGGCCGTGGCGAAATTTTTGGTGTGGGTCTGGGTGGCAGCGTGGAAAAACTCAACTGGCTGCCCGAGGCGCATACCGACTTTTTGCTGGCGGTGATTGGCGAGGAGTTCGGCCTGATCGGCGTGGTCACCGTGATCTGCCTGTTTTTCTGGCTGGTGCGCCGGATGATGTACATCGGCCGGCAAGCTATTGCGCTGGACCGGGTGTTTGCCGGGCTGGTGGCTCAGGGCGTGGCAATCTGGGTGGGTTTTCAGGCCTTCATCAACATGGGTGTCAACCTGGGTGCCCTGCCCACCAAGGGCCTGACGCTGCCGCTCATGAGCTACGGCGGCTCGGCCATTCTCATCAACCTGGCGGCCATTGCCGTGGTGCTGCGCATTGACCAGGAAAACAGAGCGCTCATGCAGGGAGGTCGGGTATGAACGCCAAAAGCAAATGTGCATTGATCATGGCGGGCGGCACCGGAGGCCATATTTTTCCGGGCTTGGCGGTGGCGCAGGCTTTGCGTGACAAAGGTTGGCGCGTGCACTGGTTCGGTGGCACCGGTAGCGTCGGGCACCCCAGCATGGAAAGCCAGCTGGTGCCGCCTCAGGGTTTCGCCTTTGAAGCCATTGACTTTGGCGGTGTGCGCGGCAAGGGCCTGGTTACCGTGGCATTGCTGCCATTGCGACTGCTCAGGGCGTTCTGGCAAAGCATCCAGGTACTGCGACGCGTCAAGCCCGACGTGGTGCTGGGGCTGGGCGGCTACATCACGTTCCCGGGTGGCATGATGGCTGTGCTGCTGGGTAAACCGCTCGTGCTGCACGAGCAAAACTCGGTGGCCGGGCTGGCCAACAAGGTGCTGGCCAGCGTGGCCGACCGGGTGTTTACCGCATTTCCCAAGGTGTTCAAGGGTGCGCAATGGGTGGGCAATCCCTTGCGCTCGGCATTTTTGAAACAGCCTGACCCCGCGCAGCGCTTTGCCGGCCGCACCGGTCCACTGAAGCTGTTGATCGTGGGCGGCAGCCTGGGCGCCAAGGCACTCAACGACATCGTGCCGCAGGCGCTGGCCTTGCTGTCACCAGCCCAGCGTCCCGAAGTGGTTCACCAGAGCGGCGCCAAACAAATCGCGGCGCTGCGTGCCAACTATGCCGCTGCTGGTGTGGCGGCGCAGTTAACCCCCTTCATCGATGACACCGCGCAGGCCTTTGCCGAGGCCGACCTGGTGATCTGTCGTGCCGGGGCCAGCACCGTGACAGAAATTGCCGCCGTGGGTGCCGCCGCGCTGTTCGTGCCTTTCCCCTCGGCGGTGGACGACCACCAGACGGTCAATGCCCGATTTCTCGTGGACCAGGGTGCGGGCTGGCTGGTGCCTCAGGGTCAATTAACGCCGACATCGCTGGCTGAACTGCTGCAAAAGTTGGACCGCCCGATGTTGCTTGCAAAAGCTCTGGCGGCCAAAAAAATGCAAAAACTGGAAGCCACCGAAAGCATCGTGGCGGTCTGTGAGGAGCTTTCTCAATGAAACACGCCATTCAACACATCCACTTTGTCGGCATTGGCGGCGTCGGTATGTCCGGCATTGCCGAGGTGCTGTTCAACCTGGGCTACACCATCTCGGGCTCGGACCAGTCGGACAGCGCCACCCTGCAACGTCTTCATGCGCTTGGCATCCAGACCCATATCGGCCACGCCGCAGGCCATGTCAGCGGTGCCGATGCCGTGGTGATCTCCACGGCGGTGCAAGCCGACAATGCCGAGGTGATTGCCGCCCGCGCGATGCACATCCCGGTGGTGCCGCGCGCCCTCATGCTGGCCGAACTGATGCGCCTGAAGAAGGGCATTGCGATTGCCGGTACACATGGCAAAACTACCACCACCAGCCTGGTCGCCAGCGTGCTGGCCGAGGCTGGGCTGGACCCGACCTTTGTCATTGGTGGCCGCTTGAACAGTGCCGGGGCCAATGCGCGACTCGGGCAGGGCGAATACATCGTGGTGGAAGCCGACGAGTCGGATGCCTCGTTTCTGAATTTGTTGCCGGTGATGGCGGTGGTGACCAACATCGACGCCGACCACATGGAAACCTACGGCCACGACTTTGAGAACCTGAAAAAAGCCTTTGTCGACTTTTTGCACCGCATGCCGTTTTATGGTGCGGCCATCCTATGTACCGACGATGCCGCGGTGCGCGCCATTCAGCAGGAGGTGACCTGTCCTGTGACCAGTTATGGCTTTGACGAAGGCGCTGAAGTACGCGCCGTGAACGTGCGCGCGGTGGCCGGCCAGATGCACTTTACCGTGCAGCGCCGCAATGGTCTGGTACTGCCGGACCTGGACGTGGTGTTGAATTTGCCGGGCCGCCACAACGTGCTCAACGCCTTGTCTGCGATCGCGGTGGCTGTGGAACTGGGCATTGACGACGCTGCCGTGGTCCGTGCACTGGCCCAGTTCAAGGGCGTGGGGCGGCGCTTCCAGCGCTATGGTGAACTGCCCGTCAGCGCGGCCCATGGTGGCGGCAGCTTCACGCTGGTGGACGATTACGGACATCACCCGGTGGAAATGGCGGCCACGCTGGACGCAGCACGTGGTGCGTTTCCCGGACGGCGCCTGCTGCTGGCGTTCCAGCCGCATCGCTATACCCGCACGCGTGACTGTTTTGATGACTTCGTCAAGGTCATTGGGCAAGCCGATGCGGTGCTGCTGACCGAGGTCTATGCCGCCGGTGAGGCCCCCATCGTGGCAGCCGATGGCCGCAGCCTGGCGCGCGCCCTGCGTGTGGCCGGCCACATCGAGCCGGTCTTTGTCGATGACATTGCCGCCTTGCCGCAAGCCATTGTGGATGCGGTCCGTGACGGTGATGTGGTGCTGTGCATGGGCGCAGGATCAATCGGCGCCGTGCCGGCCAAAGTGGCCGCCCAACGGCAAGACCAACCCTTTGTTCCGAGTGAAAGACAGGTGGTATGAGTTCATTTGATTTGAAAACAGAAAAAGTGGCGGTGCTCATGGGGGGCACCTCTGCCGAGCGTGAGGTGTCGCTGATGTCGGGCAGCGGTGTGCTGCAGGCATTGCAAAGCCTGGGGGTGCAGGCCTTTGCGTTTGACACGGCCGAGCGTGAACTGCTTGATCTGAAAAAGGAAGGATTCACGCGCTGCTTTATTGCCCTGCATGGCCGCTTTGGTGAAGACGGCACGGTGCAGGGTGCGCTTGAACTGCTCGGCATTCCCTACACCGGTCCGGGTGTGATGGCCTCCAGCATTGCCATTGACAAGCTCATGACCAAGCAGATCTGGCGCGCAGACGGCCTGCCCACCCCGGCCTGGAAGAAGGTGGACAGCGCCGAGGCGACCCGGGCCGCGCTGGCCGAACTGGGCTGTCCCATGATCGTCAAGCCTGCGCGCGAAGGCTCCACGCTGGGCTTGTCCAAGGTCACCACCATCGACCAGTGCGAGGCCGCATTTGCGCTGGCTGCCGGCATGCATGACGAGGTGCTGTGCGAGCAGTTCATTGCCGGTGACGAGGTCACCATCGCGGTGCTGGGCAGCGGTGTGCAAGCCCGCGCGCTGCCGGTGATCCGCATCGTTGCGCCGGACGGCAACTACGACTACCAGAACAAATATTTCACCGACAGCACCCAGTACCTGGTGCCCTGTGGCCTGCCCGCAGGCGAAGAAGCCGCCATCCAGCAACTGGTGCTGAAGGCCTTCCACAGTCTGGGCTGCCGCGGCTGGGCGCGCGCTGACGTGATGATCGATGCCGATACGCGCCAACCCTATCTGCTGGAAATCAACACCTCGCCGGGCATGACCAGCCATTCGCTGGTGCCCATGGCGGCCAGGGCGGCAGGCATCGCTTACCCCGAGCTGTGCCTGCAAGTGCTGCAATCAGCCAGTCGCGACTACGCCTTATGACCAGCAACGCGCCCCTGCCGTTCGACATCAAGCTCATGAACCGGGTGGCTACCACCCTGTTTGCGCTGCTGGTGCTCATGCTGCTGGGCGCCGGGCTGGCTTATGTGCAGCAGTTGCCTCAGTTTGCCATTCGCGGGGTTACGGTGGTGGGCGATGTATCGCATTACAACGCGATCTCGCTGCGCGCCAATGTCATGCCACGCCTGAAAGGCACGTTCTTCACGCTCGACCTGCAGGCCACGCGCCAGGTCTTTGAGGCCATGCCGTGGGTGCGCCAGGCCGTGGTGCGGCGTGATTTTCCGAACCGGCTCAAGGTGCAGCTGGAAGAGCATCAGCCGGTGGCCTATTGGGGCGTGGAAGGGGACTCGCGCCTAGTCAACAGTTTCGGCGAAGTATTTGATGTCAATCTGGGCGAACTTGAGCAAGACGATTTGCCCCGACTGAATGGCCCGGAGGGGCAAAGCGCGAAGGTGCTGGCCACCTACCACACATTGCAGCCGCTGCTGACGCCGATGGACATGGCCTTGACGCAGCTTGAACTGACGCCGCGCGGCGGCTGGCGGGCACAGCTTGAGGCTGGCACCACGCTGGAGCTGGGTAGCGGCAGCACCGCTGAACTGGTGGCGCGCACCGAACGATTTTTAAAGACCGTGACACAGGCCACGGCGCACTACAACCGAAGCGTCGAACAGCTCGCTTCCGTGGATTTGCGCCATACCGACGGTTATGCCATCCGGTTGAACGGGGTGAGCACGGTTGAGGCAGATAACGTGAAAAAACTTATGCAAGTGAACAGGTGACGCAATGGCAAAAGAGTACAAGGATTTGGTCGTAGGTCTGGACATCGGTACCGCCAAGGTGATGGTGGTGGTGGCCGAGGTCATGCCGGGTGGCGAGCTCAAGCTGGCCGGCCTGGGGGTGGCGCCCAGCAATGGCCTGAAGCGCGGCGTGGTGGTCAACATCGACGCCACGGTGCAGAGCATCCAGCAGGCGCTCAAAGAGGCCGAACTGATGGCCGACTGCAAGATCCAACGCGTCTACACCGGCATCACCGGTAGCCACATCCGTGGCATGAATTCGCACGGCATGGTGGCCATCAAGGACCGCGAAGTCTCCGCCGCCGACGTGGCGCGGGTGGTTGAAACCGCCAAGGCCATCAACATCTCGACCGACCAGCGCCTGCTGCTGGTCGAGCCGCAGGAATTCATCATCGACGGCCAGGACGTGAAAGAGCCGATCGGCATGAGCGGCATCCGGCTGGAGGCCAAGGTGCACATCGTCACCGGCGCCCAGAGCGCGGCGGAAAACATCATCAAATGCGTGCGCCGCTGCGGCCTGGAGGTCGAGCAGCTCATGCTCAACCCGCTGGCCAGCAGCCTGTCGGTGCTGACCGAGGACGAGCGCGAACTGGGGGTGGCGCTGGTGGACATTGGCGCTGGCACCACCGACCTGGCCATTTTTACCAACGGCGCCATTCGTCATACCGCAGTGATCCCGATTGCCGGCGACCTGATCACCAGCGACATCGCCATGGCCTTGCGCACGCCGACCAAGGATGCCGAAGAAATCAAGGTGGAAAACGGCTACGCCAAGCAGCTGCTGGCCGACCCCGAGGCGCAGGTGGAGGTGCCCGGCCTGGGTGACCGCGGCCCGCGCATGCTGAGCCGCCAGGCGTTGGCCGGCGTGATCGAGCCGCGCGTTGAGGAAATCTTCTCGCTGGTGCACCAGGTCATGCGCGATTCGGGCTTTGAGGAAATGCTGTCCAGCGGCATCGTGCTCACCGGTGGCAGTTGCGTCATGCCCGGCATGGTCGAACTGGGTGAAGACATCTTTTTGAAGCCGGTGCGCCGCGGCCTGCCCAAATACACCGGGGTGCTGTCCGACATGGTGGCGCAGCCGCGCGCCGCCACCGTCATGGGTCTGCTCGAAGAAGCACGCCTGGCGCGCTTGCGCGGCATCAAGGTGGGGCAGAAAAACGGCTCCATGAAAACAGCGTTCGGCTCTGTCAAAGACTGGTTTGTGGGGAACTTCTGACCATGAAAACCATTCTGTGGCGCAGCCGCGCCAGCCCCAAACGACGATGGCGGTGCATGGACCCGCCAGTCGCATCCGCGAACGCATTACAGCAAGTTATGTCCAGTTATTTTTTATTCATTGAAACCCAAGGAGAGCACCATGCCCATTGAACTTATCGACGAAGAAGGCTTTAACCAAGGCACCCAGATCAAGGTGATCGGCGTCGGCGGTGGCGGCGGCAACGCGGTCGCGCACATGATTGCCAGCGCGGTCCAGGGTGTGGAATTCATCTGCGCCAACACGGATTCGCAGGCGCTTAGCACCAGCGACGCCCACCTCATCATCCAGCTCGGCAGCACCGGTCTGGGCGCTGGCAGCAAGCCCGACAAGGCGCGTGAAGCGGCCGAATTGGCCATTGAGCACATCCGCGAAGCCATCGACGGTGCCCACATGCTGTTCATCACCGCCGGCATGGGCGGCGGCACCGGCACCGGCGCAGCCCCCGTGATTGCCCGCATTGCGCGTGAAATGGGGATTTTGACCGTGGGTGTGGTGACCAAACCGTTCGAGTTTGAAGGCAAGCGCCGCATGGACAACGCCGAGAGCGGCCTGACCGAGCTCGAAGCCAATGTCGATTCGCTGATTGTGGTGCTGAACGAAAAACTGCTCGACGTGCTGGGCGACGACGCCACCCAGGACGAGGCCTTTGCCCACGCCAACGACGTGCTCAAAAACGCCGTTGGCGGCATCGCCGAAATCATCAACGTGCCCGGCCATGTGAACGTCGACTTTGAAGACGTGCGCACCGTGATGGGCGAACCCGGCAAAGCCATGATGGGCACCGCCGTGGCGGCCGGCCCGGACCGTGCCCGCATCGCCGCCGAGCAGGCTGTGGCCTGCCCGCTGCTCGAAGGCATTGACCTGTCCGGCGCCAAAGGTGTGCTGGTGCTGATCTCGGCCGCCAAAGGCAGCCTGAAACTGTCCGAGTCCAAAGTGGCCATGAACACCATCCGCGACTACGCCTCGCAGGACGCGCATGTGATCTATGGCACCGCCTATGACGACAACCTGGGTGACCATATTCGCGTCACGGTGGTGGCCACCGGCCTGAGCCGCCAGGCGCAGCGCCCGAAACTGGTGGTGACACAAACCCAGCCCGAGATGGGACTGCGCACCGGCACCCACGACGTGCCGTTCAACATCCCGACCCTGAACACGCCGCTGGGCATGGGCCAGGTGAACAACTCGATGGCGACCAGCAACGCGGGGCGCAACCAGACCGACTACGGCTCCATGGCCACCCCCAGCGTCTGGCGCAACCGCACCTCGGCCGCGGCCAAGGTCGACGCGCTGAGCAGCGGTGGTATGGATGACTTCGAGATCCCGGCGTTTTTGCGCAAGCAGGCGGATTAAAGGCTGCCACCTGAGGTCATCTTGCAGGTGGCCTGGCGCCATGGCGGCCGGGAAAAGTAAAATCAAGTCGTGCTGAAACAACGAACCCTCAAAACCTTGACGCGCGCCGTGGGCATGGGGCTGCACAGCGGCCAGCGGGTGGAAATCACCTTGCGCCCGGCGCCGCCTGACAGCGGCATTGTGTTCCGTCGTGTGGACCTGCCCGAGCCGGTGGATATTCCGGTGTCGGCGCTGGCTGTCACCGACACCCGCATGGCGTCCACCATTTCCACCGGCAATGCCAAGGTGCACACGGTCGAGCACCTGATGTCGGCTTGTGCCGGTCTGGGTGTGGACAATCTTTATGTGGACATCACCGCCGAAGAAGTGCCGATCCTGGATGGCTCGGCGGCATCGTTTGTGTTTTTGTTGCAAAGCGCCGGCATTGAATTGCAAAACGCGCCGAAACGCTTCGTTCGCCTGCTGTCGCCGGTGGAAGTGCGCCAGGGCGAGGGTGACAACGTCAAGTGGGCGCGGCTCGAGCCCTACCATGGTTACCGGCTCAGTTTCGAGATCGACTTCAGCCATCCGGCGGTGGACGCCACCGGCCAGCGTGTGCTGTTTGACATGAGCACCGGCTCGTATTCCAAAGACATTGCCCGCGCCCGCACCTTTGGCTTTACCAAAGACGTGGAGATGATGCGCGCCAATGGCCTGGCCCTGGGTGGCGGTCTGGACAACGCCATCGTGATGGACGACTACAAGGTGCTCAATGCCGGTGGCCTGCGTTATGACGACGAGTTTGTCAAACACAAAATCCTCGATGCCATGGGCGATCTGTACCTGCTGGGCAAACCGCTGCTGGCCAGCTACAGCGCGTTTCGATCTGGCCATGCGCTCAACAACCTGCTGTTGCGCGAGTTGCTGAACCACCGCGAGGCCTGGGATGTGGTGACGTTCGAGAACGAAAAGCTGGCGCCGACCGGCTTTGCCCAACTGGCGCGCGCCTGGTAGGAGCGGCTGACCATGCTGCTGTTTCGCTGGCTGGTTTTGTTGATGCTGTTGGGCGCCCTGGTGTCCTTTGCGTTTTATGCCGCCACTGGGGATCCGCGTTTCAAACGTTATGGCTGGCTGGTGCTGAAATGGGCCTTGCTGTCGGCGTTTGGCTTTTTTGCCGTGCTGATTCTGGAGCGGGTGGTGTGAACCCGGTGTGCGATCAGGCCCACAGCCCGCGTTTTTTCTGGCTAAATTTGTCTTAACGCAGCTTGCACGTCATTTTTAAATGGCAACATCGGCCCCATGAACAAAAAATCGTCCCTGTTTTTGCGCAGCCTCCAGCGCGGCTTTACCCTGATTGAGTTGATGGTGGTGTTGCTCATCATTGGTGTGCTTGCGGCCCTGATCGTGCCCAATGTGCTTGACCGCGCCGACGATGCGCGCGTCACCGCCGCCAAAACCGATGTCGCCAACCTGATGCAGGCCCTCAAACTTTACCGCCTCGACAACCAGCGCTACCCCAGCGCCGAGCAGGGCTTGCAGGCGCTGTTGGTCAAACCCACCACGACCCCGGTCCCCGCCAACTGGAAAAACTACCTTGACAAGCTGCCGCAAGACCCCTGGGGGCAGTCTTATGTTTATCTGAACCCGGGTATCAAGGGTGAAGTCGATGTGATGTCGTATGGCGCCGATGGCCAGTCAGGTGGCGAAGGCCGCAATGCAGATATCGGCAGCTGGCAGCCCTGAGTTGCCACGCCGTCGCCCCCGACCTGCGCCCGGCTTTACTTTGCTGGAGTTGCTGGTGGTGCTGGCGATTGTGGCCA
Organism: Rhodoferax sp.; assembly: GCF_023700745.1. Taxonomy (GTDB): domain Bacteria; phylum Pseudomonadota; class Gammaproteobacteria; order Burkholderiales; family Burkholderiaceae_C; genus Rhodoferax. The sequence continues at coordinate 19,560 of NZ_JAMPYG010000020.1, read as the reverse complement.
TGGCCTCTGTCGGCGTAGGTTTTGCCATGCGTGACGGCACCCAAACCCAACTGGAGCGTGAAGCGCTGCGCCTGTCGGCCTTGTTCGAGTCGGCGCGCGCGCGCGCGCAGGTCAGTGGTGTGCCCGTGCGCTGGCGGGTGACAACGCAGGGATTCCAGTTTGAGGGGCTGCCGCTGTCCGAGCTGCCAGAGGACGATTTGCCGCAAGCCTGGCTGGATGCGGACACCTCGGCCAGTGTGGATAGGCCCGTCATGGCGGGCGCAGCGCGGCAATCCCTGGTGCCAGTCGAGTCCGGCACCGTCTTATTGGGCCCCGATCCCATCATTGAGCCGCAGGGTGTGACGCTGTACTCACGTAGCGAGCCCGCCAAAAGTGTGCGGCTGGCGACCGACGGCGTGCGGCCGTTCTCGGCACAGGCGGGGGTACCGTGAGTCGTTTGGCCCGTGGCTTCACCCTGGTCGAAGTGCTGGTGGCGCTGGCCATTGTGGCCATTGCCCTGATGGCGGGTCTGCAGGCCACAGCAGCGCTGACCCAGCATGCGCAGCGCCAGTCGGACATGGTGCTGGCGCAGTTGTGCGCTGAAAACGAGCTGGTCAGGATCCGCCTGCTCAAACAGATGCCCGATGTCGGCGACAGCACGGTGGCTTGCGAGCAGGCCGGGCGCAGCCTGACGGTGGCGCTGGGGGTGCGCCCCACGCCCAACCCCAATTTCAGGCGCGTTGACGCCCGGGTGCTGGACGGCGAGACGCCGATCTGGCGCCTGACCACCGTGGTGGGGCGCTACTGATGCGGCGCGCCACGGGTTGCCGGGGCTTCACCCTGATTGAATTGTTGGTCGCGATCAGCCTGATGGCCTTGATGACGGTGTTGAGCTGGCGCGGCCTGGACGGTGTCAGCCGCGCGCAAACCCGCTTGCAACAGCAGTCCGATGACGTGCTGGCGCTGCAGGCCACGCTGGCGCAATGGGGTGCCGACCTGGAGGCCATGGCCGAGCAGCCCGATACCCCCAGCCTGGACTGGGACGGCCGGGCGCTGCGCATCGTTCGGCGCAGCAGTGCGGGGCCGGGTGAAGGCTTGCGCGTGGTGGCTTGGGCCCGGCGCAGCGAGGCCGGCCAGGGCCTGTGGCTGCGCTGGCAGTCGCCGCCCTTGCTGACGCGTAGCGAACTGGCGCTGGCCTGGCAAAAAGCGCAGGTCTGGGCGCAAACGCCCAGTGACGACGACCTGGTGCGCGAGGTGCGCACGGTGGCGCTCGACCAGTGGCAGATTTTTTATTACCGCGGCAACGCCTGGAGCAACCCGCTGTCCAGCGCCGACAGTGCGACCGCCGTCGGTGCGGCCAGTGGCGCGAGCGCCGCCGCTGAAGCGCCCGTGCCGCCGCCCACCGCCACGGGCGTCCTGGCCGCGGTGCCCGATGGGGTGCGGCTGGTGTTGACCCTGGCACCTGGCCAGGCCATCCATGGCACGCTGACGCGCGACTGGGTGCGCGGCGCGATGGGGGGCGGCAAATGAGGGCGCAACGCGGTGCGGCCATTCTGACCGCCATGCTCACCGTGGTGCTGGTGGCGACGCTGGCGTCCGCCATGCTGTGGCAGCAATGGCGCGCCATCGAGGTCGAATCAGCCCAGCGCACCCGCGTGCAGGCGACCTGGATCCTGTCCGGTGCCCTCGATTGGGCGCGTTTGATTTTGCGTGAAGACGCGCGCCAGGGTGGCCCCGACTACCTGTCCGAGCCCTGGGCGGTGGCGCTGGCGCCGGCGCGCCTGACCACTTTTTTGGCTGCCGAACGTGGCGAGGCGCTGGTCGGTGATGATGCCGATGGCGTGCAGGATGCTTTTCTGGCCGGCAACATGCAGGACCTGCAGGCGCGCCTGAATGTGAGCAACCTGATGGACAACGGCAAACTGCATGAGCCCAGTCTGGCGGCCTGGGCGCGCTTATTCAAACAATTGAACCTGCCTGAGGCCGAGTTGCTGACCTTGTCGCAGCAGCTGCTGCTGGCGTATGCCCCGGGTACCGACAAGGAGGCTGCGGCGCGCGCCCCCTTGCGTCCGCAGGTGGTTGCTGATCTGGTCTGGCTGGGCTTGTCGCCAGCCACCCTGCAGGTCTTGCAACCGTTTGTGACGCTGCTGCCGGCGCGCACCCCGGTCAATCTCAATACGGCAACGCCAGAGGTGCTGATGGCCTGCATTCCCAGGCTGGCCATGGCACAGGCGCGGTCCCTGGAGGCCGCACGCGACATCCAACACCTGACTACCCTGACCGATGCGGAGAAACGCGTCGGTGATGCCGGGATCAAACTGGATGCCGGGCTGCATGCCGTGTCCAGCCGTTTTTTCAGCGTGACCGGGCAGCTCCGGGTGGGTCAGGCCACGCTGCAGGAAACCTCGGTGCTGCAACGCGATGGCATGGAGGTAAAAATCCTGAGCCGCACGCGTGAAGTCGTCCAGGGGCGCTCGCCACTCTTACAATGATCCGAAACTGCGCACCATGATCTCTTTCATCATTTCCCTGCCTGCGGCCAGCGCCGACGCCACTGTGTTGTATGACTACGTGCTGAGCACCGACGGCAGCGCAGAGACCCGCTCCGCCAGTGTGCCGCTGTCCTTGTTGCCGCTGCCCCCGGATCGTCAGACCGAGGTGGTTGTGCTGCTGCCCATGTCCGCCCTGTCCTGGCATCAGGTGACCCTGCCCAAAGGTAGTCTGGCGCGTGGCCTGAGCGCTGAGCGGGGTGCCAGCCGCCTGCGCGCCATCCTGGATGGCTTGCTGGAAGACCGGCTGCTTGACGAACCGGCGCAGTTGCACCTGGCGCTGCAGCCCCAGCCGGTGGCCGAGGTGCCGGTGTGGGTGGTGGCCTGTGACCGGGCCTGGCTTCATGCCCATTTGCAGGCCCTGGCCCAGGCCGGTTTGGCGGCTGGCCGCATCGTGCCCGAGTTCACCCCCGAGGCATTGACGCAGACGCTCTACGTGGTGGGGGATGAACAGCAACCGGTCCTGGTGGGCGGGCGTATGTTGTCGTGCCCGCTCTCCGTCACCGCAGTGAACTGGCTGGGTGAACCAACGGCTGAAGGGGTGCTGCCGGCCGTGGTGGCCGAACCGGCCGTGGCTGCGCAGGCAGAAAGCCTTTTCAAGCGCCCGGTCACTTTGCAACAGCGGTCCCAGCGGCTGCTGCAGGCGGCGCAAACCTCCTGGGATCTGGCCCAGTTTGACCTGGTCAACGCCAATCGTGACCGGGCTTGGGCGCAACTGGCGCAGGGCGTCAAAAGTTTGCTGCATGCCCCGCCATGGCGCGCGGCGCGCCTGGCCCTGCTGGCGCTGGTGCTGGTCAATCTGGTGGGTTTGAATGCCTGGGCCTTGCGCGAGCAAATGGCGCTGCAGGGCAAACGCCAGGCCGTGCGCGCGGTGCTGGGCAGCACCTTCCCCAAAATACCGGTGGTGGTCGATGCGCCGCTGCAAATGGCACGCGAAGTGGCCGTTTTGCAGCGTGCCAGTGGTGCCGCAGCAAGCACCGACATGGAAGCCATGCTGGCCTCGTTGGGTGCTCAGCTACCCGGCGCACAAACATTGACGGCGATTGACTACCAAGCGCAGGAATTGCGTGTCAAAGCGCCGGCCGTTTCCGCTGCAGAGCAGGCACGGCTGGCCCTGGCGCTCAAGCAGCAGGGCCTGGCTGCCCGCTGGGATGGCACGCAGTGGGTGATTCAACCGGGGCCGACACCATGAACTTCTTGACGCAATTAAAAAACCACTGGCGCAGCGTGTCGCCGCGTGAACAGCGTCTGGTACTGCTGGCCGGCGTCTTGGTCAGTCTGGCCCTGTTGTGGTGGCTGGCGCTGGCACCGGCGTTGACGGTGCTCAAGGCGGCACCGGCGCAGCATCAGGCACTGGATGCCCAACTGCAATACATGCAGCGTTTGCAAGCCCAGGCCAAAGCCCTGCAGGCGCAACCCGTGCTCTCGGTCGACGCGACCCGCCAGGCGCTGGAAGCCGCCCTGAAACCACTCGGAACAGGCGCGCAAATGATGGTGCAAGCCGATCGTGTCACGGTCACGCTCAAGGCGGTCCCTGCCAGCGCCCTGGCACAGTGGCTCGCCACGGCCAGGCAAAACGCCCACACCGCACCACTGGAAGCGCACCTGGTGCGCAACCCGGCCGGCAGCTGGGATGGCACGCTGCAGCTGAGCCTGGGTGCGCGGCTGTGACGCACAGGCAAGGCAACACCCCCTGGCGCTGGGCGCTGGCAGGTGCGCTGCTGGGTCTGACGCTGAGCATGGTGCTTTTTGCCCCGGCACGCTGGCTGTCGTCGCTGGTCCGGCAGGCCAGTGGCGGCCAGGTGCTGTTGATGGAAGCTCGCGGCACGGTCTGGGCGGGATCGGCCCGTGTCACGCTCACGGGTGGCCAGGGCAGTCCGGCTGTGGCCATGTTGCCGGGCCGGCTGGACTGGGTTTTGACGCCCGCGCTGGGTGGCGCCAACGTGCAACTCAACGCCGGGTGCTGCATGCAGCAAGCATGGTCCATGCGCGTTCAGCCACGCTGGAATGGCCTGCAAGTCAAGCTGTCAGATGCCCAGTCGCAGTGGCCGGCCTGGCTGCTGGCGGGCTTGGGTACTCCCTGGAACACCATCCAGCCGCAGGGCGAGCTGCAACTGAGCACGCAGGGCCTGATGTTGGCCTGGGCAGCGGGGCGGCTGGTCATGACGGGTGCGGCGCAACTCGACGCCATGAACCTGTCATCGCACCTGTCGACACTGCGCCCCATGGGCAGCTACCGCTTCAGTTTGACCGGCGGCACGCCGGTCAAACTGGCGTTGACGACGCTGCAGGGTAGCCTGCAAATGTCGGGCAGCGGGCAGTGGGTGGGCGGGCAACTGCGTTTTAATGGCGAGGCCAGTGCCGCACCGGAACACCAGGCGGCTCTGTCGAATCTTCTGAATCTTATCGGACGGCGCAATGGTGCACGTTCCATCATCAAAGTGGGTTGAACCAGCATGACCAAATCGAACTCTGTCAAATCCCCTCATCCTGTTTACGCCCTTGCGGCGGGTAGCCTGTTGGCCATGACCCTGGCGATGCTCGCCCCCAATGCCATGGCGCAGACCAGTGGCCGGCCGGGCGATCCGGTGACCCTGAACTTCAACAACGCCGAGATCGATGCGGTGGCGCGCACCTTTGCCAGCATCACCGGACGCAATGTGGTGGTGGACCCGCGCGTCAAGGGAACGATCTCCCTGGTGACAGGTAAACCGGTGAGCCCTGCGGCGGCCATGGGCCAGTTTGTGGCGGCGCTGCGCCTGCAGGGCTTCACCCTGGTGGAGGCCGACGGCCTGTACAAGGTGGTGCCCGAGGCCGATGCCAAGCTGCAAAGCGCCGGCGTGAGCACGCTCGACGGCGAAGAAGGCCGCCTGCCCTCGGGCAACCAGATTGCCACGCAAATCTTCAAGCTCAATTTTGAGTCGGCCAACAACCTGGTGCCGGTGCTGCGGCCCCTGATCAGCCCCAACAACACCATCAACGCCAATCCGGGCAGCAACTCGCTGGTGATCACCGACTACGCCGACAACCTGCGTCGCATGGGGCGCATCATTGCCGCCATGGACACGGCCAACGCCACCGATGTCGAGGTGATTGCGTTACAACACGCCATTGCCTCTGATCTGGCGCCGCTCGTACTCAGGCTGCTGGGGTCGAATGCCTCGGGTGCCCCGGCGGGCCAGGCCGACACCTCGTTCAAAACCACGCTGATTGCCGAGCCCCGCGCCAACGCCCTGATCCTGCGTGCCGCCAACGGCGCGCAACTGGCGCTGGCGCGTTCGCTGGTGGCGCGGCTGGATCAGCCTGAAGCAGGTGGCAGCAACGGCATGGCCGGCAACATCCATGTGGTCTATCTGAAAAATGCCGACGCCACCAAAATGGCGGCCACCCTGCGTGCGGCCATCAGCGGGGGGGGCGCTACTGTCGCACCGGCAACGGTGGCCGCAACGGCACCCGGCGCGGCGGGGGGAGCTGCGGTCGCGCAGGCCACCACCGGTGGCCAGATCCAGGCCGATGTGGCCACCAATTCGCTCATCATCACGGCACCCGAGCCGCAATACCGGCAATTGCGCGCGGTCATCGACAAGCTCGATGGCCGACGCGCCCAGGTGTTCGTCGAGAGCCTGATTGCCGAGGTCAGCGCCGACCGGGCGGCTGAATTCGGCATCCAGTGGCAGGGCCCATTGGGCAAGGCCGGTGACGGTGTGATTGGCCTGCTGGGCAGCAACTTTGGCACTGGCGGCAAGAACATCATCAACCTGGCCACCGCCGGCGCAACCGGGACGGTGGCGCCGCCACGCGGGCTCAATTTTGGCGCAGTGCAGCAAACCAACGGGGTGTATGTGCTCGGTTTCCTGGCCCGATTCCTGGAAGACTCTGGCAGCGGCAATGTGCTTTCCACGCCCAACTTGCTGACGCTCGACAACGAGGAGGCCAAAATCGTGATTGGCCAGAATGTGCCTTTTGTCACCGGCCAGTTCACCAATACCGGCAGCAACAACGGCTCGGTCAACCCGTTTCAGACCATCGAGCGCAAGGATGTCGGCCTGACGCTCAAGGTCAAGCCGCAAATCAGCGAAAACGGCACCGTCAAGCTGGCGATTTACCAGGAAGTCTCCAATGTGCTGGCCTCCAGCGTCAACGCACCCAACGGCCCGACCACCAACAAGCGCACCATCGAATCCAATGTGCTGGTGGAAGACGGCGCCATTGTGGTGCTGGGCGGCTTGCTGCAGGACGAATACTCGGGCAACGAGGAAAAAGTACCCGGCCTGGGCGATGTGCCCTTGTTCGGCAACCTGTTCAAGAGCGAGGCCCGCAACCGCAAAAAAACCAACCTGATGGTGTTTTTGCGCCCGGTGGTGGTGCGCGATGCACAGGCGACCGACCAGTTGTCGCTGGACCGTTATGACCTGATGCGTGCCGGCCTGCAAACGGCCCAGCCCAAGCCGAGCAGCCTGGTGCCCATCAACGAGGCCCCGCTGTTGCCACCCGCGCCAGTCAAGGCGGCTGCGGGCAGCACACCAGCCCCGCTGGGCGCACCTGCACAATAAGCCATAGCAAACGAGCCGGCCCATGCGTTACCCACTGCCTTATGCCTTTGCCAGAACCCACCAGCTGTTGCTGGAAGAAGACGCGGGCGCCTGCACCCTGCTGGTGCATCCGGCGTCTGCACCCAGCGCCGTCGGCGAGGTGCTGCGCAAATACCCGCACAGCCAATTGCAGACGCACACCGCTGCGGCGCTGATCCAGCGCATCAGCGCCGCCTACGCCCAGGGCGAGTCGAGCGCTGCCGCGGTGGTCAGCGAGGTCGAAAGCGACGCCGACCTGTCGCGCATGATGCAGGAGCTGCCGGCCATTGAAGACCTGCTGGAAACCTCGGACGATGCGCCCATCATCCGCATGCTCAACGCGCTGTTGACGCAGGCCGCGCGCGACGGCGCCAGCGACATCCATATCGAACCCTACGAGCGCCATTCCAGCGTGCGCTTTCGCGTCGATGGCACGCTGCGCGAGGTGGTGCAGCCCAACCGGGCGCTGCATGCGGCGCTGATCTCACGCCTGAAAATCATGGCCGAGCTCGACATTGCCGAGCGTCGCCTGCCGCAAGACGGCCGTATCAGCCTGCGCATCGGCACCCGTGCCGTGGATGTGCGCGTGTCCACCCTGCCCAGTGCCCATGGCGAGCGCGCCGTGTTGCGCTTGCTCGACAAATCCGAAGGTCGCCTGAGCCTGGAAGCCCTGGGCATGCAAGGTGAAGTGTTGCGCCGCTTTGAGCAACTGGTGACGCAGCCGCACGGCATTGTGCTGGTGACCGGCCCCACCGGCTCGGGCAAGACCACCACGCTCTACGCCGCGCTGCAGCGGCTGGACTCAGGCAGCAACAACATCATGACGGTGGAAGACCCGATCGAGTACGAGCTGGCCGGTGTCGGCCAGACCCAGGTCAACGCCAAGATTGACCTGACCTTTGCCAAAGCCCTGCGCGCCATTTTGCGACAGGACCCCGACGTGATCATGATCGGTGAAATCCGCGACTTCGAGACTGCACAGATCGCGATCCAGGCCTCGCTCACCGGCCACCTGGTGCTGGCCACGCTGCACACCAACGACGCCGCCAGTGCCGTGACGCGCCTGACCGACATGGGCGTCGAGCCATTTTTGCTCAGCTCCAGCCTGCTGGGCGTGCTGGCCCAGCGCCTGGTGCGCAAACTCTGCCCGCATTGCAAGCAGGTCACTAAATTGGGGTCGGATTCCGATTTTGCGACGCAAAACTCGGGCTCTGACCCCAATTTCCATCCTGTCGGTTGTTCAAATTGCGGCCAAACCGGTTACAGCGGCCGCAGCGGTGTGTTTGAACTGCTGGTCACCGACGATGCCATTCGCGCCCAGATCCACAGCCAGGCCGCCGAGGCCGATATCCGCGCTGCGGCGATTGCCTCTGGCATGGTGCTGATGCGCGAAGATGGCGAACGTCTGGTGCGTGAAGGCATCACCTCGCGCGAAGAGTTGCTGCGCGTCACGCGCGACTAGGCCCACGAAGCCAGAGACACGCCATGCCCGTTTATTCTTTTGAAGCCATCAGCGCTGCTGGCGACACCCGCAAGGGTGTGATCGACGCGGACTCGGCCAAGGCCGCGCGCAGCCTGTTGCGCGCCCAGGCGCTGGTGCCGCTCAAGGTGGAGCCCGTCAGTGCCCAGGCGGGTGCCGCCGAAAAGGCCAACACGGGTGGCGTGGGCCGGTCTTATCGACGCGTCTTCGGTGCCACGGCACTGGCCATCTGGACGCGTCAACTCGCCGGCCTGGTGTCGTCGGGGTTGACGCTGGAGCGTGCTCTCGCATCGCTGTCGGACGAGGCCGAAAAAGCACCCGAGCGCGAACTGGTGGCCACCTTGCGCGCCGAGGTCAATGGCGGCGCGCCATTTGCCAAGGCGCTGGCGCAGCATCCGCGCGAGTTCTCGGATATTTTTGTGGCCGTGATCGGCGCCGGCGAGCAAAGCGGCAACCTCGGGCTGGTGCTGGAGCGCCTGGCCGACGATCTGGAGGAGCAGCACGCGCTCAAAGCCAAGCTGATTGGCGCGGCGTTGTACCCGGCCATCGTGTCGCTGGTGGCGATCGTCATCGTGCTGTTTCTGGTGACCTACGTGGTGCCGCAGGTGGCCAATGTGTTTGCTGGCAGCAAGCGTGCGCTGCCCCTGCTGACCGTGATCATGATCAATACCAGCGCCTTCCTGCGCAGCTACGGCTGGCTGCTGTTGCTGGCGCTGGCCGGAGGCGGTTTCGCCATGCGGCTGGCCCTGGCCAAAGCCAGCTTCCGTGAAAAGTTTGACGCCGCCTGGCTGAATCTGCCGATCCTGGGCAAGATGTCACGCAGCTACAACTCGGCACGTTTTGCCAGTACCCTGGCCATGCTGGCCGCAGCGGGCGTGCCCATCCTGAAAGCCTTGCAGGCCGCCGCCCAGACCCTGTCCAACCGGGCCATGCGCAGCGACGCGCTCGACGCCCTGGTGCTGGTGCGCGAAGGCGCGCCGCTGGCTTCCGCGCTGGCGCAAAAAAAGCGCTTTCCGGGCTTGCTGGCCATGTTTGCGCGTCTGGGCGAGCAAACCGGCACGCTGCCGCTGATGCTGCAGCGCGCGGCCAAACAACTCGGCACCGAAGTGCAGCGCCGCGCCCTGCAGCTCGCCACCCTGCTGGAGCCGCTGCTGATTGTGGCCATGGGGCTGGTGGTGATGCTGATCGTGCTGGCCGTGCTGATGCCGATCATCCAGCTCAATCAGCTGGTGAGGTAGGTGCGGGCTTACCAATCCACCAGGCTCAGGCCCACGCTCAGCACCGTGCGCCGGCGGTTGTAGTCGATCAGCGAGTCACCATAGCCACTGAACAACTGGGTGTGAAAACGCAGACCGCTGCGGTTGCCGGTCTGACCGTTGTCGCCCAGCTTGCGCAGCCACTCCAGGCGGAACGAGCCGTTGCTGTTGGCGCGCAGGGAATGGCGCAGTGTCAGTCCGAGCGTGTTGTCGGGGTTGACATTCCAGAAGCCTGCCACTTCGGCCCGGCCGATCAGGTCGCTGATGTCGGGGTTGTCATCATCTGCCGCTTCCTCGGGCATGCGGTACCAAAGTTTGCCAACGACGTTGAACTGCTGGCCTTTTTCCATGCCGGCCATCAAGATGGTGCGGTTCCAGCTGCGCGACAGCGGCAGGGGCTGACCGTTGGACTGGTGGTTGAAGCTGATGCCGCTGTAGCGCAGACGCCAGCCCCAAGGTAGGGGGGCATCGGTCGGAAAGATGTAGATCAGTTCGGGCTCGTGGTCGGTGGTCCGGAAAGGACGCGACAGGTCGCCACTGAAGAGTTGCCAGTTGGACTGCTGTGAGTAGCCAAACCACAGGGAGTCACGCATGAGTGGCTGGTTATGGGTCAGCAGACCCTTGGCAATCTTGGTCCGCACCGACAGTCCGATGCGCATTTCTGAATTGATAAAACCGGTGACGCTGGCCGCCGTATGGTCTGGTGACGGTGAGGTGGGCTGTTTGTTCACACTGTCCGAGCCGATCCACGACAGGCTGATAGGGTTGTAGCCGCGAATGCCAAAGGTGCCGCAATCGCTGCCCGCTTCCAGTTCCCAAAAGCGCGACAGTTCCGAGAATCTCGGGTTTTTGCAGTTGTGGACCTCCGGAGCCGTCATGGTGATGACGACGGGGGCTGGCGCCGGTGCCGGAGCAGGCCCGGCCACGGCTTGCGTGACGGGAGCCGCCTGCTGCTGGGCGGCCGCCCATTGGTCAAAACACGCCAGGCGTGCTCCGGCATCCTGGTGCAAGGTGCTGCACTGCTGCCAGCCCAGTGCATTGGCGCTTGCTGAGGTGGGCAGTGCATTTTGGGCATTAGCCCCATGGGAGGTTGCGCAGGATGCAACAAACAATAAAACAGAAAACATGCTCCTGGATCGCCGCATGTCGTTCGCAGTGACGAAGTCTTTGTTCAAGGACCGTGTGTGGTATCGGGCTGGGTACGGCTGGCTCGTGATGACGGTTTTCAATGGAATGCTTCCTTTCTTGTCGTTTGGCCCTGGCCTGTTGCGCCTATTTGACCAAAGCCCGCGCCGCAGCGCTGTCCAGTGCCTTTTGCGCAAACTCGGCGCGCAGGGCCTTGAGCTTTGCGCGCGGGTCTTCTTTCACCGTATTCTGGTCCAGCCCCATTTCGGCAATAAAACGGCTGGGCTGGGCGGCCACCATCTCGCGGCCTTTTTTGCGTTTGCGCGTCCAGCTCACTGCCAGGCTGCGCTGGGCGCGGGTGATACCCACATACATCAGGCGGCGTTCTTCCTGCAGGTGGGTGGTCAGGGTGGCGCTGGCGGCTTCTTGCGCGGCAGCGCGCAGCGCGCTTGATGCGTTGCTGGCGGGTGCCTCGTCGGGGTTGTCGCGCAGCTTGAATGGCAGCATGCCCTCGGTCACGCCGACCAGCATCACATGCGGCCACTCCAATCCTTTGGCAGCGTGCAGGGTCGACAGCGTGACCACGTTCTGGTCGGCCTCGCGCTCGCTGATGGTCGACAGCAGCGACACGGTTTGCGCCACTTCGAGCAGCGACTTGCGCTCGTCTGCCGTGCTGACGCCGGCCGCATCGTCAATCTGGCCGCCGCAGCGCCCGCTCATCCAGTCGCAAAAGTCCAGCACGTTGCTCCAGCGCGCGGCAGCCACTTTCTCGCTGTCTTCGCCATCGTAGAGGTATTTCTCAAAACCAATCGCCTTCAGCCAGTCGAGCAAGAATGTTTTGGCGGCTTCGGCACCCAGCGTGTGGCGGGCGCGGAATTCAAGGTCGTTGATCTCGCGGCCAAACTCGTGCAGGCTGCCCAGTGCCTTGCCCGAAATGACGGACCCCAGACTGCTGGAAAACAGCGCTTCGAACATGCTGACCCGGTATTTGCTGGCAAAGTCGCCCAGGTGCGCTAGGGTCTGGTGGCCGATGCCGCGCTTGGGTGTGGTCACAGCGCGCAAAAACGCCGGGTCGTCGTTGCTGTTGATCCACAAGCGGAACCAGGCGCACAGGTCCTTGATCTCGGCGCGGTCAAAAAAGCTGGTGCCGCCCGACACCTTGTACGGAATTGCCGCCTTGCGCAGCGCTTTCTCGAAGGCTTTGGCCTGGTGGTTGGCACGGTACAAAACGGCAAAGTCGCGGAATTCCTTGAACTGCGGTCCGGCCTGGTTCAGGCCGCTGGCGCGCAAAGATTGGATGCGCGCCACGGTGCGTTCAGCCTCGTGTTCCTCGGTGTCGGCATCGACCACCCGCACCGGTTCACCCTCGCCCAGGTCGCTCCACAGGTTTTTGGGGTAGAGCTTGGGGTTGGGGCCAATGACGTTGTTGGCGGCCCGCAAAATGGCGCTGGTGGAACGGTAGTTCTGCTCCAGCTTGATGACTTTCAGCGCCGGAAAATCGACCGGCAGTTTTTTGAGGTTGTCCAGCGTGGCGCCGCGCCAGCCGTAAATGGACTGGTCGTCGTCGCCCACCGCGGTAAACCGCGCCTGCGCCGGGTCCTTGCCGCCCACCAGCAGCTTCAGCAGCTCGTATTGGGTGGCGTTGGTGTCCTGGTATTCGTCCACCAGGATGTGCCCCACCTGCTTTTGCCATTTTTGCCGCACATGGTCGTGGTTTTGCAGCAACTTCAGCGGCAGGCTGATCAGGTCGTCAAAGTCCACGCTCTGGTAAGCCGTGAGCCGTTCCTCGTAATGCGCCATCACGCGGGCGATGATGCGCTCGCTGTCGTTGCTGGCCTGGGCTGCGGCCGCCGCGGCATTGAGCCCCTGGTTTTTCCACAGGCTGATGGTCCATTGCCATTGGCGCGCCGTGGCCGCATCGACGCTACCGCCAGCGTCTTTCAGGATGCTGGTGACGTCGTCGCTGTCCAGAATCGAAAATTGCGGTTTCAGGCCCAGCGCCGTGCCGTCCTCGCGCAGCAGGCGCACGCCCAAGGCATGAAAGGTGCAAATCACCGCGTCCTTGGCGGCCTTGCCAATCAGGCCGCGCGCACGTTCGCGCATTTCGGCAGCGGCCTTGTTGGTGAAGGTGATGGCAAAGATGTTTTTGGCCGCTACGCCCGACTTGATGAGTTGGCCGATCTTGTGCGTGATGACCCGGGTTTTGCCCGAACCGGCGCCCGCCAGCACCAGGCAGGGACCGTGCATGAAGTTCACGGCTTCTTGCTGGGCCTGATTCAGGCCGGTGGTGGGGGAGGGGGAAGACATCAGGGACAACTTTCGCGAAGGGGCGAATCATACCCAGTTGGGCTGTGGCACCCGAGCCACAAGGACACCCTGTTCCTGGTTGTCTTCAGACGGGTGGCGTGCGACAGCGTGATCAATCGATCGTCGCGAAGTCAATAAAACCACGTTCCACGTCGGTAGCCACCAGTTTGACATGGACTTTGTCGCCCACCTTGAGGCTGGTCTTGCCGCGCACCAGCTTGCCTTCGGCCGGTGGCGTGAAAATCCGGACCCAAATGCCATCGGTGGTACTGCCGGTCACGATCGCGTCGTAGCGCTGGCCGAGGTGCGACTCCAGCAACAGCGCCGCCTCTGACTTGCGCATGCGCCGTTCGACTTTCTGGGCGGCATCTTCCTGGCGAGTGCAGTGCAGGGCCAGGTCAGCCAGTTCAGCGTTCGAGTAAGGCGGTGCCTGGTCGGCCAGCGCCGCCTTGAGCAGACGCGAGGTAATCAGGTCGGGGAAGCGCCGATTGGGTGCCGTGGAGTGGGTGTAGTCCCGCACGGCCAGGCCAAAGTGGCCGGTGGGCGGCCCACCCGGCGTCTCCACCACGTACTCGCCCGAGCCCATGAGCCGCACGATGACCAGCGACAGGTCAGGAAAACGCAGCGGATCGGCCAGGCGGCGTTTGGCCAGAAAAGCCTCCAGTGCCTTGGAATCGGGCTCGGTTGGCAGGGTCTCGCCGTATTCTTCAGCCATAGCCACAATGCGCTGCCAGCGTTCGGGTGAACGTACCACGCGCCGTAACGAGGTGCCGCCCCGCCCGGCCAGGTAACGCGCGGTGCAGCCGTTGGTGGCAATCATCACTTCCTCGATCAGCTGCCGCGCGCGGTTTTGCACCTGCTGGCGGATATCAACCACCTGCTCGCCGTCAAACACAGCGCGTGGCTGGAACGTTTCCAGTTCCAGCGCGCCTTCGGCCCGCCGGCGTACCCGCAAGCGCTGGGCCAGGTCGTCCTGCGTGCGAAGTTGCGCTTCCATGCCTGGCACCGCCGCCGCTGCGGCTGGCAGGGCTGCGTCACCGTCAAGCCAGGCGCTGACCGCGTCATAGTCCAGTTGGGCCTGGTTGCGCACCCGAGCGCGGTACACCGTGGCGCCCGCCAGCGAGGCGTCCGCGTTGAAAACCATCTCGGTCACCAGTGCCAGCCGATCCTCGGCGAAGTTGAGCGAGGTCAGGTCGGTGGACAGGCGCTCGGGCAGCATCGGAAAAATGCGGGCCGAGGTGTAGACCGAGGTTGTGTTGGTCAGTGCGTGCTCATCAATGGCGCTGCCTTTTTTGACCAGCACGTCCACATCGGCAATCGCCACCCACAGTCTGATCACGCCCTGCTCCAGCGGCTCGCAAACCGTGAGCTGATCCAGATCGCGCGAATCCTCATTGTCAATGGAGCACCACAGCAGCGCCGTCAGGTCGTGGATATCCGGCCCGGTTTCGTGACCGGGCCCGGTGATGGTTGCCAATTCGCGTTCGACACGCGCCGTAAATTCAGGTTCAAGCCCGCGCTCGGCCATCGCGAGGGTGGCAATGCGGACGAGGTCTGAGCGGTGGTGCGGAGGGTTGGGGTTCATGGCGCCAATATACCTCGGGCGTCGATGTCTTCCCCCAGGTCAAAGAGGCTTTGCCACGGCTGCTTCGAGTGCCTGGACAAACATGGCGGCCACGTCAAAACCGGTCTGGTCGGCAATTTCCTGGAAACAGGTCGGGCTGGTGACGTTGATCTCGGTCAGGCTATCGCCAATCACGTCCAGCCCCATCAGCAACAAGCCGCGCTCGGCCAGCACCGGGCCAATGGCCTCGGCAATGGCCCGGTCACGCGTGCTCAAGGGCTGCGCCACGCCTTTGCCGCCCACCGCCAGGTTGCCGCGCACTTCGCCACCTTGCGGAATGCGCGCCAGGCAATAGGGCACGGGCTGACCACCAATGACCAGAATGCGTTTGTCACCTTCGGAAATGGCGGGCAGAAATTTTTGCACCATCACGGTTTGGGAGCCGTCCTGGTTGAGTGTCTCGATGATGGCGCCCAGGTTCAGCCCGTCTTCCCTGACCCGGAAAATACCCGTGCCGCCCATGCCGTCGAGCGGTTTCAGGATGATGTCCTGGTGCTCGGCATGAAAACGGCGGATGTCCTGCGGGTCGCGCGTGACCAGGGTCGGGCCAATGAACTGGGGCCATTCCATGATGGCCAGTTTTTCCGGGTGGTCACGCAAGGCGCTGGGCTTGTTGAACACCCTGGCCCCCTCGCGCTCGGCCTGTTCCAGCAGATGGGTGGCGTAGAAAAATTCGCTGTCGAAGGGGGGGTCCTTGCGCATCACCACCGCGTCGAAATCCATGAGGGCTTGCCTTTGCCCGCCGGGCTGGTGCTGCGCGGCGCTGAACCAGTGCACCGGATCACCGGTGAGCGTGATGTCGCGCACTGCGGCGGTCACGGCCGCGCCGCGCTGCCACATGATGTCTTTGGGCTCGCAGGCGCTGATTTTGTGACCACGGGCCTGCGCCTCGCGCATCATGGCGAAAGTGGTGTCCTTGTAAATCTTGAAAGATTCCAGCGGGTCGGCAACAAATAATAGGTTCATCCAGGAACATCCTTAATCAGTTGGGGACAGGGCTAAAGACCTGTCCCGCAAAATCCACGATTGGTTGAGGACAGAGCCAATTTGCTGCGCAAATCTTGGTCTGTCCCGCAAAGTATCAGGTTTCAAATTTCAATTTTGCTACCCAGCTCGACCACCGAGTTGCTGGGCAACTTGAGGAAATTGGCTGCGCCACTGGCATTCAGGTGCATCTGGGCAAACAGCTTCTCCCGCCACGGGGCCATGCCGCTGCCCAGCGTGGGTGCAATGGTGTCGCGGCTGAGGAAATAGCTGGTGCTCATCGGTTCAAGCTCGAACCCACGACCTTTCATCAACTGTAGCGCACGCGGCAAATCAGGGTCGTTCTTGAAACCATAGTTCACCACCACCTGCCAGCAATCGTGCCCCAGCGCTTCAATGCTCAGGCGCTTGTCCATCCCGATCCAGGGCACTTCATGGTTCACCACGGTGATGAACAGGTTGACCTCATGCAGCACCTTGTTGTGCTTGAGGTTGTGCAACATGGCGTTGGGCACGGTGCCGGGCGCTGCCGTCAAAAACACGGCTGTGCCTGCGACGCGGGTGGGTGGACTGACAAATACCGCTTCCAGAAAGCTGCTCAGATCAATGGCATCGGTGGCCAGTTTCTTGTTCAGCAGACGGCGGCCATCCTTCCAGGTGATCATCACCGTGAATACCCCTGCTGCAATCAGCAGGGGAAACCAGCCGCCATCGGTGAGTTTGAGCAGGTTGGAGCTGAAAAAGGCCAGATCGACCACAAAAAAGACGCTGGTGGCAGCCAGGCACAGCACCAGCGGGTAATGCCAGGCGTAGCGAATAACAAAAAACGTCAATACGGTGGTGATCAGCATGTCCAGTGTCACGGCAATGCCATAGGCGGCGGCCAGATTGCTGGACGACTTGAACAACAGCACCGCCAGCACAATCAGCACAAACAGGCCCCAATTGACAAACGGCATGTAGATTTGGCCGGTTTCCCTGACGTTGGTGTGCCACACCTGAAAGCGCGGTAAATAGCCCAACAGAACCACCTGTTTGGTGACAGAAAACGCCCCCGTTATCAGCGCTTGCGAGGCAATCACCGTGGCCATCGTGGCCAGCATAACTAGCGGAATCAGGG
Source organism: Rhodoferax sp. (assembly GCF_023700745.1). GTDB lineage: Bacteria > Pseudomonadota > Gammaproteobacteria > Burkholderiales > Burkholderiaceae_C > Rhodoferax. Next base: position 2,565 of record NZ_JAMPYG010000020.1, on the reverse strand, counting down.
CCCAGGCGGGTGCCATCATGTAGAACGGGTTTTTAACGGCAGCCGGGTTGCTCAGCAACAAGGCACCCTGACCAAAATAGTTCAGGGTCAGGCACGGCATGACAATGAGGAACCAGGCCAGGCGTATCGGCTTTTTGCCAAAGTGCCCCATGTCGGCGTATAGCGCTTCGCCGCCGGTGACACACAGCACCACCGCGCCCAAAATGATGAACGTGGTGAGCGGATTGGCCCACATGAAAGCCAGCGCGTAATGCGGGCTGAGTGCAAACAGGATCTCGGGGTTGTGCACGATGTGCGATAGGCCCAGCACGGCAAGACAGGCAAACCAGGTCAGCGTGATCGGGCCAAAAAACTTGCCGATGTCGGCGGTACCGCGTTTTTGCACGGCAAACAAGCCAAACAAAATGACCAGCGTAAGGGGGATCACGGCTTTTTTGAAGGTAGGCGACACCACCTCCAGGCCCTCAACGGCAGAAAGCACCGAGATGGCCGGTGTGATGACACCGTCGCCATAAAACAGGCAGGTGCCAAAAATACCCACCAGCAGGAGCAGTTTGCGCAGGCGGGGTTTGTCTTTGACCGACTGCGAGGCCAGCGCCAGCATGGCCACCAGGCCGCCTTCGCCATTGTTGTCGGCGCGCAGCACCAGAGTGACATATTTCAGCGAAATGATGACGGTCAGCGTCCAGAAGAAGATCGACAGGATGCCCATCACGTTGTCGGTGGTAAAGGGGACATGGCCCGAACCGAAAACTTCCTTGACGGCGTAAAGCACACTGGTGCCGATGTCGCCATAGACCACACCAATGGCACCCAGGGTGAGGGCGCGCAGCGACGATTGAGATGTTGCCAAATAGTTAGCCGGAGGCGTCAGGCCGCCGGGCTCCGTGTCATGATGGGCCGCTATTTTGCGTCAAAAACGCCGTCTATTCGAAATCCTGTGCGTCGGGGTCGGTGGCCTCAAGCTCATAACTGGCGGCCAGCATGGCCAGTCGCCCCACTACACCGTACATGTAAAAGCGATTCGGCACACTGGCACCCGGTTTGACACCAGGCTGGGGCAATTGGGCGCTGTGCTCAAAAGCCAGCGGCACGAAACCGGCACCGGGTGCGTTGAGGTTTTCGTCGATGCCGCGACCGGCATGAATCCGGTAAAAGCCGCCCACCACGTAACGGTCCATCATGTAGACCACCGGTTCGGCCACGGCATCGTTGACGCGTTCCTGTGTCAGAACGCCTTCCTGCACCATGAAGTCATGCGGCAGGATGGGTGATTTGCGGCCCTTGTTCAGGGTCTGGATGCGTTCTTGCAGTGTCTGCAGGTCCTTGGCATCACGCACGGTGACGATGCCCAGCTCATGGGCACCGTGGTCGGATTTCACCACCACAAAGGGCTTTTCCTTGATGCCGTATTCTTTGTATTTGCGTTTGACGCGGGTCAGCACGCTGTCGACCTGGGTTTGCAGGGCATCGAACCCGCTGTCCTGGCCCAGGGTGAGGTTTTCGCAGCGGTCAAACAGCGGGTGGATCAACCAGGGGTCAACCCCCAGCAGTTTCCCGAGGCGCTTGGATACCTCTTCGTAGCATTTGAAATGGGTGCTCTTGCGCCGGGTGGTCCAACCTGCGTGCAGTGGTGGCAGCAGGTATTGCTCGTAGATCTCTTCCAGGATGCCCGGCGCCCCGGCGCTCAGGTCGTTGTTGAGCAAAATGGTGCAGGGGTCAAAATCTTTCAGGCCGAGGCGGCGCTTGTTGCGAATGACCGGCTCCAGCGTGACATGGTCGCCGTTCTGCAGCTCGAATGTGATGTTTTTCTTGACGGCCGGGTCAATCGAACCGAGTCGCACATTGAGGCCTGCCATATTGAAAATGCGCTGTAACTGGGCCAGGTTAGCCAGGTAGAAGCTGCTGGGCTGACCGTTTTCCGGGATCATCAGCAGGTTGCGCGCTTCCGGGCAAATTTTCTCGATGGCGGCCATGGCCGCCTGCACAGCCAGGGGCAGCATCTCGGTGGTCAGGTTGTTCCAGCCACGAGGGTACAGGTTGGTGTCCACAGGCGCCAACTTGAAGCCGGCGTTGCGCACGTCCACCGCGCTGTAAAACGGCGGGGTGTGCTCCATCCATTCCAGCCTGAACCAGCGTTCGATGGCCGGCATGGAGTCCAGTACGCGCTGCTCCAGTTCGTTGATGGGGCCCGTCAGGGCGGTGATCAGGTGCGGGACCATAGGAGACCTTGCATTGTGTGGGCTTTGATTTTAAGCGGTGGCGCCAGGGCCTCAAGTGCACCAGTCCGGGCTAAGCTGTTGCTTAGCGACGCACCTCGCCTTCGCCCAGCACCACGTATTTGAGCGAGGTCAGCCCCTCGATGCCGACCGGGCCGCGGGCATGAAACTTGTCGGTGCTGATACCGATCTCGGCTCCCAGGCCATATTCAAAACCATCGGCAAAGCGGGTGCTGGTGTTGACCATCACACTGGCCGAATCGACTTCGCGCAGGAACTGTTGCGCGTGCATGTGGTCACGCGTCAGGATGGCATCGGTGTGGTGGCTGGAGTACTGGTTGATGTG
>NZ_JAMPYG010000030.1 GCF_023700745.1 Rhodoferax sp. | reverse complement strand
GCGCGCAGGGCATGGCCGCGGGCATGTCGAGCGACGCCGATCCGGCGCGCCTGACCGACCGCCTGGGCCAGCGCTGGGCCACGGCGGAAACCTCGTTCAAATACCACGCCTCGTGCCGCCACACCCACCCCAGCGCCGATGCGCTGCTGGCGCTGATGCAGGCGCACGGCGTGAAAGCCGACGACATCGAAAGCGTCACCACCCATGTGCATCAGGGCGCCATCGACGTGCTGGGCCGCGTCACCGTGCCCGCCACCGTGCACCAGGCCAAGTTCTCGATGGGCACGGTGTTGGCGCTGGCCGCCGAATACGGCTTTGCCGGGCTGAACGAATTCGAGCAGCATTACCTAGCCCCGCGCGTGGCCGCCTTGCGCGACCGGGTTACGATGCAGTTCGACGCCGAGGTCGATCAGGCCTACCCGCAGCGCTGGATCGGCAAGGTGACGGTCACCACGCGCGATGGCCGACGTTTAAGCGCGCGTGTTGACGAGCCCAAGGGCGACCCCGGCAACACCCTGACCCGTGCCGAGCTCGAAGACAAGGCGCAGCGCCTGGCGGCCTACGGCAAGGGGGCGACGCCTGCCGAGATGGAGGCGCTGATCGCACGCGTCTGGGCGGTCGCACAGGCACCGCGCATCGAACGCTGGCTGGGGGTATGAGCATGGCAACCAGCCCCCGTAGCCTGCCGCGCGCCTATCTTTTTGTGCCCGCCGACCGGCCTGAGCGTTTTGCCAAGGCGCGCGCCAGCGGTGCCGACGCGGTGATCGTCGACCTGGAAGACGCGGTTGCCCCGGAGGCAAAGGCGCGCGCACGCGACGCGTTGGCGCGAGCGCTTGATGAGTCGGCGCCGCTGGTGGTGCGCATCAATGCTGCAGGCACGCCCTGGTTTGAAGACGATCTCAAGTTGTGTCGCCATCCTGGCGTGGTGGCCATCATGCTGCCCAAGGCCGAGGGCATCGATGCCGTCTGCACCGTGGTCGAGGCCACCTACAAGGACGTGTTGCCGATCATCGAGTCGGCGCGCGGCCTTCAGGAAATCCACAGCATTGCGCGCGTGCCGGGCGTGATTCGCCTGGCTTTTGGCAGCGTCGATCTGGCGCTCGATCTGGGCATCGACTGTTCGCCCGATGGCGCGGAGACTGAGCTGCTGGCTTTCCGCTCCCAAATGGTGCTGGCCTCGCGGCTGGCCGCTCTGGCTGCGCCGGTTGATGGCGTCAGCACCGCGATCGACGACCTGCACCGCTTGCAGGCCGACACCGAGCGCGCGCGCCGGCTCGGCTTCGGCGCCAAGCTGTGCATTCACCCGAAGCAGGTGGCCGGCGTTCAGGCGGTGTTCACGCCGACCCCCGAGCGGCTTGACTGGGCGCGCCGCGTCTGCGCAGCCTTTGCAGCGGCTGGCGGTGCCGCCGTGGCCGTGGATGGCCAGATGGTGGACCTGCCGGTGGTCCAGCGTGCGCGCGCCGTGCTGCGTGACGCGGGCCTGAGCGCCTGATTTTTTTGAACCCACCCCCAACCGACTGGAATTCCTTATGACCCGCAAAACCAAACCCATACGCTCCGACATTGCCTGGAGTACCCCCGACCGCATCGAAGTGCACGGCAAGAGTCTGCCTGACGAGATTCTCGGCCATCTCAACCTGGGCGACATGGCCTACCTGCAGATCGTCGGGCGCATGCCGACACCGCAGGAATCGAACGTGTTCAACGCCATTGCGGTGACGCTGGTCGAGCACGGCATCACGCCCAGTGCGCTGGTCGCGCGACTGACCTACGCCGGTGCGCCCGAATCGCTGCAGGCCGCGGTGGCGGCCGGATTGTGCGGCCTGGGCAGCGTGTTCGTCGGCAGCACCGAAGGCACCGCCAAAATGCTGTACGAGGCCCTGCCACCCGGAACGAAAGGAGCTGACCTAGAGCGCATCGCCTGCGACACCGTGGCAGCCTTTCGTGCGCGCGGCCAGATCATTCCCGGACTCGGTCATCCGCTGCACAAGCCGGTCGATCCGCGCGCCCCGCGCCTGTTCCAGATCGCCAAGGACAACGGCTTTTCCGGCGACTACATCCGGCTCGAACAACTGATCTGCGCCGAGGCCGAGCGTGTGGCCGGCAAGATGCTGCCGGTCAACGCGACCGGCGCCATCGGCGCCATCAGTTGCGAACTCGGGCTGCCCTGGAAGATCGTGCGCGGCATCGGCGTGCTGGCGCGCGCCATCGGGCTGGTGGGGCATATCCTGGAAGAGAGCAAGAACCCGATGGCGGTCGAGATCTGGCAGCGGGTCGAAGACGAGGCCACCCAGCACATCAGACCACAAGGCGCTTGACGCGCTGCGGCTGGACAAATTCGATTTCCAGGGTGACAAGTTGCTCATTACCGGCAACTCCGACTGGGCCAGCGACCGACGCCTGTTTGATATCCTGGGGCTGATGGCCCGCTGAATTTCCTTGAAAGTGAAACCATGTACCGTACCCTCCTCAAGTCCAAGATCCACCGCGCCACAGTGACGGCATGCGAACTGCATTACGAGGGCTCCTGCGCGATCGACGAGGATCTGATGGATGCTGCTGATCTGGGCGAGAACGAGCAAATCCACATCTGGAACATCAACAACGGTGAGCGCTTTGTCACCTACGCCATCAAGGGCGAGCGGGGCTCGGGCATGATCTCGGTCAACGGTTCAGCGGCACGCCGTGCTGCAGTGGGCGACCTCATCATCATCGCGGCCTTTGCCCAAGTGCATGAAGAGCGGGTCGCTGGGCATCATCCCCAACTGGTGTTTGTGGACGAGCGCAACCGCCAAACAGCCTTGCGCCACCACGTGCCAACGCAGGCACTGTGATGTCGGCAAGCCTCTCCAGCCGCAGCACGGCCAGCGTGTGGCATCCCTGCACCCAGATGAAACGCCACGAGACCCAGCCGCCGCTGGCGCTGGTGCGCGGCAGCGGTGCCTGGCTGTATGACGAAGCGGGCAAAGGCTACCTGGATGGCTTGAGTTCCTGGTGGGTCAACCTGTTCGGTCACGCTAACCCGCGCATCAACGCCGCCGTGAAGGCCCAACTCGACACGCTGGAGCATGTGATGCTGGCCGGGTGTACCCATGCGCCCGTGGTCGAGCTTTCTGAGCGGCTGGCGGCGCTGACGGGGCACGCGCTCGGGCATTGCTTTTACGCCTCTGATGGTGCCTCCGCCGTGGAAATCGCGCTCAAGATGAGCGCCCACTACTGGCGCAACAGCGGCCAACCCCGCAAGCGTGACTTTGCCTGCCTCGCGCAGAGCTACCACGGCGAAACCCTGGGAGCCCTGGGCGTGACCGATGTGCCGCTGTTTCGTCAGGCTTATGATGGCCTGCTGCGACCGGCCCACATCGTCGCCAGCCCGGATGCGCGTGCAGCCCGTCCGGGTGAAAGCGCGCGGGACGTGGCAGCGCGCGCGGCGGAAACACTGCGGCAGTTGTTCGAGGCCAAGGCCGACACCATCGCCGCGCTGATCGTGGAACCGCTGGTGCAGTGTGCCGCTGGCATGGCCATGCACGATGCGCAGTACCTGCAGGACATCCGCCGCCTGTGCGACCAGTACCACGTGCATTTGATCGCTGATGAAATCGCCGTGGGTTGTGGCCGCACCGGCACCTTCTTCGCTTGTGAGCAGGCCGGGAATTGGGAAGGTGAGGGGGAAAGGATGTGGCCCGACTTCCTCTGCTTGTCCAAAGGCATCAGCGGCGGCTACCTGCCGCTGTCACTGGTGATGACGACGCCAAATGTCTACCAGGCTTTTTACGACGATGGCATCAACCGTGCCTTTTTGCATTCTCATTCCTACACCGGCAACCCGCTGGCCTGCCGCGCAGCCCTGGCTTGCTTGGACATTTTTGAAGAAGACGATGTGCTGAACGCCAACCGCGTGCGTGCCAGGCGGCTCAGCACCCTGCTCGCCCCTTTAGCCGCGCACCCGCAGGTGCGACATTTCCGGCAGCAGGGCATGATTTGGGCCTTTGATGTTACGGTTGAAGATCCCGCGCAGGCGGCCACCTTCTCGCGGCGCTTTCATGCCCTGGCCCTGGAAAGGGGGTTGATGTTGCGCCCCATCGGTAAAACCGTCTACCTGATGCCGCCCTATATCCTGAACGACCACGAACAGGCATTGCTTGCCGAGGGCGTGCAAAGCGCGTTGGACGAAGCGCTGCGAACCTGAAACCACCATGCATTTGATCGACACCCTGGAGGCGCGCATGGTGCAACTCGACGCCCAACATCTGCGCCGCCGCACGCGCCCTACGCAATCGCCCTGTGGCCCCCATGTCAAGCTGAACGACCATGATCGCCTGGCGTTTTGCTCGAACGACTACCTGGGGCTGGCCAACCACCCTGACGTGGTGACGGCCTTGGCTGACGGGGCCAGACTGCACGGCGCGGGCAGTGGTGCCTCTCACCTCATCAGCGGGCACAGCCAGGCGCACGAGGCGCTGGAGCACCGGCTGGCGGAGTTTGTCAGCCCCCAGTTCGAGACCTGCCGCACGCTGTTTTTTTGCACCGGCTACATGGCCAACCTGGCGGTGACGCCTGCGCTGGCAGCCACGGGCGAGCCCACGGCGATTTTTTCGGAAGTGCTCAACCACGCCTCACTGATCGACGCGGTGCGCCTGGCCCGAGGCGCGCGCGTGCATGTGTATCCGCACGGCGATTTGCAAACCCTGGAGACGAGGCTAGCGCAAGAGACAGCGACGAACAAGCTGATCGTGACCGACAGCGTGTTCTCGATGGACGGCGACATCGCACCGCTGCCGCAGTTGCTGGCCCTGGCCGAGCGCTATGGTGCTTGGCTGATCGTGGACGATGCGCACGGCTTTGGCGTGCTGGGTGCCGGTGGACGTGGCGTGCTGGAGCATTTTGGCCTGAAGTCTCCGCACATCGTCTACATGGGCACCTTGGGCAAGGCCGCCGGGGTAAGCGGGGCCTTTGTCGCGGCCTGCCCGCAAGTGATTGACTGGCTGGTGCAAAAGGCTCGCACCTACATCTTCAGCACCGCAGCGCCGCCGGCATTGGCGCACGCCCTGTGTACCAGTCTGGACGTGATTGCCGGGCTACAGGGGCACTCCCGCCGCCAGCACCTGCAAGCGCTGATTGCTCACCTCCGCGAACGCATGGCCAGCAGCCCGTGGCGCTTGTTGCCATCCGACACGCCCATACAGCCTCTGATTCTGGGCAGCAATGAGACCGCGCTGGCCGTGTCTGCCCAGCTCGAAGCGCAGGGGCTGTGGGTTCCCGCCATTCGCCCACCCACCGTGCCGCGGGGCACAGCCCGCCTGCGCATTGCGTTGTCTGCGGCGCACAGCATCGACGATGTGGACCGGCTGGCAGACCACCTGAAAGCGCTGCAATGACACTGCCACCACCCCGACCACGCAGCCTGCCCCGTGCTGATTTTTTTGTCACAGGCACGGACACAGGCGTCGGCAAAAGCCTGGTGGCCGCCGCCTTGCTGCGCCACCTGGGGCAAACCGGTAGGCGCGCCGTGGGCATGAAGCCGGTGGCCGCAGGCACAAGCTGGGTGGATGGACGCTGGTGCAACGACGATGTGGAAGCACTGAGCGCGGCCAGCAATGTGCAGGCCCCCGCCCCTTGGGTCTGTCCCTACCTGTTGCGGGACGCCATGGCACCGCACATCGCGGCAGAAAATGAAGGCATCCCCCTGCGCCTTGACCATTTGCAGGCGTGCTTTGCACAACTGCAGTCGGTATCCGACAGCGTGGTGGTCGAAGGTGCAGGTGGTTTTTCTGTGCCGATCAATGCCACCGAAACCTTGGCCGATCTTGCGCAAGTTTTGGCTGTGCCGGTCGTGCTGGTGGTCGGCATACGCCTGGGCTGCCTGAACCACGCCTTGCTGACGGCGCAGGCGATCCGGCAGGCCGGTTTGCCCCTGGTCGGCTGGGTGGCCAACCACATCGACCCAGAGATGTCGGCTCCGGTCGAGAATGTCAACGCGCTGGCCCAGCGGCTGGGCGCGCCCTGCTGGGCGCAGATTCCCTGGCAAATGCAGAGTCCTCGCATTAGTTTTGCCGATGGGTTGGAGACAATTCCATCGGTCATTGTTCCGTCTTATTGAAAGAGAGTTTTTCATGTCCTCTGTTGTCGAACAAACCGTTACCCTGCATCGCCGCGCTGTTGCCATCGCCGCGCCCCAACCGGCGCGATGGACGGTCGAAGCCGTGCAAGCCCTATTTGCACTTCCCTTTCCTGAGTTGATGCACCGTGCCCAGACGGTACACCGGGAACACTTCGACCCTACCCAGATCGAATTTGCTACGCTGCTTTCGGTCAAGACCGGGGGCTGCCCAGAAGACTGTGGCTACTGCCCTCAATCCGCCAAGTTCGACACTGGCGTCGAGGCCAGCAAGCTGATGGAGCCCCAAGCCGTGCTGCAAGCTGCGCAACTCGCCAAGGCAGCCGGTGCCACGCGTTTTTGTATGGGTGCGGCCTGGCGCGCACCGAAAGACCGCGATATTGAAAAAATGGCCGAACTGGTCAGCACCGTCAAGGCCCTGGGGCTGGAAACCTGCGCTACGCTGGGAATGCTGAATGACGGCCACGCCGAAACCTTGCGCGATGCCGGGCTGGACTACTACAACCACAACCTTGACAGCGCACCCGATTTCTATGGTGACATCATCACCACCCGTGACTATCAGGACCGGCTAGACACCTTGGAACGTGTGCGTGGTGCCGGCGTCAAAGTCTGCTGCGGCGGCATCGTAGGGATGGGCGAGACACGTCTGCAACGCGCTGGCCTGATCGCCCAGTTGGCCAACCTTGACCCCTATCCTGAATCGGTGCCAATTAACAACCTGGTGCCCGTTCCCGGCACGCCACTGGCCGACCAGCCACCGCTCGACCCTTTCGAGTTTGTGCGCACCATCGCTGTGGCGCGCCTTACCATGCCCTTGGCGCGCGTACGCTTGTCGGCAGGTCGCCAGCAGATGGGCGACGCGGTGCAGGCCCTATGCTTTTTGGCCGGTGCCAATTCCATTTTCTACGGCGACAAGTTGCTGACGACCGGCAACCCGGATACGCACGCCGATCTTGACCTGCTGCAGCGCCTGGGCCTGCGTCAAGCCACTACGGCTGCGACTGCGTGAGAACACTATGAGCGAGCAAACCACCCCACGCAAACCCCTGACCCTGCACCGCCTGCGTGAAATGCCCACCCTGGCGCAAAAAGTGACACAAACGCTCACGATACCCGTCATCGGCATCGGTGCGAGCGTGGCCTGCAGCGGCCAGGTGCTGGTGCTACACGACATGCTGGCCGTAAGTCACGGCAAACGCCCCCGCTTTGTGCGCAACTTCATGGATGGCAGCGCTTCGGTGCAATGTGCCGTGCTACGTCGAGGACGTGAAAGCCAGCCGCTTTCCCGTTGAGAACATCCATACTTGCTGAACGGATGCGAACCCAGCGTTAGGCCACGGCCAGCACCCTATTGAGCCTCATCTCCGTCCATCCTGACCCAACGATAAATGTACATCGCCCACACCATCGCGGATCTGCGCAACCACCTGGTGCGCTTTACCCGCCCCGCCTTCGTACCCACCATGGGTAACCTGCATGACGGCCATATTGCGCTGGTCAAGCAGGCCAAAACCCTGGGTGACGTCACGGTGGCCAGCATCTTCGTCAATCGCTTGCAGTTTTTGCCGCACGAAGACTTTGATACCTACCCACGCACCTGGGACGCCGATTGCGCCCAACTCGAGGCGGCGGGCTGCAACGTGCTGTTTGCACCTGACGAGAAGGTCTTGTACCCTGAACCACAAACCTACAAGGTACACCCTCCGGCAGCACTCGCTGACATCCTGGAAGGGCACTTTCGCCCTGGCTTTTTCATTGGCGTGTCGACTGTGGTGATGAAGCTCTTCAGTTGCGTGTTTGGTAGCACACCCGGTGGGGTGGCTGTGTTTGGAAAAAAGGACTACCAGCAGTTGATGATAATTCACCACATGGTGCGCCAGTTCGCGCTGCCTATCGACATCGTGGCAGGAGAGACCCAGCGCGCGCCTGACGGCTTGGCACTAAGTTCGCGCAACGGTTACCTGTCTGAGTCCGAGCGCGTCGAAGCTGTGCAGCTGTCACTGGCGCTCAAGCAACTGGTGCGGGATGCCCACGACGCGAATGCAGAGCTTGCGGCGCGGTTGCCTGAGCTTGAAGCACGGGCCATGTCCAAGCTCGCCAAACGCGGCTGGGTGCCTGACTACCTGACGGTGCGTCGACAAGCTGACCTGCAGCCGCCGCAAGCCGGAGATGCGCTGGTGGCGCTGGGTGCCGCAAGAATTGGTTCGACACGGCTTATCGACAATCTGGAAGTCGTTTGAGCGGAGCGAGATCGGCACGGTCAGATGTTATTTATTCAGCAGAGAATTCAATACCACTACTACCACCCCAAATCAGGAAACATATGCACATGCGTAGGGTTACGTTTCGCGGCTACCAGCGTGAGGACGGGCTCTGGGACATCGAGGCCGCGATAGTCGATGTTAAAACCTATGTCCTGAAAACGCCTGACCGAGGCACACTGCGACCGGGCACCCCGGTCCATGACATGACAATCAGCGAGATAGTCACGTCCATGGCCAGTACGCAGTTTTCCGAATGCCTGCAGGCCCAGGACCCGATGCAGAAAATGGTTGGTTGCACGATGAGGTCGGGCTGGCGTCACACCATCGAGAAAAACCTCGGTGGAATCAGGGGCTGTGCCCACTTGCGCGAATTGCTGTTCGACATGGCGACGGTGGCCTATCAGACCATATCCGGGATATCGCGAACATCAGAGCAAGCTGGCAGGCCTGCCAGCTCCATCCTCAGGACAGCCGCCTACCACTTGGGCAAATGGATGTCTTGGGATTTCAATGGGCCGGTGGTTAAGCGCCATGAGCCGGAGTTTTTTGGCTGGCAGCCGCTGAAGAAGGCCGCGAAACCGGCGTAGTTGGTTGGCTTGTCGCGGCCATTGTTTTTCGCTCAAAAACAGGCCCAACAGAGCGCACCCCTTCGCCGGTTGCTCGACGGCGGTTCTTGAGCCAAACCAAACTTGGGTGTTTCGAGGAAAAATTGGCCCATTCTCCAAGATCGACAAATTCCGTTGCCGCATTGAGTAGTTCCAATGCCATGCCGATGGCTGATCCCAGATGAGTGCATTTGATGCAGTGATAGTTCGAAAACCGTGAGACTGCAATACCCGTGTTGCCGATATCGGACTGCTATGGCGCCAGCGGGAGTGTGATTGCGAATGACAGAAGCCAATATCGAAACCCCCCTGTGTTTCCTGGCAATTTCGCTTGGCGGCTCGAAGCGAAGTGGTCGAGGATAGTGGGACACCAGGAGCACCAGTTCAGTATGGACAAAAACCTTAGACCAAGTAATCGAGTTTCTGATCAGTTGAACGAGATGGTGACGCAATCCGTCGGGATGCTCGTGGCGTGGCGCCAGCCCGAATGGGCCAGTGCGAACTGGTAGATCCGGTGCGCGAATGCGACGCCGGCGATGACCACGCCGAGCTCGTCGCAGACAGTGAAGTCCGGCCAAGATAATTGTCGCCAACCAAGGTTCCAACGCGCGCGTGAGACCGTTGTGGCGTTCCTGTCGCCCATAGCGGTGACAAAGCAGCCCACAACAGGCGCAAAAAAACTGCCCCGATGCCCAGACGGGCAATGGCGCGCAGCAGCCAG
>NZ_JAMPYG010000006.1 GCF_023700745.1 Rhodoferax sp. | reverse complement strand
GCGAGCTTTTGCACCGCCACGGGCGAGTCGAATGACGACCATGATGTATCCTTTGGGGAAGTGGAATAACTTCCACGAAAATTGGCATTTAACCTGGCGTTTGAGACACGCGACATAACCACCCGGTTATGCGACACGCCAGACAGCCGCACATTATATCGTTCTTCACTACCATGCCCATTATTCGTCCCGGCCAATTCAGCGACATTGCACAAATTACAGCCATTTATGCCCACCATGTGTTGCATGGCACAGGAACTTTCGAGGTCGATCCGCCCACTGAGGCGGACATGGCACAGCGGCGGGCAGATGTCTTGGGCAGGAATTTGCCGTATTTGGTCGCGGTGGAGGGCCCTCAGGTGCTGGGATTCGCCTATTGCAACTGGTTCAAACCTCGCCCCGCTTACCGGTATTCGGCAGAAGATTCCATTTATCTTGCCCCAACCGCGATGGGGCAGGGGTTGGGTCGTTCATTGCTGGCCGAACTGATCAGTCAGGCCGAGCGTGCCGGCGTGCGCAAACTGATTGCCGTGATTGGAGACTCCAATAACCTGGGTTCCATTGGTGTCCACCAAAGCGCTGGCTTTGGCCATGTCGGCACACTCAAGTCATGCGGATGGAAGTTCGAGCGCTGGCTGGATGTGGTGCTGATGGACAAGGCCTTGGGCCTGGGCGATAGCGCTGCCCCGTTATGACACGGGACAAAGCGCATCAAAACACTTGCAAACTGATCCAGTAAGCCACCGCAGCGACAAACGCACTGGCCGGAATGGTCAGAATCCAGGCCCAGATGATGTTGCCGGCGACGCCCCAGCGCACGGCGCTGGCACGCCTCGTGGCACCCACGCCCACAATCGCACCGGTGATGGTGTGCGTGGTCGAGACAGGTACACCCAGTGCAGTGGCCAGAAATAAGGTGATGGCGCCGCCGGTTTCGGCGCAAAAACCACCAACCGGTTTGAGTTTGGTGATTTTTTGCCCCATGGTTTTCACAATCCGCCAGCCACCAAACATGGTGCCCAAGCCAATGGCCGAGTAGCAGATCAAAATGACCCAGGTCGGTGGACTCTGGTCTGCCACGTTGGTATAGCCGGTGGCGATCAACAACATCCAGATGATGCCGATGGTTTTTTGGGCATCATTGCCGCCATGGCCCAGGCTGTAAGCCCCAGCGGATACCAATTGCCAACGTCTGAACCATTTGTCAACCTTGAGGGGCCGGAAATTGCGAAAACTCCACGACACCAGAATCATCATGGCGGATCCCAGTAAAAAACCCAGCAGGGGAGAAACAAAAATAAATAGCACCGTTTTCAGGATGCCGGCAGAAATCAGGGAATCGACACCCGCCTTGGCAATGGCCGCACCCACAATGCCGCCAATCAAGGCGTGTGAAGAACTGCTGGGGATGCCGTAATACCAGGTGATGAAATTCCAGGTAATGGCGCCTACCAAAGCACCAAATACGACATGGGTGTCCACTACGCCTGGCAATACGATGCCTTTACCTACTGTGGCCGCCACACTCAAATGAAAAACAAAAATGGCTATTACATTGAAAAATGCAGCAAAAACAACGGCTTGGCCTGGTTTGAGGACGCCCGTGGAGACCACGGTGGCAATGGAGTTGGCGGCATCGTGAAAGCCGTTCATGAAGTCAAAAATAATGGCCATCAATACCAGAACAACTACCACCCATAACGCGGTTTGTACAGTTTCCATAGTTCTGAGCCTCGTGCCAATCAGGAGTTCTCGAGGACAACACCCTCGATCAGGTTGGCCACGTCTTCACAGCGGTCAGTTATGGTCTCCAGCAATTCGTAAATGGCTTTGAGTTTGATGAGTTCGCGGACATCAGGCTCTTCACGAAACAATTTGCTCATGGCGGTGCGCATGACCCGGTCGGCATCGCTTTCCAGCTTGTCAATTTCGTCGCAGGTTTTCAGTGCGGCATCGGCGGTGGAGGCATCGGCTATTTTGCTCAGCAATTGCACCGCATCACGGACACGCTCACAGCATTTCACGCTCAGATCGGTGAGCCGGCTGATCTCATCGGTCATGTGGTGTATGTCATACAAGGCCATGGTCTCGGCAGAATCCTGAATCAGGTCGGCCACATCATCCATGGTGTTGATCAGGCTGTGGATTTGTTCCCGATCGATAGGTGTGATGAAGGTCTTGTGGAGGGCTTTATTGACCTCATGGGTGATGCGGTCTGCAGCGCCCTCGGCATGGTTTACTTCACGGTGGTATTTTTCTCGCAGGGTCAGATCGTTGTAATTGGCAACGAGCTTGGAAAATGCATAAGCTGCCTCGACGATATGGTTGGCGTGTTGGTTGAATAGTTTGAAAAAATTGGTGTCGCGTGGAAGCAGTTTGCCAAAAAACACGGGGAACTCCTTGGGAATATTTCAATACCATGACGGTTTGATGATGGGCATGAGTTTAACTGTCAGCCAGTCAACGCCAGAAACAAAAACGCCTCGCAGCTGCAACTGCGAGGCGTTTTAAAACTGGCCGGCATCATTCAGATGCCAGCTCCTCAAGGTCATTTAGACCGCGGCAGTATCTTTCACAGACGCCGCTGCGTCGGTGTAATCCTGTACCTTGTCGAAGTTCAGGTATTGGTAGATTTTGCTGCTGGCCGCTGTCAAGACACCCATGTCGGCCATGTATTCTTCCTTGGTCGGAATCCGGCCCAGCTTCGAGCAGATGGCGGCCAGTTCGGCGCTACCCAGGTAGACATTGCTGTTTTTGCCCAAGCGGTTCGGGAAGTTGCGGGTGGAAGTGGAGAACACGGTCGCGCCTTCCTTGACCTGCGCCTGGTTGCCCATGCACAGGCTGCAGCCCGGCATTTCCATGCGGGCACCAGCAGAACCCAGCACGCCGTAATGGCCTTCTTCGGTGAGTTGTTTGGCATCCATCTTGGTGGGCGGTGCCATCCACAGCTTGACCGGGATGTCACGCTTGTTTTCCAGCAACTTGGAGGCGGCGCGGAAGTGGCCAATGTTGGTCATGCAGGAACCGATGAATACCTCGTCGATTTTGGCGCCGGCCACGTCGGACAGGGTTTTCACGTCGTCCGGGTCGTTCGGGCAGGCCACGATCGGTTCATGAATGTCAGCCAGGTCGATTTCGATCACGCTGGCGTATTCGGCATCTGCGTCGGCCTTGAGCAAATCTGGTTTGGCCAGCCAGGCTTCCATGGCCTTGATGCGGCGGTTGATGGTGCGCACATCCGAGTAGCCATTGGCAATCATCCACTTCAACATCACGATGTTGCTGTTGATGTACTCGATGATGGGTTCTTTGTTCAGGTGCACGGTGCAACCGGCGGCACTGCGCTCAGCCGACGCGTCACTTAGCTCGAAGGCTTGCTCGACCTTGAGGTCGGGCAAACCTTCAATTTCAAGAATGCGGCCGGAGAACACGTTTTTCTTGCCCTGTTTGGCCACGGTGAGTTCGCCGGACTTGATGGCGTACAAGGGGATGGCGTTGACCAGGTCACGCAGCGTGACGCCGGGCTGCATCTGGCCTTTGAAGCGTACCAGCACGCTCTCGGGCATGTCGAGCGGCATGACGCCCGTGGCCGCGCCAAACGCCACCAGGCCGGAACCTGCGGGGAAGCTGATGCCGATGGGGAAGCGGGTATGGCTGTCGCCGCCGGTGCCCACGGTGTCGGGCAACAGCATGCGGTTGAGCCAGCTGTGGATGATGCCGTCGCCCGGACGCAGCGGAATGCCGCCGCGGTTGCTGATGAACTCGGGCAACTCGTGGTGCATTTTCACGTCCACCGGCTTGGGGTAAGCCGCAGTGTGGCAGAAGGATTGCATCACCAGGTCAGCGCTGAAGCCCAGGCAGGCCAGGTCTTTCAACTCGTCACGCGTCATTGGGCCGGTGGTGTCCTGCGAGCCGACACTGGTCATTTTGGGTTCGCAGTAGGTGCCCGGCAACACGCCCTGACCTTCGGGCAAGCCGCAGGCGCGACCAACCATTTTTTGCGCCAGGGTGAAACCCTTGCCTGTGGCTTTGGGGTTTTGCGGCAGGCGGAACAGGGTCGACACCGGCAGACCCAGGGCCTCGCGCGCCTTGGCGGTCAGGCCGCGGCCAATGATCAAGGGAATGCGTCCGCCGGCGCGCACTTCGTCAAACAACACCTCGCTCTTGAGCTTGAACTCGGCAATGACTTTGCCGTCTTTCAGGGCTTTGCCCTCATAGGGGCGCAGTTCAATGGTGTCGCCCATGTTCATCTGGCTCACGTCGAGTTCGATCGGCAGGGCCCCGGCATCTTCCATAGTGTTGTAGAAAATGGGGGCAATCTTGGCGCCTAGGCAGACACCGCCAAAACGCTTGTTTGGCACAAACGGGATGTCTTCCCCGGTGAACCAGAGTACGCTGTTGGTGGCCGACTTGCGGCTGGAGCCGGTGCCGACCACGTCACCCACGTAGGCGACCAGGTTGCCACGGGCGCGCAAGTCTTCGATGAACTTGACTGGGCCGCGCTTGCCGTCTTCCTCGGGCGTGATGCCGTCACGCTTGTTTTTCAGCATGGCCAGAGCGTGCAGCGGAATGTCCGGGCGGCTCCAGGCGTCAGGTGCCGGTGACAGGTCATCGGTATTGGTTTCGCCCGTGACCTTGAGCACGGTCAGCGTGATGCTTTGCGGCACTTCGGGGCGGCTGGTGAACCACTCGGCATCGGCCCAGCTTTGCAGCACGGCTTTGGCGTGCGCGTTGCCTTGATCTGCCTTTTCCTTGACATCATGGAACTGGTCGAACATCAACAGGGTTTTCTTCAGGGCGTCAGCCGCCACGCCTGCAACTGCAGCGTCGTCAAGCAAATCGATCAAGGGCGTCAGGTTGTAGCCACCCAGCATGGTGCCGAGCAATTCGGTGGCTTTTTCACGGCTGATGAGCGTGCACTTTTCGGTGCCGTGTGCTACGGCAGCCAGGTAGCTGGCCTTGACCTTGGCTGCATCATCCACACCGGCGGGGACGCGGTGCGTGATCAGCTCCAGCAGCGTGGCTTCTTCACCCTGGGGCGGGTTCTTGAGCAGTTCGATCAACTCAGCGGTTTGCTGGGCCGTCAAGGGCAGTGCGGGGATGCCGAGAACGGCGCGTTCGGCGACGTGGGCGCGGTAGGCTTGCAACATGGTCAACTCCTTATCAATCAAAAAATACAATCAGCGGTAACAGGACAAGTGTCTGTCACGAGTGACAGACAGGGGGCAAAAAGGAGCGGTTTGATCATCAGGCAGAGAAAAAAACCTGGGCGGGATCATGGGCTGGCAACCTGGCGGTTTGGTGGGCACGCACCAGCACCTGCCAAAAATAGCGGTAACTGGCACGGTCATGCAAATGACCTTCGATTGAAATGGGCGCCCAGTCGGCAGCGTGCGCAGCACAAACAATGCGACTGGCCTGGTCCACTTCATTGGCTGCTGGCGCAAAGGCCGCCAGAATGGGGCGAATCTGATCCGGGTGGATGCTCCACATGCGGCCAAAGCCCAGAGCACGACTGGCGTACCTGGCTGCAGCTTCCAATTTTGCAATGTTTTTAAACTCGGTCACCACGCAATGAGAGGCTGTCTTGCCAAAGGCATGACATGCTGCAGTGATCGCCAACTTGGCACGCAACACCAAGGGGTGGCTGAACTGGTCGAGGTCTTCGGGCCGACTGAGTTCCGACGTACTCATGGCGCTTGCAGGAATCGCACCACCATGGGCCGAAACATAGTCCATCAGGCCAAAACTGAGTGATTCAACGCGGGGGTGCGCGGCAATGGTCGCCACGTGGTGTACCGCCAGCGGTGATTCGATCAGCACATGTATTGGCAAGGGTGTGGTACGACCGTTGGTTTTCAGCGCTTGATCAATGTGGGTCAGGGCGTGCTCGATGTCTGCTACGGTGTCCACTTTGGGGATCATGACATGGCACAGGGCCTGCGCAGAGCGCCCGATGATGGTCGCTACATCCTGCGCAAACGCGGGGTGGTCAACCGGATGCACCCGGGCCGCAACTCTGGGGCGACTCTGGGGCGGCTGCTTCTGGCTGGCAGCCCATGCGTTGGTAGCCAGCTCAGCGACCATTTGCGCATGGTCCTGCGCGCCGCCCACGGGCGCACCATCTTCGCAATCGAGTGTCACATCAAACGCACAAGTACCCAGTTCTTGCGCCAGCTCGGTTTGCAAAGCCAGACTTTTGACCATGCGCGACTGGATGCCACAATAGTGGTCGCACACTGGCAGCGGTGCCACCGCTGCCGGGCCCAGTAATGCGTCGTGTGGAGAGGTCACGAGCCTGACTTTGAACTGGATTTACAACAGGTGGGCTACGCCGGCCTGCTCGTCCTGCAGTTCTTTGAGTGTTTTGTTGATGCATTCCTGGCTGAACGCGTCGACCGACAAACCTTCGACCAACTTGTACTCGCCGCCAGCACAGGTCACCGGAAAACCGAACATGGTGTCTTTCGGAATGCCATACTCGCCATTGGAAGGTATACCCATGGTGACCCATTTGCCGTTGGTGCCCAAAGCCCAGTCGCGCATGTGGTCGATCGCTGCGTTGGCAGCCGAGGCAGCCGACGACACGCCGCGCGCGGCAATGATGGCGGCGCCACGCTTGCCGACGGTGGGCAGGAATGTGTTGGCGTTCCAGTCGGCGTCGTTGATCATGTCCTTGACGCTTTCGCCATTGATGGTGGCAAAACGGTAGTCGGCGTACATGGTGGGCGAGTGGTTACCCCAAACTGCCATTTTTTCGATGTCAGCGACTGCTTTGCCGATCTTGGAGGCCAGTTGGCTCAAGGCACGGTTGTGGTCCAGACGCAGCATGGCGGTGAAGTTCTTGCGTGGCAGATCGGGTGCGCTCTTCATGGCAATGTAGGCGTTGGTGTTGGCAGGATTGCCCACCACCAGGACGCGCACATCGCGGCTGGCCACGGCATTCAGGGCCTTGCCCTGGGCGGTGAAAATTTCAGCATTCACAGCCAGCAATTCTGCGCGTTCCATGCCCGGGCCACGGGGACGTGAACCAATCAGCAAGGCGTAATCCACGTCCTTGAAAGCGGTCATGGGGTCACTGTGGGCTTCCATGCCAACCAGCAATGGGAATGCGCAATCCTGCAATTCCATCATCACGCCTTGCAAGGCTTGTTGTGCTTTCTCAACGGGGACTTCCAGCAGGCTCAAAACGATGGGCTGATCCTTGCCGAGCATTTCACCTGAAGCGATACGAAACAGGATGGCGTAACCAATTTGACCTGCGGCACCAGTAACGGCTACACGGACGGGTTTTTTGCTCATGGTGGAATCTCCAAAAGGTTGAGGTAAAAATTCAGTGGGCGTAGGGCAAACAGGACATGGCCAGCCCCTTAGCGTGCGAAGTGTACTCTGGAAAACCCTGAGTTGTCAATTTGTCTTATGTCTTATATAAGATATGATTCGAGCAAAATGGCAATGCCGCAAATCGAGACAAATACAACATGCAAACCTTTCCTGAACCTGTCATTGAGCCCGTCTTGACGTCACCGGAGTCCGCCATTTCACAGGCCTCCTCGGCAACACCGGCATTCAGTCCGCTGTACCAGCAGATCAAGGGGTTGATCCTCAACAGTCTGCGTGTGGGTGAATGGAAGCCTGGTGAAATGATTCCCAGTGAAATGGATCTGGCGGGGCGCTTCCATGTAAGTCAAGGCACGGTGCGCAAGGCGATTGATGAGTTGGCTGCCGAGAATTTACTTTTGCGGCGTCAGGGCAAGGGCACTTTTGTCTCCACCCATGCCGAGCAACAGGTGCAATTCAGGTTTCTCAAATTAGTGCCTGACAGTGGGACCCGGGGCAGTGAAGGTCCGGCACAGCGCGACATCATTGAATGCAAGCGCAGTCGCGCCGCTGCCGATGTGGCGCGGGCATTGGCCTTGCGCCACGGTGATACGGTCCTGCAGGCCAGGCGGGTGCTCAGCTTTGGTGGGGTCCCCATCATTCTGGAAGATATCTGGTTGCCAGCAGCGCCGTTCAAAGGCTTGACCGCCGAGCAGCTGGCCAATTACCAGGGGCCCATGTACGCCTTGTTTGAGACCGAATTCAATGTCCGCATGGTGCGTGCCGAAGAAAAAATACGTGCCATTGCCGCAACGCAATTGCATGTGCAGCACCTGAACGTGGCGCTCGGCACCCCCTTGTTGAGCGTTGAACGTGTCGCCTATACCTATCGTGATGAGCCTATGGAACTGCGTCGGGGTTATTACCGAACCGACACCCATCACTACCATAACGCGCTGGGTTGATGAATAGTTTTTTAGCCGGATGTCAGCTTGAAGTCCGTTTGACGTGTCATTCTGGTAAAAGAAGACAAAGTGTTGACTGACATCAAACGAATGATGGCTTCGGCGCTTGACGCATTGCAATAGAATTTGTAAGTTATCCATTTACTCAGGGTTACCACGTTGTTACCCCCAACCATGAAAGCATCGTATGTCTGAATCAGCGGCCAGCACAGCAAAAAAACGTCCCGAGTTCTACAACATTGATGGCAAATCCCTGATCAGCTACCGATGGCCGCTGGCATCCATTGCTTCAGGCATGCACCGTGTCAGTGGTGCCATTCTGTTTTTCCTGATGCCTTTCATCATCTGGATGTTTGACAACTCCATTTCTTCAGAAATTTCTTTTTTGAAATTCAAGGCAGCCTTTAATGAGGGTATGCTGGGTTTGCCCGGCTTTATCTGGAAGCTCGTGGTTTTGGCCATCATCTGGGCCAGTCTGCACCACTTTATCGCCGGCATGCGCCACCTCTGGATGGATACCCACCACGAACACGTGACCAAGGATTTTGGTCGGCAAACCGCTGCGGTTGTTCTGGTGCTCACTCTCTCGTTGACACTGGTGTTGGGTGCCAAGCTTTTTGGTCTTTATTAAACCGAATGTCCCCGGACAGACTGCTGCCAGCTGCGTTGTGCAAGCGCTGTTCTGAATTGATTAAAAAAGGAGTTTGAATATGTCTGTTAATTTCGGATCCCATCGTCTGGTTGTTGGTGCCCACTACGGCATGCGCGACTGGCTGTCACAACGCGTCACCGCTGTCATCATGGCCTTGT
Source organism: Rhodoferax sp. (assembly GCF_023700745.1). Classification (GTDB taxonomy): domain Bacteria; phylum Pseudomonadota; class Gammaproteobacteria; order Burkholderiales; family Burkholderiaceae_C; genus Rhodoferax. The sequence goes on along the minus strand of NZ_JAMPYG010000006.1, from coordinate 144,406 downwards.
TCACTGTGCTGGTGCTGGCGCAACTGATTTTCAGCAAGGGTCCGATCGGCTATGAGCTGTGGGCTGGCATTTTTTCGCCGCAATGGATGAAGTCGCTGACCTTTCTGGTCATTCTTTCCATGCTTTACCACGTCTGGGTTGGCATGCGCAACATTTTTCAGGATTACGTCAAACCCTATTGGGTGCGTTTCGTCATGCACGTGTTTGCCATTGCCTGGCTGATCGCCTGCACCGGTGGCGCTATTGAAGCGCTGTGGCGCTTGTAAACCTTTCTTTCCAACAAGGAAGTCATTGCGCACCCGGTCAATCGTCAGAGTGTGCTGTACCCAATCATCAAGACAAAACAATTACCATGACTGCAACCTCCAAACTTCAAAAGCGTAAATTTGACGTCGTCATCATCGGTGCTGGCGGCGCTGGCATGAGTGCTTCGCTGCAACTGGCCAATGCCGGCCTGAATGTCGCCGTGCTGTCCAAGGTGTTTCCCACACGATCTCACACCGTTGCGGCCCAGGGTGGCATCGGCGCCAGTCTGGGCAACATGGCCGAGGACAACTGGCATTACCATTTTTACGACACCATCAAGGGATCTGACTGGCTGGGTGACCAGGATGCGATCGAGTTCATGTGCCGTGAGGCACCCAAGGTGGTCTATGAGCTGGAACACTTCGGCATGCCGTTTGACCGCAATCCCGATGGCACCATTTACCAGCGTCCTTTTGGTGGCCATTCCAGCAATTACGGTGAAAAACCGGTGCAGCGCGCCTGCGCTGCAGCGGACCGTACCGGCCATGCCATGCTGCACACCCTTTACCAGCAAAACGTCAAGGCCAGAACCAATTTCTTTGTCGAATGGATGGCACTGGATTTGATTCGCGATGCCGATGGCGATGTTGTCGGCGTCACGGCACTGGAGATGGAAACCGGTGAAGTCCACATTCTGCAGGCCAAAAGCGTGATGATGGCTTCTGGCGGCGCAGGCCGCATCTTTGCGGCATCAACCAATGCCTACATCAACACGGGTGATGGTTTGGGCATGGCCGCACGCGCCAATATTCCGCTGCAGGATATGGAGTTCTGGCAGTTTCACCCGACTGGTGTGGCCGGTGCAGGCGTGCTGTTGACAGAGGGTTGCCGTGGTGAAGGCGCCATACTGCGCAACAGCAACGGTGAACGCTTCATGGAGCGCTATGCACCTACGATGAAAGACCTGGCACCACGTGATTTCGTGTCGCGTTGCATGGACCAGGAAATCAAGGAAGGACGCGGTTGCGGACCTAAAAAGGACTACATCAACCTGGACATGACGCATCTGGGTGCCGAGACGATCGCCCTTCGCTTGCCGAGTGTGTTTGAAATCGGCCATAACTTTGCCAATGTGGACATCACCAAAGAACCCATTCCGGTGATCCCGACCAACCACTACCAGATGGGCGGTATCCCCAGCAACATCTACGGCCAGGTTGTTGTTCCTGGCAGCAGTGGCGCACAGGAAGTTGTCAACGGTTTGTACGCCGTCGGCGAGTGCGCCTGTGTCAGTGTGCATGGTGCCAATCGGTTGGGTACCAACTCCTTGCTGGATATCGTGGTTTTTGGTCGTGCCGCAGGCTTGCATATCATTGACTTCAATGAGAAAAACAAGGAGCACAAAGAGCTGCCGGCCAACGCTGCCGACATTTCCCTGGAGCGTCTGGACCGGCTGAATTCGGCTACGACGGGCGAATATGCACAGGTTGTCGCCAACGACATGCGCGACATCATGCAACAACACGCCAGCGTGTTCCGGACCCAGGCCAGCATGGACGAGGGAGTTGCCAAGATTGCCCAATTGCGTCAGCGTGTCACTGATATCAAATTGACCGACAAGTCACAAATTTTCAATACCGAGCGCATCGAGGCACTCGAAGTTGAGAACATGATTGAAGTCGCGCAGTCAACCATGGTGTCGGCAGCCGCACGGCATGAATGCCGTGGTGCCCACAGTGTGGCGGATTACGACCGGCCTGCCGATGACCCGACGTGCCCGCTGGGTCGGGACGATGTCAATTGGCTCAAGCACACCTTGTGGGACAAAGCGACCAACAGCCTGAGTTACAAGCCGGTTAACCTCAAGCCGCTGACAGTGGCTTCCGTGCCACCCAAAATCCGTACCTTCTAAAGTTCGGCTTTGCTGCCTTTGACCCTCATCGATATCTTGCAAGACCGATCTTCAAGCGTGCCTGCATCCAAGGAAGAAAATCATGGCTAAACGTACTATTCAAATTTATCGCTACAACCCCGACACCGATGTCAAGCCGTATATGCAGACCATCGAGATTGAACTTGATGGCAGTGAGCGCATGTTGCTCGATGTTTTGACCAAGCTGAAAGCGATCGATCCAACACTGTCTTACCGACGTTCGTGCCGTGAAGGTATTTGTGGCTCGGACGCCATGAACATCAATGGCAAAAATGGCTTGGCCTGTCTGGTCAACATGCTGACGCTGCCCGATACCATCGTGCTCAAGCCGCTGCCTGGCCTGCCTGTGGTGCGTGACCTGATCGTCGACATGACGCTGTTTTTCAAGCAGTACCACTCGATCAAACCTTACCTTGTCAACGACACCCGGCCACCAGAAAAAGAGCGCCTCCAAAGCCCGGAAGAGCGTGAAGAACTCAACGGCCTCTACGAGTGTATTTTGTGCGCCAGTTGCTCCACCAGCTGCCCTGTGTTCTGGTGGAATCCAGACAAATTTGTCGGCCCGGCAGGTTTGTTGCAAGCCTACCGCTTTATTGCTGACAGCCGTGATGAAGCCACCAGTGAGCGTCTGGACAATCTGGAAGATCCCTACCGTTTGTTCCGCTGCACCACCATCATGAACTGCGTGGATGTCTGCCCGAAAGGCCTGAACCCGACCAAGGCGATTGGCAAGATCAAGGAACTGATGGTGCGTCGCGCCATCTGATGCGGCACTGATGGACACCACTGGCATGGAGACAGGCGACGCCTTGATCGATGAAAGAGTGCTGAGCAAACTCAAGTGGCGCTGCCGCCGGGGTCTGCTCGAAAACGATATTTTCATCGAGCGTTTCTTCAAGCGATTCGAATCCACGCTCACCGTCAAGCAGGCGCAAGGTCTGAACGTTCTAATGGATTTAAGCGATTCAGACCTGCTGGATTTGCACCTTGGGCGCAAAACTTTGGCGCAACTGGATGCCAATCTGGTTCAGGACGAAGTTTGCGAAGTTTTAAGTATGTTAAAAAAACCACCTGAAAGGTCACTATGAAGCTAGCTGAAAATAAAGCCACCCTGTCGTTCAGTAACGGCACTCCAAGTGTCGACTTGCCGGTTTACCAGGGTACCGTAGGTCCGGATGTGATCGATATTCGCAAGCTCTATGGCCAAAGCGGGATGTTCACTTATGACCCGGGTTTTTTGTCAACGGCGTCGTGCCAGTCGGCCATCACCTACATTGATGGTGACAAGGGCGAACTCCTGTACCGTGGCTATCCCATCGAGCAATTGGCAACGCAGTGCGATTACCTCGATACCTGCCATTTGTTGCTCAAGGGTGAATTGCCCAACCTGCAAGAGCGCCAGGACTTCCACAAGCTCGTCATCAACCACACGATGGTCAACGAGCAGATGCAATTTTTCCTGCGTGGTTTCCGCCGCGATGCACACCCGATGGCGGTGCTGACCGGCCTGGTGGGTGCCCTGTCGGCCTTTTACCATGACAGCACCGACATCAACAACCCCGCGCATCGGGAAATTTCAGCCATTCGCCTGATTGCCAAAATGCCCACGTTGGTGGCCATGGCCTACAAGTACGGTATTGGTCAGCCCTACATGTACCCGCAGAATGACCTCAGCTACGCTGGCAACTTCCTGCGCATGATGTTCGGTACACCGTGCGAAGAGTATGTTGTCAACCCGGTGCTGGAGCGCGCCCTGGACCGCATCTTCATTTTGCATGCTGACCACGAGCAGAATGCTTCCACCTCGACTGTGCGCCTGTGCGGCTCGTCCGGCACCAACCCGTTTGCGGCGATTGCGGCGGGTGTGGCCTGCCTCTGGGGTCCGGCCCACGGCGGCGCCAATGAAGCCTGCCTGAATATGCTGGAAGACATTCAGCGCCAGGGTGGTGTTGCCAAGGTGGGTGAATTCATGGAGCAGGTCAAGGACAAGAACTCCGGTGTCAAGCTGATGGGCTTCGGTCATCGGGTTTACAAAAACTACGACCCACGCGCCACCCTGATGCAGGAAACCTGCAACGAGGTGCTGCAAGAACTCGGGTTGGAAAATGACCCCTTGTTCAAACTGGCCAAGGAAGTTGAGAAAATTGCCCTCGAAGACGATTACTTTGTGTCGCGCAAGCTCTACCCGAACGTTGATTTTTATTCTGGTATCGTCCAGCGCGCCATCGGCATCCCTGTCAACCTGTTTACCGGTGTCTTTTCACTGGCACGTACCGTTGGCTGGATCGCCCAGCTCAACGAAATGATCAGCGACCCCGAATACAAGATCGGCCGTCCGCGCCAGTTGTTCACAGGTGCAGTGACTCGTAAAGTTTTGCCCGTGGCTGAACGCTAAATAAACCTGCGTTCCCGAAAACCCGCCGACTGGCAACAGCGGCGGGTTTTTTTACGGTCATGATGGACGGCGTCTCAGCCGTTTAAAATCTGCAATTCACCGAGGAAACCACATGGGACGCACCCTTTACGACAAACTCTGGGACGAACACGTCGTCCATACCGAAGAAGACGGCACCGCACTGCTCTACATCGATCGCCATCTGGTACACGAAGTCACCAGCCCGCAGGCGTTCGAGGGTCTGCGGCAGTCCAAACGACCCGTCTGGCGTATCAGTTCGATCGTGGCCACGGCAGACCACAATACCCCCACCACCGGCTGGGAGCTGGGCTATGACGGCATCACCGACCCCACCAGCAAAGAACAGGTTTTGACGCTGGACGCCAACATCAAGGAATATGGTGCGGCTGCCTATTTCCCGTTCATGTCGCGGCGCCAGGGCATCGTCCATGTGATTGGCCCGGAAAACGGTGCCACGCTGCCCGGCATGACGGTGGTCTGCGGCGATTCGCACACCTCCACCCATGGCGCTTTCGGTGCTTTGGCGCACGGCATTGGCACCAGCGAGGTCGAGCACGTCATGGCCACGCAAACGCTGCTGGCCAAAAAAGCCAAGAACATGCTGGTGCGGGTCGGGGGTGTTTTGCCGCGCGGCTGTACCGGCAAGGATATTGTGCTGGCGGTGATCGGGAAAATTGGCACGGCTGGCGGTACCGGCTACACCATTGAGTTCGGCGGTGCTGCCATCCGTGCACTAAGCATGGAGGGGCGCATGACCGTTTGCAACATGGCGATCGAAGCCGGTGCCCGTGCAGGTTTGGTGGCCGTGGATGAAAAAACCATTCAGTATGTGAAAGGTCGACCTCTTGCCCCAGGCTACGACGCGCCCAATGAGCCGGCCGCAGCCGTGGAGTGGGAACAGGCGGTGGCCTATTGGAAAACGCTGCATTCGGATGCAGATGCTCACTTTGACGCCGTGGTCGACATTGATGCCTCGCAGCTGGTGCCCCAGGTCACTTGGGGCACCTCGCCCGAGATGGTGTTGGGCATTGATGAGCGGGTTCCTGATCCCGAACGCGAAAAAGATGCCAGCAAGCGCGGCGCCATCGAACGTGCCTTGGCCTACATGGGGCTGGAACCGGGCAAAGCGCTCAACGACCTGTACGTGGACAAGGTATTTATTGGCTCCTGCACCAACAGCCGGATTGAAGACATGCGTGAAGCGGCCGCCATCGTGAAGACACTGGGTCGCAAAGTGGCACCCAACATCCGGCTGGCGATGGTGGTGCCGGGCTCCGGTCTGGTCAAGGCGCAGGCGGAGCGTGAGGGTCTGCACGAGATATTTCGTGCCGCTGGTTTTGAGTGGCGTGAGCCCGGTTGTTCCATGTGTCTGGCCATGAATGCCGACCGGCTGGAGCCCGGAGAACGTTGCGCTTCCACCAGCAACCGCAACTTTGAAGGCCGTCAGGGTGCCGGGGGCCGCACCCATCTGGTCAGCCCTGCGATGGCAGCAGCAGCAGCCATCTATGGTCATTTTGTTGACGTGCGCAAAATTGTCTAACCTACGCCTCAAGGACACCACCATGAAATCATCGACCGCTTTGTTGATCGCTGCCGCGCTGCTGGCTCTGGTCGGCTGCAATACCGTCAAAGGCGTAGGTCAGGACCTGCAAAAAGCAGGTGAAACCATCGAAGATGCCGTCAAAAAGAAATAGGACAAACCATGCAAAAATTCACCTTGCTCAAAGGTCTGGTTGCCCCGATGGATCGGGAAAATGTGGATACCGATGCCATCATTCCCAAGCAGTTCCTCAAATCGATCCGAAAAACCGGCTTTGGTCAAAATCTGTTTGACGAGTGGCGCTATCTGGATGCGGGCTACCCCGGACAAGACCCTGCCAGTCGCAAACCCAACCCGGACTTTGTCCTGAATCAGCCGCGTTTCCAGGGTGCCTCCATTTTGCTGGCGCGCAAGAACTTTGGTTGTGGTTCCTCCCGTGAGCATGCCCCCTGGGCACTGGACCAGTTTGGTTTTCGCGCCATCATTGCCCCCAGCTATGCCGACATCTTCTTCAACAACAGTTTCAAGAATGGCTTGCTGCCCATTGTGCTGACTGAAGTCCAGGTGGCGCAATTGTTTGACGACGTGGCGGCTTTCCCAGGCTATGCCCTGACCATTGACCTGGAACGCCAGCGGGTGATCAAACCCAACGGTGAGGAACTACCGTTCGAGGTGCAGGCCTTCCGCAAATACTGTTTGCTCAACGGTCTCGACGACATCGGCCTGACCTTGCGCCATGCCGACAAAATCAAGGCCTTCGAGGCCGAACGCCTGGCGCAAAAGCCCTGGTTGGCGCATAGCATGCTGGCCTAAGTTATTCAAATCATTCATCACAACCATGAAAATTGCAGTTTTACCCGGCGACGGAATTGGTACCGAAATTGTGGCCGAGGCCGTCAAGGTCCTTCAAGCCCTGGATTTACGTTTTGAAATGGAGACTGCACTGGTCGGCGGTGCTGGCTATGAAGCCCATGGTCATCCTTTGCCCGAGTCCACCCTGAACCTGGCCAAAGAGGCTGATGCCATCCTGTTTGGCGCTGTTGGTGACTGGAAATATGACACACTCGACCGCCCGTTGCGTCCGGAACAGGCTATTCTGGGCCTGCGCAAGCATCTTGGCCTGTTTGCCAATTTCCGTCCGGCAATTTGTTACGAAGAACTGGTGAATGCGTCCAGTCTCAAACCGGAACTGATTGCGGGTCTGGATATCCTGATCATTCGCGAATTGACCGGCGATATCTACTTTGGGCAGCCGCGCGGCCGACGCATTGCCACTGACGGACATTTCCCCGGTGCCGAAGAAGCCTTTGACACCATGCGCTACAGCCGTCCCGAGATCGAACGCATTGCCCATGTGGCATTCCAGGCGGCCCGCACGCGCAAGGCTGCCGGTTCAGAAGGGCGTGTCACCAGTGTTGACAAGGCCAACGTGCTGGAAACCTTCCAGTTCTGGAAAGACATCGTCACCGAGGTCGGCCTCCAATACCCCGATATTGCGCTGGACCACATGTATGTCGACAATGCCGCCATGCAACTGGTGCGGGCGCCCAAGAAATTCGACGTGGTAGTCACCGGCAACATGTTTGGTGACATCCTGAGTGATGAAGCCTCCATGCTGACGGGTTCGATCGGCATGTTGCCTTCGGCCTCCATGAATGCCAATAGCCAGGGCCTGTTCGAGCCGAGCCATGGCAGCGCGCCCGACATTGCCGGCAAGGGCATTGCCAATCCGTTGGCGACCATTTTGAGCGCGGCCATGATGCTGCGCTTCAGCCTGGACCAGGCGGAGGCGGCTGGCCGCATTGAAGCTGCCGTCAAGGCGGTGCTGGCCCAAGGCTTGCGCACGGCCGACATCTTCAGTGCGGGCAGCACCCGCGTCAGCACCCGTGAGATGGGTGACGCGGTGGTCAGGGCATTGCAGTAAAACTATTTAATTGATCTGAAAAGGATGCGTGATGAAAGTTGGTAACTTGGTTGGTTTGGTGGGCTGGCGTGGCATGGTGGGCTCGGTGTTGATGGACCGGATGCAGTCCGAGGGAGATTTCGCCCTGATCGAGCCAGTGTTTTTTTCCACTTCCAACGCGGGCGGTGCGGCACCGTCATGGGCCAAGAATGAGACCACGCTGAAAGATGCGTTTGATATTGACGCGCTCAAAAAATGCGACATCATCATCAGTGCCCAGGGTGGTGACTACACCACCGAGGTTTTCCCGAAATTGCGCGCCGCGGGCTGGACCGGTCACTGGATCGACGCAGCGTCAACGCTGCGCATGAAAGACGATGCCATCATCATCCTGGATCCGGTCAACCTGCCGGTCATCCAGACCGCCCTGAAAAAGGGTGGTAACAACTGGATTGGCGGCAACTGCACGGTGAGCTGCATGCTGATGGGTGTTGGCGCCCTGTACAAGGCGGGCCTGGTCGAGTGGATGAGCACCCAGACTTATCAAGCGGCCAGCGGTGGCGGTGCCCAGCACATGCGCGAGTTGCTGACGCAGTTCGGCACCCTCAATGCCGAAGTCAAGGCCTTGCTCGACGACCCCAAGTCCGCCATTCTGGAAATTGACCGCAAGGTGATCGCCAAGCAGCGCGCCCTGAGCGCCAGCGAGACGGCCAACTTTGGCGTTCCGCTGGGGGGCTCGCTGATTCCCTGGATCGACAAAGACCTCGGGCTGGGCAAGCAGTCGGACGAGCCCGGCTGGGGCATGTCGCGCGAAGAATGGAAGGGTATGGCCGAGACCAACAAGATATTGGGCCAGGGCGCGGTTTTTGGCAGCGCCGAGACGCCCGTGGATGGTTTCTGCGTGCGTGTCGGAGCCATGCGCTGCCACAGCCAGGCGCTCACCTTCAAACTCAAGAAAAACGTGCCTTCGGCAGATATCGAAGCCCTGCTCGCTGCCGACAACGAATGGGTCAAGGTGGTGCCCAACACCCGTGAAGCAACGGTCAAGGACCTGACGCCGGTGGCGGTCACTGGTACCCTGAGCATTCCTGTGGGCCGTATCCGCAAGCTGGCCATGGGGCCCGAGTACGTGGGTGCCTTTACTATTGGTGATCAGCTGCTGTGGGGTGCCGCCGAGCCCTTGCGTCGGATGTTGCGAATCTTGCTGCAAGCCTGAACGGTGTCAGATGCACCTGCATGAAAGACATGGGATGCATCTGAAGGCCACCCGGGAGCTCATTTCACCCTATAGAATCGCCAGCTGACAGCCCCTGTGTCCATACCGCTGAGCGCATATCGGCGTGTGTCATTTAAGGGCATTGAGGCTTGGGCGTGTTCCTGTCTTTTACGGGTTGAAAACTGGAGTAAAAATTGATTGTTAAGTCCTGTCGATGGGAACTCAAGGCCGTGACGTTTGCAACGCTTTTGGCTTTGAGTGGAACCAATGCGCTGGCCCTGTCGCTTGGACGAATCACCGTTCAATCTGCTTTGGGTGAGCCTTTGAATGCTGAAATTGACATTCCGGATATCAATGCGGAAGAGGCGGCCTCGCTCAAGGTTCAAGTTGCTTCGCCGGCAAATTTCAGGTCTGCAGGGCTTGATTACAGCCCGGTTCTGACCGGCCTCAGGATGGTGTTGCAAAAACGACCTGATGGCCGTACCTACTTGCGCCTGAGCAACGATCGATTGGTTCAGGAGCCATTTGTGGACCTGATCCTGGATGCCGGTTGGCATAGCGGCCGCGTGGTTCGCAACTACACCATGCTGTTTGATCCACCCAATATGCGTCCGACGCCGATGGCGCAGCCACTGACTTCAACTTTGCCTGCGCCCCTTGCCGCACCATCATCCGTGACCGTGCCCCGGCAGGCTCTGCCGCCGCGTTCTGCACCACAGGCAAGTCCGCCTGAAAGGCGCCAACCCGCAGTCGCCGTTGAGCCTAAATCTGCGCCGGCGGTGGCCAGCAACGCGAGTAAAAAGGTGACGGTGCGAGCGGGCGATACCGCCAGCAAAATTGCCAGGACCCACATGGTGTCCAATGTGTCCTTGGATCAAATGCTGGTGGCCATGCAGCGCGGCAACCCCAATGCTTTTATTGAGGGCAATGTCAACCGTATCAAAGCTGGCGCTATCCTGGCGCTGCCCACTGAAAAGCAGGCCACGGTGGTTTCTGCAACCCAAGCCAGCCAAATCATCACAGCGCAGAGCCAGGACTTCAATCGTTACCGGCTTTCGCTTGCCAACAACGCGAATGTGACTGATCTGGCTCCTGCCGAGCGCAACGTCAGCGGTACCATCAAGGCCACGGTGGAAGACAAAAAACCGGCAGCACAAATACCCGACAAGCTGACCTTGTCCAAGGGGTCGGTTCAAAGCACGACGGACCTCGAACAACTGGCTTTGGACCGCAATGCCGAAGACAGTGCCAAACGGGCCGCACAGATCAGTCAAAACACCAGCGAACTCAATCAACTGGCGCAAACAGCTGCATCCCTGGCTGCTGCTGGTGCAGCTTCAGGTACAGCCAATGGCTCTGCAGCTCCGATGGCTGTTGCACCTGTCTCGGCACCTGGCGCTGAAAAGCCGGTTTCTCCGAAACTCGCAACGATGCCCCCGGCCATCGTGCCTGAGCCAGCCTCCAGTTTCTTGGATGCGCTGATGGACAACCCCTTGTTGCCGGCAAGTGCCACCTCCCTGCTGGCGTTACTGGCCGGTTTGGGTTTTTACAAAGTCCGTCAACGCCAGAAACAAGCAGCAGCTGACGATGACTCCTTTATTGAAAGTGCTTTTCAGGCCGAGTCATTTTTTGGCAACAGTGGTGGCCAGAAAGTGGACACGCAAGAGTCATCGGTGACAAGTTCTGCGATGGTGTACCCAAGCAGCCAGCTGGATGCGGTAGAAGATACAGATACCGACCCGTTGACTGAGGCCGATGTTTACCTGGCTTACGGACGTGACGAACAGGCGGAGGACATCTTGAAGGAAGCCCTGCGGAAGCAGCCTGAGCGCTTGGCGATTCATCAGAAACTGTTGGCCATCTATGCCAAACGCGAGGATGCTGCATCTTATGCAGCCATGGCGGCCCTTGCTTATCCCCTGCTGAAAAACAACGCACCTCAATGGGCTCAGATTTGTACGACCGGGCTGGTGTTGGAACCAGGTAACACCATGTACCTGGCGGGAGGGCAACCGGTCGCCGAGACGGCCGCATCGCCAATGCCACCTCTGCCTGCTATCCCGTCGGCGGGTGCGACGGAAGTTGCGCTCAGCGGGATTCATGACACCGCGGCTGACCATGCGCTGGATCTGGATTTTGATCTTGATTTTTCGCTGGATGAACCGAAGCCGATTGATGTGGCGGGATCTGCCGGGTCAGCGCTGCCTGTCATCGCAGAGAGTTCTCTGCCAGAACCGGAGACGGCTTCAACCAGTTCCGGGCCAGTGGGCGAAGCCACCGCCCCGACGGCTGCCAGCCAGCCCCTCGACATGATGGAATTTGACTTTGACAATTTGTCGCTTGACCTGGACGACAATGATGTCGTGCCGACCCAGCAGCCATTCATGACCAATGCTGATGCGCTGGAATCTAAATTGGCACTGGCCAAAGAATTCAGGGCAAATGGTGACGATGAAGGTGCACGTGAATTGATTCAGCAGGTTATCAACGAGGCTGATGATGGTCCCCTCAAGGCCCGGGCACAACTGGTGCTGAGCCAAATTTGATGGTCGTCACGGATGGGACGTGAGCCGCCCGCACTTGTCCGTGTCGCATTAGGGATCAGCTACCACGGCGGGCATTACCAGGGTTGGCAAAGCCAGCCGTCCGGGCAAACCGTGCAGGACCAACTCGAAAAAGCCTTGTCACGTTTTGCCAATCACCGGGTTTCCACCCTGTGCGCGGGCCGCACGGATGCGGGTGTACACGGCCTGATGCAGGTGGTGCATTTCGACACCCCGCTGGATCGCCCTGAGGCCGCCTGGGTGCGCGGCCCCAACGCCTTGCTGCCACGCGACATCGCGGTGCAGTGGGCCAGGGTGGTGCCCAGGGCGTTTCACTGCCGTGCCAGTGCGACCTCGCGTCGTTATGTGTATGTGGTGTTGCAGTCGCCGGTGCGCCCCAGTCTGGATCAGGGCCGGGTGGGCTGGGTCTACCGCCCCCTGCAAATCGATCTGATGCAGCAGGCCGCGCAACAACTCATTGGTGAGCATGATTTCACCTCGTTTCGGGCCAGTGCCTGTCAGGCTTTGTCGCCCGTCAAGAACATGCTGCGCATTGGAATTTCCCGGCGTGGTGCCTATTGGCGTTTCGAGTTTGAGGCCAATGCGTTTTTGCATCACATGATCCGCAACATCATGGGCTGCCTGCTCTACATTGGCGAACAGCGCCAGCCCGTGGAATGGATGCAGCAGGTCATGCAAGCGCGCGACCGCGATGCCGCCGCGCCCACGTTTTCACCCGACGGCCTGTACTTTTTGGGGCCCCGTTATGACCCACAATGGGGTTTGCCCGAAGATTCCCTCTTGCTCGATGGATTGCCATGAACCCGACTGTCGAACCGGCCTTGCCGGGCCTGCACCGCACCCGCATCAAGATCTGCGGCCTCACCCGCGAGGCTGATGTCGACGCTGCCGTGGCCGCAGGCGTTGATGCCCTGGGCTTTGTGCTGTACACCAAAAGCCCGCGCGCTGTCGCTGCCGCGCGTGCGGCAGAACTGGCCCGTCGACTGCCGCCCTTCGTCACGCCGGTGCTGCTGTTTGTCAACGAAACGCTGGCCAACATCACTGCTGCCAGCGCCCAGGTGCCGGGTGCCATCCTTCAATTCCATGGTGACGAATCGCCGCAAGCCTGCTGGGCCGCCAGTGTGCAGTGCCAGCGTCCGTACCTGCGTGCGGCACGAATTCCCCTGGGGGAAGCCGGCCGCGGCTTTGATCTCTTAAAATTCGCGCAAGATTATTCACAGGCCCAAGGCCTCCTGCTCGACGCGCAAGTGGACGGGTATGGCGGCGGCGGGCACGCATTCAATTGGTCACTGCTTCCTCCAAACGTCAACGCTCACCTCGTCTTGAGTGGTGGGCTGAACGCTGCCAACGTGATCGACGGCATCCTGCAGCTGCGCCCGCGCTGCAAAACGCTGTCGGTTGACATCAGCTCCGGGGTCGAGGTGCCGGGACAAAAAGGCATCAAGGACCCCCTCAGAATCCGTGAGTTTGTTGCCGCCGTCCGTCAGGCAGACCTTCAACTCAATTTAGTCAGGCCCTAACCCATGTTTACTTACCAACAACCCGACCTGCGCGGTCACTTCGGCATCTATGGTGGCAGTTTTGCCTCCGAGACGCTGACCCATGCCATCAACGAGCTCAAGGCGGCTTACGCCAGGTACCAGTTCGACCCTGAATTTGTCGCTGAATTCAACTACGAGCTGGCGCATTTTGTCGGTCGCCCCAGCCCGGTTTACCATGCCGCGCGTATGAGCCGGGAGCAGGGCGGGGCGCAAATTTTCCTGAAACGTGAAGACCTCAATCACACCGGCGCGCACAAGATCAACAACACCATTGGCCAGGCCATGCTGGCCAAGCGCATGGGCAAGCCGCGCATCATTGCTGAAACCGGCGCCGGCCAGCATGGCGTGGCCACCGCCACCATCTGCGCGCGCTACGGCCTCGAATGCGTGGTCTACATGGGCAGCGAAGACGTCAAGCGCCAAAGCCCCAATGTCTACCGCATGAAATTGCTCGGCGCCACCGTGGTGCCAGTCACCAGCGGCAGTTGCACACTGAAGGACGCGCTCAACGAAGCCATGCGCGACTGGGTCGCCAACGTTGACAGCACCTTCTACATCATCGGCACCGTGGCCGGCCCGCACCCCTACCCGATGATGGTGCGCGATTTCCAAAGTGTCATCGGCAAGGAATGCCTGGTGCAAATGCCCGAGATGCTGCAGGCCGCTGGCTGTCAGACCGGTCAGCCGGATGCCGTTGTCGCATGCGTCGGCGGCGGCAGCAATGCCATGGGCATTTTTTACCCCTACATTGCGCATGAAACCACGCAGCTGATTGGCGTCGAGGCGGCAGGCGAAGGCATGGACTCTGGCCGCCACTCGGCCTCCATCCAGCGTGGCAGCCCCGGCGTGCTGCACGGCAACCGCACCTATGTGCTGCAGGACGACAACGGCCAGGTTACTGAAACGCACAGCATCAGCGCCGGCCTCGACTACCCCGGTGTCGGCCCCGAACACGCTTACCTGCACGACATTGGCCGTGCCCAGTACGTCGGCATCACCGACACCGAGGCGCTGGAGGCCTTCCACTACCTGTGCCGCACCGAGGGCATCATTCCGGCGCTGGAATCCAGCCACGCCGTGGCCTACGCCATGAAGCTGGCCAAAACCATGCGACCCGACCAGTCGATCCTGGTCAACCTGTCGGGCCGCGGTGACAAGGACATCGGCACGGTGGCCGACCTGAGTCACGCCGATTTTTTCTGTCGTCCCAGTTGCCAGGGTCAGTCCGTCAAGGGTGGTCTGGCTGCGGACGAAGCCATTGTGAAGGTTGTCAAATGAGCCGCATTGCCGCTACGTTTACCCGGTTGCAAGCCCAGGGCCGCAAGGCGCTGATTCCGTTTGTCACCGCCGGTTTTCCCTACGCCGACGTCACCCCTGAGCTGATGCATGCTTTCGTTGCGGGCGGCGCCGACGTGATCGAGCTCGGCGTGCCTTTTTCCGACCCCAGCGCTGACGGCCCGGTCATTCAGCAAGCCGGCGACAAGGCGCTGGCTGCCGGGATCGGCCTGGTACAGGTGCTGGCCATGGTACGTGAATTCCGTCAGACCAACAACAGCACACCGGTGGTGCTGATGGGCTACGCCAACCCGGTGGAGCGCTACAGCCAAAAGCACCGGCGGGCTGATACCCAGGCAGGCACCAGCGCCTTTGTGCAGGACGCCGCAGCGGCAGGTGTCGACGGTGTGCTCATCGTCGACTACCCGCCTGAAGAATGTGAAGAGTTTGCCGCCGAGCTCAAAGCAAAGCAGATGGATCTGATTTTTTTGCTGGCGCCAACCTCAACAGACGAACGCATGCAGCAGGTGGCCCGCATTGCCAGTGGCTATGTTTACTACGTGTCGCTCAAAGGTGTTACTGGTTCGGGCGCGCTCGACACCGACGCGGTCGAGGCCATGCTGCCGCGCATTCGCCAGCATGTTAGCGTGCCGGTGGGTGTGGGTTTTGGCATCCGCGACGCCAGCACGGCCCGCGCCATCAGCCGTGTGGCAGATGCGGTGGTGATCGGCAGTCGTATCATCCAGCTCATTGACGGGCAGCCGCGCGATCAGGTGGCCGTCACGGCCGAAAAGTTCCTGCGCGAGATCCGCTCCGCCCTCGATTCATAATTCGCCATTTTCCAAAAGACTGACAAGGATTCCCCATGAGTTGGCTTGAAAAACTGCTTCCCCCCAAAATCCAGCATACCAATCCGGAAGACCGCCGCAGCGTGCCGGGCGGGTTGTGGATCAAATGCCCCAGCTGTGACACGGTGCTCTACAAAACCGACCTCGAGCAAAACCAGAATGTGTGTCCAAGTTGTAGCCACCACCACCGCATCGGGGCGCGGGCGCGGTTGAATTTCTTTCTGGACAACGAGGGCCGCTATGAAATCGGCCAGGAAGTGTTACCGGTGGATGCGCTCAAGTTCAAGGACAGCCGCAAGTACCCCGAACGCCTGAAAGAAGCGCTGGAAAACACCGGGGAAACCGACGCACTGGTGGTCATCGGAGGATCGGTGCTGGGAATCGGTCTGGTCGCGGCCTGTTTTGAATTTGAATTCATGGGCGGCAGCATGGGTTCGGTGGTGGGTGAGCGTTTTGTGCGCGGTGTGCACACGGCCATTGAGCAAAAAGTGCCGTTTGTCTGTTTTACCGCCACCGGTGGTGCGCGCATGCAGGAAGGTTTGCTGAGCCTGATGCAGATGGCAAAAACCAATGCATCACTCACGCACCTGGCCAAAAATGGCTTGCCATTCATCAGCGTGCTGACCGATCCGACGATGGGTGGTGTCAGTGCCGGTTTTGCCTTTCTGGGTGATGTGGTGATTGCCGAACCCAAGGCCCTGATCGGTTTTGCCGGGCCGCGCGTGATTGAATCGACGGTGCGCGTCAAACTGCCCGAAGGTTTTCAGCGCGCTGAATTCCTGCAGACCAAGGGCGCTGTGGACCTGATTTGTGATCGCCGGGAATTGCGCAAGACCATCGCCAACACGCTGGCCATGCTGACGCGCCAGAGCGCGGACGCGGTGGCGTGAGCGCTGCTGTGTGAATGTGGTCCCGCCGACAGGAATCGAAAATCAACCTGTAACCCTCATGAATCCTAGCTTTTTGGCGTTCGGTGGCAGAAAATACCCCCAAATGTACCCCCAAATTGCAAAGGATGCCTATCATGCCCCTGACCGATGCGCAGCTACGCAACCTGACAGAGCCCGGTAAATACTTTGACGGCGGCGGGCTTTTCCTTGATCTGACCAAAGCGGGCGGGCGTTACTGGCGCTTGAAGTTCCGGCACGGCGGAAAAGAAAAACTCCTGGCGCTGGGCGTGTACCCCACGGTAAGTCTCAAGGCCGCCCGCGACCTGGCAAGCGATGCCCGCAAAACCCTCAAGGGCGGCTGCGATCCCGGCGCATTACGCAAAGCCGAAAAGGCCAAGGTGGTACAAGAAACCGTGAATACGCTTGAGGCGGTTTCCCGTGACTGGTTGATCCACCAGGCGGCCCGCTGGGCACCCGTGACACTTGCCCGCATTCGCGCATCCCTTGAAGCTGACATTTTCCCGACGCTGGGCGCGCGGCCTATCGCCAGCATTAAACCTGGCGAGGTCATGTCAGCGGTAAAAAAGGTAGAGGCACGAGGCGCGGCTGACCAGGCGGACCGGGTTTTGAAGCGAGTCAAGGCGGTTTACCGTTGGGCGGTGACCCATGAGCGCATCGAATCAAACCCGATGGTTGATCTGGTGCCGTCTGAAATACTCAAACCCCGGCACGTGACACACCGCCCGGCACTGGCAGATAGCGACCTACCCGCATTCCTGGCCAAACTGGCGGCCTATGACGGCGACCCCCACACCGTGAACGCTTTGCGGCTGCTGATGCTGACCGCAACCCGGCCCGGCGAAACACGCGGGGCGCTATGGGCAGAGTTTGACCTTGACGCGGCGCTGTGGATCATCCCGGCGGTGCGAATGAAAATGAAGCTTGAGCACCGCGTGCCACTGTCACGGCAAGCCGTGGAGGTACTGCGCACCATGCAATCCCTGAGCGGTGATCGCGAGCTGGTGTTCCCAAGCCCGTTCTATCCCAGCAAGTCATTGTCTGAAAATACCTTCAATTCGGCCCTGGCACGCATGGGCTTCAAAGGTACCGCTACTGCCCACGGTTTCCGTGCGCTTTTTTCCACGGTGGCCAATGAATGCAATTGGAACCCGGACGTAATCGAGCGCCAGTTAGCCCACGTTGAACGCAACGGCGTGCGAGCCGCTTACCACCGCTCGACCTACCTTGATGACCGCGTCAAACTGATGCAATGGTGGGCTGATTACCTTGACGGGCGCAAGACTGGCAAGGTTCTGAAAATGAAGAAGCGGGCCGCCTGATGCGCCCGCCCGGCAAGTTTTGCCATTTTTACCAGCTGATACCCGCTGAAAACGTGGGGGCAGTGGGTGTAAACGGGCGAAACCTAGCAACCATGCGGGTTTGCGGCTGTTTTGGGAGTGGGGGCAAATTGTGGGCGGAGTGGAGGCAAAGTGGGGGCAGTTCTATATGAGGAGGTTGATTTATTCACTAATTCATGCATGTTTGTCCTTTGCATCAATTCCCTGCAGGAATTCCTGACCACCGGCACCTTGTCGTGCTGGCCAACGACAGAATAGTTTGCAATACACCAGGCAAGGACGAGTCAAGCGAAGCGCGACATGCTAATCGTTGGTTGACTGGGGTCTCGGGGTATCGCCCTGAGCAGGGGGCCGCTGCCAAGTTTTATGCGCAGCAGAAGACGTGGGCACAAGGCCCTTACCCTGCACAGTGAGTTTCTGTCACTCCCATGCTGTTGGTGAAATGATTTGCCTGTCAGCACGCCTGTCGTTGTGCATTCTGGTTCGCCTGTCGATTTGCCTGTCGCCTATGCACTGACGAAATTGATTCGCCTGTCAGAACGACTGTCGTGCATGGTTGTGTCGCCTGTCGAGTCACCTGTCATGTCACCTGCCGTGGCCATTCACGAGTTGGGAACGTCCGATGCAAATAATCACATGCGTAAGGCAGGGTATTTCCACGCTGCTGGTGAATTTATTCGCCTGTCAGCACGCCTGTCGTTGCATTTTGCTTCGCCTGTCACGCATTTTGTTGCACCTGTGGCACCACCTGTCGTATCGACTGTCACGCCATGACACTTGCAGGATGTTCGGTGGCGGCTTGCAGCTTTCAATCCTGCTCAAGTCGGGGCAGCCGAAGTCAGCGCCAGATAGCCGGCATCCAGGAATCGGCGTTGCCTTGTAGTGAATGACTGCAAGCAGGATGCCCCATCTGCATAGTGATCGTCGCTTCACGACCAATTGCGGGTGCTCATGGGTGGCAGCTTTCGGGCAGCAGAAAGATTTTCACTGCCGAGGTTCCATAAAACTGTCATTCAATTGACGGCGTCCGATCCGCATTGCTGACATTGGCTGCGGGCAACTCTGAGACAGGACTGCAGCGTAAGCAGGTCTTCAGAAATTCAAAATGCCCGCCCGATACCTGACATTGGTGCCGGTTGGCCAAGCAAGGGGGGCGGCAAATCCAGGAAGGGGTCACCCGGATCGCAGGGTGATCAGGAGTGTTGCGGTAGAGGCCATTAAGCTCGCCCCCATGATGAAATTGCGCAAAGTCTGCACTGCCATGATGTCTTTTGAGTCGTTGCTCATCACGTTGGCAACCCACAGTGTGCGGGCGAGTTGATTGACGCCGTGAATCGTATAAGTCGGGTTTGCCTTGACTTTAATGTGGAGCCACAAGTAGTACAGCGCGACAAAACCACAGCTCAGGGTGAATGCAGCCAGGTCACTGCCAAATTGATTGACCCATTGTTCGAGGTTCATGTGCGGCGTCCTTTCAATGTTTGCCAAGCCAGCCGAACACAAGGCGGTTGACAAGCGCAACGCTCCAGCAAATCCAGATTGTCCACAGGGTGTGGCTGGGGTAGTGCGCGCCGCGCAGGGTTTGCGCCAATCCAAACACCAATCCCAAAAAAAGCACCAGCAACAACAGCCATTGGCCTCTGCGGCGCAGGCTGGCCTGGCCTGAAAACAACCAAGGCAAGGCCAGCGCGATGAACGCCAGGGCCGAAGACGCGTGGCCCGCTGGAAAGCAATGCCCGGCGCCGCCATCGCGGGCGCCCCAGGTCCAATGCGACACATACCAGGCCTTGCCGCCAAAGTCCTGCAAGTCCCAGGGGCAACTGGTCAAGCTGAAATGCTTCAGGGTGCTGATGGTCAGCAGCGACAGGGCGATGCCCAGCACGATCTCGATGCGCTGCCAGCGGGTCAGTGCGCGAAACCAGCCGACGGGCCACCAAATCATGGCCATCACTGCGAGAAAAACGACAAGAGCCAGTTGCCTGCTGCGGGTGTGAAGCACCTCCGCCAGCCACCAGTTGTCGCGCATGGCAAAGCCTTGTTCGTTGGCCAAGCCATGCATCACGGTCAGGTCCAGCCCGGACGCATCCCACATCAGCAGGCCGATCAGCGCCGCCCCGGTGACGAGGGCGGTGGGCAAGAAAAGTGGCTTCTGCACGGGTGCGAAAGGGGTTTTGGCTTTTGGCATAGATTGGACTGGTCTTGGTGATTGGATTATGGGCGGGCGCGAGTTAATGCTGCGTTAATTCTGGGTATCAATAATCGCGTCTTTACTTCCACCGGCACGCATTGATGACCTTCTCGCTTACTTCGCATCGTCCGCTCCACCCGGTTCTCATGTCGCTGGTTTTGGCCCTTTGGTTGAGCACGGTTGGCAATGCGCCGCTGTGGATGGCCATGCTTGGCCTGCCCGAATCCAACACGCCAAGGGCTTGGCTTGGTGTTGCAGGTTTTGGCCTGGTGCTGTTGGCCGCGACGGTGGCATTCCTGAGTCTGGTGGTCTGGCCGCGGTGGCGCAAACCGGTCGGTCTTGTTTTGCTGGTAACGACCGCCTTCAGCAGCTATTTCATGTTCAGCTATGGCGTGGTCATCGACCCCAGCATGCTGGCCAATGCGGTTCAGACCGATGCGCGGGAGGTGCGCGATCTTTTGTCGTGGTCAATGCTGCCGGTCTTCATGCTGGGCGTGGCGCTGCCAGGCTGGTGGTGGTGGAAGCAACCGGTGCGGCAAATTCCTGTCAAGTCCCTTCTGGTCAGGCAAACCGGCCTGGCCGTGCTGGCCACTTTGGTCATGCTGGTGATGGTTTGGCTGTCGTTTCAGGACCTGGCCTCCACCATGCGCAACCACAAATCCTTGCGCTACATGGTCAACCCGTTCAACACGGTCTACGCCACCACGCGCCTCGTGTTAGGCCGGACGGCGCATGCCAGCCAGGCCGTTCAGCCGATTGGCGAGGATGCGACCCTGATGGGCAGCGCCAGTGACGTGGACAAGTCGCCCCTGATCGTGCTGGTGGTGGGTGAAACGGTGCGGGCCGCCAACGTCGGTCTGGCAGGTTATGCCCGTGACACCACGCCGCGCCTGAGGCAGTTGCAGGACCGTGGCGAACTGGTTTATTTTTCCAATGTTTCATCCTGCGGCACCAACACCCAGGTGTCGGTGCCTTGCATGTTTTCAGGCCTGGGTCGCGAGGCTTATGGAAAAACTGGTGCGCAATTCGAGAACCTGCTGGATGTGGTGCAACGTGCCGGCTTGGCGGTGTTGTGGCTGGACAACCAGTCGGGTTGCAAAGGCGTGTGTGATCGCGTGCCGCACGCTGAAATCCGCGAACTCAAAGACTCGGCGCTGTGCCCCGAAGGCGAATGCTTTGACGAAGAGATGTTGCGCGTGCTGCCGGAACGTCTGGCCCTGCTGGACCCGGTTCGGCGTGCGCGCGGCACCGTGGTCGTGATGCACCAAATGGGCAGCCATGGACCGGCCTATTACAAACGCACGCCCACTGACTTCAAGGTGTTCATGCCGGAGTGCCGAAGCAATGTGCTGCAGGAATGCTCCGGCCAGGAGATCGTCAACGCCTATGACAACTCGGTGCGTTACACCGACCATTTTCTGGGCCAGACCGTGGCGTGGCTGAAGGAACAAAAACGCCCGACGGCCTTGGTCTATGTCTCTGACCATGGCGAATCACTGGGCGAAAAAGGCTTGTACCTGCATGGCATGCCTCACGCCATGGCTCCCAAGGAACAAACCAGCGTGCCCATGGCCGCGTGGTTCTCCCAGCCCATGCTGGGCCGCCTGGGCTGGGATCAATCCTGCTGGCAGGGCCAGGCCACGCAGCCGATCACGCACGACAACCTGTTCAGCTCCATGCTGACGCTGGCCCAGGTACAGACGCATTTGTATGACCCACAGCTCGACGTCTTTTCCGCGTGCACATCAGCTCATCGGCAGGGTCAGGCCGTCGCTGGCTCGTCTGGCGTCAAAGGGCGCGAAACCCAGACCTTGCCCGTCACGGTTCAACTTTGATGAAGATGGGGTATGCCGGCCCAGCTGGATCTGGAGAGGCGAAACTGCCGCCCTGCGCACCCAGCCGTCGCACGGTGGATGCCTTCACGCGGGCTTTGCATGCCTTGTTGGCCTTGAGTTTTGTTGGCGCCTACAGCACCCGCGAAAGTGAGCTGTTTGGATGGATGCATGTGACATTGGGCTACACCATGGGCGGCTTGCTGCTGATGCGCCTGGCCTGGGGTTTGGCCGGCCCCCGCCATGCGCGCTTGTCGGCATTATTGGGTAAACTGCGGGGCCTTCGGACCTGGAGTCGCGGGGTCGGCAAGCTGCAAGTCGTCTGCATGGCTTTTTCCGTGGTCGTCTTGTTGCTGGTCATTGCGCCTGTGGTGGTCACGGGCTATGTCGCGAAACATGAGTTGACCGGTGAATGGATGGTGGCGGTTCACGAGTTTTTTGGCAACTTCTTGCTGTTGGCATTTTTGGCCCATGTTGGGGCGGTGATCGTGTTCAGTTTGCTGCGACGCCGAAACCTTGCAGTGCCGATGCTGACCGGGCGCGCGGCAGGTCCGGGGCCTGATTTGATTCGGTGCAACCATGTTTTTTTTGCGGTCTTGCTGCTGGGTTCGGTCTTGTCGTTCTGGGTGTGGCAGTGGCAACATGCATGGTGACATGGACATGAAGCCATGCAAACGCTGAGATCGGCTCTGCCCAGATCCAAGGTGTTAATTTATCGTTTTCTGTGACGTCAAATTCCTCACAAAACAGCCTAGAGCCGGAAAATAGACATCGGAAATAAATAAAATTTTCATTGTCAGTTCAGTAAGACCAATGCCCAGACGGTAACGAGATTGAGCAGGCAGATCAGGACCGAGGCGCTGCCAATGTCCTTGGCGCGCTTGGCAAGCGGGTGATCTTCGAGCGAGATGCGGTCGACCGTTGCTTCGATGGCTGAATTGAGCAACTCGACGATAAGAACCAAAAACACGCTTGAGATCATCAAAATCCGACCTGTCAGTTGGCTTTCTAGCCAAAAAGCAAGTGGAATCAAAACCACGGCGAGGACAACTTCCTGGCGGAAAGCATCTTCATGGCGAATGGCTTCGCGCAAGCCCGCGCAAGAGTAGCTGAATGCATTGACCAGGCGATTGATGCCTGTTTTTCCTTTGTAAGGGCTTTCCATTGGTTGTCTCTTAAATGTTGGCAACTTGACTTGCACCGGCTTTGGGAACTGCACCCGTTAAAACCAGTTCCATGATAAAGCAACATCCATTTTGCAAATTCCGATTTTGGTTCTGGAGTTGTTGCGCAATGCATCGGCTCAAGGCTTCATGTTCATTCGGAAAATTACAGAACGAATGTTGCACTACCTGCTCGTCACCGTTGAACGTCGCTCGCCAGCCGCGTTCGTCGCGACTGGAAGTCATGGATTGCGGCACGTCTGCTGCCAAAGGCTCGCCCTTGACAAAAAGTATGCGGCGCTTCTTGGCCGTGTCCCAGCGCAGTTCGACCGTCGCAGTGCCGTCGAAACCACGGCGAATCACCCAAGCCTCGCAGTAGCGTGTCTGCGTGAAGGCCGGTTCCCCGCGCTGAAAGTCATGCCTTCATCTGAAATGACGACTGTGGGCACGGTGCCGACCGACACGAACCGCTCCCCGACCGGAGTCGAATTGGTATCCAGGAAGCTGCCGGCCACGGACGACTGCTTAGGGTCTTCAAGAGCCAGTCCGAGGTTGGCATGGGCGGTCGCATTCCATTTTTGATGACAATCTGAAATTTCAAACTGCCTGCTCCAAAGCTGACGATCAGCATGGCCACTCCAGTCAAAAAGCAGGAGAGTTGAATTCCTTTTAACTACAAGGAGTTCATCATGGACGAATCTCGCAACAAGTCCCACCACGAACCGTGGAACAAGGACAAGCTGGTGGGCCAAAAGGCACCATTCAAGCTGAAGGAAATCTGGGCCATCCGCGTGCGATTGCAAGTCGAACATCGGGTCAGGGAGTTGGCCTTGTTTGATTTGGGGCTCGACAGCAAGCTACGGGCTTGCGATCTGGTCAAACTCAAGGTTCGCGACATCTGTCACGGTGATCGCGTGGCTGCGCGCGCCATCATCATGCAACAGAAGACTGCCAGACCAGTCCAATTCGAAATAACTGAGTCGACACGGGAAGCGGTGAGCGCCTGGATCAAAGACGCCAAACTGAAATCTGAAGACTTTCTCTTTCCAAGTCGAATCCATGCCTCTCCGCATTTGGGAACCCGTCAGTACGCACGCATCGTGGACAGTTGGGTGCAACAAATTGGCCTCGACCCAGCCTCCTACGGCACGCATTCCATGCGGCGGACCAAGGCATCGCTCATCTACCGGCGAACCAAAAATCTCCGGGCTGTGCAACTTTTACTTGGTCACGCCAAAATTGAAAGCACAGTGCGTTACCTGGGCATTGACGTTGATGACGCGCTGGAGATGGCAGAGGACACTGAGGCTTGACGCAACCGGGGATCACACAATTGGCGTGAAATATGGCGATTCGGCTCAGCAAGCTTTGGAGCTTCGGGCAAGCGCCTGATTTGATAGTCTTGATGCTGTTTACCCGCAACCGCTGAGCGTCAGCTTTGGAGCAGCCAGTTTGAGGTGTGAAATCGCCGTGGATGAGGGTCAGCTGCCACTCAAGATTTCACACCGTCGGACCTTTTAAGACCCATTGCGGCTGTACAGATCTCCAAACTGCATGATCTAAACCAGCCATTGGCATACTAGCCGACGGTCATCAATCCGGTGTAGCCGTCAACCAATCGAGATCACCATGTTAGACTTAGCTCGTCATTGGGGAGTAGCCGCTCTTCGCCTCGAAGAGGCTTACGTCAACACACTTGGCCCGCAGGTCATGGCGTAAGCAGTTCCCGCACCTGGCAAGACCTTTGACCACAACGCCTCCGACTTGGCCGGGGATGCGTGGTGGTCAATCGTTCGTATCCGGCCTGGAAACATTCATGGAATCTCTATTCGTCTCCACCGGAGTTGTCGCCCTTGCCGAAATTGGCGACAAGACTCAGCTCCTGGCATTCATCCTGGCTGCACGCTTTAAAAAGCCTGTTCCGATCATTCTGGGCATCTTGGTGGCAACCATCGTCAACCATGGCCTCGCAGGGGCATTGGGTGCCTGGATCACCAGCACAGTCACACCCGAAGTCTTGCGCTGGGTGCTTGGTATCTCGTTCATTGGCATGGCCGTCTGGACGATGATCCCCGACAAGATCGAAGAGGAGGAAACCCAGGTCGCCAAACGCTTTGGTGTTTTTGGTGCCACGCTGATCACCTTCTTCCTCGCAGAAATGGGTGACAAGACGCAGATTGCCACCGTTGCAATGGCCGCTCACTACGCATCACCGTTGCTGGTGGTGATCGGCACCACGCTGGGTATGTTGATCGCCGATGTGCCTGCTGTGTTTGTCGGTGACAAGCTTGCCGACAGAATCCCGATGAAGCTGGTGCATTCGATTGCCGCTGCGATCTTCGCGCTTCTGGGCATCGCCACTCTGCTGGGTGCAGGTTCCAGTCTCGGATTTTGAAAAGTAAATACATGCACACGGAAAACCTCTCTCGTTGGGTACACGACCATGTCTTTGATTCCGGCAGCGATGTTGCCGAACGCAGCACGCGCATCGTGATGTGGATCACAGCGGCCATGATGGTGGTCGAAATTACCGCTGGCTGGTGGTTCAACTCCATGGCCCTCTTGGCTGACGGTTGGCACATGAGTTCCCATGCCGTGGCAATCGGCCTGTCGACGCTGGCCTACTCGACGGCTCGCAAATATTCAAAAGATCCACGATTTGCGTTTGGCACCTGGAAGATTGAGGTGCTGGGCGGATTCGCCAGTGCGATATTCCTGCTTGGCGTTGCGGTCATGATGCTGGTCGGATCAACGGAGCGGATCATCACGCCCCAGTCAATCCAGTACAAAGAAGCGATCGTGATTGCCATTCTTGGACTGGTCGTCAACGTCGTCTGCGCTGTCATCCTCGGAAAAGCCCATCATCACGATCATGGTCACGGCCATTCGCATGGTCACGATCATCACCACGACCATGGAGACCATCACGACCTCAACCTGAAATCAGCCTACGTGCATGTGATTGCTGACGCCGCCACCTCGGTACTCGCCATCGTGGCCTTGTTTGGGGGATGGATCTACGGGTGGTCCTGGCTGGACCCGGTCATGGGAATGGTTGGTGCTGTATTGGTCGCAGTATGGGCCAAAGGACTCATCGTCGATACGGGCAAGGTGCTGCTTGACCGTGAGATGGATCATCCGGTGGTTGATGAAATTCGAGAAGTGGTGGAGACGGCTGCAGATTCAGGTGAGACGCGAATCACAGACCTGCACGTCTGGCGCGTGGGCAAGGCGGTCTATTCGTGCGCTTTGACTGTGGTGACCCACGATTTGACGCTGACCCCCGATGTTGTCCGTGAGCGGCTGTCGGTACACGAAGAAATTGTGCATTCCACCATCGAAATCCATCACTACTGCCCCGATGAGCATTCAAGAACTGCAAAATCGTTGGTATGAAGACTTTTTTCCTCTATCTCGCCACGGCGATTGCGGAAATTGTCGGCTGCTATTTGCCGTGGTTGTGGCTGCGACAAGGTAGCTCCGCATGGCTTCTTCTGCCTGCTGCGGCAAGTCTTGCCGCATTTGCCTGGCTTCTGACTCTGCATCCGGCTGCATCCGGACGGGTGTACGCAGCCTACGGCGGGGTCTACATCAGCGTTGCTATTGCCTGGCTTTGGGCTGTTGATGGCATACGCCCGTCCATCTGGGATGTGGCAGGTGTTGCCATCGCCTTGACGGGTATGTGCCTCATTGCCTTTCAACCACGCTAGACTTCCCGAATGCTGCCTGTGGTGAACGACACTTAACGCTGCGTTGCAGATCCAGAACTTTCTCCAGACTTGACGTTCGATTTTGGCGGACGACTTCATGAAATTTTGACCGGCTCCGGTAGGTAGAGTAGAGCTTTGGCGCGTTAGGTTCAGTGTAAGCGGCTACAGCAACAGCAGTTACATCCATCAACTTTCAGCCAAAAAAAAGCCCAGCGGGTAAGGTTGGGCAAATTCTTGTTCTCGCTGCTCAAGCTGAGACAAGCATCATGAAATCATCTCAGACTGTATCAGTCTGCCGTCGGCTACGTACACGGGTAAACCCTTGCTACATTGCCCTCACCATCGTATTCACGAATCAGGTTAAGAGCCCAGCAGTGAGGCCGGGTCAGTCTCTTTCGAACCACGCACAGACAGTGAAGCTACCGCCATCGAACCGGATTGCGCTTGATCGCCAAGAATGCATTCCCTCGAACGTCAACAGGGACATGGTTCAGCAGCACACTGAACTTTGCCTTCTTCCTCAGCCTTCATTCGATCCTGTATTGTCACGCTGTTACCAAAGCAGCACTGCCACTCCCTAAGCCGCGGCTAAGGCAACCCTAAGGCGAGCCTAAGTCCGAGTTCATACAGTTGCGCTCAGTTGGCTAGCAACCAACCTAGCCGTCACTGACCTCAACCAGCCATCAAAGGATCCATCATGAAATCAAGCATTACCGCTCTTTGCATCGCCGCCGGCCTCTTGGGGTCCAGCCTGTCATTTGCAGCTGCACCCGTAGCACCCGCAGCATCAACTGCCACGTCTGCAGCTGCCGGCACCTCTGCTTCGGCGACCACGCCTGCCAAGAAAACAGTCAAGAAGCACGCTGTGAAAAAGCATGCTGCGAAGAAAGTCGCCAAGAAGGCCTCTGCTGCGCAGTAATCGCCAATTGAAGGCGGGTGATGCCCGCCTCAAGAGGGTGGGTATTCTGCCCACTCAGTTTGACACTCACCGCCAACCTACATGGGAAACAAAATGAAATCTGTTCGTACTCTCTCTATCGCTGTCAGTATGTTTTGCTGCGCAGCAGCATTCGCACAAACTACAGCCCCCGCTGCAAAAGCCAGCGTACCTGTCACGACTTCTGCAGCGGCTACAGCAACGCTTGCCAAGCCTGCAACCACTGTGGCTGCAAAGACTGCAGTTCCCGCGGCAAGCGCCGCTGCCAAGACCTCAGTGACTGCAAAAACTGCAGTTGGTGGCGGAGCCGGCAAGGTCTGGGTAAATTCCGGATCTAAGGTCTACCACTGCGAAGGTTCAAAATTCTACGGTAAGACAAAGGCCGGTGAGTACATGACGGAAGCCGAGGCAAAGGCCAAGGGCAGCCACGCTGACCACGGCAAGGCTTGCACGAAATAACTCGACCTACTTTCAAAAAAGGGCGCAATAGCGCCCTTTTTTATTGATGTGCCGAACATGGGCACACTCATGCCATTCAGGCAAAGAACTTTCCCTTCAGCAGATTCATCCCCTGCGCCAAGAGATCTCCACCTTCAGGGAGTGTGCCGTTCGGTGTAAGCTTATCAATCACTTGTGGCAGATATTCAGCGAGGCGGGCTGACGCCTGATCGGGGTCAATGCCCAATTGGCTGGCAAAATTTTTGATTTGCTCGCTGCCCAGCACGCTTTGGATTTGTTCAGCGGAAATAGATTGATTTTGGCCCGTCGAGACCCAGGACTTAACAACTTCGCCCATACCACCTGCTTCAAAGGACTGAAGGATTCCAGAAATGCCACCGGTCTGAGGGTTGTTGACCAATTGCAGAATTGCGCCGAACGGTGAGCTACCGCCTTCGCCCTGTTGATCTGACAGACCTCCCGTTGCGCTAAGAATCTGATCGAACAAACCCATGATGAAGTCCTTTCGGAAAAAGTGAAGGCTGCAAGTTTACTGAATTACGGCCATGTTGCTTTTTGACAATCTAACGAAGCGTAACCATTACGTCGCATTGTTTTATATGGCTGATTGATCCACAATGTCCGCCGAATAATCGATAAAAACAACAACTCTGTAAGCATCGGGATTCATGAAGTGCTGTCACCGAAAAACATTGTCCGCATCACTTAACGAAAGCATCAAATGAGCATTGCATCTGACTTCAAAGAGTTTGCCATGAAAGGCAATGTGGTTGACCTCGCGGTGGGTGTCATCATTGGCGCGGCATTCGGCAAGATTGTTGATTCAATCGTCAAAGATCTCATCATGCCCTTGGTCGGCAGGGTCGTGGGCGGTCTTGATTTCTCCAACTACTTTATTCTGCTTTCTGACCCGCCAGCGGCATTCAAGGGCCCAATGACCTATGAGGCACTGACCAAGGCTGGCGTTCCGGTCTTCGCCTACGGAAACTTCATCACAGTGGCTGTGAACTTCGTGATCCTGGCATTCATCATCTTCATCATGATCCGACAGATTAACCGCATGAAGAAAGAATCGCCAACTGCACCACCACCGGCCACGCCGGAAGACATCGTACTGTTGCGGCAGATTCGCGATGCGCTATCAAAGTAATTCCTCCGATCTGTAGATTTGATTTTTGCCAATATCGGTTAGCTGTATTCTTGATTCAATTCCTGACACCCGAGGTTTAACCACCCAAGGCGACCTTTTAAAAGGACTCTCCTGTGAAAAAGATCACGAAATTCATTGTTGCTCTGAGTGTCGGGCTGGCCACGACATTTATTCAAGCCGCAGGACTGTCCGACATCAGTAGCAGTGATGCCAGTGCCAGCGTCAAGGAAGCACTGACGACGGGCGCCAAATACGCCGTGTCATCACTTGGCAAGGAAAATGGGTTCCTGGACAACAGCAAGGTCAAAATCCCATTGCCAGATCCGCTCAATCGCGTTGAAGGATTGTTGCGTACTTTTGGTATGGGAAAACAGGCCGACGAACTGATCGAAACGATGAACCATGCGGCCGAAGCTGCTGTCGCCCAAACTGGGCCAATTCTGTTGGATTCCATCAAGAAAATGTCAGTCAGAGACGCAAAAGACATTCTCACTGGTGGTGACGACAGCGTATCTCAGTATTTCAGACGAACGTCGAGCGACGCTTTGACACAGAAGTTCGGACCCATCGTCAAGAAGGCGACGCAAAAAGTGCAACTTGGCGATAAGTACAACAGCATCGCGGGAAAGGCCGCCAGCGTCGGCCTGATCGACCAGAAGAATGCCGATCTGGACAGTTATGTGACCCAGAAGAGTCTGGATGGATTATTCGCAGTGATTGCTGAACAAGAAAAGTCCTTGCGTTCAAACCCGCTGGGGGCAAGCAGCAGCTTGCTGAAGAAAGTCTTCGGTGCACTGTGATCAACATATCGACATCCAAATATTCCAGAATCTGACGTGGAGATGAGCCAGTCAGCAGGGCTGATTCTTCCCTATGTCAAGCTGCTGCATGGTTTGAACAATTGACAATAAGCAACACAAGCGAACGGTGTTTTGCCTAGGCTGCACGGTACGGCGCAGGGGATGCATTTGAAGGCCGTATCCGAATTAGACGGCGGGTCAGGCGGCTTGAAAAGATGATTGGCGCACCTTTTTTTGGAATGGAGCAATTCATGGACACCGGAAAAATTAGCACCTGGATGGATCAGGCACAGCCCATTCTGGTGGCCTTTGGCCTCAAGGTTATCGGCGCCATTGCCGTCTTTGTGGTGGGCCGCTGGCTAATCAGCCTGGTGACGAAGCTGGTCGGTGCCGCCATGACCCGGCAACAGCTGGACCCAACGGTGCAGCGCTACCTTGTGAGCTTCATCACGGTCGCGCTGAACATCATCCTGGTGGTCGCCATTCTGGGCTACTTCGGTGTCGAGACGACGTCATTTGCTGCCCTGGTTGCGGGTGCCGGAGTGGCAATTGGTGCGGCGTGGAGCGGATTGCTTGGCAATTTTGCGGCAGGCATCTTCCTGCTGGTGCTGCGCCCGTACCAGGTGACTGACTACGTGATGATTGGCGGCGTCGAAGGTACGGTGCTAGAGCTGGGTCTGTTTGGCACGACGCTCACCACGCCAGACAACGTCAAGACCATCGTCGGCAATGGCAAGATCATGGGCAGTGATATCAAAAATTACTCGGCCAATCCTTATCGGCGGGTTGAACTGGTGGCGCAACTCGCAGGCAGTGCCGATGTTCACAAGGCGATTGCTCTGTTGAAACAAGAGGTGTCGAAGGTGGCCAACACAAGCACGAGCCCGCCGGTCGACGTCGAGATCCTGGAATTCAACGAGTTTGGTCCCAAGCTGGCGGTGCGGCCTTATTGTCATACCGCGCACTACTGGCAAGTCTATTTCGATACCAACAAGACGATTGCTGATGCCCTAGGTGCTGCGGGCTTCCCGGTCGCTACCCACCCGGTCAAGGTCTACCCGGTCTGACATGAGCTCAGGCACAAATCGGGCGTGTCAGCGCGGAACATCGGGAAACAGTGCATCCAGTCAGCAGTATGAACGATGCGGTTAGATTGGCCATCTGTTGGTAAAAAAGTCCAGACAAGCCGATTCTTCGTTGAACTCGGGCTTGACCTTGTTCAGCTTCCTTGCTGCAGTTTATGCCACCGGCAATGATGGACTTGGCGCCAAGACTGCATTGATGTCGCTGGTTACATCGACAACATTGGTGGCTTGTGTCGCACGCTGCCAACGCCGCCAAATGTAGAAGGCGTCGGGTGTGATGTCGCTGCAGTGTCTTAATCTGTAGACCGTGCCGTTCTCAGTCAAGACAGTACGACTATCGGGGTCAACTGACACCAACGCACTGGTTACGCAGCCCTGTCTTGCATCGTGGCCGTCTTGAACCCGGCAAATACTGCCCACAATGTGATGGGTGCGTTCTGTACTGCCGGCTTGGAGCAATTCAAAACAGCGCCAATCGTGCAGATTGTCGATGTTCGCGGGCTGAGCGTCAGCTTTCTCGATGCTCTGTTTAGCCGATCTGCTTTTCATTTTTCCAGAAACACCATAGGGTCAAATGCAAGAATGTGAAGTCTATGGACATTTTGTTGCAGTCGTGTGTCGGTCACATAATTGACATGCTACAGCATCATATACCGCTCCAGATTTCAATGCGACTGGTTGGCTTTGGGTCTGGTCTGGACGATGGAGGCTGCGCCAAACAGTTTTCCAAGTCATTACCGACCTCAGACCCTTATGCACAGCTCATAGTTACTCCAGCTTTGCAGTGGATCCAGACCCGGAAACAACCAGCCACCGTGAAGCATCTATTCCTAGGCATGTGCAACGCGCCACCACACGCGCAGGCGCTCTAGCAGGACCGGAGAGATCATGGCGTACCGGTCCTTGGGGCCTTTGCCTTGCTCCACGCGCAGCGTCATGCGTTTGCTGTCAATGTCGCTGACTTTGAGCGCGACGACCTCGCCCACCTGTAATCCCGTGACGTAGGCCAGCGACAGTTCCGTCTGGTGTTTGATGTGACCGACATAGGCAATCAGGTGGGTTGCTGAATTTGATCTGGAACGTCAGTCAGCTACGCATTGGACCGATCCCGTGCTTAGGTACGCAAGGCTGAATTCTTTGATGAGGGTGCCGGCTGGTGGTCGACAAAGCCAACCACGCTTAAACATGAAGGAAGCGCAAATGCGAATGAAGAAGGGGGGTTTACTTCCCGGCGTTTTGGTGAGAGACTGAGCCCTCCAACTTAAAAGGAATACACCATGTCAGGTTATTTCGAGCTCAAATCCTCGGCAGGTGCCCAATTCATGTTCAACCTGAAGGCCGGGAACCACGAGGTAATATTGACAAGCGAGCGGTATGCGACCAAGGTGAGCGCTGAAAACGGCATTGCATCCGTCAAGGAAAACGCTGCATTTGACGAACGCTTCCAACGCAAGTTGTCAAAGGATAATTCGCCGTATTTCGTGTTGTTGGCCGCCAACGGACAGACCCTTGGCAAGAGTGAAATGTATTCTTCCAGCAAGGCAATGGAAGGCGGTATCGCGTCGGTCAAGGCGAATGCCCCAGGAGCTCCGACGAAAGTGCTGGAAGGGAAATGAGAGCGCCCTGACACTGATCACGGAGGCATAGACGCTGGGTGGCCGCCATTGGGTCTTATATATGGGAATTGGGCACGGCTTGTCGCAACCGACAGGGCTTCGTGATCGCCTAAGCGCGCAACCACAGTTGGCCCAGTAGCTGTTGCCGCCGGTACCAATGTGACTACCCATGCCGATTTTGACTGATCAGCGGCAAAATCTCGGCAACCTGCTCAAGCAGCTAGTTCTCACGCGGCATGGAGTGATCACTGACTTCTGACACCCTTGGTCAAATCACTATCGGCGGTAATAGTAGACCTATGTCAGCTCCCACTGCTCTGCCGACCGATACTGGCCACAACTGATCTCGTCCACGAATGACCGGTGACGATTTGTGAGGCCAGAAAAATGATGTGATTGGACCCGTGACGCCAATGACCGGTTACGAAATCCCAATGAAATCCAAGCCTTCGCCGCGACCGACCGCTTGCGCTGCACAACCGAATTCCGATTTTCCGGCCCCAATGTCAGCAATACGGTTCTGTCGTGGTCAATTGAAAGGCCGCTTTGTGGAACCCCACCGTCAATCCGGTGACCATCAGTTGAGCTGTTCAACAGCCGGTATCGGGCAGGCATTTCCAGAAAGTCATCGTCGGCAATGGGCACATTCTTCGCGATCACGACTGGCTGCTGTATGGAAGCTTGATTTATTGATTGTCGCAATGTCAAGTTTCGGGCGAGCACTTTATGGTCACAACTGGCTCTTCACAACCAGTGGCTACGTAGTTGAACGTCACCACTACGACAAACTAGATTGATCAGGAATCCAAACGCAAACGATATGTTTTAGAACTCAAAACTATGACTGTAGTTGTGCCACATTGATACAATGAACTCCATATGCCAACCCTATCAGGTCACACTAGATGAAGCGCTGCGTTGTCGGTATCCGCAGCCCCGGCGAGTCGGAAGTCACAGCCAAGGGCAAGGACGCTCCCACTGTTTGGTTTCCGTCGATGGCCACGATGGCAGCCGTGCTTTCGGAGGACAACCGGGCACTGTTACGCCTCATTCGTGATGCCAAGCCCAAGACGTTGACCGAGCTGGCTGCACTGTCCGGTCGTCAGGTGCCGAACCTGTCGCGCACGCTGCGGATGATGGAGGGTTACGGTCTGGTGGCGTTGAAGAAGAACATACGCGAAATCGAACCGATTACGCTGGCAACCAGTTTTACGATTCTGATTGATTAAGGGGCAATAATGACAAAGGGGGCGATGCGAGAAGGCGTGATTACCGAAGCAGATACCTGTCGCGAATTTGTGACCCCCCAATTGATTGAAGCGGGATGGTCTGCCTCTCCTCATACGATTGGCGAGCAGCGCACCTTCACCAATGGCCGGATCATCGTAACTGGTGGGCAGGTTCGGCGCGGCAAGCAAAAACGGGCAGATTACCTGCTCTATTTCCGCCGCGATTTTCCTTTGGCCGTGGTCGAAGCCAAAGAAATCAGCCTTCCGGCAGAGAGCGGTGTCCAACAAGCCCGAGACTATGCCGAAATCCTGGGCCTCAAGTTTGCCTATGCCACCAACGGTCATCGCATCATTGAAATCGACTACACCACAGGCACCGAGCAGGAAGTAGAGCGCTACGCAACGCCCGCCGAGCTATTTGCCCGGCTGACGGCGGCGGCACAATTGCCAGCGTCGGCAACGGCTCATCTCCTGGAGCCTTTCAATCTGGCTTCCGGCAAAGTGCCACGCTATTACCAGCAGATAGCCATCCATCGCGTGATCGAGGCCATTTTGCTCGGCCAGAAGCGGATTCTGGCAACGCTCGCCACCGGCACCGGAAAGACCTGTATTGCTTTTCAGTTGTGTTGGAAACTCTGGCACAGCCGCTGGAATAGCACCGGTGAATACCGCCGCCCAAAAATTCTGTTTCTGGCTGATCGCAACCTCCTGGTGGATGATCCGATGGCCAAGATGTTTGCGCCCTTTGGTGATGCCCGTCACAAGATCGTCGGTGGTGATGTCAGCCAGAGCCGCGACATGTACTTTGGTATCTATCAGGCGCTGACCACAGCCAATGACGAAGTTTTTCGTCAGTACCGGCCAGATTTTTTCGACCTGATCATCATCGACGAATGCCATCGGGGTTCGAGTCGCGACGAAAGCAGTTGGCGTGCTGTGCTGGATTACTTCGAACCAGCGGTGCAGTTCGGAATGACGGCAACGCCACTGCGAGAAGAGTCGCGTGACTCCTATGACTATTTCGGCAACCCGGTCTATACCTACAGCTTGCGACAAGGTATTGAGGATGGCTTCCTTGCGCCTTACCGCGTTCACCGCGTCATCACCACCGTGGATGCCGCTGGCTGGCGGCCCAGCAAAGACGAGATGGATCGGTATGGTCGCGAAGTGCCTGACGATGAATACCAGACCAAGGACTTCGAGCGAGTTGTTGCGTTGCGCTCGCGTACCCGGGCAATGGCCAAACACCTCACGGACTTTCTCAAGGGCACAGACCGTTTTGCCAAGACGCTGATATTTTGTGTCGATCAGGAGCACGCCGCAGAAATGCGCCAGGAGCTGCTGAACCTGAACAGCGACTTGGTCAAAAAATACCCCGACTACGTCTGCCGCGTCACCGCAGATGAAGGGGCCATTGGGCTGACGCATCTGTCGCACTTTCAGGATGTAGACAAACCTACGCCGGTCATCCTCACCACCTCGCAGTTGCTCACCACCGGCGTCGATGCCGAGATGGTCAAAAACGTCGTGCTGGCCCGCGTCGTCGGCTCCCGCTCAGAGTTCAAGCAGATTATCGGGCGCGGTACGCGACTCAAGGTCGATTACGGAAAGGAATACTTCAACATCATCGACTTCACCGGCACTGCCACCAGCCATTTTGCCGACCCGGATTTCGATGGCGATCCCGCACGCATTGAAGAGGTGATCGTCAACGAATCCGGCGAGCAGATCAGCGCTACCGAGACGGAACCGGAACCTTCGCCGGAAGACTTGCCTCTGGAATACGAGACCACAGAAGAACAGATCGGCCCCGGCGCAGGCCTCATGGTCAGCGAGCCGCCCGTCGAACCGCGCAAGTTCTACATTGATGGCGGCGAAGTCGAAGTCATCGGCCATCTGGTCTATGACCTCGACACCGACGGCAAAAAACTGCAGGTCGTTCGCTATACCGAATACTCCGGCCGCGCCCTGCGATCGATGTACCCCACTCGCGACGCGCTTCTTTCAGCGTGGGCCAACCCGGACACCCGTACTGAAGTACTGCGCGAACTGACCGAGCGCGGCATCAGCTTCGCAGAGCTGGCCGCCAGTAGCGACCAGCCCGACGCCGATCCTTTTGATCTGCTGTGTCATCTGGCGTGGAACGCACCACTACTCACCCGCCGCCAGCGCGCAGATAAAGCTCGCCGTGCCACGCAGGACCTGTTCAGTGAGTACGGCGAAACTGCTCGCGAGGTGCTATCGCTGCTGCTCGACAAATACATCGAGCGCGGCATCATCCAGTTCAACACGCTGTCCGACCTGATGAAGATTCAGCCCTTCGATCGCTTCGGGTCTCCGCCTGAGATTGCCAACCGCTATTTTGGTGGCGTCAAAGGCTTGAAAGACGCCGTATCGCGTCTGCAGACAGCGATCTACCAGTAACGAACCCAATTCCGAGAACCTCATTCAATGGCAAAAATCCCAACAGAAAAGAAGCAACGGGTTCTGCGCAAAACCAAAACAGCACTGACCACGCGTGAAAACCTGTCCGCGCTGATTGGTACGGCGCGCAAGATTCTGCGCAAGGACAAGGGCCTCAATGGCGATGTGGATCGTCTGCCGTTGCTCACTTGGGTGATGTTCCTCAAGTTTCTCGACGACCTTGAAATCGCTCACGAAGAAGAAGCCGAGCTGGATGGCAAGCCCTACCAGCCCATCATCGAAGCACCCTACCGCTGGCGTGATTGGGCGGCGCGCGAAGATGGCATCACCGGCGACGAACTGCTGGCCTTCATTAGCCAGGAGCAAACGGTGCGCGCCAACGGTAGCAGCGGTCCAGGTTTGTTCGTCTATTTGCGTAGTCTGGCGGGCGAAAGCGAAAAAGGCAGCCAGCGCGAGGTGGTGGCCAACGTCTTCAAGGGTGTTCAAAACCGCATGGTCAGCGGCTACCTGCTACGCGACATCGTCAACAAAATTCACGGCATCCATTTCAGTGCCAGCGAAGAAATCCACACCCTTTCGCACCTGTACGAATCCATGCTGCGCGAAATGCGCGATGCGGCGGGCGATGCCGGGGAGTTCTACACGCCGCGCCCGGTTGTGCGCTTCATGGTGCAAGTCAGCGACCCGCGTCTGGGCGAAACCGTGCTTGACCCGGCCTGCGGCACCGGCGGCTTTCTGGTGGAAGCCTACGATCACATCGCGCCACAAGTGAGCACACCCGATGAGCGTCGCGCCCTGCAACGATCAAGCCTGTACGGCCAAGAAGCCAAACCGTTGCCTTATATGCTGGCACAGATGAACCTGCTGCTGCACGGTCTGGAAGCACCGCAGATCGCCTACGGCAACACACTGGAGCGACGCGTCAGCGAAATCGGCCACAGCGAGCGCGTCGATGTCATCCTCACCAATCCGCCTTTCGGCGGAGAAGAAGAGGCCGGCATCAAAGCCAACTTCCCTCCCAATATGCAGACCGCAGAAACCGCACTGCTGTTTCTGCAATACATCATGCGCAAACTGCGCGTCGCCGGTTTCGGCGCCGATCGCGGCGGTCGGGCTGCCGTGGTGGTGCCCAACGGCACCCTGTTTGGCGATGGTGTCTGTGCCGTTATCAAAGAGGAAATGCTCAAGGAATTCCGCCTGCACACCGTCGTGCGCCTGCCGCAGGGTGTGTTCGCACCGTACACAGACATTCCGGCCAATCTGCTGTTCTTCGAGCGCGGCGGCCCGACCGATACCATCTGGTACTACGAGTTGCCGCTGCCTGAAGGCCGCAAGAAATACAGCAAAACCGCCCCCTTGCAATTCGACGAATTCGCCGCTGCGCAAGCTTGGTGGAATGCCCGCCAAGAAACCCCGCAAGCTTGGAAGATAGATTTCGCCGCCAAGCGCAGCGCCGCCATTGACGCCGCCACACCCCACTGGCAGCGCGCCGAAGCCGAACACACAGCGGCGTTGGCATTGGGCAAGCCGCTGCGCCAGCTTGAGCAGGACATCAGCGCCGAAAAAGGCAATAAATCCGCGCTGCAGGAGCGCCTGCGCACGCTCAAGGCACAGCAACAGGTGCATGAACAAACGGCCAAATCGGCGCAGGCAGAAGGCGATGCGCTCTACTGGCCAATCTACAACCTCGACCTGAAAAACCCCCACGCCAAAGCAGGCTTGGAACACGCCGACCCCAAAGATCTGATCGCCCGTATGCGCGGCCACGAGGTCGAGGTGATGCGCCTGCTGGGTGAGATCGAAGTGCTGGTGAATGAGGTGCAGGCATGAGCAAGCTTGTGCACCCCAGCGCCGACTACAGCGGCATGCATGGCGACATCGTCGCCTTGCTGGAAGCCGCCCGTCGCACGGCTGCCCGCAACGTCAATGCGCTGATGACCGCCAGCTATTGGGAAATCGGTCGCCGTATTGTCGAATTTGAGCAGGGTGGGCAAGAGCGGGCGGAGTATGGCGAAGCCTTACTCTTGCGTCTTGCAGAAGATTTGTCAGCCCGTTTTGGATCGGGGTTCAGTAGGCGCAATCTGCAACAAATGCGCCTGTTCTATTTGGCATGGCCAACGGAACAGATTTGGCAGACACCGTCTGCCAAATCGTCCGTCTCTCCAACCCCCCAGCCATCGTCAGTTGAATTTCTGGCCTTGGCCAATTTCGAGACACGGTCTCGGAATTCCATTGACCTGCCGTCCCTTGCCAAAGCATTCCCCTTGCCCTGGTCAGCCTACGTTCGATTGCTCTCGGTCAAAAACGAGATGGCCCGCCGTTTTTACGAAACCGAAGCCTTGCGCTGCGGCTGGTCGGTGCGCCAACTGGATAGGCAAGTCAACAGCCAGTTCTACGAACGCATTGCCCTCTCGCGCAACAAGGCCGCCATGCTGAAAAAGGCCGAAGCAGCCCAGCCGGACGATGTCGTTACACCAGAGCAGGCCATCAAAGACCCGTTCGTTCTGGAGTTCCTCAACCTCAAGGACGAATACTCCGAATCCGAGCTTGAAGAGGCATTGATTCACCATCTGGCCGACTTTTTGCTGGAATTGGGCGACGACTTCAGCTTCGTTGGCCGCCAGCGCCGCCTGCGTCTTGACGATACGTGGTTCCGCGTCGATCTGCTGTTTTTCCACCGCCAGCTCAAGTGTCTGGTGGTCATCGACCTCAAGATCGGCAAGTTCAGCTACGCCGATGCCGGGCAGATGCACATGTATTTGAACTACGCCCGTGAGCATTGGATGAAGCCGGGCGAGAACCCGCCGGTGGGGCTGGTCCTGTGCGCTGGCAAGGGCTCGGCAGAAGCTCATTACGCACTGGAAGGATTGTCTACCAAAGTATTGACCGCTGAATACCAGACCGTGCTGCCAGATGAAAAACTGTTAGCTGACGAACTGGACAGGACACGGCGGGAACTGGAGGCACGGCGTATAGGCCGTGCGGGCGATACGGAGGCCACGGAATGAAATCCGGCCTGAAAGTTCAGTTGGGGCAAGACAGCCATACGCCCTATCTCACACTCGCTGAAGTAGCCCCCTTGGTGCGCCGCGAAGTGAGCATTGACCCAGACACCACCTACATCGAACTCGGCGTCCGCAGTTTTCACAAAGGCACGTTTCATCGCCGCACGCTGAAGGGCGCCGAATTTACCTGGCAAGGGTTGTACCGCATCCACCAAGACGATCTGGTCTTCAGCAACATCATGGCGTGGGAGGGGGCAGTGGCAATGGCTAAGCCAGAAGATGATGGGTGCATTGGCAACCATCGCATGCTGACTTGCGCCTGCGATCCCGGCCGCATCAACCCAGCGTTCCTGGCGCACTACTTCAAGACCGCTGAAGGAATGGTGAAGCTGGTAGGTGCATCCACCGGCACTGTCGCTCGCAATCGGACATTAACCGCCACATCGTTGGCAAAAATTATGGTACCGGTGCCAGCCTTAAGCACCCAAGATCGTGTCGTGCAGCATTTCAAGGAGCTGACCGAGAAAACCCGTGAACTTGAAGCGCATCTGGATGCCGTCGAACGCGATGCCGAACACCTTCTGGCCTTGCGCTTCCGCGATGCGATTGCCCATGCCCCGCTGCGGCCAATGGCGGAAGTTGCACCCGTCGTTCGCCGCAATGTTGAGATCGACATATCACTGCGCTACCGCGAGCTTGGTGCGCGCTCCTTTGGTAAGGGCTTGTTCATTAAACCTGACTTCGATGGCGCTGAAGCGACATGGCAAAAGCCCGTTTGGATCAAGGCTGGCGATTTGGTTCTCAGCAACATCAAGGCTTGGGAAGGGGCTATTGGGGTTGCAAGAGAGATACACGATGGATGTATCGCATCTCATCGCTACATTGCTTGCGTTCCCGATGCTGAGTTGGCCACAGCCGGATTTCTTGCCTACTACCTTTTGAGCGAAGACGGCCTGGAGAAAATCGGCTTTGCATCGCCAGGCACCGCTGACCGAAATCGAACTTTGAGTCTGGGCAATCTCGGGAAAATCGAAGTGCCCACTCCGTCGTTGGCCACGCAACAAACCTTCGATCGCCTGCAAACCGACATCACCGCACTCAAAGCCAAACACTCCGCCATCCGCGCCGCCAATGCCGCGCTGCTGCCCGCGACGCTGGAACGTGTATTTTCGGAACCGGCCTGACGATGCAGTTTGTTCAGCACGGCCCAGACATTCCCAATCCGCTCACGGCGCTGCAAACCGAAAACGCCAGACTGATCGCGCTGCTGGACAGTCACGGTATCGAATGGCGTTTGACGCATCAGCCAATTCCGCCTGAACCAACGCCGCCCGTCCCGGAGCCGGAACCATCCCGTCTTTCCACCGCCGAAAAAGTGGCGCTGTTTCGTCGGCTGTTTTGTGGCCGCACGGATGTCTACCCCATCCGCTGGGAAAGCAAAACAACCGGCAAGTCCGGCTACGCACCGGCTTGTGGCAATGAGTGGCTGGCCGGTGTTTGCGAAAAGCCGCGTATCAAATGCGGGGAATGCAACAACCGTCTGCTGATTCCGTTGTCGGATCAGGTGATCTACGAGCATCTCGCAGGCAAACGCACCATTGGCGTCTATCCGCTGCTGGCCGATGACACCTGCCATTTCCTCGCCGCGGATTTCGACGAGGCGGAATGGCGGGAGGATGCCAGTGCGTTTTACCAGTCGTGTCACGAACTGGGCGTGCCGGTCGCCCTCGAGATTTCGCGCTCCGGCAACGGTGCACACGCGTGGGTTTTCTTCTCGGGTAGCGTGTCTGCACGTGATGCGCGCCGACTCGGCACAGCCATCATCAGCCACACCTGCGCCCGCACCCGCCAACTCAAGCTCGAATCCTACGACCGTTTGTTCCCCAATCAGGATTCAATGCCCAAAGGCGGTTTCGGTAATCTGATCGCGCTGCCACTGCAGAAGCATCCGCGTGAGAAGGGGTTCAGTGTGTTCGTCGATGCTGACCTGCGACCGTACCGGGATCAATGGGCGTTTCTGGCTGCCGTCGTGCCGATGCCTGCACACGATATCGAACCCACTATCCTGCGGGCGACGGGCAATGCGCACCCACTCGATGTCACGTTCATCGATGAGGAAGATCAAAAGGAGCCGTGGAAACGATCCGCATCCGCCAGCAAGAAGCTGGTCGGGTTGATGCCGAAATCGCTCACGGTAACACTGGCCAACCTGGTCTATTTTGAGAAGTCACAACTGCCGCAGTCACTGGCCAACCGACTGATTCGTTTGGCGGCCTTTCAGAATCCGGAGTTTTACAAGAAACAGGCGATGCGCTTCTCTGTGTGGGATGAACCGCGCATCATCGGCTGCGCCGAAAACTATCCCAATCACATTGCATTGCCACGTGGCTGCCTGGATGCTGCGCTGGAGCTACTTCGTGACAACGCCATTGGCTGCGAGCTGATCGACGAGCGATACGTAGGTTCGCCGCTGGACGTGGCTTTTGCCGGTACTTTGCGGCTGGATCAAGAATTCGCCGTAACCGCCATGCTGCATCACGATGCAGGCGTGCTGTGCGCGCCGACGGCCTTTGGCAAAACAGTCACGGCTGCTGCGATGATTGCGCGCCGTGGCGTCAACACGCTGGTGCTGGTGCATCGAACCGAACTGCTCAAACAATGGCAGGAGCGCTTGCAATCATTCTTGGGTGTTGGCAAAGGCGTGGTTGGCACCATAGGTGCCGGCAAGGTCAAGCCGACAGGCAAAGTCGATATCGCGGTGATGCAATCATTGTCGCGCCAGGGAGAAGTGAATCTGCTGGTCGAAAACTACGGTCACGTGATTGTGGACGAATGCCATCATGTCGGCGCGGCGTCATTCGATGCGATTTTGAAGCAGGCCAAAGCCAAATACGTGCTCGGCTTGACGGCAACACCGATTCGCCGCGATGGCCAGCAGCCGATTATTTTCATGCAATGCGGGCCAACTCGCCACACCGCCGCCAAGCCCTCGGGTGCGCCGCACGACCTGGCTGTCACGCCGTGCACATTGCACTCGCGGATTGACTTGCCTCCGGATTCTGGAATTCAGGATGTATTCCGGCACCTTGCCATTGACCAAGCCCGAACGGCCACGATTGCCGCCGAAGTCATCAATGCCTATGGACAAGGCCGGAAGGTATTGGTGCTGACCGAGCGCACCGAACATCTCGATGCCATCCAAACGGCCTTGGGCGACGAGGTGCCATCTTTGTTTGTCCTGCACGGGCGGATAGCCAAAAAGCAGCGCGCCACCCTGATCGCGAAACTCAATACGCTGCCACCCGATGCCCCGCGTGTTCTGCTTGCGACTGGCAAGCTGGTTGGTGAAGGATTCGACCATCCGCCGCTTGATACCTTGGTGCTGGCCATGCCAGTTTCGTGGAAGGGAACGTTGCAGCAATATGCAGGCCGACTTCACCGCGAGCACGCCACCAAGACCGACGTGCGCATCATCGACTTCGTGGACACCGGTCACCCGGCGCTGCTGCGGATGTGGGACAAACGCCAGCGTGGATACCGGGCGATGGGCTACCGGATGAATGAAAAACCGATGTAAGTTGACGCGAGACCTGCGCCATTCCTGACATGTCCCACGTCGTTGCCTGCAATCTTGGTTGACACCCACCAAGCACGTTTGGCCAACCACGTGTGTTTGGGTGCTTAGCAAGGCGCGCAGTCACCCAGGCAAGCCGCCTGACACCCCTGCAAGCCATGATCGAGCACCTCGGCCAGATCACCAGCGGGCAGGTCTGAACCAGGCCGCTGCCAAGCCGGGCAAGCTGGACTTGCGCATCGCACGTATATGGATGGTGACGAACGACGTGCCCCGTGCCCTATCGCCAGGTCAGAAGACCGTGCGAATTGTTGACCAATGGGGTTTCAGACCACAGAGCGTTCCACTGTTCATTAACGTTTTCAACGCAAGGAAAGACATGAAAGCCCAAGTAAACCCGCCCGCACCACCCGCTGAAACCCTGCTGCGCCTGCCCGCAGTGGTGGCACGTGTCGGGCTTCAAAAATCAGCGATTTACGAGATGATCAATCGCAACCCACCCGCATTCCCGCGCCCCCTGAAACTGAGCCGACGCGCCGTGTGCTGGCCAGCATCCAAGATCGACCAATGGATTGCCGAGCGCATCCAAGCAGCCGAGCGGTCATGATCGACGCATGGACTGCGGGACACGCGTCATGGACACCATCAATGCAGACCAGGCTGGTCAGGTGCTCACCAGCGTCATGCCAGCGAAGCGAGCCAGTACGACTGCACGCCAGGCCAGCGTGCCCAGTGATGCGTCAGGTGGCAGCGGGGATGATGGCTGCAACGGTAGCAACTATGAACGCATGTTCGACCCGTTCACGGTTGACGATAACGGCGTGTGGTTTTGCGGTGCCGACCAGGACGGCAAACGCAAACCGCCTGAATGGCTTTGCAGCCGCTTGGATGTTGAGGCGTTGACCCGCGACCAGGACGGCGGCGGCTGGGGTTACCTGCTGGCCTTTGCCGATCCGCTGGGGCACCGCAAGACCTGGGCTATGCCCGCTCGCATGCTCAGCGCTGACGGCGGCGAGTACCGCGCCACACTGCTGAACATGGGCCTGCGCATCGCTACCACGCAACGCGCACGCACACGGTTGACTCATTACATTCAAACTCGCACGCCTGAAAGCTTTGCAAGCTGCACCGACCGCATCGGCTGGCATGGCCGCGCTTTTGTGCTGCCAAAGGAAACCATCGGCGATGATGCTGAGCGCATCGTTTTTCAGAGTGACAACCCGGTGGAAAACACGTTTCGCGTCAAGGGCACACCCGACCAATGGCGCGTGCGTGTAGGCGCCTTGTGTGTTGGCAATTCGCGTCTGACCTTTGCGGTGGCGTGTGCTTTTGCCGGGCCACTGCTGCGCCCGGCGGGTATGGAGAGTGGCGGGTTTCATTACCGGGGTGATTCATCAAGCGGCAAAACCACGGCACTGAAAGCGGCCGCCAGCGTCTACGGTGGTGCCAGCTATTTGCAGCGCTGGCGCAGCACCGACAACGCACTTGAAGCCACGGCGGCGCAACACTGCGATGGGCTGCTGATTCTTGACGAACTGGCTCAGATCGACCCCAAGACGGCGGGCGAATGCGCCTACATGCTGGCCAATGAACAAGGCAAAGCCCGCGCCACCCGCACTGGCACGCCACGCGCCCGCCAGGTATGGCGGCTGCTGTTCCTGTCTGCTGGCGAAGTGGGTTTGTCAGATCACATGGCCGAGGGCATGAAGCGCACCCGCACCGGGCAAGAAGTGCGCATGGCCGACATTCC
The DNA here is from genome assembly GCF_023700745.1 of Rhodoferax sp. Classification (GTDB taxonomy): domain Bacteria; phylum Pseudomonadota; class Gammaproteobacteria; order Burkholderiales; family Burkholderiaceae_C; genus Rhodoferax. Next base: position 99,754 of record NZ_JAMPYG010000006.1, on the reverse strand, counting down.
CGCCGATGCCGGGGCCGGGCTGGGCGCCTTTGAAAACCTGCACGGCAAGGAAGGCGGTGCAGCCTTTGCAAAGCACATCACCGTGCAAACCCAAACGGTGTACGGAGCCACCGGCCGCGCCTGGCTGCATTGGTTGACTGAACATTCCGACACCCTGAAGGCGGGCATTCACAACGCATCAGACGCCCTGGCGCAATTGATGATCCCCAAGGATTGCAGCGGGCAGGTTGAGCGGGTGGGTGCACGCTTTGCACTGGTGGGTGCCGCTGGCGAGATGGCAACGGCGGCGGGACTGACCGGCTGGTCAGTGGGCGAGAGCGAACGTGCCGCTCGTTGCTGCTTCAATGCCTGGCTGACTGCCCGCGGTGGCATCGGCAATGGCGAGATCGTGACCATGTTGCGGCAAGTGCGGCGATTCTTGGAGCTCAACGCTGAGGGCCGCTTTGCCATGTGGCACCGGGGCAGCGATGACCAGGCCCCCAAGACTTTGAGCCGAGCGGGCGTGCGGCGGATGTTGAACGATGATGGTCAGCCCATCAAAGGTAATTCGCAATTGGGCACCGCGTTTGGCGACCGAATGCCGGCGACGCTGGGTGAGGGTGTGAGCTTTGAATATTTCATTCTGTCCGAGACATTCAAAGCCGAGGTTTGCCAAGGCTTCGACCATAAGATGGTGGCCCGTGTGCTGCTCGATCATGGCTGCCTGATGCCCGACAAAGGCCGTGCATTCGACTGTAGACCGCGCCTGCCTGGCATTGGCAATACGTGGTGTTACCGCATACCGCCTGGGATCTTTGCGCTTGATTTGTGATCGTCACGAAATGGCAGGTGCCATGAACCTGATGGCCAGCCGATCCCGGTGGTCAAAGCGGCGCAAATGACCGGGCGTTAGCGAAAGCCCTTGAAACTGACTGCAGCCCAAGTGCCCCCGGTCAAGGTGGGGGCAGAATTCGTCAATACTGACAATCAGTTAGGGTAGTTATCCACAGTTGCCCCCAGTGCCCCCACTTCTTTTGTCTATACCCCGAAGAAAAACGTCCCTGAAGCTTGGCGAATGCTGACAAAAATACCCCCAGTTTGTGCCGCAAGTACCCCCGATTTGGGGGTACTTTTGCGCAAGTTTCCTCCAGCTTCGCGCCCTGGCCAGCGAGAGCGCATCAGGCGCTAAGCCGGGGAAACCCGGCAAATCGAATGAGTCACGGCCCACGTCTTGGCCATATACCCCCAATTGTTTAAAAAATACCCCCAAATGTACCCCCGTGTTTGTCTGGAACGTGCCAAACTATGGCGAACGTCACTGAACGCAAAAAGCAGGTTTTCATAGGGGAAAATAAAAAAGCCGGATGGTAAAAAACCAATCCGGCTTCAAATCTGGTCCCGCCGACAGGAATCGAACCTGTATTTCACGCTTAGGAGGCATGCGCACTGTCCATTGTGCTACGGTGGGAATGCCTGATTTTACCGGCTGAATCCAAGCTGTTCGGCTTTTGCCTGTCCGGAAATTGATGGTGCGAAGACTCTGAAGTGATCGGGGTCTGGGACCTTGTGAATTTTTTCGTTGGCCCCCTCGTTTCTTCAGCGCATCTGCAGAGTTTTCACTTTGCAGGCCCTGAAGAAAACGGCGTTACCTACTGTCAAACGATGGCACTATTTTGAGAGCGCATCGCGAATCTGCCGCAACAGCACGATGTCCTCCGGCGTGGCCGGTGGTGGCGCAGCAGGCGCCGGTGGCGCTGCTTTCTTCATGCGGTTGATCTGGCGGATCATGATGAAAATGATGAACGCCAGGATCAAGAAGTTCACAGCCACAGAGATGAAGTTCCCGTAAGCGAATAGCGGCACGCCAGCTTTCGTCAGCGCCTCATAGGTCATTGGCCCATTAAATGCAGCAGGCGGGTCGGAAAGCAGTAGAAAGTAGTTGGAAAAATCGAGGCCGCCCACGGCTTTGCCAACCAGCGGCATGATCAGATCTTTGACGATTGAATCGACAATTTTGCCGAATGCGGCACCAATGATGACACCGACCGCAAGATCGACGACATTGCCCTTCAAGGCAAACTCTTTGAATTCAGATGCAATACTCATGTGATGCTTTCATTAAATAGTGTGGACAATAATTTCCTGTAGCAACTCATCGCAAGTGGAAGAATACACCAGAACTGGCTGTGCGATTCTGGGCTGGGTGGCTCAGTCGTAACGCAAGGTCCAGATCAGATCGACGGCGCTTTGCTCGCCGGTCTGGGCGCGCAGTGTCAGGCGCCGGGACAGATCATAAAAAATGGTGAAAACACCCATGGTACCCGCCAGGCCGTTTTCATAAGCCACGTAAAAATCCTTGCTGAGCCGTTTTCCGATCGTGACCGTGGCGCCCGAGGCGGTGTCGCGGCCATTGCTGCCACTGAAGCTCAAGTCATCCAGCCCCAGCGCCTGCGTCAGGCTGGCACTCGGTCCCTGGCCGCTGCCACCGAGCAAGGCCAGCGCCGCCTGCTGCAGCAAGGCGGCCTCACCACCACGGCCGCTGGCAGAGCGGCCCAGCACCAGCCAGGCCAGTTTTTCGGCCTCCGGCAGGTCAGGTTCGGCGTACAGCCGCACGATGGGAGACAGTGCCGTGCCATTCACCTGCACCCCCACCCGCTGGCTGAGTTGGGGGCGAATCGCCAGAATGTCCAGCATCGGGTTATCGACCGCGCCGACAAAACGGACGATGCCGTGCTCAATATCCAGACGCTGGCCATAAGCCCGGTAGGTGCCGCGCACCGTGCGCACCGTACCGGTCAGGTTGGGACGTTCCCTGTCAATGGCGTGCAGCGACAGCTTGCCGGCGAGCCGGGTGTCCAGGCCGCGGCCCCGCATCTGAAAGTCGGGGCCGAGATCAAGTTCGATGAGCAAGTCGGTCACAAGGTGCGGGTCCGGGCTGGCGGTTTTGTCCGGTGCGACAGGTGTTTGTACCTTGGCTGTCTTGCCACGCACCAGCACATCATCACTGAGTTGTGGCGCGCTGTCATCGGGCAGCATGATCAGTGCCTGGTCGGCGGCCAAATTGCCACGCAGTGTCAAGCGGGAATCCCTCAACTGGGTCGCCAATTTGCCAGAGACCACCAGGCGCCGGTCGGACCGGTTGCTCAGGCGCAAGGCTTTGGCTTGTACATCCAGTGCCATCGACAGGTGCGACAAAAAATCGGCTTCGGTCTTGCTGGCCAGCCAGAACACCGAGCCGGTCATCGTCAGTTCGCCACCGCTCCCCGCTGAGGTGGCAGCGCCCTGCAAGGTGAATTCTTCAATGTCCATTTGTTGCCCATGCAGCCGGGCGCTGAGTCTGCCCTGGCTGAAGTCGATGCCGTCCACCACCGAACGCACCGCCAGGTCACGCGCTTGCAAGCGGCCATCCCATTGGGGCAAGGCCAGGGTGCCGGAGAGCGTGATGTTGGCATCCATGGTGCCGCGCAGGCGCCAGCCGGGTGGTGCCAATACCGACCAGGCGTCCACGGGGGGCATCTGGATCTGCAGGCTGCCGCCAATCGGTACCTGCTGGTCCAGGCGCCAGCCGTTACCCTGCGGCTGGAGTTGGGTACTGAAGGCCATCAATGCCTTACCGGCACGCACGCTGTCCCAGCGCAGGCTGCTCGACAGGGCGCCGGCGTCGAGGTTGATTTCCAGCCGGGCTTCGCGCATGCCGGCGGGTAAGGCATCCTGGCGGTTTTGATCGGCGCGCAGGCGCAGGTCGCCCGAGATCCGCTCCAGCGTGGCGCTCAGGTGCAAGGCATCGGTTTGCCTGGCCTCCCAGCTGCCGCCAAGAATCAGATCGCTGCTCAAACCCAGGTCGGCCATGGTCTTGTCGCTCAGGGCTTCGAGCCAGGCCAGCGGCAGGTGGCTGATCCGGCCCTGGCTGTACCACTGTGCTTGGGAGCTGGATTGTTTTGCGGCCTGGGCCAGCGGCTGTGACCAGCGCATGGGCTGCCAGCTCAGGCGGGCCTCTTCTGGCTGAGGACCTTGCAGCCGGGCACTACCGGCCGACAAGGTCAGGGTGTGCTCCAGGCTGCTGGTTAGCCAGTCCAGCATCACGGGCGGGTTGTTGCCGGTGTCCGCCTGCAATGTCCAAAGTCCTGGCTGCTTGCCGTCCCTGGCCGTGAGTTTGAGTTGATCCAGGCTGCCTTGCCAGTGGCCAGCCTTGCGCCATCCGGCCCTGGCTTGCGCTTGCCAATCCAACTGGCGAACGCCGATGTCGGCACGGCCCTGGGTGCGCAATGTCAGGGCGGGCAGGGTGCCAGACAGGTCAGCCTCAAGCCCAAGCAGCCGCCCCTCGTCGGGTGTAGCCCCTTGGCTGGCTGGATTGCTGCGCCAGACCAGTTGTGGCGCACGCAGTCTGGCATCCATGAACAGGGTTCGCCCCTGCTGTTGCCAACCACCTTGCCAGCGGGCATCGAGACGGGCCGCCCCACCCAGGCGGGTGTCCGGCAAGGCGCTGGCCACCGCCGGCCAGCGCTTGAGCCATTGGCTGGCCAGGCTGGCATCCGTCATGTTGATCGCCAGTGTGCCTTGGCCTTCCTGGCTGGCCAGGCGGCCGTCCAGGTCGGCCCTCAGGCCGGGCAGGTTCAAGGCCAATTTGCCTTGCGTCGCCCGTGTGTCCTGGTGGTAGGCGAGACTGCCCTCAAGGTGCGCGTCCTGCGCATCAATGGTGAGCGCGCTCAGGGTCAAATGGGGGGCTGCCCACACGCCTTGCGCTTGCAGGTGTTGCAACTGCAGGGCGTGCAGACGGGTCGCGAGCTGGCTGGCTTTGCCTGATTTGCCCTTGCTGGGGGCTGCTGCCAACTGCGCTTTGAAGGCAATGCCCTTGGAGGTTTGCTCGGCCTGCAGCTCGCCGCTTATGGTCGCATTGGCCAGCCGCGAGTCGATGGCACCGGGATTGAGCTTGTTCAGGCTGGTCTTGCCTTGCCACTGGCCGGCCTTGAATTGGCCTGCACCTGTGATGCTGCCGCCAGCGCCCTCGGCATGGACGGATTGCAGTGCCCATTGACCATGGTCATAGGTCAAACTGGCCTGCAAGCTGTCAAACGGCAGGCGTTGCTGGTTCCATGGGCCGGGTCGGGCGTTGGCTAGTTTGATCAGGCCCTGCCAGGCCGCGGCGTGCGGTGTCACGCTGGCCTCGCCGCTGAGCTGGGTTTGCGGCGCCTGAGGCCACAGTGCCGCCAGATCCAGCGCTTGCCAGCGGGCCTGGGCTTGGGTCAGGGGCTGGGCCTGCCAGGGACTGATTTGTGCAGACACCTCGGCGTGCATGGCTTCTGAGGAGGCGGGCCGCGCAGTCGGACCAGCGGCTGCCTCCGGGTTCAAGCTGGCCTGCAAGGCCAGCGCCGCATCCGGCCCGTCCAGCTCGCCCGTGATCTGGGCCGTCGCCGCGACCAGCAAGGGCTGCGGGCTGGATGGCAGGGTGGTTTGCACCAACCCCTGGACTTGCAGCGTCAGTGCCATCGGAGCGGTCGCCTGCAATTGGCCGCTGAGTTGGTAATTTCCGGCCGAAACCAGGCTGCGCCCCTGTTCCAGGGTGTGGTTTTGACCGTCAAACCGGTAGTGACCGCTGACCCCGGTGATCTGCAGCGTGGTGCTGCCGGTCCAGTTGAGGCTGGCGACTTTGAACGGCACATCCACGTTGATTGGCAGACGCAAATCGGTGGGTGGCGTGGGGGGGCCGGCGTTGGCACTGGGGCGCTGGTCGTCAACGGTCAGGGCCGCGATGCTAAGCTCGCTCAGGCGCAGTTGTTTGTTGAGCAGGGGGGCCAGTGTCCAGGCGATGCCAATGTCCTGCATTTCCACACTGAGCGCGCCGCTTCGCCAGCGCAGCCAGTCGATGTGACCGCCCGCGCGCAGCGAACCCTGCACACCCTTGGCCTCCAGCGTTTGTCCGGCCGGCAAGAAACGCTGCAAGCGCGTCAGCAGGGTCGCGAGCGAGTCGCTGGCGCCGCTCCATAGCCACAGTGCCGCCGTCAGCGCCAGCATGGTCAGCAGTGACGCGGCCAGTAGTTTCAGACCCAGGCGCAGGGCGTTCATCAGAAGGTAAAGCCCAGGTTCATGTGCAAACGCAAACGCTGAACATCGACACCGTAAGCCAGGTCAATCTGCAGCGGTCCGACCGGGCTTTTCCAGCGTGCGCCGACACCCACGCCGACCTTGGCTGTGAGCTCGGCTGGCTTGTTGGCCACGGCCCCGGCGTCCACAAACACTGTGCTTTCCCAGTCGCTCGGCTTGCCATCGAGCCGGATCGGGCGCTGCCACTCCAAGCTGCCCGTAGCCAGGTAACGCCCTGCGGTGATGCTGCCGTCGGCCAACGTCACACCGATGTCATTGAAGCCATAGCCGCGCACGCTGTTGTCACCACCCGCCAAAAACAACTGGGTACTGGGCAGGTTGATGCCGTCTTTGGCGATCACGGCGCCCGCCATGGCGCGCATTGCCAGGCGGCCAGCGCTGGCGCGGGTGCTGCCTTCCTGGCCCAGTCCCCAAAACCCCTGCCAGCGGGTCAGCAAGCGGGTGTAGGCCTGGCGCTCGCTGCCCAGAGTGGTGCCCCCGCCCACCTCGGCGCCCCAACCCCAGCCGCTTGATGGGAAAGGCAGGCTGTCGTAGTTGCGCACGGTAAAGGCGTAGTTGGCGCTCAGGGACTGGGCGATGACGGGTTGTGTGGTGTCGGTGTCCACTGTTTCGGCGCGGTCGTACTGGACATACAGGTTGCGATCGATGCGTTCATTATTTTGCTTGCGCCCGCCACGCAAACGCTGGCTGGTGACATCCAGTGTGCCCAATTGCTGGTTTTGCAGCAAACCAGAGACCGCCCAGCGCCAATTGGATGGGTCGGGTGGGGCGCTCAACTCGCTGCCGATGGCGCGGGTTTCACGGTCCAGTTGCAGCTTGCTTTGCGCACGCCAGCCGATGCCGGGTACTTTGTGGTGGGTGTGCTCTGCCGACAGCCGTGGCCCGCTGTCGGTGCTGGCACCGATACCGAGCACCAGTTTTTGCAGCCGGGCTTCGCGCAGTTTCACCTGCACCGGGGCCGCATCCGGGTTGGCACTGGTGTCCAGAGAAACAAAGGCCGAGTCAAAGTAGCCGCTGTCGGACAGGCGTTGCTGGGCCGCCACCAGCTCGGCCTGGCTGTAATCGTCCCCCAGGCTGAGACGGGCAAGGCGTTGCACCAGCGCCATGTCATAACGCTGCAAACCCTCAATGCTCAGTTCCCCCATGCGATAGGCAGGACCGGAGTCCAGCGTGAGCTGCAAGTGCGCCTGTCGGGTTTCGGGGTCAATCTCGGCCAGCGAGGCGCCGATGCGCCCGGCCGGGAAACGCAGCGTGGTGAGTTGGCGCAGGGCTTGTTGCTTGGCCGCATCCCAGGCATTCTGGGTGAAGCGGCTGCCTGCGCGCAGTGACCAACTGTCCTGGATCTGCTCGCGCTGGGCGGTGGCCAGCGCGTCGCTGGCAATGGCACCGGTAAATTGAATCGTGACTTGTTCGATGCGCGTGGCTGCACCGGGTGTAACCGTGATGTTGACCACCCGCGTACCGGCAACAGCCGTTTCGACCGCCATGGCGATGACCGGCGAAAAATAGCCCAGCGTGCCGAGCAGCCGGCGTGCGTCCCCCTGTGCCTGGCGCATCAGGCGCGCCAGTTCGTCATCGCTCAGGTCGGTCAGCTCGCGGTAGCGCTGCAGTTCCAGGTGGCGCGTGAGCAGATCCTTGATGTCATCTGGTGCCTCAATATTGAGCACAAAGGCCGGCCTGACCCGCATGTCGCTGGGTTCCGTCAGCGCCGGTTCTGCGGCCACGACCCAAGGTAACAACAGCATCAGGGCGACGGTCAGACAACAGCGCTTCATTTGCTCAGCAGTCGCATGCTGTCTTCCAGCCCCTTGAGGGTGAGCGGGAACATGCGCTGGCTCATGAGTTGCTGCACGATGCTGATGCTCTGGCGGTATTGCCACACGCCCTGCGGTTCAGGGTTGATCCAGGCAAAGCGGGGGAAGGCGCTGGTCAGGCGTCCCAGCCACTCGACACCGGCCTCTTCGTTGTTGTATTCGACGCTGCCACCGGGCTGCAAAATTTCATACGGGCTCATGGTGGCGTCGCCGATGAAGATCAGCTTGTAGTCCTTGTTGTATTTGCGGATGATGTCCCAGGTGGCAAATTTTTCGGCATAGCGGCGCCGGTTGTTTTTCCACATGAAGTCATAGACGCAGTTGTGGAAGTAATAAAACTCCAGGTGCTTGAACTCGGTTTTGGCGGCTGAAAACAGCTCTTCGACCCGCGCAATGTGCTCGTCCATGGTGCCGCCCACATCCATCAGCAGCAACACCTTGACGTTGTTGTGGCGCTCCGGCACCATTTTGATGTCAAGGTAGCCGGCATTGGCGGCCGTGGCGCGGATGGTGTCAGGCAGGTCCAGCTCTTCCACATGGCCTTCGCGGGCAAACTTGCGCAGGCGGCGCAGCGCCACCTTGATGTTGCGCGTGCCCAGCTCCTGGCTGTCGTCGTAATCCTTGTAGGCGCGCTGCTCCCACACCTTCACCGCGTTTTTGTTTTTACCGGCACCGCCAATGCGGATGCCTTGCGGGTTGTAGCCACCGTGGCCAAAGGGGCTGGTGCCGCCGGTGCCAATCCATTTGCTGCCGCCTTCGTGGCGTTCTTTCTGCTCTTCCAGCCGTTTTTTGAGCGTCTCCATGAGCTCGTCCCAGCCCATCTTTTCGATCGCGGCTTTTTCTTCGGGGCTCAGGTGCTTTTCCAGGGTCTGGCGCAGCCAGTCCAGCGGAACGTCCTGGGTGAAATCGGTCACCAACTCGATGCCCTTGAAGTAGGCAGAAAAAGCCTTGTCGAACTTGTCGTAATGCTTTTCGTCCTTGACCAGGGTGGCACGGGAAAGAAAATAAAAATCGTCAATCTTGTAGCCGATGGGGTTGTTGCTGTCGTCGTTGGACCGGGCCGTCTTGGGCCCGACCACACCGAGTTTCAGCGCTTCGAGCAGGGTCAGGAATTCCTTGACCGAAACCGGTAGTTTGGCTGCGCGCAGGGTGTAAAAGAAGTCGATCAGCATGGGACGTCAGGGGCGTGGTTTATCCAGCAGGTACTGCAACTGTGCCCGGACCTCGGGCCATTCGCCAGCCCGCAGGCTGTACATCACGGTGTCGCGGATGGTGCCGTCGCGGCGCAGGGCGTGGCCACGGATGATGCCATCTTTTTTGGCACCGAGTCGTTCGATGGCGGCTTGGCTGGCAAAGTTGAAGTTGTCGGTGCGCCAGCCCACCACGTGGCAGCCCAGCGTATCAAACGCGTGCGTCAGCAACAGCATCTTGCAGGTGCTGTTGACGTGCGTGCGCTGTACGCTTTTGGCATACCAGGTGTAGCCGATTTCGACACGTTTGACAGCGGGAATGATGTCGTGGTAGCTGGTGCAACCCAGTACTTTGCCGGTGCCGGTCTCTGTGACAGCAAACGCAAAACGGTTGCCGGCCTCGCGCATGGCCAGCGCATCTTCGATGTATTGGCGGGTATTTTCTGGCTCGGGCACCGAGGTGACCCGAATGTTCCAGAGCTCGCCATCCGCTGCAGCCTGGCGCAGGCCGTCTTCGTGCACCAGGCTCAGAGGGCTCAGCGTGATGCCGTTTTGTGTCAGGGTGACCGGTTCGACAAAAGCCATGGTTTTCTCCATCTGTCATTTTTCAAGCAGAGGTGCCTTGGTATTGATGGGTCAGAGCGGTGAGCGGGACAGACCCACTGGGCGGCTGACGATTTCTGGTACCCCAGTATGAGGAAGCTGCCCAGTGGGCCTGCCGCGCGGGTGACGCACCCCATGTTCTTGGACTGTGTGTCCACTCGCAGGCTCCGAGGGCTTTACCATGGGCAACACCACTTACCGATTGCGGCTCTGCATGAACACCAGTTTTTCAAACAGGGTCACGTCCTGTTCGTTTTTCAGCAACGCGCCGACCAGCGGTGGCACCGCCACCTTGTCGTCCTGGGTTTGCAGGGCCGACAGCGGAATGTCCTGCGCCAGCAGCAGCTTGAGCCAGTCGAGCAACTCGCTGGTGGACGGTTTCTTTTTCAGGCCCGGCAAGTTGCGCACGTCAAAAAAGGTTTTCATGGCGGCACTCAGCAACTCGGCCTTGAGGCCGGGGAAGTGCACGTCCACAATCTGCTTCATGGTCGCCGCGTCGGGGAACCTGATGTAGTGGAAAAAGCAGCGCCGCAAAAAAGCGTCGGGCAGTTCCTTTTCGTTGTTGGACGTGATGAAGACCAGCGGGCGATGCTTGGCCCGGACGAGTTCGCGGGTTTCGTAGCAGTAAAACTCCATGCGGTCGATTTCGCGCAACAGGTCGTTGGGGAATTCAATGTCGGCCTTGTCGATCTCGTCAATCAGCAGGGCGACCGGTTGCTCGGCGGTAAAGGCTTGCCACAGCACGCCTTTGACGATGTAGTTGTGGATGTTTTTGACGCGTTCGCCGCCGTCCACATCGGCCAGTTGCGAGTCGCGCAAACGGCTGACCGCATCGTATTCGTACAAACCCTGCTGCGCCTTGGTGGTGGATTTGATGTGCCATTGCAGCAAGGGCACATTCAGTGCGGTGGCCACCTCTTCGGCCAGCATGGTTTTGCCGGTGCCGGGTTCGCCTTTGACGAGCAACGGGCGTTGCAAGGTGATGGCTGCGTTCACCGACAGCATCAGGTCGTCCGTGGCGACATAGTTGTGGGTACCTTGGAATTTCAGGGTATTTTTCATTGACATTTAGCAATTTAAGAAATGCACTTTGTACAAGCTGCCATGGCATACAAGGCTACCACATCGGGTTTCCAGAGGTACACAAGGTTGGCAAAATCCCCGGCCAGGGCGCAGGCGTCACCTCGCCTGGCGAAATGCAGGTGGTGCAGTGCAACCGTATCAAATAACCAGCTTAACGGCAAACTTCAATCGCGGGTGGCGTGGCGCTGCACGCACGCCACATAAGCATTGCCGTCGGGCGATTGGCCGTTGCGCTGGCTGTCCCAAAGCATTTGTCCCAGACATTCCATGGCGACGTGATGCGCATCGTGCAGCGAGTCACGCCGGTGCGTGAGCAATTCAACCGCTTGGCGGATGCCGCGTGGCTGGTCAATGCTGCATTGTTCGGTGATTGACAAGTGCATCGACAAATGCAGAAAGCAACTGGTTTGGCCTTTTTCTTCCTGATCCAGTGCGGCCAGTGCCGCCTCCACATTGGCGAGTTCACCGTGGTACTCGGGGTGTTCGTCAATCCACAGACTGGCGATAGTTTCAATGGCTTCCATGGTCTGGCCCGACTGGGCTTTGGCATATACAGCGCAAAAAAATCGGCGGACATCGGCTTTGGATGGGTTGAACATGGAGGTTGTCGGTGTCAAGGTTAAAAACAAGCCAGATTGTCGCGTCAAGCCAGTCCTGGCATCTGCGGGGCTGAACAAGTCCTAAGTCTTTCCTAAGTTATCCCTAAGCGCGGGCTAAGTTTGACCCGGTACAGTCACTCGCAGTTGGTTTCGAGCCAACACAACAACCCACGAATTAACCATCGTCATTGAAAGGATTCATCATGAAATCAAGCATTACCGCTCTCTGCCTCGCTGCCGGCCTGTTCGCCACTGGCCTGACATTTGCTGCTGCTCCTGCAGCTTCTGCAGCAGCTCCAGCAACCCCTGCCGTTAAAGCCGAGCCAGCTACCAAGGCCACGCCAGCAACGCCTGCAACGCCAGCTGCCAAGGCTGCTCCCGCAGCTACGACCGATGCCGTGACCGCACCTGCCAAGAAAGAAGTGAAAAAACATGCCGCGAAAAAGGCTGCCAAGAAAGCCTCTTCTGCTTCCTAAGCACTGAACCCGTCGGGGTCAGTTCCGGACGAACGACAAGGGCCGCGCAATTTGCGCGGCCCTTGTCGTTCCTGGGTCGTGATAAGCTGAATGCCGTTTTAAAAACAGGTATTGACAATGCGTGTGTTGCTGGTTGAAGACGATCCCCTGATCGGCGAAGCGGTCCGTGTTGGTCTGGCCCGGATGGGCATTACTGTCGACTGGGTGCGTGATGGCAAACTTGGCTTGCAGTGCGCCCGCAGCGAGCCCTTTGATGCCATGGTGCTTGACCTTGGCCTGCCAGGGCGCGATGGCATGCAGGTACTGAGGGATTTGCGTGCAGACGGTTACAAGCAGCCGATTCTGGTGGTGACGGCGCGTGATGCGCTGGCTGATCGCGTGGCGGGTCTGGACGCGGGAGCGGATGACTACATTCTCAAGCCCTTCGAAATTGAAGAACTGGCGGCACGACTGCGCTCCACTGTTCGGAGCCGCTCTGGTCAGTCCGATCCGGTGTTGCGCAGTGGCGCCATCGCCTTGCACCCCGATACCAAAATGGTGACCAAGGATGGCGTTGCGGTTAACTTGTCAGCGCGGGAATTGGCCTTGCTTGAGCTCCTGATGCGTCGTCCTGGCATACCCATGTCGCGGGCAAATCTCGAGGAGCGCTTGCTGGGATGGGGCGAAGAAGTGTCCAGCAATGCCCTGGAGGTGAATATTTACAACCTGCGGCGCAAACTGGGCGCGACATGCATTCTCAACATTCGGGGTGTCGGCTATTTCGTGGCGAAGGACAGTTAGCCGTGTACTCGCTGGAAGCCCGTCTCAAGCGCCGCCTGCTGGTGGGGGTGTTACTGGTCAGCGTCGTGCTGGGTATTGCGGTGCGTACCGAAGTCAATCGGCAGCAACGCGAAATGCTGGACTACCAGTTGGAGCAGGTGGCGCGCGCCATGCTCCTGAGCGATTTGCAGGACCTGCAAGCCTGGGATGACGACCCGGCCCTGCACCTCGACATGCAGATATGGGATCGCGCCGGCAACCGACTTTACCGATCCAGCACACAAATCGGCCTGGGCGCCGATACCCGCCCTGGATTTTCTGTTTTGCCGAGTGGTCCGCAAGCGGATGCGGTGATCCTCAGGGTGTTCACACTGAAAGGCACTGAACGTACCATCCAGGTCATGCACTCCCGGGAACTGCGCAGGGCGCTCAGTCGTGATGCCGAGCTCCAGGTGCTGTTGCCAACGCTGCTGGCCATGCTCTTTGTTGCCATCATGGTGGGGGCAACCATCAGGAAGGGGCTTGAACCCATTCGTGAGCTGGACGAGGAACTCAGCCAGCGTGATGTTGCATCGCTTCAACCCGTCAGTTTGGTGCATGCGCCGGTCGAACTCGACAGGGTGGTTCGCACGTTCAACCGCTTGTTGCTGCAACTCGATGCCAGCATACAAGCCCACAAACGTTTCATTGCCAATGCGGCGCACGAATTGCGTACCCCCATCACCGCCTTGCGTCTGGAAGTCGACAATCTGGCCCACGGAGAAGATCCGGTGCAGGTCAAGGGGGCTGTCCGGCGACTGACAATAGGGGTTCACAGGGCGCAGCGTTTATTGCAGCAAATGCTGACCCTGGCGCGCCTGGAGGCGAGAACCAATTCGCGACCCTGGACATCAGTCGATCTGGTCGGTCTGGCTCAGGAGTCCATGATGGATCTGTCCGTGCTGGGTAGCCAGCGCGGAATCGAGTTCGCCTTTGAAGCGAGCGGTTCGACCGTGGTGCAGGGCGATCCAGACGATCTGCGCCTGCTGCTTGATAACCTGCTTGGCAATGCACTGAAATTTTCACCGCCAAATACGTCAGTGGAGTTGAGCATTCATCAGCAGGGCGATGCTGTCATCCTGCTGCTGCGCGATCACGGCCGGGGCATTGCACCCGCACTGCGCGAGCGGGTGCTCATGCCTTTTGTGCGGTCAAACCCGGCGATCGAGGGGTCTGGTTTGGGTCTGACCATCGTATTTGAGGTGATCCAGAGTCACGGCGCCACCTTGCAGCTGGAGGATCCGCCTGAGGGTCAGGGCCTGCAAGTGCGTGTCAGCTTTGGTGTGAACCGTCCGGTGCTGCAGACCGAGAATCAAAAAAATCAAGCTTGATTGATTCTGAATCGGCACGGGCTTTTTGCTCAATCAACTTGCCAGGCCGGTAATTGCCAGTTACGCCACACGGCCAAACCCCGCAGGCCGGCTGTGATCGTGACGCAGGCCACCAAGGCCAACCAACCCGGCGCGCCCAGTAGCCACAGGCCCACGTAGACCCAGCCGCCGGCAAAAGCGCAGACCGCATAGGGGCGGTGGTCGCTGAACGCTGTCGGAATTTCGTTGCAGACAATGTCACGCAACACACCGCCGAAGACCCCGGTGATCAGGCCCATCAACACCGCCACCAGGGCCGGCATGCCACTCAGCAAAGCTTGGTGCACGCCGGTGGCGGTAAATAGCCCCAGCCCCAGTGCGTCGGGCCACTCGATGGCTTTGCGCGTGAGTTCAAAATGGTGGCGCCGCATGAACAGCATGGCGAGGGCACACAAGGCCAGCACCCCCCATAGCATTTCCGTGTGCCGTACCCAGAAAAACGGCCGAACATCGAGCAACAAGTCGCGCAATGTGCCGCCGCCAAATGCGGCCAGAAAGCCCACCACGCACACGCCCACGGCGTCCAGGCGCTTATGTGCTGCTTTCAAAACCCCCGACAAGGCGAACGCAGCAGTACCGCTGATCTCCACCAGAAGTCGCAGGGTTTGACCCCACAGTTGAATGTTGTCAATGTTCGCGCTGTTCATTCACGGATTGTCACACCATGTTTTTGACAGGGATCAGGCTGCCGTTAGCTGCCTTGTGATGGCTCTTCAGACGTCCAGATTGTCAATCAGGCGGGTGCTGCCGATGCGCGCTGCGCCCAGCACCACCAGGCCATTGCTGTTTGCCAATCTGGCAATTTCAGCTTCCACAGGCACCTGCAAATCAACACTCCGGCGCACCGCCAGGTAGTCAGGCTGCCAGCCGCGTGCACCCAAACCGGCCATGGCTTCCTGCTCCAGGCTGGTGATGTCCGTGTTGCCGCCACGCAGGGCTTGCGCCATAGCTGTGAGGGCGATTGACAGTTGCACGGCTTCCAGCCGGTCCGCTGGTTTGAGGTAATTGTTGCGTGAGGACAGCGCCAGGCCGTCGGCTGCGCGCAGGGTGGTGCCGCCAATGACCTCGATGGGCAAGGCAAACTGACGTACCATGCGCTGGATCACCATGAGTTGCTGGTAATCCTTTTTGCCGAACAGCGCGACCCGTGGTCCGACGCAGGCAAATAGTTTCATCACCACGGTGCAAACACCGACGAAAAACCCCGGCCTGAAATGGCCTTCGAGGATGTTGGCGATCTCTGAAGGCGGCTGGATGGTGAAGCCCTGGGGTTCCGGGTAAAGCTCTTTTTCGCTGGGCGCAAACACCATATCACAGCCGGCCGCTTCCAGCGCCTCGCAATCGGCTTCCCAGGTGCGCGGGTAGGTGTCAAAGTCCTCGTGCGGCAGGAACTGCAGGCGGTTGACAAAAATACTGACCACCACCACGTCACCCAGTGGTTTTGCCTGGCGCACCAGCGCCAGATGGCCATCGTGCAGGTTGCCCATGGTGGGCACAAAAGCGGGATGTTTGAAGCTGGCCAGGTGCGCGCGCAGTTCGGAGATGGTGTGGAGGATATGCATACAAAATCTACCAGGCGTGCTGTGCGTTGTCGGGGAAACTGCCATTCTTGACGGCAGCAACATAAGCCTGCATGGCTTCCTTGATGCCGTGCTGGCCTTGCACGCCTGGCAGGTCGGTCATGAAATTGCGTACAAATTTGGGCATCTTGCCCAGATTCAGCCCCAGCATGTCGTGCAGCACCAGCACCTGTCCCGCCGTGCCGTTGCCGGCACCAATGCCAATGGTCGGGCAATGCGACAATTCCGCGGTGAGTTCGGCCGACAATGCAGCCGGTACCATTTCAAGTACCAGCAGGGAGGCGCCGGCATCCTGCAATGCATGCGCGTGGCGCTTCAGGATGGCGGCAGATTCAACCGTTTTGCCCTGTACCCGGTAGCCGCCCAGGGCGTGTACGGTTTGTGGTGTCAGACCCAGATGGGCACAGACCGGAATACCGCGTTCGACCAGAAAATGCACGATGTCGGTGGTCCAGCCGCCGCCCTCCAGCTTGACCATGTGGGCGCCGGCCTGCATCAGCACAGCGGCACTGCGCAGTGCTTGTTCCCTGGACTCCAGGTAAGTGCCATAGGGCAGGTCGCCAATGATCCAGGCTGTGCCCTGCACCCGGCGCACGCCGCGTGTCACGCTTTCGACGTGGTAGCGCATGGTTTCCAGCGTCACCCCCACCGTGCTGCTCAAACCCTGGCACACCATGCCCAGCGAATCACCGACCAGAATGCAGTCGACACCGGCGGCATCGGCGATCGCGGCAAAGGTGGCATCGTAGGCCGTGAGCATGGCGATTTTTTCACCGCGGGCGTGCATTTCCAGCAAGCGCGGCAAGCTCACCGGTTTGCGCAGGGCTGGGTTGCTGGCAGGAGGCAGGGTGCCGTAGGGCGAAGCGCTTTGCGTGGCAGGCTGGTTCATCGGGTGATCCCCCAAAAAAATGTGGCGCGAGTCTAACGCAGACCCGGGCTTTTGAATATCAAGGTTTGGGACTCAGGGTGGTGGGCAGGGCCTGCGCCAGCATCTGGGGATAGTCGCGGCTGAAATGCAGGCCACGGCTTTCGTGGCGGGCCTGGGCGCTGCGCACGATCAAATCAGCCACCTGTACCAGGTTGCGTAGTTCCAGCAGGTCACGGGTGACGTGGAAAGCGGCGTAAAACTCGTGGATTTCATCTTGCAGCAAGGCCACGCGGTGGGCAGCCCGGTCGAGGCGTTTGTTGGTACGCACAATGCCCACGTAGTCCCACATGAAGCGCCGCAGTTCGTCCCAGTTATGTGAAATCACCACCGTCTCGTCGGCATCGCTGACCTGGCTGTCATCCCAGGCCGGCAGTTGGGGGGTGGCGTTGCGCGTGCTGTGCTCGATGTCCCGGGCGGCCGCCTGGGCAAACACCATGCACTCGACCAATGAGTTGCTGGCCAGCCGGTTGGCCCCGTGCAGGCCGCTGCAGGCGGTTTCGCCAATGGCGTACAGGCCATCAATGTCGGTGCGGCCCTCCAGGTCGGCGAGTACGCCGCCACAGGTGTAGTGGGCTGCCGGCACCACCGGGATGGGTTGTTTGGAGATGTCGATGCCGAGCTCAAGACAACGTGCGTAAATGTTGGGGAAATGCTCCTGCAGGAAGCTCAAAGGCTGGTGCGAGATGTCGAGGTAGACACAATCAAAGCCGCCCTTTTTCATCTCGAAGTCGATGGCGCGCGCCACCACGTCACGCGGTGCCAGCTCCAGTCGCGCATCGTGCGCGGGCATGAAACGGGTGCCATCGGGCAGCAACAGGCGGCCCCCTTCGCCGCGCACCGCTTCGCTGATCAGGAAGGACTTGGCGTGTGGATGGTACAGGCAGGTCGGGTGAAACTGGATGAACTCCATGTTTTGCACCCGGCAACCGGCGCGCCAGGCGGCGGCAATGCCGTCGCCGGTGGCTGTGTCAGGGTTGGTGGTGTAGAGGTAGACCTTGCCGGCGCCGCCACTGGCCAGTATTGTTTGAGGCGCCTCAAAGGTGAGCACCTGGTCGGTCGCATCGTCCAGCGCATAGAGCCCCAGGCAACGCTTGCCGGGCAGGCCCAGTTTTTCTGTGGTGATCAGGTCCACCAGCGTGTGTTGCTCAAACAGCGTGATGTTGGGGGTTTTCTGCACCTGCTCGATCAGGGTGCGCTGGACGGCGGCTCCGGTGGCATCGGTCACATGCACAATGCGTCGGGCGCTGTGGCCGCCTTCGCGGGTCAGGTGCAGTTGGCCATCTTCTTCGGAGAATGGCACACCCAGGGTTTGCAGCCAGGCGATGGCCTGGGGTGCGTTTTCCACCACGCGGCGGGTTGCTGCCAGGTCACACAAGCCGGCACCAGCCACCAGCGTGTCTGCAATGTGGGCGTCGAAGCTGTCGTCCTTGCTCCACACCGCAGCGATGCCGCCCTGGGCCCAGCCGGTGGAGCCCTCGGAAGCCGCGCGTTTGGTGATCACGGCCACGCGTTTGGTCGGTGCCAGCAACAGGGCCGAACTTAATCCGGCCAGGCCGCTGCCCACAATCAGGACATCAAAGTGGAGCGTGGCGGGGGTGGAAATGGATTGGCGAATAGGCATGAATAGTCCCGTCAGGGGTTAAGAGGGTGTGTAGGCCAGCCGCACATAGATAGGTGCAAAGGCTTCGGCCTGGGTGATATCGATCAGGGTTTCCTTGGCCAGTTCGAGCAGTGCGATGAAGGTGACCACCAGCACCGCTACGCCTTTTGTCGGGTCGAACAGGGTTTCAAACTCGACAAATCGCTGGCCCTGCAATTTTTTCAGCACCATACTCATGTGCTCTCGCACCGAGAGTTCCTCGCGCGTGATTCGGTGGTGCTGCACCAGCGTGGCGCGCTTCAGGATGCTTTGCCAGGCTTCCTGCAGGTCGCTCAGGGAAACCTCTGGGAAACGGGGTACCAGTGATTGTTCGATGTAAACCTGGGCGCGCAGAAAATCGCGCCCGAGCTGGGGCAGTGTATTGAGTTGTACTGCGGCCAGTTTCATCTGCTCGTATTCCAGCAAGCGGCGCACCAGCTCGGCGCGCGGGTCTTCGGCCTCCTGGCCATTGGCCACCTGTCTGGGCGGCAGCAGCATGCGCGACTTGATCTCGATGAGCATGGCCGCCATCAACAGGTATTCGGCGGCAAGTTCCAGATTGCGATGGCGGATTTCGTCGACATAAGCCAGGTACTGCTGTGTCAGACCTGCCATCGGAATGTCCAGAATATTGAAGTCCTGTTTGCGAATCAGGTAGAGCAGCAAATCCAGCGGGCCTTCAAAGGCTTCCAGAAAAACCTCCAGCGCATCCGGCGGGATGTACAAATCCTGCGGCATGGCAAAGAGCGGCTCGCCATAGAGCCGTGCCACGGCAACCTGGTCAACGACCGTTGGCATGTCGGCCAGGCTCTGGCAGTCGCCAGCGTTGAACGTGGCTGAGTCAACCATGGCGCATCCGGATGCTATTTGAGATCTGGCGACCTGCCCTTGTTGAAAGGGCTGTTGGCAAAAATTATTTCTTGCCTTCGTTCAGATAGACGTAGGGTTTTTGCGCTACCTGCGCTGCGCGGAACTCTTGCCAGGCTTCGCGGTCGACCGGCTTGTCCCAGAGCAGTTCGCGGCCCTCGCGCTGTCGCACTTCGATGCCTGGGTCTTTGGCAACGAGCTGATCGATGAACTCGGTGGCATCGGATTTATAAAGGGGGCGGTAAAAAATGTGCATGTCAGTAACCTCTTGCTGGCATTCTAACGGTGTTGTGACTGACGCAAAACCGCCCCAGCGTCGTTGTTCATCCTTGCCGTACGTCTGTACCGCCTGCGTCGGAGCGCCTAGCCGGGACAATTTTGCGTAAGTCCTAGGTGCGCGCTGACGCCATTTTTTGATCAATTTAAGTCGGGTGTAATATCCAAACTCAAATTCACAGTGACACCTGACTCGGCTCATGACTTCTTTTTTCCATCCTGCAAGCTGGATCCATCTGGACTGGGTATTGCTTGTGGTGGTGGCTTGGTTGCTGATCGGCGTGCTTGGGGTCATGGCGCTGCGACGCTTCAGGCTGGTGGCCATCGTGCTGTTTCCGCTGGGTGCGGTTTTTTCGGTGCTGTTGCTGGCGGTGGCTCTGAGTGCGCTGTTCAGTGACCCGGAAACTGCGATGCTGCCGCTCGGCCTGCCGCAACTCCCCTTCCATTTGCGCCTAGACAGCTTGTCAGCCTTCTTTTTGATCCTGATTGGCGGTGTCTCGGCTGGTGTATCCGCTTTTGCCGCAGGTTATTTTCGCAAGGGCGAGGGCACACCACCTGGCCTGATCTGTCTGGAGTACCACGTGTTTCTGGCCAGCATTGCCATGGTGGTGCTGGCCGATGATGCATATGTCTTCATGGTGGCGTGGGAAACCATGGCGTTTTCATCTTTCTTTCTGGTGCTGGCCAACCATCGCATTGCCGAGATTCGCAGCGCTGGCTACCTCTATATGCTGGTGGCGCATGTCGGTGCGCTCGGCATTCTGCTGTGCTTTGGTTTGTTGCAGGCCAATACCGGCGACTACACTTTTGCCAACATGCGTGCGCAGCACCTGACACCCTTCTGGGGTTCTCTGGCATTTGTGCTGGCGGTGTTTGGCTTTGGTGCCAAGGCCGGCTTGTTGCCGCTGCACGTCTGGCTGCCCGAAGCACACCCGGCGGCGCCGTCACCTTTTTCCGCGCTGATGAGCGGCGTGATGCTCAAGATTGCGCTTTACGGCCTGCTGCGCATTGCTTTCGACTTGCTGCAGGAGCAGATCTGGTGGTGGGGCGTGTTGCTGATGGGTGTTGGTTTAATCACCGCCGTGTTTGGCGTGGTGTTCTCCACCGTGCAGGTGGAAATGAAACGTTTGCTGGCCTATTCAAGCATTGAAAACATCGGTCTGATGTGTGCGGGTCTGGGCTTGTCGCTGTTGTTTCTGGCCTATGACATGAAGGCCTTGTCGGCGCTGGCATTGACTGCTTCGATGTACCAGATGCTGGCCCATGCCTTTTTCAAGAGCCTGTTGTTTTGCAGCACCGGGGCCGTGATGCATGCCACCGGCGAGCGCAGCCTGGGCAAACTCGGAGGCCTGATGCGCTACATGCCCTGGGTGGCCTGGCCGACTTTGCTTGGGGTACTGGCCTGTGCTGGATTGCCTCCGTTTGGGGGTTTTGTGGCCGAATGGCTGTTATTGCAAAGCTTCCTGTTCACCACCGGTTTGCCCAGTTCTTTCCTCGACATGCTGGTGCCGGTGATGGCCGCCCTGATTGCACTGGTTGCCGCGCTCTCGGGCTACACCATGGTCAAGTATTTTGGCGTAATTTTTCTGGGTCAGCCGCGCGAGGAAAGCCTGTCGCATGCGCACGATGCTGGTCGCTGGGAACGTCTGGGCATGGTATGGCTGGTACTGGGGTGCGTGTTGCTGGGCTTGTTCCCCAACCAAGTCATTGCCTTGATCGACCCGACCACCCGATTGCTGGTGGGAGCGGGGCTGGCGCACACTGTGGCCGACAGCGGCTGGCTGCTGGTGCCGGTGAGCGTCGAGCGCGCCAGCTACGCGCCTGCGATCTTTCTGCTGGGCGTGCTGGCCAGTTTTGGCCTGGCGTTTTTGTTGGTGCGCAAGCTCTACCACGGACGCCTGCGCCGGGTGCCACCCTGGGACTGTGGTTATCCCTGGCAAACCCCGCGCATGCAGGATACTGCCGAAGGTTTTGGTCAACCGATCCGGCAGATTTTTGAGCCTTTTTTCCGCATGAAGCGACAACTGCCGAGCGCCTTTGATCTGCAACCCAGTTACCAGGTCACAGTTGAAGACCCACTCTGGTACTGGATCTACCTGCCCGTCGCCAACTTGGTGGAGCGCGTTTCGCGCATCATCGGGGTGCTGCAACAGGGCCGCATTTCGGTGTACCTGATGTACAGCTTTGTCACGCTGATTGTGGTCTTGCTGGTGGTGAAACGATGAGCTGGATCGGCGTTTTTTCGCAATTGCTGGCACTGGTGATGGCGCTGTTGCTGGCGCCCCTGCTCACGGGTTGGATCAACCAGTGGCGCGCGTGGCTGCAAAACAAGTCAGCGCCGGGTTTGCTGCAGCCCTACCGCATGCTGCACAAGCTGTTCAACAAGGAGTCGGTGATGGCCGAGCACGCCTCGCCGCTGTACCGGACCGCACCGTATCTGATTTTTAGCTGCATGCTGCTGGCTTGCGCCATCGTTCCCACGCTGTCAACCGACCTGCCTCTGTCGCCGGCAGCAGATGCGATTGCCCTGGTGGGGCTGTTTGCCTTGGCCCGGGTCTTCATTTCCCTGGCGGCCATGGATGTAGGCACCGCCTTTGGCAGCCTGGGTGCACGCCGTGAAATGCTGGTGGGTTTTCTGGCTGAACCCGCCTTGCTGATGGTGCTGTTTTGCGCGTCCATGATCACGCGCTCCACCTCGCTGACCACCATGGTGGAGACACTGGCACACCGGGAGCTCGCTATTTACCCCAGCCTGTTGTTGGCCGGTGTGGCGTTTGTCATGGTGTCGCTGGCTGAAAACGCCCGGGTGCCGGTGGATAACCCCGACACCCATCTGGAACTCACGATGATCCACGAGGCGCTGATCCTGGAGTATTCGGCGCGTCACCTGGCGCTGCTCGAATGGGCTGCCAGCCTGAAGCTGTTTGCCTACTCTTGCATTGGTCTGGCGCTGTTTTTCCCTTGGGGCGTGGCCGATGCCAGTGCCCCGCTGGCGCTGTTGCTGGCCTTGCCGGTACTGGTGATCAAACTGGCGATCGGTGGCGTGGTGCTGGCCCTGATTGAAACCCTGAGCGCCAAAATGCGTATCTTCCGGGTGCCCGAGTTTCTCGGCACGGCGTTTCTGGTGGCGGTGATTGGTTTGTTGGTCAATGTCTTGCTGGGGGCCGGATGATCAAATTTGCGCCGCAACTGATCAATCTGTTTGCCACCCTGATCCTGCTGTTGTCGTTCGCCATGATCTCGCAGCGGCGCATTGTCTCGCTGATCAATCTGTTCATGATGCAGGGCGTGGCCCTGGTGCTCACCTCGTTTTTGCTGGGCTATGCAACGGACCAGCCTGACCTTTATGTGTCGGGTGCGCTCACGCTGGTGCTCAAGGTGATCCTGATTCCCTGGATGCTGCACCGGATGATTCGCAAGCTCAATGTGCGCTGGGACATCGAGACGCTGATGAACGTGCCGACCACCATGCTGGTGGGCATTGCGCTGGTGATCTTTTCCTTCAGCCTGGCGCTGCCGGTATCAAGGCTGTCCAGCTCGCTGGCCGGCGGCTCGCTCGGCATTGCCTTGTCGTGTGTGATGCTGTCGTTTCTGATGCTGATCACCCGCTCCAAGGCCGTGCCCCAGGTGATTGGCTTTTTGTCGATGGAAAACGGGCTGATCTTTGCTGCCACGGCAGTCACCAACGGCATGCCCATGATCGTTGAATTCGGCATTGCATTGGACGTGCTGGTAGGCGTGCTGATTCTGGGTGTCTTCATGTTCCAGATCCGGGAGAAATTTGATACGCTGGACATTCACCACCTTGAAACGCTCAAGGAAGACTGAGCATGACGCCCCTGTTTTTTGTTTTGGGTGTGCCGCTGCTGGGTGGTCTGGCGTTGGCACTGACCGGCCACCGTGGCTATGCGCGCGACATCAATGTGGGCTTCAGCCTGCTCACTTTTCTGGCTGCCTGCGTGCTCACGGCGCAGGTGATGGCGCAGGGCCCCCAGCTGCTCTGGCACCAGCAGTTTTACATTGACCCGCTCAATGTGTTCCTGGTCACGCTCACTGCCTTTGTCGGTCTGACCACGGCCATTTTTTCGCGCCCCTACATGCGCATCGAGCAGGACCACGGCAAGATGACGTTTGCGCGCATGCGGCTGTACCACAGCATGTACCAGCTGTTCAGCTTCACCATGCTGCTGGGCTTTACCACCAACAATTTAGGGATCATCTGGGTCGCCATGGAAGCGGCCACCCTGACCACCGTGCTGCTGGTCAGTGTCTACCGCACCACCGCCAGCCTGGAGGCGGCCTGGAAATATTTCATCCTGTGCGGCGTGGGTATTGCCCAGGCGCTGTTCGGCACCATCCTGATGTACATGGCCGCCGAAAAAGTGCTGGGTCCCGAACACGCCACCTTGCTCTGGACCGGCCTCAATGACATCAAGGGCCAGCTTGATCCCACCATCGTGTCGCTGGCCTTTGTCTTTCTGCTGATTGGCTACGGTACCAAGATCGGCCTGGTGCCGCTGCACAGCTGGCTGCCCGACGCCCATGCCGAAGGTCCGACGCCGGTATCGGCCGTGCTCTCGGGGCTGCTGCTCAATGTGGCCATGTACGCCGTGCTGCGCTGCAAGGTGCTCACCGATGGCGCGCTTGACAGCAACATGGCAGGTCAATTGATGATGGGTTTTGGCCTGCTGTCGGTGACCGTGGCGGCGTTTTTCCTGTCCAGGCAAAAGGACGTCAAACGCATGTTTTCCTACTCGTCAATCGAGCACATGGGCCTGATCACCTTTGCCTTTGGCATGGGCGGCCCGCTGGCCAATTTTGCCGGCTTGTTGCACATGACGGTGCACTCGCTGGTCAAGTCCGCCATTTTCTTCACGGTTGGCCATGCCACGCAAAAGGCCGGTACCCAGCTGATGAGCGAGATTCGCGGCCTGATCAAGGTCAATCCCACCGTGGGCTGGGGCCTGATGCTGGGTGTGATGGCCATATTGGGCATGCCGCCCTTTGGCGTTTTTGCCAGTGAATTCCTGATTCTGACCACCGCCATGCGCGAGCAACCCTGGGCTGCACTGTTTTTGTTTCTGGCGCTGGGTGTGGCCTTTGCCTCCATCCTGATCCGGGTCCTGCCCATGGTCTTTGGTGACACCAGCCTGAAACCGCTGGCACATCCGCCGGCCCTGATCCCGGTGTTTGTGCACCTGGCCCTGGCGCTGGTGCTGGGCTTGTACATTCCACCCTATTTGAACGGCTGGTACGTGCAGGCAGCCAGCATGTTGGGAGGTTAAGGGCATGCAGATCCCCGGACTCGACCTTGAATTTGACGCCCTGCCTGCGCCGGTGCCAATCTGGAACGCCCAGGTGAGCTTTGCACAGTGGCAAAGCGCCGCTACGGCGGTGCGTGACGCAGGTGGCCGCCTGCTTGCCGTGTGGGCCGGTTCGATGGCACAAAAACCGCCCTGCATGTGCGCGGCTTACGTTACGCTTGACGGCGCGTTCTGGCTGTCGCTGCCCCTGAACCAACAGGAGGGGCGCTGGGTCTATCCCGACCTTGCCGCGGTGTTCCCGGACGCCGTGCGCATGCAACGGGCCGCCGCCGACCTGTCAGGCGTGTTCGCGCTGGGCGCCCATGACATGCGTGCCTGGCTCAACCACGGCGCCTGGCCGCAAGACCATTTCCCGCTGCAGCAAGACCCCGGCCAGTTGCCGCTGCTGGCGGCGACCGAGCTCGTCAACTACCCGTTTGTGCGCGTGGAAGGCGACGGCGTTCATGAGATTGCCGTGGGCCCGGTCCATGCCGGCATCATCGAGCCCGGCCATTTTCGTTTTTCGGCCGTGGGGGAAAAAGTGCTGCGTCTGGAGCAGCGCCTGGGCTATACGCACAAGGGCATTGAGCATCGCATGACGCAGTTGGCGCCGTTGGACGCCTGCCGGCTGGCCGGGCGCGTTTCGGGCGATACCACCGTCGGCTACGCCTGGGTCTATTGCATGGCACTTGAATCGGCCACGCAAACCACCGTTCCCGAGCGGGCTGCCTGGTTGCGCGCGCTGATGCTGGAGCGTGAGCGCATTGCCAACCATCTGGGCGACCTGGGCGCTCTGGGCAACGATGCCGCCTTTGCCTTTGGCCTGGCCCAGTTTTCCCGGCTGCGTGAAGACTGGCTGCGTGTTTCCAAACAGGTGTTTGGCCACCGCCTGATGATGGACTGCATCGTTCCAGGCGGTGTCCAAAGCGACATTAACGTGGCCCAGCGCGAGCTGCTGCTGCAACAGTGCGAAGCGGTTGAAAAGGATGTGCGCAGCCTGTTCAACATTTACGAGGCCCATGCCGGTTTGCAAGACCGTTTCATGACCACCGGGCGCGTCTCGCCAGCATTGGCCGCAAGCCTGGGGTTGACGGGCCTCGCCGGGCGCGCCAGCAGCCAGAGCTGGGATCTGCGCTGTGACCAACCCTGGCTGCCTTACAGCGTAATGCAGGTTGCCATGACCACCCAGCACAACGGCGATGTGGCCGCCCGCGTGGCGGTGCGTTTTGACGAAGTGTTTGAATCCCTGCGCCTGATCCGGCGCATTCTGGTGGAAATGCCGCTGGGCGACGTGGCCTGCCCGGTGCAGTTGCCACCACAGGCATCCTGCGGTGCAGGCTGGGTGGAAGGCTGGCGTGGTGAGTTGTTCGTGGCACTGGAGTTGGCGGGTTCGGATCAGATGAGCCGCATCAGGCGCTGTCACCTGCACGATCCCTCGTGGCAGAACTGGCCGGTGCTGGAACATGCCATCATGGGCAATATCGTGCCCGACTTTCCGCTCATCAACAAGTCGTTCAATCTCAGCTATTCAGGGCAAGACCTATGATCTGGAAAGTGGTCAAGCAAATCGCCAGGACCGGTATGCGCACCGAGCCCGCGCCCGACATTGGCGCAGATGTTGCCGCGCAAGCCGCGCGCATCCAGCGGGAATTGCTCGACATCCTGGGCCAGGCCCTGACCATCCGCGAGGTCGATGCCGGCTCCTGCAACGGCTGCGAGCTGGAAATCAACGCGCTGGGCAATCCCTATTACAACCTGCAGGGTCTGGGCATCAAGTTTGTCGCCAGCCCGCGCCATGCCGACCTGCTGCTGGTGACTGGCCCGGTATCGCGCAACATGGAGACCGCCTTGAGGCGTACCTATGATGCCACCCCCGAACCGAAACTGGTGGTGGCGGTGGGCGACTGCGCCTGTGACGGCGGCCTGTTTGGCGAGAGCTATGCCACCTGTGGTCGCGTGGCCAACGTGATTCCGGTTGATGAAACCATTCCTGGTTGCCCGCCTGCGCCGCTGGACATCTTGCATGGCATTTTGAAAGCGGTAAGGCGACGCGTGCAGGTGGGTCGCCCCGGTCCGGGCGTGATGCGTTTGAACTCAAGGGCGGTGCGGGTCGATCCAGTGTCTGGCATCGTTGAGCAAGGGATGCCAGACCAGCAGCAGCAACAGGATGGACAGGGGTACGGTGGTGATGAAACCGATGGCCTTGAAACCGATGGCACCGACCAGTCCACCAACGAAAAAACTGCCGATCAGCTTGGCCAGCAGTCCTAATTTCTGGCGATTGGCACGCACCAGGGTCTCTCGGGTCAGCCGGTTGATGTAGAACAATTTGCCCAACTCGATGCCCAGGTCCGTGACCAGGCCAGTGACGTGGGTGGTGCGGATTTCAGCATGGGATATTTTGGTGATGACGGCGTTTTGCAGACCCATGATGAAGCACAACACCAGCACCGTCAGCGGCACAAAAAGTACAGCAAAAAAACTGATCCCGGAGCCGAACAGCCCAAATAACAGCAACAGGGCTGCTTCCAGCAGCAAGGGTCGGCCGTAGGCGCTCTGCAGCTTGCGACGCAGTCCCCAATTGACCATCCAGGCGCTGGTCATGGCGCCACCGAGGAAGGCCAGCAATGCAATGGCGCCAGCCAGTGCCAGATAAATCTGGCCCGTGACCAGGTTGTCTGCCACAGAGGACAGCACACCCGTCATGTGCGAGGTGTATTGGCCCACGGCCAGAAAGCCACCGGCATTGGTGGCCCCCGCAACAAAGCAGAGCATGATGCCCAACTGCAGGTTGCTTTGGGCGGTACGCTGAACCGCCGTCCAGCCGCGCAGCAGGGGAATCATGCCGTTTTTGGGTTCAGTGCACCCGCATGCCAGGCTGGGCGCCGGCGAAGGGCTCCAGCACGTAGATGCCGGGCTGGGCTTTTTCGTCGGCGTGGCTGGCAGCCAGCACCATGCCTTCGGAGACGCCAAATTTCATCTTGCGCGGCGCCAGGTTGGCGACCATCACGGTGAGTTTGCCGACCAGTTGCTCCGGTTGGTAGCTGCTGGCAATGCCACTGAAAACGTTGCGCATTTTGGGCTGGCCGGCATCATCCAATTCACCCACATCCAGCGTCAGTTGCAGCAGTTTGCTTGAACCCGCCACTGCCTGGCAGTCAACGATCCTGGCAATGCGCAGGTCAATTTTGGCAAAGTCGTCGATGCCGATGGTGGGGGCGATGGCCTCACCACCCGGATGGAAAATTTCTTGCGATGCAGCCGGCTCCGGCGCTTCGAACAGGGCCTCCAGCTGCTTGACGTCGACGCGCTGCATCAGGTGCTGGTAGTTGCCAATCACATGGCCGGCTTTCATGGGCTGGACAATGTTGGCGTAGTTGAGCGGTTCGATGTTGAGGAAGGCTTCCACCTGCGTGGCCAGCGCCGGCAACACGGGCTTGAGGTAGCAGGTGAGGATGCGGAAGGCCTTGATGCACACGGTGCAGACGTCCTGCAGGCGGTTTTCCTGATCGGGTTTTTTGGCCAGGTCCCAGGGCTTGTTGGCGTCCACATAGGCATTGACCTTGTCTGCCAGCAACATGGTTTCGCGCAGCGCCTTGGCGTAGTCACGGGACTCGTAGAACTGCTCGATGGCGCTCACTTCACCGCGCAACAGGTGCAAGAGCGCGGCGCCGTCTTCCGTGACCTCGCCCAGTTTGCCCTCAAAGCGCTTGGTGATGAAGCCGGCTGCACGGGAGGCGATGTTGATGTATTTGCCGATCAGGTCGCTGTTGACGCGGGCCATGAAGTCGTCGGCGTTGAAGTCGATGTCTTCGTTGCGGTTGGACAGCTTGGCCGCCAGGTAGTAGCGCAGCCATTCGGGGTTCATGCCCAGGCTCAGGTATTTGAGCGGGTCCAGCCCGGTGCCCCGGCTCTTGCTCATCTTCTCGCCGTTGTTCACCGTCAAAAAGCCGTGCACAAAAATGTTGTCCGGGGTTTTTCGGCCGCTGAAGTGCAGTGTGGCGGGCCAGAACAGGGTGTGAAAGGTCACGATGTCCTTGCCGATGAAGTGGTACTGCTCCAGTTCCGGGTTGGCCATGTAGGTGTCGTAGTCCAACCCGCGTTTGCCCAGCAGGTTTTTCAGCGAGGCCAGGTAGCCGATCGGCGCGTCCAGCCAGACATAAAAATATTTGCCCGGTGCGTCCGGGATCTCGATGCCGAAGTAGGGGGCGTCACGGCTGATGTCCCAATCGCCCAGACCTTCGCTGGTGCTGCCGTCCGGGTTGGTGCGCACGGTGAACCATTCCTTGATCTTGTTGGCCACCTCGGGTTGCAACTTGCCGTCCTGCGTCCATTGCTGCAGGAATTCAACGCAGCGCGGATCTGAAAGCTTGAAGAAAAAGTGCACCGAGTTGCGCAGTTCTGGCTTGGCGCCTGACAGCGCCGAGTAGGGCTTGATCAGGTCGGTCGGTGTATAGACCGCACCGCAGACCTCGCAATTGTCGCCGTATTGGTCCTTGGCGTGGCACTTGGGGCACTCGCCCTTGATGAAACGGTCAGGCAGAAACATGCCCTTGTCAGGGTCAAAAAACTGCTCGATGGTGCGGGAGTCGATCAGCGAGCCATCCTTGTTGTCGCGCAGGTCGCGGTAAATCTGCCGGGCCAGTTCATGGTTTTCCGGGCCGTCGGTGCTGTGCCAGTTGTCAAAACCGATGTGGAAACCGTCCAGGTAGGGCTTGCGGCCAGCGGCTATGTCAGCCACGAACTGTTGCGGCGTCTTGCCGGCTTTTTCGGCGGCGATCATGATCGGCGCGCCGTGGGTGTCGTCGGCTCCGACAAAATCGACCGCGTTGCCCAGCATGCGCTGGTGCCGCACCCAGATGTCGGCCTGGATGTACTCCATGATGTGGCCGATGTGGAAATTGCCATTGGCGTAGGGCAGGGCGGTGGTGACAAAGAGTTGGCGGGGCATGGAATGGGCTTTCAGGACAAGGAGATGATTTTAATCAGGGCAGCCGCAGCGGGTCGCGCCGGCGATCCATCTCCTCTTGGGAAGCTTCCTTGGTCGCTGCAGACACCGAAGCGGTAGCGCGCCAGTCGAAAAACTGGCAAATTTCAGCTTGCTGGCGCATGGCGTCAGCGTAACCGAGCGCCATGAGTTCCCGTGTGTAGCCCGGCTCGAACAGCAGATAACTGGCCAGCGCCGAACCCTTGATGTCGGCCGCATGGGACGACACCCCGAGGCCGCCCAGCAGGGTGCGCACGGCTTTCGGCAGCTCATCAATGTGGCGCGCCGCAATGTGGTCGAGCCGTTGCGACGGCGAAATCAGCAGCAGGTCCACCGGCCGCAGATGGCTGGCGCTGCGCAGTTCCGGCGGCACCAGGCTCAGGGTCTGGTTGACACGCCGAATGCGCTCTACATCGACGGCCAGGGCATCGAGAAAGATGTTGGACAGGGCGTGGCCGGCGATTTGCGCCAGGGTCGGATACAGGGCTTCAGCGACGGCAGCAGGTTGTGTCCGGGGTTCGTGCATCAGGCCGGCGCCAATCACACAAATGCGCTCGGCACCGAGATGGATGGCTGGCGCCACCGGCGCTGTCTGGCGCATGGAGCCGTCTCCAAAATAGGCCGTTTGCCCTTCAAACGGCAGCGCCATGGCCGGGAAAATGAACGGGATCGCGCTGGAAGCCAGCAAGTGCTGGTGGGTGATCTTGTCGCGCAGGCCGCGGCGATGCGAGCGAATCCATGGCGCGAGTTGGCGGTCGCCCTGGAAAAAAGTGATGTGTTCGCCCGAGCTGTAACTCGAGGCCGTCACCGCCAGCGCCCGCAGGTGGCCTTTGCGGATGAGCCACGGCAGGCGCTCCAGTGGCACCCATCGTTTGAGCAGCTCGGCCAGCGGCGTGTTATCGAGCAAGGAACGGGGCTTGAGCCGCCGCCACTTGGCAATCAGCCAGCCCATGGACAACAGGGTCATCCAGCTGGCGCCGCTGCGCAGCATGCTCACGGAATCTGCCCGGTAAACATCCTGGGCATGAAAATCGCGCCATATGGCAACGAGCTTGCGCACCGTGCCATCAAAATCATCGCAACCGCAAGCCAGGGCCGAAGCATTCAGCGCGCCGGACGAGGTACCGCAAATGATGGGAAACGGGTTGGCGTCGTGCAGTGCGCCACAGTCGCGTCGCAGGTCGGCAATGGCTTCCAGTACCCCGACCTGGTAGGCAGCCCGTGCTCCGCCACCGGTGAGCATCAGGGCAGTGGTCGGCGGAATATGGACGGGTGATTCAGAGGGGGCAAAAGGATCATGGGCCATGGCTTGATTATCCGCAGCGAACAAGGCCAAACTTATCTTGGCTAGACTAGAGGATTATCAGGAGAAATAAATGGCAGTAGTTGAGCAGACCGTGCTGGATGCCCTGAAGGGCGTGATCGACCCCAATACCGGGCGCGATTTTGTGTCGAGCAAATCCATCAGGAATTTGACCGTGACCGACGGCGACGTGGCTTTTGAGGTGACCCTGGGTTACCCCGCCAAGAGCCAGATTCCGGGTTTTCGCAAAGCGCTTGTCGCCGCCGCCAAAAGCGTCGCGGGCGTGGCCAATGTGTCGGTCAACATCGTCACCAACATCACGGCGCACGCTGTGCAGCGCGGCGTGGCCTTGTTGCCCAAGGTGAAAAATATTGTCGCTGTGGCATCGGGCAAGGGCGGCGTGGGCAAGAGCACCACTGCGGTCAACCTGGCGCTGGCACTGGCGGCCGAGGGCGCCAACGTGGGCATTCTGGACGCCGACATTTACGGTCCCAGCATTCCCATGATGATGGGCATCGAGGGCCGACCCGAAAGCGCCGACGGCCAGACCATGGAGCCCATGGAGAACTACGGCGTGCAGGTGATGTCGATCGGTTTTCTGGTGGCACAGGACGAGGCCATGATCTGGCGCGGCCCCATGGCTACCCAGGCATTGGAGCAGTTGTTGCGCCAGACCAACTGGAAAGACCTGGATTACCTGATCGTCGACATGCCCCCGGGCACCGGCGACATCCAGCTTACGCTTAGCCAGCGCGTGCCCATGACCGGCGCCGTGGTGGTGACCACGCCGCAGGACATCGCCCTGCTCGATGCCAAGAAAGGCATCAAGATGTTTGAAAAAGTGGGCGTGCCGATTCTGGGGATCGTGGAAAACATGGCGGTGCACGTGTGCAGCAACTGCGGCCATATCGAGCATATCTTTGGTGCCGATGGCGGCAAGAAAATGGCCCAGGAATACGGCATGGACTACCTGGGCGCGCTGCCACTCAACATGCAGATTCGCCTGCAGGCCGACAGCGGCAAACCGACCGTGGTGTCGGACCCCGACAGCGAAGTGGCCGGGCTTTACAAAACAATGGCACGCAAGGTGGCATTGGCCATTGCGGCCAAGAACAAGGACTTTTCCAGCAAGTTTCCGAACATCAAGATTTCCAAGGAAACCTGAAGCGGCAAGACGTGGGGTCAGGGCTTGGCCTTGGCGCCCCACAGTTGCGCCAGGCGGGCATCGCGGCCGCAGCCCTGGCGGTAAAAGTCGTAGCGCACCGGGTTGACCTGGTGGTAGTTCTGATGCTCGGCCTCGGCCGGGTAAAAGTCATCAGCCATCAGCAACTGCGTCACGATGGGTTCGGCAAAGGGTTTGCTTGCTTCCAGCGCCGCGCGTGAGGCCTGGGCCGTTTGCAACTGCTCGGGGCTGGTGGCAAAAATGGCGGTACGGTAGGGCGTTCCAATGTCACAAAACTGACGGTCTTTGACCGTCGGGTCAATGGTGTGCCAGAAATAGTCCACCAGCTGCCGGTAACTCACCTGGCTGGGGTCAAACACCACTTGCACGGCCTCGGCGTGGCCGGTGGTGTGGCTGGACACCTCGGCATACGTGGGGTTGGCGGTCTTGCCGCCGGTGTAGCCCGAGGTGGTGGCCAGCACACCTGGCACTTTGTCAAAGTCAGCTTCGGTGCACCAGAAGCAGCCACCGGCAAACACCGCTACCTCGCTGCCGGCTGGCAATACCGCAGTAACAGTCTGGCCGGGTGCATCGGGTGCCTGGCGCGGGGAGGCATAGAACCACCAGCCAATCAAGCCCAGAATAAGCGCCAGGGCAAGCCAGAATGCGGGCTGTTTGGGTTGGGTGGCTGGCTTATTTGGCGGGGTGTTCATGCCGCATGGTAAATCAAGGTGAGCTGTGACTCTAGATGCCAAATCCGCTCATAACGTGGACGCCATGACACTGCGCGTGACCCGGGGTGGGGACGCGCCGATGTGAAAGGCCAGCTTGCGATCATGCAGCGCCACATCGGCCGCCGTCACGCGGTCAAAACGGCGCAGGTGATCGGTCCAGGACTCGTCCTCGATCATCTCGACAAAGCGCCCGGGCTCGTTGATGTCCTGCAGCAGTTCCCACGACAGGGCGCCATGACGCAAGCGACTGCTGCGGCTCTCGCGCATCAGGGCATGGAACTCGGCCGTGCGCGCCGGATCAATCTGGTACTCGATCATCACCATCACATGACCCTGCTCAGGGGGCTCGTCGGCCTGCGGCACCTTGAATGAATGGGAAGGTGTCAAATCCTCGACCATGCCTTGTCCGGGCATGAGGCGATTGACCAGCGCCATGGTCAGCACACCGGCCAAAGCCGCCAGTACAACACTGATAGACACGCTGCTGAGCGTGGCCACCTGGCCCCAGACGGCAGCGCCGCTGGCGCTGGCACCCATGATGGCCATTTGGTACATGGACATGCCGCGGGCGCGCACCCAGTCGGGCAGGCCCATCTGGGCGGAGACGCTCAGCGTGTTGGCCGTGGTGATCCAGGCCGCACCCGCACACAGCATGGCTGGCGCCGCGACCCAGGTATGGGGTGTCAGGGCAATCACGAGCATCGCGAGCGACTGCAAGGCGGCGCCACTCAGGATCAGGCGATCGCGTGGGAATTGACGGCGCAGCCTTGGGAGAAAACCGGTGGCGGCAATGGCGCCTGCGCCCATGCAGGCCAGCAGCAGGGTAAAGGTGCCGGCTCCGCCGCCATGCAGACCGCGTGCCACCAGCGGCAGCAAGGCCAGCAGTCCGGTGGAGGTAAAGAAGAAGACGGCAATGCGCAGCAACACCCCTTTGAGGTGGGCCGACTGGGACACATACTGCAGCCCGATGCGCATGGCGCTGACCAGGCGCTCGCGCCCCAGGTGGTGTGGGCGGTGCTCGCGCTTCCAGCGCGAAATCACCACTGCGGCAACCAAGGACAGCACCGCATTGAGTAAAAACACCCAGGCGCTGCCCACGCTGGCGATGATGGCGCCGGCCAGCAGCGGACCGATGATGCGCGAGGCGTTCATGGAAACGCCGTTGAGCGCCAGGGCGGCGGGCAATTGGGCGCGCGAAACCAGTTCGGGGACGATGGCCGAGAACACCGGCCAGCGCATCGCCAGGCCAATGCCGTTGGCAAACACCAGAACCAGCAGCAACCCCGGCGACAACAGGTCCAGAAAGATCGTCAGGCTCAGCAGGCTCGCCACAAAAGCAATCCAGACCTGGGTCATGAGGAAATAGCGCCTGCGGTCCAGAATGTCTGCAAAGGCGCCGCTGGGCAGGCCCAGCAGGAACATCGGCAAACTGGCGGCCGTCTGTACCAGGGCCACCCACAGCGGGGTGGTGGTCAGCGAGGTCATCATCCAGGCGGCAGCCACCTCGCTCATCCACAGGCAGATGTTGGCCACCAGCCAGGTGCTCCACAGCATGCGAAACACCGGCGAGCGAAACGGTGCCAGGGGCGAGAGTTCGTCGTCGGGAACGCTCATTTGCCCCGAAGGTATGCGCTGTTCAGACATGGATGGGGATGATAGGCGAATTCATCACCCGGTCCGCTCGAGTCGATGCATCTGGCCGCTTGACTTCCATGCTGCTCCAGATATTTCTTGCATCGGTTCAGCTTTCGTTCATGTACGAAAGCGCAAGATGTGATCCATACCAACGCAAGGAGTTTTTATGAAACATCTTATTTCCCCCAAATCGATGGCAGCAGTTGCGCTCGCACTGGGCGCTTTCGCGGCGGCTTCGTCGGCGCACGCCCGCAGCGATGTGTACTTTTCCATCGGTGTGCAGGTACCAGGCGTTTACGTGCAACCAGCACCTGTTTATGTACAACCAGCACCTGTTTATATACAACCGGCGCCTGTGTATGTGCAACCCCGGCCAGTCTTCATGCCCGTGCCCGGTCACTATCAGCGCTTTGACAATGGTCGGCACTATGGCTGGCAGAACTGGCAACGCCGCGGCTCTTATGGCGACCGCGACCACGATGGCATCATGAACCGGTGGGACCGCGATCGTGACGGCGATGGTGTTCGCAATCGCTACGACCGCCTCCCGGACAATCCATACCGCAGGTAAACCTCAATGTAAGTCAGGCACGCACAATTCGGGCAGACACATGCACCGTTCGCTGTCGTGATGCCTCGGCGGCCCGGTGCTGGCAAGGTGCATTTGAATCCGTTACAGTTCAAAGCCTTATGTCGACCTTACGCCCGTTCATTGAAGTTGCCGTGATCATGCAGCGCTTGGCCAACACCGGGCCGGCTGCCCGCTGGCAGCCCTGGCGTTGGCAGCTCGCCGAAGTGGTCATGAACGAAGCCGGCTTTGGCACCGAGCCGCGCCTGCTGTACCAAAATGAGCAAGAGCAACGTTGGTTGCACGGCGGCCTGAAGGTGGAGCTGTTCAAGGACGATGGCGAGGGCTATTACCTCAATGCCAGCACCGACGTGCCCAGCTGGTTTGTCTTGTGGCGCATGGAGGACGAACCCAGCGTGGCTGCAGAGCCTATCCCGAAGCCGGTGGTGGTCAGCCTGAGCTATTACGACGCGGGCCGCTGGCTCGATGCCCAGGAAACCGTTGAGCAGGTGGCCGCCCCCGTACCGGTGGTGCAGTGGTTGCAGGCCTTTGTGGATGAACATTACGTGGTTGAGCCCAAACGGCGCAAGCGGCCCGAGAGCTTCAAGTCGCTCACCGACCGTTTTGGCAATCCGGTTTCCATCAGCACCGGAAAATCCTTTGGCAAAGATCAGGGGGACCATCGTGGCTGACGGTTTTTTGAGCCGCTGGTCGCAGCGTAAACAGGCGTTGCGCGAGGGTAGGGACGTGCCAGAACCACCCATCGACCAGCGTGTTTGGGTCGCTGAAACTGAAACTGAGACTGAGACTGGTTCAGTGCCTGAAACCTCAAGGCCGCAAGCTCAGGAGTGTGCGCCGGCGCCAGTCCCGACACTGGTCGATGTGCAGGCCTTGCGCGCTGACAGCAACTTTGCCCCTTTTCTTGCGCGTGACGTGGCGCCCGAGGTGCGCAACGCTGCCATGAAAAAGCTTTTTACCGATCCGCATTACAACGTGATGGACGGCTTGGACATTTACATCGACGACTATTCCCGGCCCGACCCCATGCCCGCTGCCATGTTGCGCCAGATGGCCAGCGCCAAGTTTCTCAAGTTGTTTGACGACGAAGAACAAATGCCAGTTTCTGAGTCAATACCGCCCGCCAGTTCGGCCATGCCTGCACCTCCAGCGGTGGGCATGACTCCACCACAAGATCCGGACCCTCACCATGACCACACTGATTTGCGACTGCAACCGGACCATGCCGCTCGACCCGCAGGCCCTGAGTGCGAGCCTGAACGAGCCGCTGACCCTGCATTCGAGCCTGTGCCGCCGCCAGGCCGCTGAGTTCCTGCAAGCGGCCGGTCAGGGCGGGGAACTGGTGGTGGCCTGCACCCAGGAAACCCGCTTGTTCAACGAACTGGCTGACCAGGCCAAATTGAGCACACCGATCAGATTCGTCAACATCCGCGAAACCGGTGGCTGGAGCCGCGACGCGACCCAGGCCAGCCCCAAGATCGCCGCCCTGCTGGCGGCGGCGCATCTGCCTGAACCCGAACCTGTGGCCACCGTCAGCTACCAGAGTGCCGGGCGGGCCCTGGTGATTGGTGAGCTGGGGGCGGCGGAGCTGGCGGCCGGCTTGCTGGGTGATGCGTTGGATGTCACCCTGTTCACACAAGGCGCCGGCGACCTGGGCGCGGCGCAGGAGCGGCGTTACCCGGTGCTCGGTGGCCAGATCCAGTCACTGACAGGCTGGCTCGGCGCGTTCGAGCTGAACTGGCAGCAAAACAATCCGATCGATCTGGACCTGTGCACCCGTTGCAATGCCTGCTTGGCTGTCTGCCCCGAAGACGCCATTGGCCTGGACTACCAGATCGACCTGCAGGCTTGCGATGCCAACCGCGTCTGCGTCAAGGTGTGCAAGGTGGCCGGTGCCATCGACTTCAACCGCGCGCCGCAAAGCCATACCGACAGCTTTGACCTCGTGCTGGACTTGCGGCCAACGCCCGCATTCAGCCAGCATGCCAAGCCGCAGGGTTACCTGCATTGGAACGGGCGCGATGTGACCGCGCTGCTGGCCTGGCGCGAGCTGGTCGGCGAGTTCGAAAAACCGAAGTTCTTCAGCTACCGGCAAAAGCTCTGCGCCCACAGCCGCAACGACAAGCTGGGCTGCACGGCCTGCATCGACGTCTGTTCGGCCAGTGCCATCAGCAGTGATTTCAAGCGTCAACAAATCAAGGTGAACCCCAACTTGTGCGTAGGGTGCGGCACCTGCAGCACGGTGTGCCCGACCGGGGCCATGGGCTTCGCTTACCCGCGCGCCAGCGACCAGGGCGTTAAGTTCAAAACGCTGCTGGCCACTTACCAGCGCAGCGGCGGCAAGGACGCCGCGCTGCTGTTGCACAGCCAGGGCTTGGGGGCGCGCCTGCTGGGCGACCTGGGCCGCGCCGCGCAACTGGAAAAGGGCCAAAAGGATGGCACCCATGGCGTGCCTGCGCGCGTGCTGCCGGTGGCACTGTGGCACACGGCATCGACCGGCCTGGAGCTGTGGCTGAGCGCCGTGGCCTATGGTGCAAGTCAGGTCTGGCTGCTGCTGACCGACGAGGAAGCACCGCAGTATGCCGAGGCGTTGCGCGCGCAGATGGCCGTGGCCCAGGCGATCCTGACCGGACTGGGCTACGCCGGCGAACATTTCAAACTACTGCAGGTGCGCGATGCGCGCGACCTGGCGGCGCTCGACCGCGACTTGCGAGCGGCTCCCGCGCAGGCCCCGGCGCGCCATGCTGGTTTTGCGGTTCAGCTGGACAAACGCGCCACGCTGGAGCTGGCGCTGGACCACCTGATCAGCCACGCGCCCAAGCCCGGCGCTGAGTGCATTGCCTTGCCAGCCAGTGCTTCGCCGCTGGGCGGTCTGGCCATCAACAAGGACAGCTGCACGCTGTGCCTGAGCTGCGTCAATGCCTGCCCGGCCAGCGCACTGGCCGACAACGCCCAGGCGCCGCAGCTTCGTTTTATTGAGAAAAATTGTGTGCAGTGCGGCCTGTGTGTCGCAACCTGTCCGGAAAAAGCACTCAGTCTGGTGCCCCGGCTCAATCTCGACACACGGCGCAAGGCGCATGTGGTGCTCAACGAGATGCAGCCCTACGCCTGCGTGCGCTGCGGCAAACCCTTTGGCACGCTCAAGGCGATCGAGGGCATGTTGGGCAAATTGGCGGGTCACAGCATGTTCCAGGGCGCGGCGCTGGAGCGGCTGAAAATGTGCGGTGACTGCCGCGTCATCGACATTTATTCGGCCGACAACGAAATCAAAATCACGGATCTCGAATCATGATGCCATTGCCAGAAACTGCCACGAGCAGCGCGCTCGACGAGGAAACGGCCCGGGCCGAGTTGTATGGTCTGCTGGCCCAGCTGTACTATGCGCCACCCAGCCCGCAATTGTTGGCGAATGTGCGTGTGGCCGTCACCGAGTCACCAGCGGCTGGCGGCTTTCTGGAGGCCCCCTGGCGCACCCTGGTCGGGCTGGCCCGCGAGTTGGGCGATGACGACATGGCCGATGAGTACAACGCCCTGTTTGGCGGTGTTGGCAAGCCCGAGGTCTACCTGTATGGCTCGCATTACCTGAGCGGATTCCTCAACGAAAAACCACTGGCACGCTTGCGCACCGAACTCAATAGCCTGGGTTTGGCGCGGGATGAAGCCATGTCGGACACCGAAGACCATATCGCCTACCTGTGCGAGGTGATGCGTTACCTGATTGCCGGTGACGATGTGGCGGTGGCCAACCTGGCGCGTCAGCAAGCCTTTTTTGCCGTCCATCTGCAGCCTTGGGTGGGGCAGATGTGCGATGCCATTCAACAGCACCCCAAAGCGCGTTTTTATTCGGCGTTGGCAGAGCTGACCCGTGCCTTTGCGAGTGTCGAGGCACAAGGCTTCGACATGTTGTCAGCCTAGCTTGACCTGACACGTCCATATCCTGATTGACCACCCGCAAGGGCTGGTTGGATAAGCTTCTGCGGAGGCTTGATTCACGTAAAAGATCAGCGCCATTGCGAACCCAGTGACCGCCACAGCACCGTCATGGCGAGGCGCGGTGAAAGCCATCGTGATTAGGTATAAACCCTTATTTGATTCATTAATCGAACAATAATGAGCGATTAACGAACGACTATGAACAATTTAGTTCAAAATTTTTTTGTGAAATAGATAAAGTAGCGAGACTTTTTGGGATTTATCTGTTTATCGCACGTTTGGGTCACTTCTCAAAGACAACACAGTTCATTCATATCAGGAGACAAAAATGCAGGATCTGATTTCGCACCAACTGGTCAAGTACCTTGAAGACCGCGGCGTTGAGTACCTTTTTGGCCTCTGCGGCCATACCAACATTGCTGTGCTGACAGCGCTGGAAAAAAGCAGCATCAAATTCATCAACACCCGCCACGAGCAGGTGGCTGCCCATGCCGCCGACGGTTACGCCCGCGCCAAAAAAACCACTGCGGTGGTCCTGAGCCACCTCGGCCCCGGCCTGACCAACGCCTCCACCGGTGTCGCCAATGCGGCGCTGGATTCGGTGCCGATGGTGGTCATTGCCGGTGACGTGCCAAGCCACTACTATGGCAAGCACCCGCACCAGGAAGTCAACCTGCATGCGGACGCAGCACAGTCGGAAATCTACCGCCCGTTCTGCAAGCGCGTCTGGCGTGTCGAGCGCCCCGACCTGTTCCCCGAAATCCTGGAAAAAGCCTTCCAGCTGGCCGAGAGCGGCCGTCCCGGCCCGGTGCTGGTGTCGGTGCCGATGGACATTTTCTCCAAGGAAGTGGACGTTGAACTGTTTGCCAAACTGAAGCTGCACACCAAGAAGTTGCACACGCCGTCGATTGACGACGAGGTCGCCACGCAAATCATCGAGGCCCTGGTGGCCGCCAAGCGTCCTCAGCTCCACGTCGGTGGCGGCGTGGTGCTGGCCAATGCCACGGCCGAGCTCGAAGAGTTTGTCAATCACATGAGCCTGCCGGTGTCGCACAGCCTGATGGGCAAGGGTGTGCTGCCGGACGACCATCCCTTCATTTTGGGTATGACCGGCTTCTGGGGCACCCAGTTCATCAATGACAAGTGCCTCCATGCGGACCTGGTGTTCGGCCTGGGCACGCGTTTTGCCGAAGCCGATTGCAGCTCCTGGGAAAACGAGTACACCTTTGACTTCACCAAGACCAAGCTGATCCACATCGACATCGACCCCAGCGAAATCGGCCGCAATTACCCGGTCCAGATCGGTGCCGTGGCCGACCTCAAGCAGGCGTTGAAAGTCTTGAACCGTGTCGCCAAACAGCGCTATCCGCAGGGTTTCAGGAATGATGCACTGAAAGCCGAGATGGCTGTCAACCGCAGCACCTTCAAGGCCGGTCTGGTGGCTGCCCAGCAAAGCCAGGCCTTCCCGATGCGCCCCGAGCGCATTCTGGCCGATGCCCGTGCGGTCCTGCCGCGTGACGTCATCATCACCACCGACGTGGGCTGGAACAAGAATGGCGTGGGTCAGCAGTTCGACATCTACACCCCGGGCAGCATCCTGACCCCCGGTGGTTTCGCCACCATGGGTTTTGGTGCACCGGCAGCCATTGGTGCCAAGCTGGCCTGCCCGGACCGTGTGGTGGTGTCGCTGGTGGGTGACGGCGGTTTTGGCCAGAACCCGGCCATGCTGGCCACCGCGGTGGAAAGCAATGTGCCTGTCATCTGGGTGATCATGAACAACTGCGCCTTCGGCACCATTGCCGGGCTGCAACTGGCGCACTACGGCACGACCGTCGGCACGCTGTTCTTCAAGGACGGCGCACCGTTCCAGGCCGACTTTGCGGCCATCGCCCGGGCCTACGGTGCCGAAGGTGTGCGTGTGACTTCGGCGGACGAATTCAAACCCGCGCTGGAAAAGGCCATGGCCGCCAAGCGCCCGTTTGTCATCGACGTGGCCATGCAAAACGCGCCGGTCGAGACCGCTGGCCACTGGAACATCATGGACATCTACTCGCCCGGCAAGAAAGTGCACCACGCCGATACCAGCGCCATCGCTGCGGCGGGAGGACAGGTCAAATAAGTCCTTCTGTCTTTGTAGGAGCGGCGCCCCCGCCGCGAAGGCCCGCACACCAGCAGCCTTGTCGTGAGCGCGCGACGCCTGCAAAAAATCAAATCAAAAAATCATTATGAAACACGATT
This sequence comes from Rhodoferax sp., assembly GCF_023700745.1. Lineage (GTDB taxonomy): Bacteria > Pseudomonadota > Gammaproteobacteria > Burkholderiales > Burkholderiaceae_C > Rhodoferax. The sequence continues at coordinate 58,569 of NZ_JAMPYG010000006.1, read as the reverse complement.
ACTCACTGGCCCACCTGACAGCCATGGCGCTGCCTCCGGTGGATTTGATTGAAGTGGCTGCCAAAACCGGCTACGACTTTGTGGGTCTGCGTCTAAGTCGGGTCACCGATGCCGAGCCGCTGTACCCCATCATCACCAGCAAGACGGCCATGGCCGCCACCAAAGCCAGACTGGCTGCCACAGGCGTCAAGGTGTGGGACGTTGAGCTGGCCCGCATGGACCCCAGCCACGATGCCGAGAGCTATATTCCGATGCTGGAAGCCACGGCGGAGCTGGGCGCGCACCACGTCATTTGCCAATTGCCCGATCCCAATCGCGAGCGTGCCCACGAGCGTTTTGCCAAGCTGTGTGATTACGCCAAGCCGCTGGGCATCACCGTCAGCCTGGAATTTCCGTGGTGGACCGAGACCGGCAACCTGGAAACAGCGACCACCGTGCTCAACACCGTCAAGCGTGACAACGCCGGCATGTTGGTTGACATGCTGCATTTCTTTCGCTCCAATTCCAGCCTGGAAGCGCTGAAAGTCCTGCCGCGTGAATGGTTCCACTTTGCCCACGTGTGCGACGGCCCCAGAACCATCGCCCCCGGCATGGACAGCATCCTGCACGAAGCCCGCAGCCTGCGCTACTTCCCTGGTGATGGCGACTTTGGCGTGAAAGATATCCTGGCCTGCCTGCCTGACCCGATCACCTACTGCCTGGAAATTCCGGGTGACGCGCTGGCTGCTGAAATCGGTTTTGAAGAATACGCCCGCCGGGCCCTGAAAACCGCACAGGCGCACCTGGATTGAGACGCGAGCAGTACCACTTGTTGGTTGCATCGCAAGGACGCATCCTTAACCTACCTACCACCCTACAGGAGATCCACCATGAGCAATATTCCGCCCGAACTCAAAAAGACCGAGATCAACGCCGAACAGCGCGAAGAACTCGACAACGCCTTTGCCCGCGCCCGCGCCGCACTGGCCATCATCGAAACCTACGACCAGGCTCGTGTTGACCGCCTGTGCCAGGCGGTGGCCTGGGCCGTGGCCAACAAGAAGACCTTCACCAATCTGGTGGCGCAAGGCATTGCCGAGAGCCGCTTGGGCGACCCGGACAGCCGCATGGGCAAGCGCCTGAAAATCCGTGGCATCCTGCGTGATGCGCTGCGCCAGAAGAGCGTGGGCATCATCGAGGAAATCCCTGAAAAAGGCATCGTCAAATACGGCAAACCCGCCGGCGTCGTGGCTTGCATCGTGCCCACCACCAACCCCGACCTGACCCCCGCTGGCAACGCCATCTACGCCATCAAGGCACGTGATGCCGTCATCTTCTCGCCGCACCCGCGTGCCAAGAAGACCAGTTTTGAGACCGTTCGCCTGATGCGCGAAGCGCTGGAACGCGAAGGCGCACCGGCTGACCTGCTGCAATGCCTGACCAAGGTGAATATCCCGATGTCGCAAGCCCTGATGGCCGAAGCCGACCTGGTGATCGCCACCGGCGGTCAGCCCATGGTGCGTGCCGCCTACAGCTCCGGCACCCCGGCATACGGCGTGGGCGCCGGCAACTCGACCATGGTGATCGACGAGACCGCCAACATCGAGGAAGCTGCGCTGAACACCCGTTTGAGCAAGACCTCCGACTTTGGCTCGGGCTGCTCGGCCGACGGCAACCTGATCATCCAGGAATCGATTTTTGACGCGATGCTGGCGCAGTTGCAGAAAGAAGGCGGCTACCTGGCCAATGACGAAGAAAAAGCCAAGCTGCGCAAAGCCATGTGGGACGACGAAGGTCATCGCCTGGCCGACACCGTGGCCGTGGCACCGCAAAAGCTGGCCGAGGCCGCTGGTTTCAGCATCCCGGCCGACCGCAAGTTCATCATCGTGCGCGGTGACGGCATCGGCAAAGCCTACCCCTACTCGGGTGAGAAGCTCACCACGCTGCTGGCGGTTTACAAGTACGGCACGTTTGACGAAGCCCTGAGCATGATGCGCGGCATTTACAACGTGGGCGGCAAGGGCCACTCCTGCGGCATCTATTCCTTCAACCCCGAGCACATCCACCAGCTGGCGATGGCCGCGCCGGTGAGCCGCATGATGGTGCGCCAGCCACAAAGCAAGGCCAACGCGGGCGCCTTCAACAACGGCATGCCGATGACCTCCAGCCTGGGCTGCGGTACCTGGGGCGGCAACGTGATCAGCGAAAACGTGAGCCTCAAGCACTACATGAACACCACCTGGGTGTCGGTGCCGATCAAGGAAGACCGCCCCTCTGACCAGGAGCTGTTTGGCGAGTTCTATGATCCGGCCCTGGAAGAAGGCGATTTCACCGCCGAGGACATGGCCAGCGCCTGCTGAAAGTGCTGCAATTTGTAGGAGCGGCGCCCTCGCAGCGCGTGGGGGCCTGCCTTTGTGGAAGGCCCGCCCTCGGGCCGAAGGCTGTTCAGGGGGTATTCGCGGCGAGGGCGCCGCTCCCACAGGGTGCAGCTCCTTCAGGCCATATCGCGTTAAAGTGCCTGCTTGTGCCCTCAGGGCGCTGGCAGGCTTTTTTTATTAATGGAGCAAAACATGCAAACATCCAGACCCATTGAATTGCACGGACAACCCATCGCCGGCGGAAAATTTCCGCTGATCTGCACCCCGCTGGTCGGCCGTACACAGGAACAGCTGCTGGCTGAACTGGCCGTGGTGCTGCCCAAGCAGCCCGACGTGCTGGAATGGCGGGTTGACTTTTTTGAAGCCATTGGTGACAGCGCTGCCGTCATTGCCACGGCGCGTGCCATCAAGCAGGCCGCGGGCAACATCCCCGTGTTGTTCACCCGCCGTTCCACCCTTGAGGGCGGCGAAAAAATCGCGTTGAACGAAGACCAGGTGATTGCCATGTACACGGCGGTCTGCGAGAGTCAATGCATCGACCTGATCGACTACGAAATGGCCAACGACGCCGCCAATATCGTGCGGGTGCGTGCGGCAGCCAAGGCCAACAACATCAAGCTGGTGCTGTCGTTCCACAATTTCTCTTTCACGCCGGGGATGGAGACGCTGGTGGCCAAGTTCCTGGCCGCCGACCAGTTGGGGGCTGACGTGGCCAAGGTAGCAGTGATGCCACGCGACCTCGACGATGTGCTGACGCTGCTGACCGCCACCCGCGAAGCCAGCAAAAAACTGCGCATTCCGCTGATCAGCATGTCGATGGGGCCTTATGGCGCCATGACGCGCCTGTTTGGCTGGGCCTTTGGTTCCAGCCTGACGTTCGCCGTCGGCGCCAGCAGCTCGGCACCGGGTCAGGTACCGATTGAAGACCTGAACACGGTGCTGGCGATCTTGCAGAAGTCGATTGGCGGCAAGTAAGCGTTCCTTGACGTTCAGATCCGGTGTTGGCCATGGGCCGAACGGATCTTCAAACAGCGTCGGGCCGGATCGCTGATTTTGTCAGTTAAAATCCGACCGTCACTGGGGAGTAGTCTCCTTTCGAGCCCTTCGAAGGGGCTTGCGTCAACATACTTGGTCATCGTTTGACCATGGCGCAAGCGGTTTCAAACTTGACAAGACCTTTGACCATGTTGCTTCCGGTTTGGCCGGGGAGGCGCCATGGTCATTGTTTTTTGTCCGGCCCTGGAACCCCTCATGGAAGCCTTATTTATCTCTACGGGTGTCGTCGCCCTCGCTGAAATCGGCGACAAGACCCAACTGCTTGCCTTCATCCTGGCGGCACGCTTCAAGAAGCCCCTTCCCATCATTGCCGGTATCCTGGTGGCCACGCTGGTGAATCATGGCTTGGCGGGTGCGCTGGGTGCCTGGATTACCTCGGTGGTCAGCCCGGAGGTGATGCGCTGGATTCTTGGCGGCTCATTCATTGGCATGGCCATCTGGACCCTGATCCCCGACAAGATCGAGGAGGAGGAGACGCAGGTGGCCAAGCATCTTGGCGTGTTCGGCGCGACCCTGGTCACCTTCTTCCTGGCAGAAATGGGTGACAAAACGCAGATTGCCACGGTCGCCCTGGCTGCCCACTATGGCGCGCCTTTGCTGGTGATTGCGGGAACCACCTTGGGCATGCTGGTGGCCGACGTACCCGCCGTGTTCGTTGGCAACAAGTTTGCCGCCAGGATCCCGATGAAGTTGGTTCACGCCATTGCAGCAGGGATCTTCGCCGTCATGGGTTTCCTGACCATCTTCCAGGTGGACAAATTGTTTCAGTAGCTACTGATCGCGTTCGACTTCGAGGCGCTGCCTTGCCTGACCGCGTCGAGAGGTGGCGTTACGACCCGGACAGGGGCACCGTCAACTGCGCCATGACCGGCCGGGTGTCAGGTCGCACGCCGCGCCACCATAAAAATGCCTCTGCGGCCTGTTCGGCCAACATGCCGACACCATCGGCAAGCTGAGTCACACCGGCGTCACTTGCCAGCCGCAAAAACGGCGTCAAGCCCTTGCCATAGGCCAACTCGTAAGCCAGACTGCCTGGTGCAAAAACACTGGCGGGCACGGGGGGCAGTTCACCGCGCAAACTGGCCGACGTGGCGTTGAACACCAGATCAAACGCTTGTCCCTCCAGGTCGGCGTAGCCGCAAGCCGTGACCTGCGCCTGAGCGGCGACCTCTGCCGCCAGTGTGACCGCTTTGGACAGCGTGCGATTGGCGATGGTCAGGCTGGCCGGCTGTTCGTGCAGAAAGGGCAGCAAGGCGCCGCGCGCGGCACCACCCGCACCCAGCAGCAGCACGCGCTTGTTGCGCAGCGCAAGGCCCAGGTTGTGCGTCACGTCACGCACCAGACCCACGCCGTCAAAGTTTTCTCCCCAGACCTGGTCGCCCTCGAACTTCAGCGCGTTGACCGCCCCGGCCAGACGCGCCCGCCCGGACAGCGTGGTGGCGTAGGCGCAGGCGTCCATCTTGAACGGCACGGTCACGTTCAGGCCGCGCCCGCCCGCGCCGCGAAAAGCATCGACCGCGCTGGCGAAGCCGCCAAGCGGTCCCTCCAGAGCGGTGTAGGCCATGTCCTGGTCGCAGGCCTTGGCGTACAGCCCATGGATGAACGGCGATTTGGTCTGGCTGATGGGGTTGCCGATCACGGCATAAAGGTCGGTCATGATGCGTTGGTGTTGGCAGTAAACAAATCGGCCGGCATGACGGCCAGCGCGGGGCTCAGCCGAGGCACAAAGGCCATCTGCTCCAGCACGTCGCGCTGCAAGTCAATGCCCGGGGCGATTTCAAACAGCTCGACGCCCAGGGCAGTGAGCCGGAAGCTGGCGCGTTCGGTCAGGAACAGCACGGTCTGGCCGCGCTTGAGCGCCTCACTGCCGCTAAAAGTAATTTGTTCCACCTGGGGCAGCAGCTTTTTGATGGCGCCCTGTTGCAGCACACGCATCTGGCCGTCACCGGTCCGGAGCTGGACACCCTTGGCGGCCATGGTGCCGCAAAACACCACTTTGCGGGCGTTCTGGGCAATGTCGATAAAGCCGCCCGGCCCCACCGTCAGGCCGCCCAATTTGCTGACGTTGACGTTGCCCTGCGCATCAAACTCACCAAAGCCCAAAAAGGCGACATCCAGGCCACCGCCGGCGTAAAAGTCGAACTGCGTGGCGGCGTCGAGCATGGCGGTGGCGTTGCGGGCATAGCCAAACAGCACACCATCCATCAGGGTGCCGCCGTAGGTGCCGTGTTCGATGGTCTGGTAAATGCGGTGCTGCTCGCCGCGTGCGGCAATCAGCTTGGCCACGGCGTCGGGCACACCCACGCCGTAGTTGACGACCGGGCGCGCCTTGCCGGTGTTGAATAGCTCCAGCGCGGCGCGGCGGGCCACCGCCTGGCGCTCGCTGAAAGCGACGTTGGCCGCCGCTTTTTCTGCCGCATGGTCGGCAGCCTCGCTGCGGTCACGGGCTGCGCCCGTCAGCTCGCCGCTCAGGGCCGGGTCGAAGTCAATGTCGTAGCTGGCTTTTTGCTGCGGATCGACCACGATGGCATCGACCCAGGCCGACGGAATGCGCACCTCGCGCGCCTTCAGCGCCCCCTTGGGGAGGCGTTCACGGACCTGCACAATCACCTTGCCACCGCTGTTGCGTGCGGCCAGCGCCAGCGACTGCGCGTCGACGTTGGCGACCTCGTGCTCAAAACTGATGTTGCCGTCTTCGTCGGCGGCGCTGGCGCGCACCAGCGCCACGTTGACCGGAAACGGCTTGTAGCGCAGGTACTCGCGCCCGTCCATCTGCACCACTTCCGCCAGATCGTCCTTGGCCGAGGCGTTCATGCGGCCACCGCCCTGGCGCGGATCGCACACTGTGCCCAGCCCCACATGGGTGAACAAGCCGGGCCGACCGGCACCGATTTCGCGCAGCAACTGGCTGGAGACGCCGCCGGGGAGGATGTAGGCCTCGATCTTTTCGTCCTGCGCCAGTTTCTGCATGGTGGGTGACCAGACCCAGTGGCCGCCAATGACCTTTTTGACCAGTCCCTCATGGGCGAAACAGTTCATGCCCTTGGTTTTTTTGTCGCCTATGCCCAGCGCGTGCACCACCGTGAGATCGCGCGGTGTTTGTGTGCCAAAAAAACGTGCCTGCACCGCCTCGAACAGGCAGGTGGCTTCCATCAGTCCACCGCCACCGCCCATCAGGCCAACCGTATCGTTGTCGTTGATGAGTTCTGCGGCCTGTGCTGCCGTCATGAATTTGGAGTTGCTCATGGTGTGTCGGTCCTGCGCTTAACGGTGCACGTCAAACAGCACGGCACCTTTTTTCATGGCCGTCCTGGCCACCACGGTGCGGTGGATTTCGCTGGTGCCGTCAAAGATGCGGTAGACACGCGCATCGCGGTAGTAGCGCTCGATCGGCAGCTCCTTGCAAAAGCCCATGCCGCCAAAGAGCTGCACCGCGCGGTCCACCACTTTACCCAGCGTCTCGGCGGCCAGCACCTTGACCATGGCAATCTGCTCACGCGCATCAAACCCCTGGTCCAGCATCCAGGCGGCCTGGTAGACCATCCAGCGGGCCGCGTTGACCTCGATCACGCTGTCGGCAATCTGCTGTTGCACCATCTGGAAGTCGCCAATTTTCTGACCGAACTGTTTGCGCTCGTTGACGTAATCCAGCATCAATTCGAGCACATGGCTGGCCTTGCCTACCGCGCGGGCGCCCACCTGTGCCAGCCGTACCACGTTGAGCGCGCCCATGGCCAACTTGAAACCCTGGCCCTGTGCGCCCAGCAAGCTCTCGTCCTCCAGCACTACATCGTCAAAAAACAGTTCCAGGTGCGGGGTGCCGCGCAGGCCCATCATCTTCTGGTCCTTGCCGATCTCGAAGCCGGGCAGACCCTTGTCGACCATGAACATGGAAATTTCTTTTTCGCCGGTCTTGGCCGATACCAGAAAGAAGTCGCTCCACTCGCCGTCGCTGATGAAGCACTTGCTGCCATTGAGCACCCAGCCGGACTCGGTCTTGCGGGCGTTCGTCTTGATGCCTGCCGCATCGGAGCCGGCACCCGATTCGGTGATGGCAATCGAGCAGGTGCGCGCACCCGCCACCGTCGGTTTGAGCCAGCGGTCCACCTGCGCACCCTTGCATTCCAGCAGGGGTTCGTACACATTGCCGAAGGCGCGGCGGATCAGGTAGTCGGAAGTATGGCCAAACTGCTCTTCGCAAATGATGCGGTCCAGCACCGATAAACCGCCACCGCCCAGTTCGGCCGGCATGTTCAGCGCATACAGACCGAGTTCACGGGATTTTTCAAACACCGCCATGGCTTTTTCCCTGGCCAGGAAACCTTGGTCTTCCAGTTCGTCTTCAAGCGGGTGCAGTTCTTCGGCGATGAAGCGACGCAGGGTGTCGATCATCATTTTTTGTTCGTCGTTGAGGGAAAAGTCCATGACTGGGTCTCCGGTTGGTTTGTGATACTTTGCGGGTCAGAGCATTCGCACAGCGACGTGCTCTGACCCCAACTGACTAAGATGAATGGTCTGGCCGGTTTTGGCCGCGTTGGCAATGGCTTCCGTGACGCGCAGGTTCTCCAGGCCATCGCGGGCGCTGACCAGGGGCTCGGCCTCGCCGCGAATGACAGCGCAAAAGTGCGCCATCTGGTGCTTGAGCGGGTCTTCGCGCACCATGCCCACGGTACCCACTTCGAATTCTTTCCACCACGAGCGGTCCTCGGGGCGGGCATAGGTCTTCAGGCGCATGGTCGGTACCGACAGCGTGCCGTTGGTGCCGCTGATCACGTAGCAGTCTTCGTCGTCGTAGCTCGCGTAGGCCTTGTTTTCCTGCGAGGTTTGTTCCCAGCTGCGGGCGCAGGCCGCAGTGTCGGACAGCATGAAGCTGCCCAACACGCCACTGGCAAAACGCAGGTTGATGGCCACGCTGTCCTCCACGGCAAAGCCGCGTGTGGCATGGCTGGCAAAGGCCTGCACCGCCACAATGTCGCCGCACAGCATGCGCAGGTTGTGCACCTCGTGGATCATGTTGATCAAAATCGGGCCCGCGCCCAGCTCCCGCCGCCACGGGGCACTGTCAAAGTAATCGTCCGGCTTGAAAAATGTGGCACTGCCCACGACGGCCACCAGTTGACCGAGCTGGCCCGACTGCACCACCTCTTTGGCCTTGGCCATGATCGGGCTGTGGGCGCGGTGGTGTCCGATCAGCACCTTGGCACCGGTGGCATTCACCACCTTCAGCAGCTGTTCACCCTGGGCCACGGTGGTGGCGATCGGTTTTTCCAGCAGAATCGGCAGACCGGCCTCGATGCACTGCAGGGCCTGCGGCACATGCAGGTGGTTGGGTGTGGCCAGCAACACGCCATCAGGGCGCCCGGTGGCCAGCAGCTCGTCCAAAGAAGTAAACAGCGGCACCTTCGCCGCCTTGGCAACCGCGACCGCCGCCGGCGACGGGTCAACAATGGCGCTCAGCGTGCAGTCCGGGCTGCCTTGCGCCACGGCTATATGGGCCTGGCCGATGGTGCCTGCGCCGGCAATGGCAATGCGAATTTTGTTCATGGGTTTGCGTTTCCTTGGAGTGGTGGAACTTTACTGTGAACAAATAAAAATACAATTCATTTAAAACTACATTGACAATTAACCAATGATGAACAATCAATGGGATATGACCGACTTGCGTGTGTTTTGCCAAGTCGCTCGGCGCTCAAGTTTTGTGGGTGCCGCCACCGAACTCGGCATTTCGCCTGCTTACGTCACCAAGCGTGTCGCCAATCTGGAGAAAGCCCTGGGTGTGGTGCTGTTTCACCGCACAACCCGGCGGGTGTTGATCAGTGAAGCCGGGGAAACGGCGTATGGCTGGGCGCGCAAGGTGCTGGACGCCGCGGATGAACTCAACCAGGGTGTTGCAGGTGCGCACGCCTTGCCGGCAGGGCCCTTGCGCATCAGCACCAGTCTGCGCCTGGGCCGTCACCACCTGGCCCCGATCCTGGCGGACATGCGGCGTGCCTACCCTGAGCTGGACATCTGGCTGGAAGTGATGGACCGCCGGGTGGACCTGCTGGGCGAAGGCTTTGACATTGACGTTCGCATGGGTGAAGTCACCGAACCGCATCTGGTGGCGCATCCGGTGGCCAACAACGTGCGGGTGCTGTGCGCGGCACCCGACTACCTGGCGCGCCGCGGCCAACCAAAATCACTGGCCGATCTGGCCAGTCACGACTGCCTGTTGTACCGCGAACGCCACCAGACTTTTGGCGTCTGGCGCTTGCAAGGGCCCAATGGCCCGGAAACCGTCAAGGTGACGGGCTCGATGGGCTCCAACCAGGCCGATGTGGTGCGCACCTGGGCCTGCCAGGGCCTGGGCATCATCCCGTTGGCGAGCTGGGACGTGGCACCTGACCTGCAGCAAGGGACCTTGGTGCGGGTGCTGCCGCAATACAACCAAAGCGCCAATGTCTGGGCCGTGACCGCCAGCCGGACAAGCCAGTCAGCCAAGCTGCGCGTGTGCACGCAGCAGATCATCAGCCAGCTCCAAAAGGGGCCTTATGCGCTGGACACCTCGGTGGTGTGAGGGCTAGACCATCGGCGTCAGGCCGCCGTCCATCGACAACACCGCGCCATTGATGTAGCTCGCCCGGGACGAAGCCAGAAACACCACCGCGTTGGCGATTTCTTCGGGCTCGGCAATGCGCCCCAAGGGCAAGTGCGCATGGGCCAGCGTCAGGGCTTCCTCGGTGCTGATGTGTTGCAGCCGGGCATCGGCGACCAGGCCTTCCTGCAGCCGTTCGGTCAGCGTCAGCCCCGGGTTGACCACATTGACCCGCACGCCCTGGCGCGCGTAGGCGTTGGCCAGGCCAACACTGGCCAGCATCAGCGCGGCGTTGGCCGAGCCGCCCGGCAAATGGATCGGGCTGGCCACCTTGCCGCCCATGCCGACCACGTTGACAATCACGCCTTGGCCGCGCTCGGCCATCTGTTTGATCAGCGGATCCATGACATGGATGTAGGTGAAGTATTTGGCTTGCATGGCATCAAGCCAGCGCTGGGCCGTGAGTTCGGCCGGCGGTGTGCGCTGTGCGGCACCGGCGCAGTTGACCAACACGTCAACCGGGCCACCCTGGTGCTGGGCTTGGTCCACCATCGCGCTGGCCTGCACCGGGTCTTTCAGGTCAGCACCGATGATGGTAATACGGCCGCTGGCAGCGGGCGCGTCGCGCAACAGCGTCGCCCTGGCGGCCTCCAGGCGCGCCATGTCCCGTGCCACCAGCGTCACTTGCGCGCCTTCCTGAAGAAACAGCCGGGCACAGGCCAGGCCGATGCCCTTGCTTGCGCCGGTGATCAGCACATGCTGGTTCTGAAGTTTTAAATCCATGGTTTTTGATCCTGAGTTTTCCGAGTCAAGGGTGTTTTGCGGTGTTTGCCGCGGCGAGTTTACGCACCACCTGATCCGCATGGCTGCGCAATTCCAGTGCAATGCTTTCGGCCAGGCGCAGGCGGCGCAGCAGCCAAGGACTGAGGTCGCCATCAAAAGGGTCGCCCAGCACCGACCATTCGAGCGCAGCGGTGGCCGGTAGGTCGGTCTGCGCCAGTGCAGACCGTGCCTCAAGAGCGGCTTCGATGGTGTGTGCCGTCTGTTGCAATGGCAGGTCAACCTCATGGGGTGTCAGGCGTTCACGTTGCAACAGCAGCATGGTCTTGACCGTGGTCAGCTGGGCCAGTAGCTGGTAGCTCAGGGCCAGCAAGCGCCCCAGCGGCACCAGCGGTGGACGCACGGCACGTGGCTCGGACAAGGAGCGCTGGGTTGCCTGCACCAGGGCCGAGAGGCTGTCAAAAGCCTCGCGCCGTGCCAGCCGCCATTGCAGCTCGGGCGCGTTGTCCACCGCCTGCAACTGCCAGAGCCCCAAGGCCACGCGCGCATGTCGTGCCTGCGCGGCCAGGGCACGTTTGACCAGGGCGGCAATCTGGCCACGCTCCCAGGACGGCAGCACATAGCTGAAAGCCCAGGCAATCGCGACCCCGATCAGGGTGTCTGCCATGCGCTCCACCACATCAAAGACCGGGCTCGGCCCGGCGTTGAGCATCTGCACTTGCAGCAAGCCCAACACCGTGGCGGCGATGGCCGTGACCAGGTATTTCCTGATCGCAAAGGCGTGGGCCAGGGCTTGTGCCAACGTGACCATGAGCAGCACCAGCAGCGGGGTGATGTGCGCGTACAGCAGCAGGCCCGCCAGCACGCAGCCGATCAGCGTACCCATGGCGCGGCTGTTGCGCCGCTCCAGCGTTTGGGCCAGGCTGCCGCGCAGCACCACCACGATGGTGACCAGTATCCAGTAATCATGGCTGCCCCAGGGCAAAACCAGCGAGACCGCGTAAGCCGTGCCGATGGCCAGTGCCGCCCGGATGGCGTGGCGCAGGGGCGGGGCGTTCCAGCGCCAGAGTGCATAAAAGGGTTCCCAGGACCAGACGGTGGGGCTGACGAACAATTGCCAGTTGGTACGCACCAGACCCACATTGGGCGCCAGTTCGCCGCGTGCCAGGGCCAGCAGCCGCAAGCTGTCGTCATTCAGGTGGCCAATGCGGCTTGACATGCCCATGGCCAATATGGCGGGCGGCGTCCCATCGGCTGGTACCGTGCCCTCATGGCCCCATTGCAGGTTTTCGAGCTGCGGGCGGTGGCTGGCAAACAGCATAGGCGTGCGCCCGCGCATCAGGGCATCGGCCAGCGCGTCAATTTCCTGTGCCAGCGCCTCCAGGACGTCGCTCAGGGTGCGCAGCACCGGTTCATGGCCGGGGTGGTTTCTGAGCGTGTCGAGGTCCAGATTGCAGACCAGCAGGTGGTCGCGCATGTCCAGCACCCCGATCAGCATGTCGGCCAGTTGCTGGCGGCGCGTGGTGCTGGGGGACTCCAGCAAAATATTGCGTGCTGCCTGCAACTGGTCGGCCAGCGCTGCCTGCTGTTGCAGCAGTGTGCCGATCAGCGGCGCGCGCCTGGCTTTTTCAGCCTCTTTCGCTGGGGTGAATTGCTGTGCCTGGGAGCGCATCAGCTTGGCCAGGGCGAACAGGGTATCGGCCAGCATTTGCACGCGGTAGCGGGCATTGAGCACCGCGTTGGCCAGCGTCGCCCAGACCAGGTAGGACACGGCACCCAGCGTGAAATAAAGGCAGGTGGCCAGGTTGGTGGTACTGTTGGTATGGTCAGGCACCGCCATCGAGAACACCATGGCAAACATGACTGACACTGAAATCGGCAAGCCGCGGTTGCCCCAGCCTCCGGCCAGAAACGCCAGAAAGCTGGCGGGCACCAGTAACAGGCCGAGCAGAATGGGGGCGGCATGCAGCACCTGCACCGCATAAAAGAGCGGCAGGCCAATCACAAAGGCCGGCAGCAGTTGCCAGAACTTGCCGCGTTTCGGGGCGGGTTGATCCGGCGGAATACACACCACCACGCCCACCGAGGCGGCGGCTGCGGCAAAGGGCCCCAGCAGCAGGTGAATGCAGCCCGAGATGAGCAGCAAACCCAGCGCTGCCGACAGACCATTGGTCACGTAATGGCTCAGCGCGATGCGCAAGGCATCGCGCTGGTAGCGTTCAAAGTTGCGGTGTGGCTGCATGGTCAGATGGGGGAATGCCGGGCTTGCACCTGCTTGTCAAATCAGATTGCGCATGGCCCGGGAGGTTTCCATCAGCACCGGCAGCACGCGTGCCACCGCGTCTTCACTGCTCTCGTGGCCCATCGGCATGGTCACATTCAGCGCCCCCACCAGGTCCCCCTTGCGGTCAATCAGCGGCACGGCCACACCGCGGTAGGTCAGCTCCAGTTGCTGCTCTGAAATGGCCCAGCCGCGCTGGCGGATACGCGCCAGCTCGATGCGCAGCCTGTCCTTGTTGTTGATGGTGTAGCTGGTGTAGGCCTTGAGTTCGTGGTGGGCCAGCCAGTTCTCCAGCCATTCGGGGTCGCGCAGCGCCAGCATCAACATGCCGGCCGCCGTGACTTGCGCCTGCACGCGCGAGCCCAGCACCACGCCGGTGTTCATGCTGCGCGTGGAGCCGTTGCGTGCGATGTACACCACGTCGTCGCCGTCCATCACGCTCACGTAGGCAATCTCCTGTGTGCCGGAGGTGACGCGCTGCAAAAAGGGTTGCACGATGCGCGGCAGGCGGGCGGATTCAAGGTAGGACTGACCCAGGCGCAGCACGCGGGGTGTCAGCCAGAACATCTTGCCGTCGGTGGCCACATAACCGAGGTAAACCAGAGTCAGCAGGTAGCGCCGCGCCGCCGTGCGCGTCATGGCGCAGCGCGCACCGGCCTGGCTGGCGGTCATGCGCGGGTTGGCATCGTCAAAAGCTTCAATGATCGACAGGCCTTTTTCCAGACCGGCAATCCAGTCGCGCTTGTCGAGGGCGGCTCCCGGCGCCACTTTTTGGGATGAAACAAGGCTTGTCATATTGTTTGCTGGGTTGGATGGAAACAAAATGGACTAAGTGGTTACCCGAATTTCGTACGTTTATCGATTATTGAAGTTCATTTATCGTACGAAAATAAGATATTTGCTTGTTTGACGAAGTTTTAAATGGCTAAAGTTCAGTCGGAAACAAGATTATGAACGATCAACGCAACAACCCTCTCATTAAAGTGGCATCCATGCCGCCAGTCCATGGCGACACCGATGTCTATCTCATTTTGGGCGACCCCATTGAGCAGGTGTTGGCCCCCGAAATATTCAACCCCTTGTTTGCACGCTTTGGCAGAGATGCCGTGCTGGTGCCGGTTCAAGTGGCACCGCAACACCTGCATGCCTTCGTCAAAGCGGCTTTTCTGGCGAAAAATATCAAAGGCATGTGGCTGACGATTCCGCACAAGGTACCGGTCATGGCGGTGCTTGACAGCTGTAGTGATCTGGCCCGCCTGGCCGGCGCCGTTAATGCTATCCGGCGCAATGACGATGGCTCCCTTGAAGGCGGTTTGTTCGATGGCGAGGGGTTTGTCTGTTCGCTGGATTACTTTGACATTCCTTATGCCGGCAAAAAGGTGCTGATGGTGGGCGCGGGTGGCGCTGCTGCAGCCATTGGTGCTTCTCTGGTGCAGCCCCGTGCCAGCGGCAGCGCATCAAGTGTCGCTTTTTTTGATCCCGCCCCCGGCAAGGCCGCCGAGGTCGTTGCCCGGCTGCAAGCCACCGATACCGCCCAACTGCTTGCGGTCACCAGCAGCGATCCCGCCGGATTTGACCTGGTGGTGAATGCCTCGCCCCTGGGCCTGCGGGCCACTGACCCCTTACCTTGCGATGTGGCACGCCTGGAACCGCATGCCGCGCTGGTGGACATTGTGATGAAAAACTACCCGACCCCGGTGGTCCGTGCGGCCCGGACCCGGGGCCTGCATGCCGAGCCGGGCTTTGAGATGCTGATCCAGCAAGCGCACCTGTACCTGGACTTTTTTGGCTTCACCGACATTGCCGCTGCCCTGCGCCAGGACACCGCTACCATCCGGCAACAGATTTATCCACAGACCTTGCTGGATGAAATAAGCCAGGCTTCCAGGCCATTTTTTGTAACCCCGTGAGGCAAACGCCCACATTTTTTTAACCGAGGAGACACTTCCATGAACTTACGTCGTCAACTGCTTGCCAGCGCCGCACTGGCCCTGATTTCAACCCTGGGTCAAGCCCAGACCTACCCTGACCGCGAACTGTCCGGCATCATCCAGTGGGGCGCAGGTGGCGCCACTGACGTGGTGGCGCGCTCGCTGGTGCCTCTGGCTGAAGAAGCCCTGGGCAAGAAAATTGTGCTGCAGAACAAGGCCGGCGGCGTGGGTGCCATTGCCACCAACTTTGTCAACCAGCAGGCCTCTGACGGCTACACCCTGCTGATTGGCGCCGAAAATCCGCAGATTCACCCCATTCTTGGCATCAGCGACCTGGACTACTCCAAGTTTTATCCGGTCAACATCATTGGCCGCGGCAATGTGCTGGCCGTGACCACGGTGGACAAGCCCTGGAAGACCTTCAAGGACCTGTTGAACGACGTGCAGGCCAATCCCGGCAAGATCAAGCAAGGCTCGACCGGTACCGGCGGTCTGCCTTTCACCGTGAGCTCCATGATCTCCACCGTGGCCAAGTTCCCCACGACACCGGTTCCCTTTGCCGGCGACGGCCCCGGTGTGACCGCTCTGCTGGGCGGTCACGTTGACTTCATGTTTGTCGGCGTCGGTGCAGCGGCCGAGCACATCAAGGCTGGCCGCCTGAAAGCGCTGGCTGCCATCAGCTCCGAAGCGTATGAAGGCACACCCCCCATCACCGATGCTTTGCCCGGCCTTGGCAAATACCTGCCCTGGGGTCCGTTCTATGGCGTGTTTGTGAAAAAAGACGTGCCTGAAGCCGCCAAGGCCAAGCTGACCGCCGCCTTCAAGAAAGCCGCCAGTGACCCCAAATTCACCGCCTTCATGAAAGACCGCGGCAATGTGACGATGAACATCTCGGGCGCCGAGGCTGAGGCCTTCCTGAAGAAATGGCAATCCGTGACCTCCTGGACCTACCAGGAAGTCGGCGTGGCCAAAGTTGACCCGGCTTCTTTGGGCATTGCCAAGCCGTAAGGGCGTGAATCCGGGCTGGCCTTGTGCCGGCCCGGTCCGCGCCAAGCAAGTACACCAGGAGACACCATGCATACAAGCCGTCGCCGACTCCCCGGGGAGCTGGCTTTTTCGTTCGTGCTGATCGCGTTCAGCTTTTTCATGCTGTGGCAGGCCTACAGTATTTCGAAATTCGAATCGTTTACTTCAGCCGGCGCGTTTCCGATGTTTGCCGCGGCTGTGATGTTGATCGCCGGCCTGATTGCGGCGGCTGAAACCGTTCGCATGGCGCCCTTGCCGGGTGTCGAGGGCGAGTCGATCTGGCGGCAATTTGTGCGCCAGATCACGCCCGGCGTGCTGGTGCAATTCGTCATTGCGATTGCCAGCTACATGTTCATCCTGGAGCGCGCCGGCTTTTTGCTTTCATCGTATGTGTTCCTGGTGGTTTCGATGTGGCTGCTGGGCAGCCGCAAGCTGTTTCTTAACCTGTGGGTCAGTGCCCTGAGCCTGGCGGTGGTGTACCTGATTTTTCAGACCATTTTTTCTGTGGTGTTGCCCTCTGGCACATGGCTGGTGGGAGTTTTCAAATGAATGAAGCACTGGGTTATTTTTTCATGTCCTGGGTCGATCCCAGTCTGTTGGGTCTGATTGCAGCCGGCACCTTTGCCGGTATCTATATCGGCGCCATTCCGGGGCTGTCGGTGACCATGGCGGTGTCGATCCTGATTTCGTTCACTTTCAAGTGGGACATCAATTCGGCGCTGGCGGTGATTGCCGGTATTTACCTGGGCGGCGTGTATGGTGGCTCGCGCAGCTCCATTCTGCTCAACATCCCGGGCGCGCCCTCGGCCATTGCCACTGGGCTCGATGGTTACCCGCTGGCCAAGCGCGGCGAGGCCGGTGCGGCGATTGGCCTGACCACCATTGTTTCGGTCTTTGGCGGTTTTGTCGGTATCCTGGCCCTGGCGATTGCCGCACCTGCGGTGGCGTCACTGGCGCTCAAATTTGCGCCGCGTGATTATCTGATGCTCGCCATCTGGGGCATCTTGCTGGTGGGCAGCTTGTCGGGCGGGTCGCTGGCCAAGGGTATTTTTGCCGGCGCGGTCGGCGTGCTGATTGGCTCCGTGGGCCTGGACCCGATGACGGCCGAACCCCGTTTCACCTTTGGCAGCCTGCAGCTTACGGCCGGCATCTCGTATGTGGCCGCCATGATCGGCTTTTTTGGTGTGGCCGAAGTGCTGGTGCAATTGCACGAACTGCACCTCAAGGCGATCAAGCAAAACGTCAGCAAAATCATTCCGCCCTGGCATCTGGTCAAAAAATACCTGCCGCTGGCCACCCGCACCTCGGGCATTGGTGTGGTGGTGGGCGCCTTGCCGGGTGCCGGCGGCGACATTGCCGCGCTGATGGCGTATGACCACGCCAAGCGCACCGTCAAGAATCCCTCCAGTCCCTTTGGCGAAGGTGCTTATGAAGGCCTGGTGGCGCCCGAATCGGCCAACAACGCGGCGGTACCCGGTGCCTACATCCCGATGATGACGCTGGGAATTCCCGGCGATGCGGTGACGGCCGTGATCATTGGCGCCATGTACATCCACGGGCTCAAGCCCGGTCCCATGCTGATGATCGAGACACCGCACCTGTTCTGGTTTCAGGTGGGTGCGCTGACGCTGGCCAACTGCTTCCTGCTGGTGTTTGGTCTGACCGGCATCAAGATTTTTGCCAAGATTGTGGAAACCCCCAAACCGCTGCTGCTGCCGTTGATTCTGATGTTGTCTGCCGTGGGTGCCTACGCCATCAACAACAACCCGGCCGATGTCTACTGGATGCTGGGTTTTGGCGTGGTGGGTTATGTCTTCAAAATGTATGGTTTCCAGGTCGGACCCATCATTCTGGGCATGATTCTGGGTCCGCTGATGGACTCGTCCTACCGCCAGGCCATGATCTCGGCCGAGGGCAATGTGGGGCAGTTTGCCGGTGAGTTTTTTACCTCGCCGCTGTCGGCCATCATTTTGGCTGCGTTGACATTCACCATCATCAGTCAAACCCGTTGGTGGCAGCGTTTGCGGGGTCGTGTATCGGCATAATGGCTGTGATTCATTTTTGAGGAATACCACCATGACGGCAGTCACCCTGATCACACCCGGCACCGACCGCGAGCAAATCGTCGAAGGCGACAACCCGCTGGGTCTGGAAGGCATCGAGTTCATCGAGTACGCCACAGCCAAGCCGCAGGCGCTGGGCCAGGTGCTGGAAACCATGGGTTTCAAGCCGGTGGCCCGGCACCGTTCGCGTGAGGTGCTGCTGTACCGCCAGGGGGGCATCAACGTCATTGTCAACGCCCATGCCAAGGGCTCGCCTTTAAGTGACAAACCGGTCATATCCGCCATGGCCCTGCGCGTGCGGGACGCAGCCACTGCCTATCGCCGCGCGTTGGAGCGGGGCGCCTGGGGTGTGCCGACCCATGTCGAGGTGATGGAACTCAACATACCGGCCATCCACGGCGTCGGTACCAGCCGCATTTATTTTGTCGACCGGCACAAACAGTTCTCGATCTACGATGTCGATTTCACGCCCATTCCCGGTGTTGACCAGCACCCGCCGGCCACTGCCGGTCTGCATTTTTTTGGCATCGTGCAGTACATCGGCAATGACCGCTCCGAAGACTGGACCGAGTTTTACCGTGAACTCTTGGGCTTTTCGCCACTACCTGCCGAGCAGCGCTTTGGCATCCTGCCCAAGGGCCGTATTTTGTGCAGCCCCTGTCCACCGGCGTCGCGCTTTTACATTCAACTGATCGAGCCCGAAGCAAGCGTGCTTGATGTGGAAGACGACGAGGGCCTGCACCGCATTGGCCTGGGCAGCGCTGATGTGCTGGCGACCGTGGCCGAATTGAGCCGGCGCGGTGTCGAGTTTGTGTCGTCGCCCAGTGTGCAGACCAGTGAGCGCGGGGCCTTGAGCAAAACCTGGCTTGGCAGTGTCAGCTTCGAGATTGTTCACGACCAGCGCGGCTGACCGTCATGAACAACGCCAACATGAACGATTTCAGCATGGACAGCCGCGCGCTGGCGGGTTCATTGACCGCCAAACTTCGCGCTGTGCGTGAGGCCGGATTTTCACAGATCACACTCTGTGCCCAGGATCTGGTGAACCACCCTGACGGGGTGGATGCCGCCGTCGCCAGCGTGCAAGCCAGCGGCCTGTGCGTGTCCGGTTTTCAGGCCGATTGCGATTTTGAAGGCCTGAGCGGCCCGCTGCACATTTTCAAACTCGACCTGGCCAAGTCGATGCTCATGCTGTGTCAGGCGATGGACTGCCCGCTGCTGGTGTTGCCAGCCTCGCGCCTGGCACCCGCCACGGACGACACCCCAACCCTGGTGCGTAACCTGCGCCAGTTGGCCATGCTGGCGATTCCCTTGAACATCAAAATTGCCTACCATGGCTGGACCGGTGCAGCCATGGCGCAAACCTATTTACAGGCCTGGGATCTGGTATGCGAGGCCGACATGCCCAACCTGGGGTTGAGCCTGGACAGTGAGAATGTGCTGACTGCCAATTTGTCGCAAGACGATCTGCTGGCCGACCTGGAAATGCTCGATGCCGACAGGCTGTTTCTGGTGCAATTGACCGACCTGTTGGTACAGTCCAGGCTGCCCGCCCAGCCCCTGCGCGTACTCCCTGGCGATGGCACATATCGCGTGGCATTGGCCGCGCTGGTTACCAGCCTGCACGGCTTGGGTTACCGGGGCAGCTACAACCTGGCTGCTTTCAATGGCGACTACGCAGCCATGCCGCCACACCATGTGGCGCAGCGTGCCAGGGGCTCTGCCTTGTGGTTGGGCCAGGACGTATTGCAACGCTCGGTACCTCTGCCCAACCAGATCCGCTTGCGAAGGTCGTTGACTGTTTAATTTTTTGAGGTTTCATGAGCAGTCTGTTCGAGAGCTTTGTAGCCACCCCGGAGGTTTCCGAGGCACTGGGTGACCGTGCCGTCATCGAAGCCATGTTGCGTTTTGAGGCTGCGCTGGTGCGGGCACAAGCCAGTGCCGGTTTGCTGCCGCAGGACGCAGCCCAGTCGATCATTGGCACCTGCAAGGTCGAGTTGTTTGATGTCCCCAAACTGGTACGCGAGAGTCGACGCACACTTTGCCTGGCGACACCGCTGGTGGCCAGCCTGCGTGAGACGGTGGCCTTGTTCAACCCGGGCGCGGCTGTCTGGGTGCACTTTGGCTGCAGCGATCAGGAACTGGTGGATACCGCCCTGGTGCTGGTCATGCGCGACGTGCTCAAACATATTGAAACGGACCTTGGCAAAACCATTGAGACGTTGCTGACGCTGGCGGTGCGCCATGAAAGCGACGTGATGCTGGCGCGCAGTCCGTTGCAGGCCGCCACTATCACCAGCTTTGGATTGACCTGCAGCCAATGGGCTGTGCCTTTGGTACGCAACCAGCAACAGCTGCAAGCTGCCAGCGAGCAGGCCTTGCGCCTGCATCTGGGTCATGCCCTGACAACGCTGGCCGACATGCAGGGCAAGGGCCCTCAGGTGATGTCTTTGATGGCCACCGAGTTGCAGCTCCAGACTCCGCCTTTTGCCGGAGATGGCGGGCACGACCAAACCGTGGCATTGGCCTGTGCCTTGGGACTGCTGGTGTGCAACCTCAGGAGGATCGCGTTCGAGATGGCCCACCTGACACAGTTTGAGCTGGGCGAGCTGACGCAGCTTGACGTCGCCCTGGCTGCGGTACCCGGTGCCAAGCCGGCGCCACCGGTCGCGACCAGCCTGCTGTGCATGGTGGCGCAGGTGGCTGCGCAGCGGGTGCCGCAACAGGTGGCCGGGTTGCTGGCTACCTTGTCGCAGCAACATGGCAACGCGCTGGGCAACTGGCAAGCCCAATTGGCGCAGTGGCCCGCTTTGCTGTCGGCCAGCCAAAGCATCACACACGCTGTGGCCCAACTGGTGGCCGGTTTGCGCGCCGAGCCCCAGCGCATGCGCTCCAACCTGGAGGCGGTGCGCGCCAGCCTGCCTGCCAAAGAAGTCAAAGTACGGTTCGCCCCGGAACTGCTGCATCAGGCAAGCGAGCTGACCCGAAGCCAGGTCAAGGCCTTGCGGCATTCCTTGTGATGCCCATCCTGGCCATCACCGGCCCCATTTACATGGCGATCGCGCTGGGGTATGCGACCACCCGCGGCGGCTTGTTCACGCGGGCCGACATGCGCGTGTTTGGCCAGTTTGTCATCAAGCTGGCCTTGCCTGCCATGTTGTTCAACGCTTTGTCACAGCGCCAGATCGGCGAAATCCTGAACGCCAGCTATGTGCTGGCTTATCTGGCGGGGACGCTGGTGTTGATTGCCCTGGGCTTGCTGTGGGGCAAACGAAAGGGGCTTGGCCCAACGGACAGCGTGGTTGTGGTCATGGGCATGACCTGTTCCAACAGCGGCTTTGTCGGTTACCCCATTTTGCTGCTGTTGGTGGCTCCGGTTGCTGCGGTGGCGCTGGCGCTCAACATGCTGATTGAAAATCTGCTGGTGATCCCGCTGCTGCTGGCACTGGCCGAACGCAGTCGCGGCGAAGCCGGCCATTGGACGGTGGTGGTGTTCCAGTCCTTGAAGCGGCTGGCCGTGAACCCGCTCATCATTGGGTTGGCGGCCGGGGTGCTGGTGTCGGTGATGCGCTGGCAGTTGCCGGAGCCGGTGCTGCGCGCCATCAATCTGTTTGCCTTGTCCAGTGCCGGACTGTCCCTGTTTGTGATTGGCGGCACCCTGGTCGGCCTGCCCCTGGCTGGCCTGGGGCAGCAGATCATGCCGATTGCGTTTGGCAAACTGGTGTTGCATCCGCTGGCCGTGTTTGCTGCGGTCATGGCGTTGCCGATGATGGGCCTGGCCGCGCTGGAGCCCTCCTTGCGCATGGCCGCCGTGCTGCTGGCTGCCATGCCGATGATGGGCATCTACCCGATTCTGGCGCAAAGCTATGGCAAGGAAAATCTGGGTGCTGCCGCGCTGCTGGTGACCACCATGGCGTCGTTTTTCAGCCTGAGCTGCTTGATTTGGCTGCTGGGGTAGGCGCGTCAAGCCTGGTTTTTCACCCCAGGTTTTGTCCGTGGATCAACCAGGCTGACCTGTTCTCCGCAGGATGTGCACATGGATAATCCATGGCACGATGAACCTGAACCTCGATTTTCTAAGCCTGCCCTTGCTCGGTGCTTCTGCGCTGATTTTTATCAGCGTGCTGGTTGGTGTGTTCTCGAAAAAGGCTGGGTTCTCATTTCTGCTGGCTTTTCTGGTGACCGGGATACTGGCCGGCGTTGATGGGCCGGGCGGCTGGGAGTTCAGCGACTACCGCCTGAGTTTCTGGGTGGGCAATATTGCGCTGGTCATCATCTTGCTTGATGGTGGTCTTCGCACCGATTACCCACGATTTCGCACCGGTCTGAAGCCGGCCCTGGTGCTCGCCTCGCTGGGCGTGCTGCTGACGGCAGGCCTCACTGCCGTTGCCGCAGTCTACCTGCTCAGGCTGAGCTGGACCAATGCCCTGTTGCTGGGCGCCATCGTCGGCTCGACCGACGCGGCGGCTGTTTTTTCTCTGCTCAAGACGTCCGGCGTGCAATTGAGCGAACGGGTGGCCACCACGCTGGAGATCGAGTCCGGCATGAATGACCCGATGGCGGTGTATCTGACACTCACCCTGATTGGACTGGCTTCAGTTGCAGCCACTGGCGCCGCCGCTGATCTGACGTTCAGCGTCATCGCCTGGTCGCTGCTCAAGCAGTTTGCCTGGGGCGCGCTGCTCGGCGTGGGGATTGGGCGGATTTTTGCCGGGGGCTTGCCCCGCATTTACGAATTGGAAGCTTCCGGGGCCGTCATTGCACTGCTGCTGGCCATGGCAGGCCTGGCAACCTTTGCCTTTGCCACCTGGGTCGGCGGCTCGGGTTTTCTGGCGGTTTACCTGCTGGGTATTGTCTTGAACCGAAGGGTGCCGGGCATTGTTCAATCGGCGTTGTCCGCGCTCGACGGCTATGCCTGGTTGTCCCAGGCACTGATGTTTGTGCTGCTGGGTCTGCTGGTGACCCCCTCGGAGATCGAAGGATTCGTCTGGCCGGCCCTGGGCGTGGCCGCCGTGCTGATGTTCATTGCCCGGCCGCTGGCGGTTGGCTTGTGCCTGGCCCCCTTGCGCTTTAGCCTGAAGGAAATCGCCTATATCGCCTGGGTTGGTTTGCGCGGGGCGGTGCCGATTGTGCTGGCGATCTTTCCTTTCATGGCCGGCTTGCCCGAGGCACGAATCATCTTCAATGTGGCTTTTGTGGTGGTACTCGCTTCGTTGTTGTTGCAGGGCAGCACGATCGGCTGGCTGGCCCACAGGATGGGCGTGGCGCTGCCCGATCAAAACGACACGTCTGCCGTGCGGGCCGTGTTTGGCGACTTCACGCTCCAGGCCAACACCAGGGTGGCAGATGTTTGCGACTTTTACGGTCTGCAGGCACCGGATGATGCTGATCTGAGCGTCGATGCCTGGCTTACCCAGGCCATCAGGCGGCCGCTGGTGGTGGGTGACCACATGGCGTTGGACAGTGCTGAATTGAGTGTGCGCACCATGTCAGACGGCGTCGTCAAAACCGTTGGTCTGAAGCTGCCAATGCCAACAGAGCAGGTCAGGTCAAGCCGAGGTAACTCTGCAAGGCATCGAAGATGAGTTTGAGTGACACCGCGAACAAACTGATCTGTACGATCCGGTAAAACCAGACATCGGCCATGCGCCGCGTCAGATAGGCGCCGCAAACGGTTCCGATCAGGGCAAACGGAATCAACACGGCAGCGCTCCACAGGGTCTCGCCCGAATAGGGCCGCAAATTCTGATAAGGAAGAATTTTGGCGGCGTTGATCACTGCAAAGACGATGGTGGCAGTCCCGGCGAATTCTGTTTTTGGTAATTTTTGCGGCAGCATGTACACCTGAAAGGGCGGGGCACCGGCATGCGAAATAAAGCTGGTAAAGCCTGCCAGGCTGCCCCAGAACCAGCCCTTGACGGTATCTGCGGGCTGTGCCGGCGCATTGTCTTGTTTGCGCAGCCACACATTCAGGCAAAACGCCACCCCCACAACACCAATCAGAAACGTGATGGCCATGTCCGAAACGAGGGAGGCGGTCAGCCATCCGACCAGCACACCGAAGACGCCTGCCGGGATCAGGATGCGGAGGTTGGCTGCACTGTAGTCACGCCGGTACAGCCAGATGCCAACGACATCGGAAATGACGAAGATGGGGAGCAGCAAGACGGCAGCTTTTACCGGTGACATCAGCAGGGACAACACCGGAACGGCCAACATGCCAACAGCGGGCAGACCGCCCTTGGAAAGACCAACGAGCAGGGCCGCGCAGCCCGCCAGCCAGAAATACAGGTCCGCATTCACTGGGCAGGCTCCTGGAAATTCAATTCGGCCAAATCCTTGATGAGGCGAACCTGCTGCGCGACGTCCGGACTCAATGCATCGGGAGGAAGCAGTGCATAAACCTGCATCCCGGCCGCCAGACCCGCCTGGATGCCCGGCAGGCTGTCCTCGACCACAGCACAGTATTGCGGCGCCACGCCCATGGCCCTGGCAGCATGCAAAAACAGGCCCGGATCAGGCTTGTAGATGCCCACTTCATAGGCGCTGAACAGGCGGTCCGGGAAAAACCCGAGCAAACCTGTGAGGCCCAGTGTCAGTTCAGCTTTTTCCCGTGGTCCATTGGTGGCCACGCAAAACGGAATCTTCAGCGTCTCCAGCAACTCGAATGCGCCAGGAATGACCGCCAGACCTTCATTGAAGCGCTCAGCCTGCGCAGTGCGGACACTGCGCGCGAAATCCAGTTCAAAACCATCCGGCTTGTGCTGCAGTTGCGCGCCAATCCAGGTTATGCAATCGGCCATGCGCACACCGCGAAACTGCTGGTGGGCCTGTTCACGCGTGAAGTCAAGGCCCAGCGCACGGGCATGGGCGTGCAACACGTCCATGCTCGGCACTTCGCTGTCTACCAGTGTGCCGTCGCAGTCAAAAATGACAGCCTGAATGTTGTTTTTCACCATGGGATGGCGGTCATGATGGGCTTGTTTTTTTGTCATCTACAGCGACTCTGCAAACCCGAACAAGCGGCGCGGGGTGTCATACCCGATGGCTTGACGGTCGGTGGCATCGGGTACCAGTTGTGCAAACAATGCCAGCAACGGGCCATAGTCGATGCGCGCCGGTGCCCGTAGAAACGGCCAGTCGGAGGCCCACACCAGGGCCTGTGGTGTGTAGGCCTGCAGCAGCGCCTGCACATAAGGCCACGCATCCGGGTAAGGATAGGGCAGGGTGCTGCATTTGGCCAGGCTGGACAGCTTGACGCAGGCACGCCCGGTCTCTGCCAGGGACAGCAAGGCTGTAAAGCCGGCCTGGCCCACGCCCGCCTTCGGGTCCGGGCGGCCGCAGTGGTCGAACAGCAGCTGGGCACCGCTGTCCTGCAGCAAGGGTTTCAGGGCCACCAGGTCATCGGCCTGCACCTGCACCTGCGCCCACAGGCCCAGATCGCGCAAATGCTGCAGCAGTGGCCCGGTGTCGCGGTAAAAATCCACACCGAGCAACGCCACGTTCATGGCCACGCCTACCACGCCCGCCGCCTGCAGGTCCTGCAACTCGGCACGACTGGCGTCATTGCGCACCACGGCCACGCCCTTGAAGCGTCCCTTGCCCTGTGCCAGCGCGTCCAGCAGGCAACGGTTGTCCAGACCGTAGCCCGAGTTGGGTCCGACGATCAGTGCGTGCGAGACACCGTGGGCATCAAGCACATGCCCCAGCTGGATCGCCGTGCCGGTCTCGCCAGCGGCCGGGCGATACCAGGTGTCTGGCGCATAGGGAAAACGGTCCGGGTCAAAGATGTGGACGTGGCAGTCGATCATGGGGTTGTGCAGGGATGTCATGGGGTTACCAATCAGGTGGATTCCGGGCTGGTCCGGGTCGCGGCAAAGCGCTGTTCCATCTCGCGGCGCATCTGTTTGCGCAGTTCAGCGGCAGCATGGCGGCGCAGTTCGTCAGGCGTGGTGGGTTGCAGCGGGGTCACGAGTGCCGGTTTTTTGTCATCATCGACCGCCACCATGGTGAAGAAGCAACTGTTGACGTGGCGCACCACGCGGTTCTGGATGTTCTCGGCAATCACCTTGATGCCGATCTCCATCGACGAAGAACCTGTGTGGTTCACCGACGACAAAAAGGTGACCAGCTCGCCGACATGAATCGGCTGGCGAAACATCACCTGGTCGACGCTGAGCGTGACCACGTAGCGTCCGGCGTAGCGGCTGGCGCAGGCAAAGGCCACCTGATCCAACAATTTCAAAATGGTGCCGCCATGCACGTTGCCGGAAAAATTGGCGGTGTCGGGGGTCATCAGCACCGTCATCGACAGCTGGTGAATCGGCAAATCCATGGGGAGGGGCTCCGGTTACAGGCGCAGCGCGAGCGCCAGGGGGATAAAAAACAGCGCTGCCGCATTGCCGATGATGACAATGCTGGCCACCTTGTCGGGTTCCTGCTGGTAGCGTTCGGCAATGATAAAGCTCGACACCGCTGGCGGCAGCGCACCAAAGACAAACAGCATATCTTGCTCCAGCAGGCTCAAGCCGGTCATCAGACCAAATGCCCAGGCCACCAGCATGCCGGTGAGCGGTGTCACGCAGGCGCCCACCAGACCGGTGCGCCAGGCACCCAGGTGGGCGGACGACAAGCGTACACCAAGAGAAAAAATCATCAGACCCAGGGCAATGTCACCGAGCATCCTGGCAGCGACCATTAGCGGTGGCCACACCGTCAGGCCGCTCAGGCTGACAAAAATACCGACACCGGCGGCTGCCAGCAAAGGTTCACGCCAGAGCATTGTTGCATTGAAACGCCCACTCAGCAGCCAGATGCCCACGGTGAACTGCAACACCGTCACCACCAGCATCAGCACCACGGCGGCCCCCAGCGTCTGTTCGCCAAAGGTCAGCAGCAGCAAGGGCAGACCCATGTTGCCAACGTTGTTGAACATGGACGGCGGCACCAGGGTCCTGGGGTCCATGCCGAGCAGCCGGGCCACGAGCCAGGTCAGGACACCCGATCCCAGCACCACGACGGCGCAGCCCAGGGCGATGGGAATGTGGTCTGCCAGATTGAACGATTTGCCCGCCAGCGCCGAAAAAAACAGCGCCGGCAAAAACACCGAAATGTTGAGGCTGTTGGCCACCTGCATGTCAGGCCGGTGCTTGCGCCCATAGGTAAAGCCGATCATCACAATGATGAAGATCGGGAAGACGATGCTGACGATGCGCAGGAGCATGGGGCTTTCGCCTCAATCCTTCGCGGCGAGGGCGCCGCTCCCACAAGCCGCAGCTTCTGCAGGAGGGCGGACCCGGGCCGGTGGCTGTCCTTGCGTCAAGCCGCCAGTTTCCAGTTTTTGGGCAGGCCGGCCAGTGGTGTCATGCCGTAGACCGGTTCGCCCGGCAGGCCGGCCATCAGGGGTTCCCGGGCGGCGATGAGTTTTTCAATGTCGACACCGGTGCTGATGCCCATGGCCTCGAACATGAAGACCAGGTCTTCGGTGACCACGTTGCCGGAGGCGCCGGGCGCATAAGGGCAGCCGCCCAGGCCACCCAGCGACGCATCAAAGGTGCGCACGCCCACGTCATAGGCTGCCAGGCAATTGGCCAGGCCCAGGCCACGCGTGTTGTGCATGTGGGCGGCGCCGGTCTTGTCGCCAATGGCTGCGCGCACCTTGTTGAAGAGACGGCGCACCTGGGCCGGGTTGGCCATGCCGGTGGTGTCGGACAAACCGGCTTCGTCGACCCCGGCAGCGACCACCTGTTCGGCCATCCAGACCACATCGTCGTCGGTCACTTCACCCTGGATGGTGCAGCCAAAGGCGGTCGAGAGACCCGCTTCGATCTTGACCCCCGGCGCGATCTCGTCGCGCAGGTGCACGATGGCGCGCACTTCCTCGACCATGTCCTTGCGGCTCTTGCGCACGTTGGCCAGGGAATGCGCTTCGCTGGCCGAGCACGGGATGGTGAGCTTGTGCACGCCCGACTTCAAGGCCGCCTCAGCACCACGCAAATTGGGCACCAGCGCCATCACCGTGACACCGGGGTATTGCAGGGCGTGACGCACCACCTCGGCCGCATCGGCCATTTGTGGTAACAGCTTCGGCGGAACGAACGAGCAGACCTCGATTTCGCGCAGGCCAGCGGTCACCAGTGCGTCGATCCAGCGAAATTTGTCGGCGGTGGGCATGGTCGCCTTGACCGATTGCAAGCCGTCGCGCGGGCCGACTTCAGAGATCAGGACATCTGGGGTGGTGGGTTGGGTCATGGTGTTGCTTCCAATACGTTTAACAAATGTATCTCGTCACTGTGAGCGAAGCGCGGCAGTCCATGTGTTGATGGATTGCTTCACTTGGTTCGCCATCACGGATTCATGTTTGCGCCACGGCACGCAGGGCTTCGGGCGTGGTGCTGGGGTAGCCAAAAAATTCCAGGTAGGCCGGAATCTGCTCAAACAGCA
Source organism: Rhodoferax sp. (assembly GCF_023700745.1). Taxonomy (GTDB): domain Bacteria; phylum Pseudomonadota; class Gammaproteobacteria; order Burkholderiales; family Burkholderiaceae_C; genus Rhodoferax. Next base: position 30,058 of record NZ_JAMPYG010000006.1, on the reverse strand, counting down.
TGTCCGAGCCGATCTGAATGCGGCAACCCCGTGCCTGCGCGGCTTTCAAAAAGGCGGTCATGTCGGTTTTCATGACCACTTCACCGACGAAGGTGGACGGGTCCACCCGCGCCATGTCGACCGGCAGCGGGTCGCCGTCGTTCATGCCCATCGGGGTGGCGTTCACCAGCAGTTCGTAACCCGCCGGGTCCTTGGAGCCGGTGCGTACCGACATGCTCGGGTAGTGTTGTACCAGGCGCTGGGCCAGGCCGGTTGCGGCTTCGTCATGGACATCGAACAGATCCATTTCCAGCACGCCCGCAGCAGCCAGCGAGGCGGCAATGGCGCAACCGACACCACCGGCGCCCACCACCAGGGTGCGGCGGCCTTTGGGGTCGAAGCCCTTGCGCTTGAGGCCGCGGACGAAGCCTTCACCGTCAAACATGTCGCCCTGCAAGCGACCATCGGCCAGGCGACGCACCGCGTTGCACGAGCCGGCGATGGCCGCCGTCGACAGCACTTCGTCGAGCAGGCCCACGGTGGTCACCTTGTGCGGCATGGTGATGAGGGCGCCGCGGATGTTGACCAGCTTGAAGACGGTGCGCAAAAAATCGGGGTAGTCGGCCGCCTGGCAGCCCATGGGCACCACGATGGCGTTGATGCCGGAGGCTTCAAACCAGGGGTTGTAGATTTTCGGGGCCTTGAATGCGAAGGTCGGGAAACCGATGTGCGCAATGATTTCGGTATTGCCGTCGATCTTCATTTTTTTGCAGCCTTTGCAGCCGACACGCCAGCGCGCAAGGCCAGCAGATAACTGTCCACGCCAAAACCACAAATCTGGCCCATGACGATTTCGCCGAACACCGAGTGGTGGCGGAATTCCTCGCGCGCATGGATGTTGGACATGTGCAACTCCACGACCGGGCAGGTCAGGATGGCCAGCGCGTCACGAATGCCATAGGAGTAATGCGTCCAGGCGCCGGCATTGATCAGCACGGCATCGACACCGTCCTGGTAGCCCTGGTGGATGCGCTCGCACATCTCGCCTTCACAGTTGGTCTGGTAAGCCTGGACCTCGACACCCAGTTCCTGGCCGAGCGCGCTCAACGAGGCATTGATCTCGTCGAGCGTGATGGTGCCGTACTGCTTGGGGTCGCGCTTGCCAAACATGTTGTGGTTGATGCCGTGCAGCATGAGAACTCGCATGAAATTTCCTGTGAAGTTGTAAAAAGATGAGCACATGGATGACCAGCGCCTCTTGGGACGCTGGTCATGACACCCTTATTTGCGCATCTTGGCCAATTCGGCCTGGACTTCCGCCACCGTCTCTTCGCCCACGTTGGCGCTGAACTGGGCAATCACCGGTTTCATCTTCTCGCGCAGCTTGGCCACTTCAGCCGGTGCAAACTCCGACACGGCCATGCCATTTTTCTTCAACAGCTCCATGTTCACGGCCACTGCAGCACGCGCCTGTTCGCGCTGGTACTTGGTCGCCTCGTCGGCCGAGTCATCCAGAATTTTGCGTTCGGCCGGGCTCAGACTGTCCCAGATCTTCTTGCTGAAGATCACCGACTGCGGGTTGTACTGGTGATTGGTCATCGTCATGTACTTCTGGACTTCCCAGAACTTGCTGGTGGCAATCACCGACACCGGGTTTTCCTGACCGTCAATGGCTTTTTGCTCCAAGGCGCTGTACACCTCGGGGAAGGGCAGCGGGGTCGGGTTGGCGCCCAGCGCCTTGACCCAAGCCACGTTGATCGGGTTCGGGATCACGCGCAGTTTCAGGCCCTCAATGTCTTCCACCTTGAGCAGTGGACGCTTGCTGTTGGTGATCTCGCGGTAACCCAGCTCCCAGTACGACAAGCCGATCAGGCCTTTGGCTTCGAGTTTCTGGTGCAGTTTCTTGCCCACCGGGCCATCCACCAGCGCGTCAGATTCCTTGTTGTTGGCGAACAGGAACGGAAAGTCGAAAATCGCCAGTTCCTTGGCCACGCTGGCCAGAATACCGGTATTCATGACAGCCATTTCCAGCGTACCGCCCTGGATGGCCGAAATGTTGGCCTGGTCGCTGCCGAGGATGCCGCCGACGAACATCTTGACCTGCATCTTGCCACCCGACTTGGCCGCCACCAGCTCCGAGAATTTTTTCATGCCAGCCACCGAGGGGTGCTCGCCTGCGCCATTGGTGGCGAACTTGAACGTGCGCTCCCTGATGTCCTGCGCAGAGGCCATGCCGAAAGCGGCCAGGGCTACGGCGGCAACGAGCGATTTAAGTACGAGTCGTTTCATTTGTCTCTCCATCTACAGTGCAATCGGGACGCCGTTAAAGGGGTTGAAGTGGTGGCGTGCCCAGCACCGCAACAACCCGGGAAAATCATTTGTAGAAGAATTCCAGGGGCGCCAGCACGAGGGCCGGGAAGAACACCAGCAGGAATAAAACAATCACGTCGGCGATCAGGAACGGCATGACACCACGTGCCACCTGGTCCATCTTCATCTTGCCGACACCGGCCACCACATTAAGCACCGTGCCCACGGGCGGCGTGACCAAGCCAATGACGCCCACCAGCACAAACAGTACGCCAAAGTACACCGGGTCAATGCCTGCGGCCTTGACCACCGGCACCATCACCGGTGCCAGAATCAGGATGGTCGGCGTCAGGTCCATCACCATGCCGACCAGCAGCAGCACCAGCATCAAAATGCACAGCAAGGTGGTGGGGCTTTGCATGAAGGGTTCCAGGATGCCGATGAGTTGTCCCGGCAGGTCGGCCACGGCAATCAGCCAGGCACTGACTGCTGCAGCTGCCACCATGAACATGATGACGGCGGTGGTTTTGGCCGAAGCCGCAAACACCTCGTACAACTGCTTCAGGCTCAATTCGCGGTACACCACGGTCGCCACAAAGAAGGCGTAGACAGCAGCCACCACGGCGGCTTCGGTCGGCGTGAAGACACCAAACTTCAAACCGACCAGGACGATGAGCGGTAACACCAGCGCCCAGGTCGACTCGCGGAAGGCCTTGACCAGGTTGGCGCGCGTGGCTTTGGGTGGGGTCACCACGGCTTCGGCGCGTGCCGTGAGCCACCAGGCAATCGCACAGGCGATGCCCATCATGAGGCCGGGCACGATACCTGCCAGAAACAGCTTGCCGATGGAGACGTTGGCAGTGACACCAAAGATCACGAACGGGATCGATGGGGGGATGATCGGGGCAATGATGCCGGCCGAGGCGATCAGACCGCCCGAGCGGGCCTTCTGGTGGCCGGCACGCACCATCATGGGCAGCAACAAGGCGGTCAGCGCGGCCGTGTCAGCCACCGCCGAGCCCGACAGCGAGGCCATCAGACAGGCCGCGATGATGGTCACGTAACCCAGGCCACCACGCACATGGCCGACCAGGGCAATCGCCAGGTCCACAATGCGCCGCGACAAGCCGCCAACGTTCATGATTTCACCGGCCAGCATGAAGAAAGGCACGGCCAGCAGCGGGAAGCTGTTGGCGCCTTCGAGCACGTTTTGCGCCAGAATTTGGGCGTCAAAATTACCCAGATGCACCATCAGGGCAACACCGGAAAGTAACAGGGAATAGGCAATCGGAATACCGAGCGCAACCGCCCCGATCAAGGCGGCTAGGAAAATGGCAATGGTCATTGAAAGCTCCGTATCAGTGGGTGGACGTCGATTTGGCGTTCTGTGCTTCGGCGGCACGTGCCTCGACTTCAAACTGTGCCAGCTCGGCAGCATGGTGCGCTTTACGGAGCTGTACCGGGGTGAGTTGGCCGCGCAGCGTGAACCACATGTCACTGAGCAGCATGAGCCCGGTGGAAACCGCAAACACCACCCCAGTGCTGTAGACCCAGGCCATGGAGTATTCGGTCACGGGGGCCTGCACGTCCCAATTGATCTTTGTTTGCGCCAAACTGCCAGAGAAAATCAGCCAGGTCGCCCATAGCATCAGCAACTGGCCGACCACCACAGCCACTTTTTGCAGCTTGGCTGGCAGCAGTTCCAACACCATGTCGCTGCCCATGTGGGCCTGCTCATGCACCGCAATGCTTGCCCCCAGAAAGATCAACCACAGGAACAGCCATCGCGACAATTCTTCGGACACCGCAATGCCGGAGTTAAAGGCGTAACGCATCACCACGTTGCCAAACACCATCAGCACCATGACGCCCAAGCAGATGACGATGATCATCGTCATCAACTGGCAATAGCGCCCAATTAATTTTTGAACCATATGTGTCTCCAGAACATGCTATTGCATTAATGTACTAACTGGTTAGTTTTTGATAATTAGGGTTTACCCTAATTTCTGCAAAAAACCCAGTTCGCCGTGCGATAAATTGAACCTGCTCAGGCGAGCATGAACCGGAGCACCATGTCGATGATGTTTTTTCGACGCACGGCAATGGCTTTGGGTGACGCTGGATCGTGATTGAAAATCAGGCCAAAGGTATGCTGGTTGGAGACATTGAAAAATGTCAACGCCGAGATGGACGCATGAATATCGACCGGGTCGAGTCCGGCGCGAAATACCCCGGACGCCACACCCCGGTCGTACAACTCCTGGATGGCTGCAATGGCAGGCACGTTAAGGCCCTGAATGCTTTTGCTTTGCGACAGGTAGGCGCCGCGCTGCATGTTTTCTGACATCACCAGGCGGATGAAGTTCTCGTTGTCATGGTGATGGTCGAAAGTAAAGCCCACCAGTTTTTGCAGCGCTTCCACGGGCGGTAAATCGGTCAGATGCAAACTTGATTCGATGCTTCGCATGCGGCGGTACATGTCCTCCAGTACAGCCCGGTACAAACCTTCCTTGCTGCTGAAGTAGTAGTAAATCATGCGCTTGCTGGTCTTTGTGGCCGCGGCAATCTCGTCAATGCGTGCCCCGTCCAGCCCTTTCTTGGCGAATTCGACAGTGGCTATTTCCAGAATCCCCGCCATGGTGCGCTCCGGGTCGTTGGTGCGGGTGAGCGCCCGCGCTGACGGTTTTGCGTCGGCCATTTGGATTGTGTGTGTTTTCTTGGGCGGTAAATGTACGGTTTGGTTCATTTGCAAAGTATAGGACAGTACGCTGCATCAGCGCCAGCCGGGCCCTTGCCGCAAGGCGTCACATTTGCCTTGCGGCAGACGGGTGTCGGGAGTACTTGCATAAATGACCAGGCGTTGAGAAAAATCATGAATCGTTCTTTGGTTCAAGTCTAGGCTGGGGTTTTCCCCCTTGAACAGCAGCACGGATGTTGTTAGATTGACCCTTATCAAAGCTATGTCGTTGTGTTCATAAGTATTTCACCCGAGGAGACTTCTCATGCCTTCATCCCCCTCCAGACTGTCACGGCGCACCCTGTTTGCCGGTGCGGGTACCGCGGGTGCGCTTGCTGCCGCGGTGAGCGTTTTGCCGGCAGTTCAAGCGGTGCCTGAAGCCGCTGCGCTGACCCGGACCAAGCCTGAAAAGGGCGGCGGCTACGCTCTGAGCGAGCATGTCAAGCACTATTACCAGACCGCGCGGGTTTAATCAGTTGGGGTCAGAGCACATCGCTTTGCGAGTGGTCTGACCCACAAAGAACCCAATTTTTTCGGAGACTTCCATGTTGTTAACCAAGAAATCTGATCGCCCGGGTGCAGCGCGTACGCCCTTTGTGCACAGCCTGCGGCGTGGCTTGTCGCAAGCTTTGCCCACCATGGACCGGCGTGCTTTTTTGCGTCGTTCGGGGCTGGGGGTGGGTGTCGGGCTGGCGGCTTCGCAACTGGCGCTGGTTAAAAAAGCCGGTGCTGCCACAGGCAATGTGGCGGTGGGTGAAGGCAAGATCGAGATCAGGCGCACGGTCTGTACCCACTGCTCGGTGGGCTGTGCGGTGGATGCTGTGGTTGAAAACGGCGTATGGGTGCGCCAGGAGCCGGTGTTTGATTCGCCTATCAACCTCGGCGCGCACTGCGCCAAGGGCGCTGCCCTGCGTGAGCACGGTCATGGCGAGTTCCGCCTGCGTTACCCGATGAAACTGGTCAATGGCAAGTACCAGCGCATCAGTTGGGACACGGCTTTGAACGAGATCAGCGCCAGGATGCTGGAGCTGAAAAAAGCCAGCGGCCCGGACAGCGTCTATTTTGTCGGGTCAAGCAAACACAACAACGAACAGGCCTACCTGTTGCGCAAGTTTGTCAGCTTCTGGGGCACCAACAACTGCGACCACCAGGCGCGCATCTGCCACAGCACCACGGTGGCTGGCGTGGCCAACACCTGGGGTTATGGCGCCATGACCAATTCGTACAACGACATGCAAAACAGCAAGTGCGCCTTGTACATTGGATCGAACGCCGCTGAGGCGCACCCGGTCAGCATGCTGCACATGCTGCACGCCAAGGAAACCGGCACCAAGATGATCGTGGTGGACCCGCGTTTCACCCGCACGGCGGCCAAGGCCGATGAGTACGTGCGCATCCGCTCCGGCTCCGACATCGCCTTTTTGTTTGGCGTGCTGTACCACGTCTTTCAAAACGGCTGGGAAGACAAGCAGTACATCAATGACCGGGTCTACGGCATGGAGAAAGTGCGCGAAGATGTGATGTCCAACTGGACCCCCGACAAGGTAGAGGAGGTCTGCGGTGTCAAACCAGAGCAGATGCTGCGTGTGGCGCGCATGATGGCCGAGAACCGCCCCAGCACGCTGGTCTGGTGCATGGGGCAGACCCAGCACACCATTGGCAACGCCATGGTGCGTGCCTCGTGCATTTTGCAGCTGGCGCTGGGTAATGTCGGCAAGAGCGGCGGCGGCACCAACATCTTCCGCGGTCACGACAACGTGCAGGGTGCCACCGACGTCGGCCCCAACCCTGACTCGCTGCCCGGCTACTATGGCATCGCAGAAGGCTCCTGGAAGCACTTTGCCAAGGTCTGGGGCGTGGACTTCGAGTGGATCAAGAAGCAGTTCGCCACGCCGGCCATGATGACCAAGCCCGGTATCACGGTGTCACGCTGGATCGACGGCGTGCTCGAAAAAAACGAGCTCATCGACCAGGACAGCAACCTGCGTGGCGTTTTCTACTGGGGCCACGCGCCCAACTCACAAACCCGTGGTCTGGAGATGAAACGGGCCATGGACAAGCTGGACTTGCTGGTGGTGGTCGACCCGTATCCGTCGGCCACGGCGGCCATGGCGGCCATGCCTGGCAAGCCCGAAGACCTGAACCCGAACCGTGCCGTCTACCTCCTGCCGGCAGCCACCCAGTTCGAGACCAGTGGTTCGGTGACGGCCTCGAACCGCTCCCTCCAGTGGCGCGAAAAAGTCATCGAGCCGCTGTGGGAAAGCCGCTCCGACCATATGATCATGCAGCAGTTCGCCGACAAGCTGGGCTTTGGCAAGGAGCTCTCGGTCAATTACAAGATGCAAAAGGTCAACGGCATGGACGAGCCGGCGCCGGAAGACATCCTGCGCGAAATCAACAAAGCCACCTGGACCATCGGCTACACCGGCCAGAGCCCGGAGCGCCTGAAAGCGCACATGCGCAACATGCACCTGTTTGACATCAAAACCCTGCGTGCCAAAGGCGGCAAGGACAAGGAAACCGGCTACGACTTCACCGGCGATTACTTCGGTTTGCCCTGGCCCTGCTACGGCACACCAGAGTTGAAGCATCCGGGTTCGCCCAACCTCTATGACACCTCCAAACATGTCATGGACGGCGGCGGCAACTTCCGCGCCAACTTTGGCGTTGAAAAAGACGGCGTCAACCTGCTGGCTGAAGACGGCTCGCATTCGCTGGGCGCCGACATCACCACGGGCTACCCCGAGTTCGACCATGTGCTGCTCAAAAAGCTGGGTTGGTGGGACGATCTGACCGACGCCGAAAAAGTGGCTGCGGAAGGCAAGAACTGGAAGACCGACCTGTCGGGCGGTATTCAGCGCGTGGTGCTCAAGGTGCATGGTTGCCATCCTTTTGGCAACGCCAAGGCGAGGGCTGTGGTGTGGAATTTCCCCGACGCCATCCCCAAACACCGTGAGCCGCTGTACGGCATTCGCCCCGACCTGGTGGCCAAGTACCCGACGCACGACGACAAAAAAGCCTTCTGGCGCCTGCCCACGCTGTACAAGACGGTGCAGGACAAAGCGATGGCCGACAAGGTGCACGAGAAGTTCCCGTTCATCATGACCTCGGGCCGCCTGACCGAGTACGAGGGGGGCGGCGAAGAAACCCGCTCCAACCCCTGGCTGGCCGAGTTGCAGCAGGAGATGTTCATCGAGATCAATCCCAAGGTGGCAGCCGACAAGGGCATTCGCAATGGTGAGCGCGCCTGGGTGTCCACACCCACTGGGGCACGCATCAACGTGCAGGCGCTGGTGACCGAGCGCGTCGGGCCCGACACGGTGTTCCTGCCTTTCCACTTCTCGGGACGTTGGCAGGGGGCTGACATGCTGGCTTATTACCCTTCTGGTGCGGCACCCGTCGTGCGCGGCGAAGCCGTCAACACGGCCACCACCTATGGTTACGACAGCGTGACCATGATGCAGGAAACCAAAACCACAGTGTGTAACGTGGAACGCGCATAAGGAGCACAACATGGCACGAATGAAATTTGTCTGCGACGCCGAGCGCTGTATTGAATGCAACGGTTGCGTCACTGCCTGCAAGAACGAACACGAAGTGCCCTGGGGCGTGAACCGGCGCCGCGTGGTTACCCTCAACGACGGCGTGCCCGGTGAGAAATCGATCTCGGTGGCGTGCATGCACTGCAGTGATGCCCCCTGCATGGCGGTGTGCCCGGTCAACTGCTTTTACCGCACCGATGAGGGTGTGGTGCTGCACGACAAGGACGTGTGCATCGGCTGCGGCTACTGCAGTTACGCCTGCCCGTTTGGCGCGCCGCAGTTCCCCAGCCAAGGTACCTTCGGCGTGCGCGGCAAGATGGACAAGTGCACGTTTTGCGCGGGCGGCCCCGAAGCCAACGGCAGCCAGGCCGAGTTCGAGAAATATGGCCGCAACCGGCTGGCCGAGGGCAAGTTGCCTGCCTGCGCCGAAATGTGCTCGACCAAAGCGCTGCTTGCCGGCGACGGCGATGTGGTGGCCGATATCTTCCGCAACCGGGTGCTGCGCCGTGGCAAGGGCGCTGAAGTGTGGGGCTGGGGCACGGCTTACGGGTCCAAACAGGCAGGCCAACCCGGCGTGGCTGCACCAGAAGGAGCGAAATCATGAAACGCGCCATTTTTTCGGTCGTTCTGGTGGCCGGTCTAATGGCCTGTGGCGACAAACCGCAGGTTCTTGAGAGTAGCAAAAAAGACAGCGCAGCTTTCACCGGTACCGGCCAGCCGTTTGCCAATCAAGACTGGAAACAAGGTGACAAGGCCAGTTGGGAGTCGCATCTAAAAGCCCGCAACCAGTACGGCCAGAACGACTACACCCGAATGAATTGAGCAGGAGGCCGAACATGATCAAAGCCTTTTCAGTCGTTGTCGCAATGGCCCTGTGCTGGAGTGCTGCCGTGGCGCAAACCGCACCAGCAAGCGTTGCCGCACCACCTGCAGTGCCTGCAACCGCCATCTCCGGCATCCAGAGCCAGAACATCCTGGACGTCAAGCCCGATGCCAGCGAAGAACCCGGCTACGCCAGCCAGACCAATGGCGAACGCGCGAAGGTTCAACCCGGCAACAACGCACCCATGTGGCGTCAGGTGAACTCGGGTGTGGCGGGCTACAGCAGCTTGCCAAAATCCGAGGCACCCGAAGCCGGGGTGCTGATCCAGCCCTTCGTGCAATACCCCGGCTCGCGCCTGACCAATGCCGGCGAAGCCTGGCGTCAGGTGCGCAACAACTGGCTGATTCCCTATGGTGGCTCGCTGCTGTTGATCGTGCTGGGTGCGATTGTCCTGTTTCATGTCAAGGTGGGCCCCATCAAGGTCCATGGGGAGCCGACCGGGCGTCTGATTGAACGTTTCTCTGTTTTCGAGCGCTCAGCGCACTGGGCCAATGTGGCGGCTTTTATCACCCTGGCGGTATCCGGGCTGGTGATGGCCTTTGGCAAGTTTTTCCTGCTCCCGGTCATGGGCGCCACCCTGTTTGGCTGGCTGACCTATGTCCTTAAAAATGCGCACAATTTTGCCGGGCCGCTGTTTGCGGTGTCCTTGCTGGTTGTGATCGTCACTTTCATGCGCGACAACCTGCCGGCCAAGGGCGACCTGGCCTGGTTGCTCAAAGGTGGTGGTATTTTTTCGGGCCATGAAATTGACTCGGGCCGCTACAACGCGGGTGAAAAAGTGGTGTTCTGGGGCGGGGTCTTTGTGCTGGGCATCACGGTGGTCGTGTCCGGTCTGGCGATGGACAAGTTGTTGCCCGGCCTCAGCTATGACCGCGGCACCATGCAAATCGCCCACATGGTCCACTCGGTGTCCAATTTGCTGATGCTGGTCATGATGATGGGCCACATTTACCTCGGTACACTGGGAACCAAGGGCGCTTATGAAGGCATGAAGACGGGTTATGTGGACGAAATCTGGGCCGAACAACACCACAAGCTCTGGCTGGATGACATCAAGGCCGGCAGAATCCCGGCGCAGCGCAGCCCTGGTGCCGCCGCATCGGCGCGGGCGGGCAATGCGGTTCAAGCTTGAGAGGTCTGGAGACACTTCTATGACAAAGATGATGAAAACCCTGTGTACTGCCGCCGTGCTGGCCTTGCTGAGCTCAGTGGTGGCTGCCAAGTTGCCAGCGCCGGAACTCTCGGATGAGGCCAAGGCCAAGGCGGCCGAGGCCGCAGCCAAAGCCGCCTGGGCCGGCAAGGTGGAAAGTTTCCTGTTGTGCAAGGCGCAGGATCGGGTGGTGGCGCATTACATGAAGAGCACGGCCAAGGGCGCAGCCCCGGCCAGCGCTTGTGTTGACCCCGGGCCGTTTGTTCCTGCCCCACCGCAGAATTCCTGAACTTGCTGCCCCGTCTTACCCAGGCGCGCGCGCCGCTCACCCGCGAGGTGTTGGTCGTCAACGAGTTTGGCGACACTGATACCGTGTCCGTCCCGGCCGAGCGTGCGCTCACCGTGTACGTGGACAAGCGTGAACTGGTCACGCTCATGACACTGGGTGCGCAACCCGAACTGCTGGTGCTGGGCTTCCTGCGCAACCAGCGGCTGGTGGCCAGCGTGGCCGAGGTTGACTCCATCACCGTGGACTGGGAGGTGGGTGCTGCTGCGGTCAAAACCCGCCAGGGCATTTCAGACATCGAGACGCGCACTGCCAAACGGGTCGTGACCACCGGTTGCGGCCAGGGCAGTGTCTTTGGCGACCTGATGGCCGAGGTGGACCGCCTTACTCTGCCCGCTGCCACGCTTTCGCAAACCGATCTGTACGGCATCGTCAACGCCATCCGGCTGCAGGAAACCACCTACAAATCGTCGGGTTCGGTGCATGGCTGTGCGCTGTTTCATGGCGCAGACATGCTGGTTTTTATCGAAGACGTGGGCCGGCACAACGCCATTGACACGATTGCCGGCTGGATGTGGATGAACCCGGAAGAAAAGATGTCTGGCGCTGACAAGGTTTTTTATACCACCGGGCGCTTGACCAGCGAAATGGTCATCAAATCGGCGCAAATGGGGGTGCCGATCGTGGTGTCGCGCAGTGGCATCACACAAATGGGGCTGGAGGTGGCACAGCGTCTGGGCCTGTGTGCCATTGGGCGGGCCACCAACAAGCGCTTTCTCTGCTACAGCGGGGCCAGTCGCCTGGTGTTGCAGCCCGAACTCGCAGGAACGCGTATTGCGATGCCAACTTAATCAGTTGGGGTCAGAGCACGTCGCGCTGCGAGTGGTCTGACCCGCAAGGTTTCAGAATCGTGCAAACACGCCCGCGGCGTCGGGTTGCTGAGCCCGTCCGGCGCCGCCTTGTCGCCGGGTGCGCTATCGTTGCAGCATGAAGATTTCATTTTTGCAATTGGGCTGGCGCTCCCTCACGCGCGATTTACGCGCCGGTGAGCTACGTTTGTTGATGGTGGCCGTGACGCTGGCGGTGGCGGCGCTCACGGCGGTGAGTTTTTTTGCCGACCGGCTCAAGGGCGGCTTGCAGCGCGATGCGCGCCAGTTGATGGGCGGCGATGCCGTGGTGTCCAGCGACAACCCGATTCCTGAGGCCTTTCTGGCGCAAGTCAGGGCCCTGGGTTTGCAGCAGACCATCAACCTGAGTTTTCCGACCATGGCGCGCGCGCCCGAGCTGGCTGGTGGCAGCATCAAGCTGGTGTCGCTCAAGGTGGTGACCGAGGGCTACCCCCTGCGCGGGCGTATGCGCGTGAGCGAGCAGCCAGCTTCAAACGGGGCCTTGACCAGCGACATCCCCCAGCCCGGTCAGGCCTGGGTCGATGCCGCCTTGCTGGACGCGCTTGAAGTGCCGCTCGGGGGCGATCTGCTGCTGGGTGACAGCACTTTTAAAGTCAACCGCATCATCGTCAATGAACCCGACCGTGGCGCCGGCTTCATGAATTTTGCGCCGAGGGTCATGATCAACCATGCTGATGTGCAGGCGACCGGCCTGATCCAGCCCGCCAGCCGCTTGCGTTACCGCCTGGCGGTGGCGGGCGAGGACCGTGCGGTGCAGATGTTTGTCGACTGGGCGCAAGCGCAGGTCGAGTCGCGCGCCGTGCGCGGCGCCAGGGTGGAGGCGCTGGAGGGCGGCCGCCCCGAACTCAGCACCACGCTGTCGCGGGCTGAAAAGTTCCTGAACCTGGTGGCCCTGCTGGCGGCCCTGCTGAGCGCGGTGGCGGTGGCGCTGGCCGCCCGTGGTTTTGCCGCCAGCCATCTGGACGACTGCGCCATGCTGCGCGTGCTGGGCTTGCCGCAGCGCACCATTGCTGCGGCTTACAGTTTTGAATTTGTGCTGGTCGGCTTGCTGGCCAGCGCCTTGGGCGTGTTGCTGGGTTTTCTGGTGCACTATGGTTTCGTTGCCTTGCTCGCGGGTCTGGTTGAGTCTGGTTTGCCCGCACCGGGCATCTGGCCGGTGCTGTTTGGCCTGGGCATGGGGCTGACGCTGTTGCTGGCCTTTGGCCTGCCGCCTGTGTTGCAGTTGGCGCAGGTGCCGCCGCTGCGCGTGATTCGCCGTGACGTGGGCGGGCTCAAACCAGCTTCCCTCATGGTGCTGGGATTAGGTGTCGCGGGTTTTGCTGCCTTGCTGCTGGCGGCCAGCAGCGACCTCAAGCTCGGTCTGATTGCCGTCGGTGGCTTTGCGGTGGCGACGCTGCTGTTCGCCGGCTTGAGTTGGCTGGCTGTCAAGCTGCTGCGCGCGGTTGTCAACGATGCCACGGCGCCCACGGCCGTGGTGCTGGCCACGCGCCAGATTGCGGCACGCCCGGCGTTTGCCGTGGTGCAAGTCAGCAGTCTGGCGGTGGGCTTGCTGGCGCTGGTGCTGCTGGTGCTGCTGCGCACCGATCTGATCAGCAGCTGGCGTGCGGCCTCGCCGCCCGGCGCGCCCAATCGATTTGTCATCAATGTCATGCCCGAGCAGGGTCCGGCGTTCACGCAGGCCCTGAAAGACGCAGGCGTGGCCCAGTTTGACTGGTTCCCCATGATCCGGGGCCGTCTGGTGTCAGTGAACGGGCGCAACGTAAGCCCCGAGGATTACCCCGATGAGCGCGCCCAGCGCCTGGTGGACCGCGAGTTCAACCTGTCGCACAGTGCCACCCAACCGAACCAGAACGTGGTGGTGGCGGGGCGCTGGCAGGCCAACGAGGCCGGCGCCATCAGCGTTGAGCAAGGTATTGCCGACACCCTGGGCCTCAAGCTTGGCGACACGCTGGGCTTTGACGTGGGTGGTATGCAAACCGTGTCAAAAATCACCTCGCTGCGCAAGGTGGACTGGGCCTCGATGCGGGCCAACTTTTTTGTCATGTACCCGGTCGACAAGCTCGAAGGTGTTCCTGCCACCTACATGAGCGCGTTCAAGGCGCCCGAGACGACCGGTTTTGATGCCGCCCTGGTACGCCAGTTTCCCAACATCACCAGCGTCAACATGACCGCCACCATTGCCCAGATCCAGCGCGTGCTCGACCAGGTGATTGGCGCGGTGGAGTTTTTGTTTGCCTTTGCCCTGGCCGCCGGTCTGGTGGTGCTGTTTGCCGCTGTGACCGCCACGCGCGAGGAGCGCGCCCGTGAATACGCCATCATGCGCGCCGTCGGCGCACGCGCCAGCCTGTTGCGTCAGGTGCAGCGCCTGGAACTGGCTGGCGTGGGTTTGCTGGCTGGCTTTCTGGCCTCCATCGTGGCCAGTGCGGTGGGCTGGGCGCTGGCGCGGTATGTCTTTGAATTTGACTGGGTGGTGTCGCTGTGGGTGCCGGTGCTGGGCGCGCTGGCCGGTGCCGTGCTGGCGTTGGCCGCCGGCTGGTGGGGGCTGCGCGAAGTGCTGAATCGCCCGGTAGTGCAGACGCTGCGCAGCGCGGCGCAGTGATGGCTGCTACTTGATTTGTAGCTTTTGAGCATGATTGACATGTGCCAGAAGCCGATGTCATTAACCTAGTTAGCTCGTGTAAAAATCCACACCTGCACCCTCATGGCTGACCGTGCCCTACTGGCCGCTGCGCACCATCCCGTCATGGCAGCCACTGTTGCCATCTGCACGCCTCGTTGCGCACCGACGATAGTCGCCTCTAGACCGTCTTGGCGTCCGCTACCGTCAGCGGCGCCGTTCCCGACTTGAACATGGATGCCAGCTGCTTGCGCAGCTCTGGCGTGTCGGTATGGCTGTGGATGGCCACCGCATGCTGCACGGCGGCCTCCAGCAGTTCCTGGTCGTTGTCGGCCGACAACGCGACGGTGCAGTTCATGGTGCTGGGGTATTCGCGGCAATCGATGTATTTGCGTGACATGATGTTTCCTTTCAGGGTTGAGCTTCGTCAATCAGGTTGAAAGGTGTCTCGCCGGTTTGGACATCCAGACATGGCCCCACCTTCTGCGCGCGAAGCGGGCGTGCAGATTGTTCCCCTTGACTTCATCCGTGCGGGCGAGCTTGCATCGGACAGGCGCTGTATCTACACTGAATCACAAAAGGACCGCCCACATTGACATCCTGAAGCAGCCATGGCAAAGCATCAATACGCAGCAATGCGTATGCATGATTCTTGAGGAGCAGCAGCATGACCCACCTCACCCGAAACGACTTTGCCAATGCTTTGCAGTTGTTGGCGCGGATTGAGACGCAGGCGGGAAATCTCAACAGCTTTGCGCGCGCAGTGGTAACAGAGCTGGGCGACTATGTGGCCAGCGAATTGACGACGCTCTCGGTTTGCGATTTGTTCACCGGCCACCGCCAGCTGGTCAGCGCACTCTATGGCGACGACTATCGGCGCAGCCGGCTTGAGTATGCGATTGCGATGCCGCTTTTCAGTGATCTGCACACGCTGGTGAGCGTGGTGCTGAACCGGCGCAGACTTGATTTCAGCGAGCGCGACCGTGAGCGGCTCGAATTGGTGCGCCCGCATCTTGCTTTCCTGTATCGCCACGCGCGCAAGGGGGTTGCCACACCGTCTGGCGACAGTGTGCTGCCGAGTCCGGTGCAGGCGCCAGCCGTGAGCCCGTCGGGCCTGACGACGCGCGAAGGCGAGGTGATGTATTGGCTGGCGTGCGGCAAAACCGATGCGGAGATCGCGGCGTTGCTTTCTATCAGTCCACGCACCGTGCAAAAACACCTGGAGCATATCTACGTCAAGTTAGGCGTGGAAACGCGCACCGCCGCGGTGATGCGCTCCGCAACATCGTTGGCTATCAAGAAATAGCTGCTGACGCCCGCGCCTGAAGGCTTGAAATACGGTTTCGTCCAACAAATCATGCTGGTCGTTCGCTATGACTGCTTCCCGTAAAATTTGCGATCAATGAATATTGAAGAGAAACCAGCCTTTGACACCCCGTTCGCGTGGATCGGTGGCGAAGAGCGCGTGCACGCCCTGGTCGAGCGTTTTTATGACCTGATGGACCTGGAGCCGCGTTACGCCGAGTTGCGTGTCGTGCATGGCTCGGTGCTCGACGATGCGCGGCAAAAGTTGTTCTGGTTCCTGTGCGGTTGGCTTGGCGGCCCGCAACACTACACCGACCGTTTTGGCCACCCGCGCCTGAAAGCGCGGCACATGCCGTTCAAGGTCGGCGTGGTCGAGCGCGACCAATGGCTGGCGTGCATGGACCAGGCCATGACCGAGACCGGTGTGCCTTCCGGGTTGCGCGAGCGTCTGAACCAGTCGTTTTTTCAGACGGCGGACTGGATGCGCAATCAGGCGGAAGCGCAAAAAATACCAAATTTTTCTGCGTCCTGAGCAAGAAAACACGAGAAACAGACTTTTTCCTTGCTAGAATACACAGCTCAGCGGCTGTAGCTCAGTTGGATAGAGTATCTGGCTACGAACCAGAGGGTCGTGGGTTCAATTCCTGCCAGCCGCACCAAATGAATCAAGGACTTAGAGTAGAAATGCTCTAAGTCCTTTCTTCTTTCTGGCGTTTGTTTTTGCCATGGTTGCCGTTTTTTGGTTCTATTGGAGATCATTTAAATGACGAATGCGCTGTCCTCAAGGCCCAGAGCTGTCGTTTTACTCAGTGGCGGGCTGGACTCGACAACGGTTCTGGCCATCGCAAAAGAGCAGGGTTTCGAGCCTTATGCACTGAGTTTTCGCTATGGGCAACGCCATATCCAGGAATTGGTTGCTGCTGAATCTGTGGCGCGTTCCCAAGGCGTGGCAAAACATGTCGTGGCGCAAATCGATCTTCGTGAGTTTGGTGGCTCCGCGCTTACGGCAGATATCGCTGTGCCCAAGGGCCGGACTGCCGTTGACATGTCAGGCGGCATACCGGTTACTTATGTTCCGGCTCGAAATACGGTTTTCCTGAGCTTTGCACTGGCCTGGGCTGAAACCCTGGGGGCCTCGGATATCTTTATCGGCGTCAATGCGCTTGACTATTCTGGTTACCCTGACTGTCGTCCGGAGTACATTGCCGCTTACGAAACCATGGCCAACCTGGCGACCAAGGCGGGCGTTGAGGGCCTTCAAAAATTGAAGATACACACGCCACTGATCAGCCTGACCAAGGCGCAAATCGTACAGGAAGGCATGCGTCTGGGGGTCGACTATTCAGAAACCAGCAGTTGTTATGACCCGGCTGAAGATGGCAAGCCTTGCGGTCAATGTGACTCTTGCGTATTGCGCGCGAAAGGCTTTGCCGAAGCCGGTCTGAAAGACCCGCTGTACATGCGTTTCGGGATGGTTTGAAAATGCAAGTCAAGACCCTCTTCAGTGCCTCGGCCGGGTTTGAGGCGGCAAGGCATGTCGACGTCCTGCCGGCAGGCCACCGTTCCCGTCGTTTGCACGGACACAGTTTTCTGGCAACGGTGAGGTGCGCGCCTCCTGCAGGATGGGCACATTTCCCGGGAGGTGAAGTTGACCGGCTCCGAGCCGACCTTGAGTTGGCCATTTCACAACTGGATTACCGTTTGCTCAATGAGCAGCTTGCGCAACCTACCGACGAAAACCTGGCGCGCTGGGTTCGCCAAAACCTGAAGGTTCCCGGGATTGAGCGAATTGGCATCCAAAGCACGGCGCATGAAGGTGTCGATCTTGACCTCGCCGGTAACGCGCATGTTTGGCGGCGATACATTTTCCAGTCAGCGCACCGATTGCCCAATGTGCCTGCAGGACATCAATGCGGGCGCATGCATGGGCATGGGTTTGAGGTCATCGTTCATGCCAATCAGGATCTCGGCAGTCGTGATCTGAGCATTGATTACGACCGGCTTGACGAGGTATGGGCGCCGTTGCAAAGGCAACTTGATTTTGCCTGTTTGAACGACTTGCCAGGCTTACAGAATCCAACCAGCGAAATCTTGTCGAGTTGGTTGTGGGAGCGAATCAAGCCTGAGTTGCCTGAACTTTCCTGGATCACGGTTTTTGAAACGGGTTCGTGCGGCGCCAACTTTGATGGAAAAAATTACCGGATCTGGAAAGAACTGACCCTTGACAGTGCCTTGCAGCTCAAACGTGCGCCCGATGGCAGCCCGTTGCGGCGGATTCATGGGCATACCTACACCCTGCGTCTTCACCTTTCTGCGCCGTTGGATCAGGTGATGGGCTGGACGGTCGACTTCGGGGACGTGAAAGAGCTGTTCAATCCCATTTTCAAGTCTTTGGACCATCGTCCATTGCATGAGATCCCAGACCTTGCTGATTGCGACACTGCCAGTATTGCCGCATGGATACTCCAAAAGGCGCGCATCCAACTCCCCCAACTCGACCGTGTGGATCTTTACGAAACACGAGGTTGCGGCGCCATCGTTGCTGTGGGCGGTGAGGGGCCGGCATTGCCGTTGTGACTTATGACATACACCGTCAAAGAAATTTATTACACCTTGCAAGGCGAGGGCGGCCAAGCGGGTCGCGCGGCTGTTTTTTGCAGATTCACGGGTTGCAACTTGTGGACGGGGCGCGAAGAGGACCGGTCTAAAGCGGTCTGCCAATTTTGTGACACCGACTTTATTGGAACGGATGGTCCCGGCGGAGGGAAGTTTGCATCCGCTGAAGTGCTGGCGCAGGCGGTCCTCAAGCATTGGCCCGCAGGCAGGGGAGGCAAACCACTGGTTGTTTTTACCGGGGGTGAACCGCTACTGCAACTGGATCAAGCCTTGGTTGACGCGCTGCATGCAGCAGGCTTTGAGATCGCCGTTGAAACCAATGGCACACAGCCAGCGCCGCAAGGGCTCGACTGGATCTGTGTCAGCCCCAAGGCCGATGCCGAGCTGGTGCTGCAGCGCGGCACAGAACTCAAGTTGGTGTTCCCACAACCCAGTGCCATGCCGGAACGCTTTGCTGATCTCGACTTCCAGCACTTCTTCCTCCAGCCCATGGATGGGCTGGAAGGCAAAAAGAATACGCAGAAGGCGATCGAATACTGCTTGCAGCACCCCCAGTGGCGCTTGAGCATCCAAACCCATAAGGTCATCGGCATTGCCTGACTGGAAAATAAAGCGTGTTCTTTTAGACCGCTTTCGACGCCATCAGCAGCACCACCAGGGCGCCCGCGCCGCCATCTGCCGGTTTGGCCTGCACAAAGGCCAGTACCTCGTTTTTCTGCACCAGCCAGCTGTGGACGCGGCTTTTTAAAACCGGAGCCTTACCGGGTGAGCCCAGACCTTTGCCGTGCACCACGCGCACACAGCGAATGCCTTGTTTGTGCGCTTCGCGGATAAAAAGGCTCACGGCTTCGCGGGCGTCGTCGCGGCGCAGGCCGTGCAGGTCGATCTGGCGCTGGATGCTCCAGTCGCCGCGGCGCAGCTTGCGCGTCACATCCGGGCCGATGCCGGGGCGGCGAAAGCTCAGGTGTTCGTCGCATTCGAGCAATGTTGAGACATCAAATTCGTCGCTGATGGCTTCTTTTAAAACTGCTTTTTCATCGCGCTGGTATTGCATGGCAGGCGGGATTTTTGGCGCTGGTTTGTGATGCAGCTTGCGCTTGTCGGGCAGCGGTTTGACGGCACCCGCCGCCCGGATGAACAAGTCCTTGTCGCTGGCGGCTTGCTGGACTGCCTTGACCTGCTGGCTCGCCTGCAGGATGCGTTGTTGGGCTTGTTCGGCGATGGCGCGCTTGACCACCTTGAGGTCGCCCAGGGCCTTGACCTTGACTGGCTTCACAGCAAGCCCCGCTCGGCCATCGACAGCGCCTCGCCCGGGGCCACGATGACGTGGTCGAGCACGCGCACGTCGATCAGGGCCAAGGTGGTTTTCAGGGTTTGCGTCAGCATTTCGTCGGCCCGTGATGGTTGCACCGAGCCGCTGGGGTGGTTGTGCGACAGCACCACGGCGGCGGCCTGGTGGTGCAGGGCGCGCAGCACCACCTCGCGTGGATAGACGCTGGTCTGGCTCAGGGTGCCACGAAACAGCTCTTCCATCGCCAGCAACCGGTTTTGCACGTCCAGAAAAAGGACGGCAAACATTTCGTAGGGGCGTGCCGCCAGATGCAACTGCAGGTAGTGCTTGACCGCATCTGGTGTGGCAAAAACGGTTCGCTCCTGCAGCCGCTGCGTCAGGGCACGGCGCGCCAGCTCCAGTACCGCCAAAAGCTCGGAACGTTTGGCCGGACCCAGTCCCTTGACCGGCTTGAGGTCGTCCGCGGTGGCGTTGAGCAGGCCGGCAATGCCATCAAAGCCATTCTGGCCGTCGGCGCCAGGCCGGATGTCGAGCAACTCCCGGGCCAGTTGAAACACACCTTTGCCCTTGATGCCGGTGCGCAGCAGCAGCGCCAGCAACTCCACGTCACTTAAGGCGCCAGGGCCGCGAGCCAGCATTTTTTCACGCGGACGGGCATCGGGGGGCAGGTCTTTGAGGGGCATGGTGTGGGCTTTTACAATGTCACCCAGTTTATGCCAGCGCCCCGAGGATTTTGACCTGGGGGTTATTGCAGGACATGATCGGCCCACCTACATCGCGACACTGACGCACAGGATTTTCATGACAAGCACTTGTTCCACGATTCAACCCGGCTCTTTTTTGACCCTGCACTACCGTCTGAGCGGTCCAGCCGGTGATGTGGTCAATACCTTTGCCTCCGCGCCTGCCACGCTCACCCTGGGCACGGGTGAACTCGCACCAGCGGTCGAAGCACGCCTGATCGGGCTGGCCGAGGGCACCCGCACCACCATCGAATTGTCGGCGGGCGAAGCTTTTGGCCCGCGCAGCCCCGACATGCTGCAGTGGATGGCGCGCAAGGAGCTCACTGATCTGGGGGCGGCCGATGAAACCTACGCCGTGGGGGATGTGGTCAAGTTTGTGACACCTGACGGCCAAGGCGAATTTGCCGGTGTGATTGTGGATTTTCGCAGTGATGACAAGGGTGAGGCGGTACGGTTTGACTTCAACCACCCGCTGGCGGGGCACCCGGTGACGTTTGAAGTACAGGTGATCGGGGTGTTATGAACATGAATGCAGGCGTTGAGGTTCTGTTGGCCGAGCCACGCGGCTTTTGCGCCGGCGTGGACCGCGCCATTGAGATTGTGGAGCGTGCGCTGGCCAAGTTTGGCGCCCCCATTTATGTGCGCCATGAGATCGTGCACAACACCTATGTGGTGAACGACCTGAAGGCCAAGGGTGCCATTTTTATTGAAGAGCTTGATGATGTGCCAGCGGGTGCCACGCTGGTTTTTTCTGCCCATGGCGTGAGTCGGGCGGTGCAACAGGAAGCCGCTGCGCGTGGTTTCCAGATTTTTGATGCCACTTGTCCGCTGGTGACCAAGGTGCATGTGGAAGTGGCCAAGCTGGCCAAAGAGGGGTACGAGTTCATCATGATCGGCCACAAGGGCCACCCCGAGGTGGAAGGCACCATGGGCCAGTTGGACAGCGGTATTCATCTGGTGGAAGATGTGGCCGATGTGGCATGCATTCAGCCGGCGCAGACCGCCAAACTGGCCGTGGTCACGCAAACCACCCTCAGCGTCGATGACGCAGCGGCCATTGCGACGGCTATCAAGACCCGTTTTTCGAATGTGCGCGAGCCCAAGCAGCAGGACATTTGCTACGCCACACAAAACCGCCAGGATGCCGTCAAGCTGATGAGCCCGCAGGTCGATGTGGTGGTGGTGGTGGGCAGTCCAACAAGCTCCAACAGCAATCGCCTGGCCGAGGTGGCGCGCAAGCTGGGCACGCCCGGCTACATGGTTGACAGCGCCGACGAACTGCAGCCGCAGTGGTTTGAGGGCTGCAGCCGGGTCGGCTTGACCGCCGGTGCTTCGGCGCCCGAGATTTTGGTAACCCAGGTGATTGAACGCCTGAAAGCGCTGGGCGCTGTGTCTGTTCAGCGCATGGCCGGTGATCCCGAGAGCGTCAAGTTCCCGCTGCCCAAGGGCCTGCGCCTGAACCAGAATGAAGAAGACCAAGCAAAAGAATAGCTGTCATTGCGCGGCTCGCAATGACAGCGCCCCCACCCAACCCAATTTTTAAATCATGCTAGACATTACCCTGCTGCGCAAAGACCTGGCCCAAGTGGTGGCCCGGCTGGAAACCCGCAAAACCCCGCAAGCCTTTCTCGACGTGACCGCTTTCACCCTGCTTGAGATCGAGCGCAAAACTATCCAGATTCGCACCGAGGCGCTGCAAGCCCAGCGCAACACGTCGAGCAAGCAAATCGGTCAACTCAAGGCCAAAGGTCCGGCGGGCGCCGCCGAGGTGGACGTGGTGATGGCACAGGTGGCGGGCATCAAGGACGAGCTCGACGCATCGGCCAGGCGGCTGGACCAGATTCAGGCCGAGATGCAAACCCTGCTACTGGCCGTGCCCAACCTGCCGCACGACAGCGTGCCGGTGGGTGCCGATGAACATGGCAACGTGGTGGCGCGCACCTGGGGTACGCCCAGAACCTTCGACTTCGACATCAAGGACCATGTGGATGTTGGCACGCCGCTGGGACTGGATTTTGAAATGGGCGTCAAGCTCACCGGCGCGCGTTTTACCGTGATGAAGGGCACGGTGGCCCGCCTGCACCGTGCCCTGGCGCAGTTCATGCTGGATGTGCAGACCCAGGAGCACGGCTACACCGAGTGCTACACGCCCTACATCGTCAACGGTGAAACGCTCAAAGGCACCGGCCAGCTGCCCAAGTTCGAGGGCGACCTGTTTGCTGCCAAAAAAGGTGGTCAGGAGGGCGAGGAACAGCCCGACAACACCGCGCTCTACCTGATCCCCACCGCCGAGGTACCGCTGACCAACTTCGTGCGCGATGTGGTGCTGGCTGAAAGCGAACTGCCGCTCATGCTGACCGGCCATACGCCTTGCTTCAGGTCCGAGGCGGGCAGCGCCGGACGCGACACCCGCGGTCTGATCCGCCAGCACCAGTTTGACAAGGTTGAGATGGTGCAGATCGTGCATCCCGACAAAAGCTATGAAGCGCTGGAGGTCATGACCGGCCACGCCGAAGCCATCTTGCAAAAACTCGGTTTGCCCTACCGCGTGATGAGTCTGTGTACCGGCGACATGGGCTTTGGCGCCAGCAAAACCTACGACCTTGAGGTCTGGCTGCCGGCGCAAAATACCTACCGCGAGATCAGCTCGGTGTCCAACTGCGAAGCTTTCCAGGCGCGCCGTCTGCAGGCTCGTTTCAAGAACACGCAGGGCAAGAACGAGCTGGTGCACACGCTCAACGGTTCTGGCCTGGCGGTGGGTCGCACGCTGGTGGCGGTACTGGAAAACTACCAGAACGCCGATGGTTCGGTGACCGTGCCCGAGGTCTTGTGGCCTTACCTGGGTGGCCTGCAAAGCCTGCGGGCCTGAGGTCAAAATGATCGTCATTGCGAACGCAGTGACCTCCTGCTTTTATGCCTAGCCCGCAACTCATCTGCCTGATCGGTGCCGAGTGCACCGGCAAATATACCTTGGCGCAAGCCCTGGCGGCGCATTTTGGTGGACTCTGGGTGCCCGAATATTTGCGCGCATTTTGTGAAAAAAATGGCCGCACGCCCAGGATGGACGAGCAGGCGGGCATCATGCGGGCCCAGTTTGAGCAGGAAGAACAAGTGGTCACTCAGGCCCGGCAAGCAGGCTGCGCTTATGTGTTTTGCGACAGCCCACCGCTGCTCACGGCCGTCTACAGCGACCATTATTTTTCGGACCGGTCACTTTTTGACTGCGCCCATGCCCTGCACGCGCGTTATGCGCTGACGCTGGTGTTGTGCCCGGACATGGCCCGGTTGCCCGATGGCCTGCAGCGCGAAGCCGTGCGCGCCGCCGTCCACAGCCAGGTGCAACACGTGCTGCAAGCCATGCATGTGCCCCATATTGAAGTGGGGGGTCAGGATGACGCACGCTTGCAGGCTGCGATTCTGGCGGTGGAGACGCTCACCCGCTGAAAAAATAATGAGGTCAGAGTCCAATAAATTCTGGCTTCCCTCGTTTTTGGGTTTGTTGGCAGCAACATAGAATCACAACGCCTGCCGTTTTTCGTGCGGCAAAGGACGTGGAGGTGTCAGATTGACGAATAGCATCGGGAAAGAAAATACCAAAAAAGCCTTGACCAGCCAGACTTTGCTGCGTGGCCTCGACGTGGTTGAAGCCGTTGCCGACGGGCCGCTCAGTATTTCCGACATCGCACAAAAAACCGGTATCACTTACGGCACGGCGCACCGGATCGTGTCGGTGCTGCTGCAGCGCCATTATCTGAAACCAGATGGCGGCAAGGGCTATTCCTTGGGCCGAAAAGTCCTGGAACTGGGCTTCATGGCTTTCCATCAAACCGGACTGACGCGGATTTCCCACCCTTTCCTGGAACAACTGGCACGCGACACGCTGGATACCGTGCATCTGGCACGCATCGAGGGGGACTCTGTTATCTATCTGGACAAGATCTCCAGCCAGCGCTCATTGGAAATCAGCTCGCGTATCGGTGGGCGCAAACCGCTCATTTCGACTGGCGTGGGCAAGGCGCTGATGCTGGACTGGACCGAAAAAGAATGGGCAGAGCTGTATCACCGGGATGCGCCCCTGTTGCGTGAAGAAACAACGCTGGCGCAATGGTTGGGCTTGATGCGTGGCTATGCACAGGGCGGCTATACCTTTGACCTTGGCGAAGACGTACACGCCATTCGCTGTGTCGCTGCCCCCTTGCGTGATGGCAGCCGCAAGATTGTGGCCGCCATCAGTGTTTCCAGTACCCTGGAGTACATGGATGCCGAGCGCATGCATGCCTTGATTCCCGTGGTCAAGGGTGTGGCCGCGCAAATCAGCGCCGAGTTGGGAATGCGTGCCTGAAGACGGGCTGCCGGCACATCAGGATGACGCGGCTGCCAGGTTTTTGACTTACAGTATTTTTCCGGGATTCAGGATATTGCCCGGATCCATGGCGTTTTTCAGGACTTTCATCAGCGCCATTTCTGCCGGACTGCGGCTATGGCCAAGCCACTGTTTCTTGTGCAAGCCAATGCCATGCTCGGCCGACACCGAGCCGGAGAAGTCACGAATGATGGTATAGAACGCCTCTTCCACCTGGTGTTCCGTGACGCCGTCTTGCGGGATGGGGCCGACCACCGCATGGATGTTGCCATCTCCCACATGACCAAAGAAAACGACTTTCAAGTGTGTGAAACGCGCCGTCATGACTGCCATGAGTTTTTCAACGCAGTTTCCAATTCTGGAAATCGGCACGGACAGGTCGAAATTGATGGTTGGTGCGTTGACTTGCAGCATCTCCGACACCGAGTCACGCAAGGCCCAGAAGTCTTGCGTTTCGGCATGTGATTGCGCTATGGCGGCATCCACGACCCAGCCTTGCGCCATGGCCTCTTCCAGCATGGCCTGAAAACGCGCCGCCTCGGTTGCGGGTGTCGCCCCCTGCATGTCCAGCAACACATAAACCGGATGGTGGGCGGGCAGTGGCGCCCGGGTGCCTGGAACTGCTATGGCGGCGCGGTAAAAATCAGGCCACATGACTTCAAAAGCACTGACCTGGCCCGAGAGGGATTGCTGGGCATGGCGCAGGAATTGCACCACGGCATCAAAATCGGTCAGGGCGACCAGCGCCGTGTTGGCACCGGACACCCCCGGGTGCAGCCGCAGCACGGCCTGGGTAATGACACCCAGCGTGCCTTCACTACCAATGAACAAATGCTTCAGGTCGGGGCCCGCATTGTTCTTGACCATCTGGTTCAACATGGACAGCACCGTGCCATCGGCCAGCACCACCTCCAGACCCAGTACCAATTCCCGCGCCATGCCATAACGGATCACGCGATTGCCACCCGCATTGGTTGAGAGGTTGCCGCCAATCTGGCAAGAGCCGCGCGCTCCCAGATCAAGCGCGTAAATAAATCCTGCTTGCTGTGCTGCTTCCTGGATGACTTGCAGGGGTGTGCCGGCGAGCACGGTCATGGTGGCCGAGCCGGTGTCGATGGCGGTAATGCCACTCATGCGCTCCAGCGACAAGACCACGCTGCCCTGGCTTGGAACCGCACCGCCAGCCAGGCCTGTCAGGCCACCTTGTGGCGTCACGGCTTGCCCATGGGCATGGCAGATGCGCAGAACCTGTGCCACTTGCTGCGTGTTGCGTGGCCGCACCAGCGCCAGCGGCGTGCCACCGCGTTCATCGCTCCAGTCTTTCAGGTATTTCGGACTGATCTGGTCGCCGGTGAGAACTTCGGTTGCCCCAAGTTCCTGTTGGAGAGCCACCACCACCGGGGCAGTGGGGGCGGTCGGCGTCGAGTCGGCAGGGGGGGTCAGATGGGAGGTCATAAGTATAGCTTTCTGGTGATTAATTTGCACATGTTGAAAGAAGGTTTTAATAGTTGACAGAATTTTAGACCAGCAACTAAAATTCTGTCGATGAAATCATCAACCAGCATGATTCACCTTTAGCCAATTTCACAACCCTGGAGTCAATCAAAATGATTTTTAAATCACCTCAACAGCTGTCGCGCCGCGTTGCCATGGTGCTCGGCCTCTGTGCCTTCTCTTTTGGCATGTCAAGCCCGGCAATGGCTGCTGACAACATCGTGCTCAAGGTAGGGCATGCCGCTACGGCCACCAATACCGGCCACCTTGCCCTGGAGTTTCTGGGCAAGGAACTGAAGGACAAGACCAAGGGTCGTGTCAGCATGGAAATCTTTCCGAACTCGCAACTGGGCAGCGAACGTGAACTGATCGAAAGCATTCAGTTGGGCAATGTCGACATGGCATTTGTTTCCTCCGCCTTGCTGGGCAACTTCAACAAGCAATTTTTTGCGATGGACATTCCTTTCATGTTCAAGGACCGTTCGAGTGTTTACCGCGTGCTGGATGGCGAAATCGGTCAGGGTCTGCTCGGCAGCCTGAGCAAGGTCGGCATTCAGGGCGTGGGTTACTGGGAAAACGGTTTCCGCCAGTTGACCAACAGCAAAAAAGTCATCAAGAGCCCCGAAGATTTGAAGGGCATGAAGATGCGCACCATGGAAAACGAGGTGCACATCGCCGCCTGGAAAGCCATTGGCTCCAACCCCGCACCGTTGGCTTTTGGTGAACTGTTCACCGCGCTGCAACAAGGCACTTTTGACGCGCAGGAAGGCCCAATCAATCTGTTCTATGACATGAAGTTCCAGGAAGTCCAGAAGTTCATCACAAAGACAAACCACGTCTACTCGCCGTTTGTGGTCTTGATGAACCCGGCCGTGTACAAACGCTTCAGCGAAGAAGACAAGAAAATCTTTGCCACCGCATTCAACAATGCCAAGACTTACCAGCGTGACCTGGCCCAGAAGGCAGATGCCAAGGCCGAAGCCGCCATGCCCAAAGTGACCTTCACCACCCTGACCCCGCAAGAGTTCGCCAAGTTCTCGGAAAAGATGGGCCCGATCTATGACCAGGTGAAGAAAAAAGTAGGCCCGGAAATCGTTGACAAGATCCTCGCTGAAGTCAACAAGAAGTAATTTCGTTTCATCGCTTCTTCATGTCCGGATGCGTCGCGGCAAGCTGTTTGCTGCGACGCCTGACGGGTCAAGGAAATCACATGTTCAAAATCATTGACAACAATCTGGAAGAAGTGCTTCTGGTGTTTCTGCTGTCGCTCATGTCCGTGCTCATTGGTGTGCAGATCGTCATGCGCTACGTGGTGGGGGAGTCCCTGACCTGGTCAGAGGAGCTGGCCCGCTATTGCTTCATTTGGGCCACGTACATCGGCGTGAGTTACGCCGTCAAGGTGGGCGCCCACATCCGCGTGGATGCCGTCACGAACATGTTGCCAGTCTCGACCCGGCGTTACGTGAACCTGTTCTCGTATTTCATGTTCATCGTCTTTGCGGCGCTGGTCATGAAGGAAGGTTACGCCTTGACCGCCAAAATCTTCAGTTTTGGCCAGGAGTCGTCGGCCTTGGGACTGCCCATGGGTTATGTCTACATGGCTCCCACGGTAGGTTTTGGCTTGGTGGTCTTTCGAATTCTCCAGAAGATGTTTGAAGAAGTACAAATGATTCGCAAGGGAGATCAAGCATGATTTCACTTTTGCTTTTTGGGCTTTTTGTCGTCCTGATGCTGACCAGCGTTCCAATTGCCATTTCCCTGGGACTGGCGGCCACCGGGGCACTGTTATACAGCGGCAAGGTGAGCAGCAGCTTCATCGCCCAAGGCCTGGTCACCTCAATTGACTCATTTCCCCTGATGGCGGTGCCGTTCTTTATCCTGGCTGGCGACCTGATGGGCCATGGCGGCCTGTCCAAGCGTTTGCTCAATGTCGGCAATGTTCTTTTTGGCCGCTTCACCGGTGGTCTGGCCATCATCGCCGTAGTGACCTGCATGTTCTTTGCAGCCATTTCCGGCTCGGGTCCAGCCACCGTGGCCGCTGTCGGCACTATTCTGTTGCCTGCCATGACGCGCGACGGTTATCCCAAGGGTTTCTCGATCGGCCTGGTCGCGTCTGCCGGTTGCATGGGCATCATCATTCCGCCCAGTATCCCGATGGTGATCTACGCCACCTCTTCCAACGTGTCAATCAGCGAAATGTTCCTGGCTGGTGTCATCCCCGGGCTGTTGATTGGCCTGTCCTTGATTCTGGTGGCCTACTACAAATCGAAAAAGAACAACTACCGTGGCGCGCACAAAAAATATACGGGCAGGGAGATCATGGCGGCAATCAATGATGCCAAGTGGGCGCTGTTGGTGCCGGCCATCATTCTGGGCGGCATTTATGGCGGTGTCTTCACGCCAACCGAAGCCGCCGCCGTGGGCGTGATTTACGGCTTCATCGTCGGCGTCTTCGTCTACAAGGAACTCCAGTTCAAGGACTTGTACAAAATCATTGCCGGTTCGGCGCTGACCTCGGCCTCCGTCATGATCATCGTGGGTACCGCCACCATCTTCGGGCGCGTGCTGGCCATTGAGCGCATTCCGGTCATGATTGCCGAGTCCATTGTGCAACTGACGGACAGCCCCATGTTCATCTTGCTGCTGATCAACCTGCTGCTGTTGTTTGTCGGCATGTTCATGGAAACGCTGGCGGCCATCATCATCCTGACGCCCATCCTGTTGCCGGTGGTAGTGGCTGTGGGCGTAGACCCGGTGCACTTCGGCATTGTGATGATTGTCAATTTGGCCATTGGCCTGGTGACACCGCCTGTCGGCGTGAACCTGTTTGTAGGGGCCAGGGTCGGGGGATCGACGCTGGAAATCGTCTCCAGGGGTAGTTTCCCCTTCCTGATCGCGATGTTCGTCGTGCTCATCCTGCTGACCTACGTGCCATCGCTGACGCTGTTCCTCCCCAATCTGATGGGCATGTAAGGCCAGGGCCAGAACACACCCTTTAACCAATTTAATCTATAGGACAAACCATGTCTCAAAAAATCAAATGCGCCCTGATCGGCCCTGGCAACATTGGCACCGACCTGCTGGCCAAACTGCAACGCAGCCCGGTGCTGGAGCCGGTGTGGATGGTCGGCATCGACCCCGAATCCGACGGCTTGAAACGCGCCCGCGAAATGGGCATCAAAACCACCTCTGACGGCGTTGACGGCCTGGTGCCGCACATGAAAGCCGACGCCGTGCAAATCGTCTTCGATGCCACCAGCGCCTACGTGCACGCCGACAACAGCCGCAAAGTCAACGCCCAGGGCGCCTTGATGATCGACCTCACCCCGGCGGCCATCGGCCCCTTCTGCGTGCCCCCGGTCAACCTCATCGAACACGTCGGCAAAGGCGAAATGAACGTCAACATGGTCACCTGCGGTGGCCAGGCCACCATCCCGATGGTGGCCGCCATCAGCCGCGTACAGCCCGTGGCCTACGGCGAAATCGTCGCCACCGTGGCCAGCAAATCGGCCGGCCCCGGCACCCGCAAGAACATCGACGAATTCACCCGCACCACCGCCAGCGCGGTGGAAAAAGTCGGTGGTGCAAAAAAAGGCAAGGCCATCATCATCCTGAACCCGGCCGAGCCCCCGCTCATCATGCGCGACACCGTGCACTGCCTGACTGAAGCTGAGCCCGATCAGGCCAAGATCACCGAATCGATCCACGCCATGATCAAGGAAGTACAAAAGTACGTGCCCGGCTACAAACTGGTCAACGGCCCGGTCTTTGACGGCAAGCGCGTCTCGGTCTTCCTGGAAGTCGAAGGCCTGGGCGACTACCTGCCCAAAT
>NZ_JAMPYG010000005.1 GCF_023700745.1 Rhodoferax sp. | reverse complement strand
GCAACACCACAAGTGTTTGCAAAGAAGCACCCAAGGTATTTCGTTAGAGAAATTCACAAAGGTTCATCATGGAAATCGCAAAAGCCGAAATTGCTTCGGCATCAAACTCTTCAAATCCGCATCCTTCTGTCAAGACCAAGTCTGCAGCTGCAGGCGCTGAGCAGGAAATCAGAGGTGCAGAAGTCCTCATCAAAGCCTTGCAAGCCGAAGGCGTCAAGTACGTCTGGGGTTACCCCGGTGGTGCTGTGTTGCACATTTACGACGCATTGTTCAAGCAGGACACCATTCAGCATGTGCTGGTGCGCCACGAGCAGGCGGCTGTTCATGCGGCTGACGGTTATGCCCGTGCCACCGGCGATGTCGGCGTGGCGCTGGTCACTTCCGGCCCGGGTGTCACCAACGCCGTCACCGGCATTGCCACTGCTTTCATGGACAGTATTCCCATGGTCATCGTGTGTGGTCAGGTGCCGACCCACGCCATCGGCATGGATGCCTTCCAAGAATGCGACACTGTGGGCATTACCCGCCCCGTCGTCAAGCACAACTTTCTGGTCAAGGATGCGCGCGACCTCGCCGAGACCATGAAAAAGGCTTTCCACATTGCCCGCAGCGGCCGTCCCGGCCCGGTGGTGGTGGACATCCCGAAAGACGTGTCGTTCAAGAAGGTGCCCTACCACGGCTACCAGCAGACGGTTGAAATGCGCTCCTACAACCCGGTGCGCAAAGGCCACGGCGGCCAGATCCGCAAGGCTTTGCAACTGTTGCTGGCCGCCAAACGACCCTATATTTACACCGGTGGCGGCGTGCTGCTGAGCAACGCTTCCAACGAGTTGCGCCAGCTGGTCGACATGCTGGGCTACCCCTGCACCAACACCTTGATGGGCCTGGGTGCCTACCCCGCCAGCGACCGCAAGTTTCTGGGCATGCTGGGCATGCACGGCACCGTGGAAGCCAATAACGCGATGCAAAACTGCGACGTGCTGCTGGCAGTGGGGGCCCGCTTCGATGACCGGGTCATTGGCAACCCCAAGCATTTTGCCCAGAACGAGCGCAAGATCATCCATATCGACATTGACCCGTCGAGCATTTCCAAGCGGGTCAAGGTTGACATCCCGATCGTGGGCGACGTCAAGGACGTGCTGACCGAGATGATCGCCATGATCAAGGAAGGCGCAGCCAGGCCCGACGCCAATGCGCTGGGTGCCTGGTGGGAAACCATCGATGGCTGGCGCAAGCGCGACTGCCTCAAGTATGACCGGGGTCAAAACGACATCATCAAGCCGCAGTACGTGGTGGAAACACTCTGGAACATGACCAAGGACGCTGACACCTACATCACCTCCGATGTGGGGCAGCACCAGATGTGGGCCGCTCAGTACTACCGTTTTGACCAGCCCCGGCGCTGGATCAACTCCGGTGGCCTGGGCACCATGGGCGTGGGCATTCCCTATGCCATGGGTATCAAGCTGGCCAAGCCCGACAGCGAGGTTTATTGCGTGACCGGTGAGGGCTCGGTGCAGATGTGCATTCAGGAGCTCTCAACCTGCCTGCAGTACAACACGCCGATCAAAATCGTGGCGCTCAATAACCGCTATCTGGGCATGGTACGGCAGTGGCAAGAGGTGGAATACGAAGGCCGTTACAGCCACAGCTACATGGACGCCCTGCCCAACTTCGTCAAGTTGGCCGAGGCCTATGGCCACGTCGGCATGTTGATTGAGCGGGCGTCCGATGTGGAGCCGGCGCTGCGAGAGGCGCGCAAACTGAAAGATCGCACGGTGTTCATGGATTTCCGCACCGACCCCACTGAAAACGTGTTCCCGATGGTGCAGGCCGGCAAGGGCATCACTGAAATGCTGCTGAGCGCGGAGGACCTCTGATCATGAAACACATCATTGCTGTTTTGCTGGAAAACGAAGCCGGCGCCTTGTCGCGTGTGGTGGGTTTGTTCTCTGCCCGTGGCTACAACATCGAATCGCTCACAGTGGCGCCCACCGAAGACCCCAGCCTGTCGCGCATGACGATCCAGACAGCCGGTTCTGACGAGGTCATCGAACAGATCACCAAGCACCTGAACCGGCTGATCGAAGTGGTCAAGGTGGTGGACCTCACCGAAGGTGCTTATACCGAGCGGGAGCTCATGATGGTCAAGGTGCGTGCGGTGGGCAAGGAGCGCGAGGAAATGAAGCGCATGGCAGACATTTTCAGAGGCCGCATCATCGATGTGACCGAGAAAAGCTACACCATTGAGTTGACGGGTGACCAGACCAAGAATGATGCGTTCCTGGATGCGATTGAACGCGGCGCCATTCTGGAAACGGTGCGTACCGGCTCCAGCGGCATTGGTCGCGGCGAACGGATTTTGCGCGTCTAGTCAGTTGGGGACAGAGCCGAAGATCTGTCCCGCAAGGTTTAGTCAGTTGAGGACAGGGCTAAAGATCTGTCCCTCAAAGTTTTAGTCAGTTGGGGACAGAGCTAAAGATCTGTCCCGCAAGGTTATTGGTTTTTTACAACGGAGCGAGCGATGAAAGTTTTTTACGACAAGGATTGTGATTTGAGCCTGATCAAGGGCAAGACGGTAGCCATCATTGGTTACGGCAGCCAGGGTCATGCCCACGCGCAAAACCTGAACGACAGCGGTGTCAAGGTGGTGGTGGGTCTGCGCAAGGGTGGCGCATCGTGGGACAAGGTCGGCAAGGCCGGTCTCAACGTGATGGAAGTCAATGACGCCGTCAAGATCGCTGACGTGGTCATGATCCTGTTGCCCGACGAGCAAATCGCCGAGGTCTACAGCAACAACGTGGCCCCCAACATCAAGCAGGGTGCCTCGCTGGTCTTTGCCCACGGTTTTAATGTGCACTACAACCAGGTTGTGCCACGCGCTGACCTGGACGTCTGGATGGTGGCGCCCAAGGCCCCCGGTCATACCGTGCGCAACACCTACACCCAGGGTGGCGGCGTGCCGCATCTGGTGGCCGTGCATCAGGACAAGAGCGGCAAGGCGCGCGATCTGGCGCTGTCCTATGCCATGGCCAATGGTGGCGGCAAGGCCGGCATCATCGAGACCAACTTCAAGGAAGAAACCGAGACCGATCTGTTTGGCGAGCAGGCTGTGTTGTGCGGTGGTGCCGTCGAGTTGATCAAGATGGGCTACGAGACCCTGGTCGAAGCCGGTTACGCCCCCGAGATGGCTTATTTCGAGTGCCTGCACGAACTCAAGCTGATCGTCGACCTGATCTATGAAGGCGGTATCGCCAACATGAACTACTCGATTTCCAACAACGCCGAATACGGCGAGTACGTGACGGGTCCGGAAGTCATCAACGCCCAGAGCCGTGAAGCCATGCGCAACGCCCTGAAGCGCATCCAGAACGGTGATTACGCCAAGATGTTCATTCTGGAAGGCCGCACCAACTACCCGAGCATGACGGCCCGCCGTCGCAACACCGCCGATCACAGCATCGAGGTGGTGGGTGCGCAATTGCGCGCCATGATGCCCTGGATTGCCAAAAACAAACTGGTGGACCAGACGCGCAACTGATTGCCGCGTTTGCCAAAACAAAGGCCACTTCGGTGGCCTTTGTTATTATGGCGTCAACCTGAGACGAAACGAATGGAAGATGTGAATACACAGAACACGGAGCACGCTGGTGGTGTGATGCTGAAAAAGCGTCGCAAGGGCATTTACATCCTGCCCAATCTGTTTACGCTGGCAGCACTTTTCGGCGGTTTTTACGCCATTGTGATGGCGATCAATGGCCGTTTTGATCTGGCTGCAGTCGGCGTTTTTTGCGCCATGGTGCTCGACAGTCTGGACGGTCGCGTGGCGCGCATGACCAACACCCAGAGCGCCTTTGGCGAGCAAATGGACTCGCTCTCCGACATGGTGTCGTTTGGTGCTGCCCCGGCCCTGATTGCCTATGTGTGGGCGCTCAAGGGCCTGGGCCGCTGGGGCTGGATCGCGGCTTTTGTCTATTGCGCCTGCGCGGCCTTGCGGCTGGCCCGCTTCAACGTCAACACTGGGGTGGTCGACAAGCGCTATTTCCAGGGCCTGCCGTCGCCTGCGGCCGCGGCTCTGGTGGCCGGGTTTATCTGGGTCATGACCGACTTGGGCAGTGCCGGTCCGCAATGGGCCTGGCCGATGTTTGCGGTGTGCCTGTTTGCCGGGTTGACCATGGTGACCAATGTGCCGTTTTACAGCTTCAAGGATGTCCAGATGAAGCGCAGTGTGCCTTTTGTGGTGATTGTGCTGATTGCCATCGCTATTGCCATCATCAACATTGACCCGCCGATCGTGATGTTTTGTTTGTTTGTGCTGTACGGTCTGAGTGGCTACGTGATCTATTTCTGGCGCAAAACCAAGGGGATTCCCACCAGCGTCATCAGCACGTCGACCGATGAGCCCGATGAACGCGGCCTGCACAAATGATGTTGGCTGTGTTATATTGAAGCCATGCATCAAATTTCACTACTGCTAAACCTGACGTCCTGCGGGCGGAGTGGTTAGCGCGTGATTGCATCAACCCCAAAAGCCCGTCAGCACCCGCGACGGGCTTTTTTGTTGCCCAGACCCTCTCAATCGCCTTTGTAAATATCCAGGAGAAATGACATGTCAGAGAAATTGGTAATTTTTGACACCACCTTGCGTGACGGCGAGCAGTCGCCTGGTGCTTCCATGACCCGTGATGAAAAATTGCGCATTGCGCGGCAGCTGGAGCGTCTGAAAGTCGATGTCATCGAAGCCGGTTTTGCGGCCAGTTCCAACGGTGATTTTGAGGCTATCAAGGCCATTGCCCATGCCATCAAGGACTCCACGGTGTGTTCCTTGTCGCGTGCCAATGACCGTGACATCACGCTGGCAGCAGATGCGGTACAAGGCGCCAACCGGCCGCGCATCCACACCTTCATTGCCACATCGCCGGTGCACATGGAGAAAAAACTCCGGATGACGCCCGAGCAGGTGCTGGAGCAGGCCAAACAGGCGGTGCGCTTTGCCCGCAACCGGGTGACCGACATTGAATTCAGTGCCGAAGACGCCTACCGCAGCGAGGAAGATTTTCTGTGCCGGGTGATTGAGGCGGTGATCAAGGAGGGCGCCACCACCATCAATGTGCCCGATACCGTGGGGTATGCCATTCCCGAGCTGTATGGCAACTTCATCAAGCGTCTGCGTGAACGTGTGCCCAATGCTGACAAGGCCATCTGGTCGGTGCATTGCCACAACGACCTCGGCATGGCGGTGGCCAATTCGCTGGCCGGCGTCATGATCGGTGGCGCACGCCAGATCGAATGCACCATCAACGGTCTTGGTGAGCGTGCCGGCAACTGCAGTCTGGAAGAGGTGGTGATGGCCGTGCGCACCCGGCGTGACTATTTTGATCTCGATGTCGGTGTCGACACCACCCAGATTCTGGCGGCCAGCCGCATGGTGAGCCAGACCACGGGTTTTGTGGTGCAGCCCAATAAGGCCATCGTCGGCGCCAATGCCTTTGCCCACGCTTCGGGTATCCATCAGGATGGCATGATGAAAGCGCGCGATACCTACGAAATCATGCGGGCTGAAGATGTGGGCTGGACCGCCAACAAGATCGTGCTCGGCAAATTGAGCGGGCGCAATGCCTTCAAACAGCGCTTGCAGGAACTGGGCGTACAAATGGAAAGCGAAGCCGATGTGAATCTGGCCTTTGCCAAATTCAAAGAGCTCGCCGACCGCAAGAGCGAGATTTTTGACGAAGACATCCTGGCTTTGGTGAGCGAAGAAAATGTGGCCCAAAGTCATGAGCAGTTCAGTTTTGTTTCTTTGTCCCAGCACAGTGAAACTGGCGAAATTCCGCAGGCCACAGTGGTCATGACCATTGGCGGCAAGGAAGTGTCCAGCACGGCCAATGGCAACGGGCCGGTGGATGCTTCGCTCAAAGCCATTGAAGCCAACGTCAACAGTGGTGCCGAGATGGTGCTTTATTCGGTCAACGCCATCAGCGGCTCCACCGAAAGCCAGGGTGAGGTGACCGTGCGCCTGCAAAGTAATGGCCGCATCGTCAATGGTGTGGGTGCCGACCCCGACATTGTGGTGGCCTCGGCCAAAGCCTACCTGAGTGCCTTGAATAAACTCCAGAGCCAGGCCGAACGGGTATCGGCCCAGGTCTGATGAACGCAAACTGGTTTAACAAAGTTTTGTAAGTACTTGCTACAGCTGAATTTTTGTGTTTAAACTTAGTCACTGCTAATTGGCCTTAAGGAGACAAGTTCATGACCACCGACCTAAACCGTTTTTTCGGGAAAAAAGTACGTGGTTTGATTTGTTTTTTGAGCCTGATGAGTTGGTTTGCCTGGGCACCCGTTGTCCAGGCAGCACCCGCCAAAACGCAGAAAACTCAAAAAGTCCATAAAACGCAGGTTGGCAAGCAGAAAAAAACGGCAACGGTTGCCAAACGCCGCGTTAGCAAAACACTGGTCTCTGGCAAGCGAAAAGCCGCCTCTGTCAGCGTGGCTCGTACCCCGCCAAAACCATCATTTGGCCAAATGGCCGGCTTGCATCAGGCTGCTGACGACCTCAATCTCAAATCAAGTGTTGCGTTTGTCATCGATCAGGACACCCAGGAAGTGCTGATCAGCAAAAACGACCAGGCCGTGTTGCCGATTGCTTCACTGACCAAATTGATGACGGGTTTGATCGTCACTGAAGCCAACTTGCCGATGGATGAAAACATCACCATCACGCAGCAGGATGTCGATACCGAAAAAGGCAGCAGCTCCCGTTTGCGAGTGGGCACAGAACTGAGCCGGGGTGAGTTGCTGCACCTTGCGCTGATGTCCAGCGAAAACCGCGCGGCCCATGCGCTGGGGCGTACCTATCCGGGTGGACTGGCTGTTTTTACCAAACTGATGAACAACAAGGCGCAATTGTTGGGCATGAAAGACACCCGCTACGTCGAGCCCACGGGTTTGTCCAGCAGCAACATGTCCAGCGCGCGTGACCTCGCCAAGCTGGTAGACGTCGCGCACCAGAATCCCTTGCTTCGGGAATTGACCACGTCAACGGGGCATCAGGTCGCGGTGGGCAATCGGACGCTGCAATTCAACAACACCAACAGACTGGTCAAGAATCCGTCCTGGGACATTGGCCTGCAAAAAACCGGTTACATCTCCGAGGCCGGGCGATGCCTGGTCATGCAGACCAAGGTGGCTGGCCGGCAATTGATCATGATTTTCCTGGACTCGGCGGGTAAACTGAGCCGTCTGGGAGATGCCGAGCGCGTGCGTCACTGGGTCGAATCCGCTGCCAATGCGGCTGTTATCAAGGCAGACACCAAAGTGTCTGGCGGCTGATCATTCAACGTGGCTCACCCGGGCTCCCAGGTTGGCTGAAATCTCCTGGGCCGTGGCTTTGAGTTTGGGCAACCATGACTCGTCCAGCCGGCCGGTTGGCGCTGAAATCGACAATCCCGCAACCAATTTCCCCTGATCATCCCGGATGCCTGCCGCCATGCAGCGCACCCCAAGCTCCAACTCTTCGTTGTCAGTGGAGAAACCATCACGGCGCACTTTGGTGAGTTCGCGTTCAAGTGTCGGCAGTTGGGTCAGGCTGTTGCGCGTGTGGCCACTGAGGCCGGTGCGCAGCGCATAAGACCGTACTTTCTGGGCGTCATCTGCCGCCAGAAATAATTTTCCTACCGACGTCAGGTGCAAGGGCGCACGGCCGCCAATGGCCCGGATCACCTGCATGCCCGAGCGTTCGCTGTAGGCTCTTTCGATATAAATGATTTCATCGCCCTGGCGGATGCTCAGGTTGACCGCTTGTTGCGTCAGGCGGTGCAACTCACGCATCGGTTCCAGCGCGGCGTCGCGCACATTCAACCGGTTCTTGACCAGATTGCCCAGCTCCAGCAGGCGCATGCCCAGACGGTAACTGCCGGCCTGGGGATGGTCGACAAAGCGGCCCATCACCAGGTCGTTCAAAATGCGATGCGCGGTGGAAGGATGGAGCCCTGTTTTGGCGCTGATTTCCTTGAGTGAAATGGCCTCTTCCTGGGAGGCCAGCACATCCATCAGGGTCATCATGCGTTCAATGACCTGGATGGTTGGCGTGGATGTAAGGGAAGAATCAATTTTTCGCATGCAACATCCTGAAGTGGTGTTTCATTTTATCTTGTGAAATCTTCGTCCATGAGCCTGGCGATGTCTGTCCTGTCAGCCACAGCGTGCCACTGCTGCCCGGTGAAAATCTCAAACGGCCTGAAGCGTGACTTGTAGGACATCTTCTGGCTCTGCGCCACCCAATACCCCAGGTAAAGGTACTTCAGGCCACAAGCTTGCGCCCGCTTGATCTGCCACAGTACGCTGTAGGTGCCATAAGAGCGTCCAGGCTCAGGATCGTAAAAGGTGTAAACGGCAGACATGCCGTCGTCAAGCTGGTCGATGATGGACACCATTTTCAGAACGCCGGGGGCATTGTCTGGCGAAGGCTCACGAAACTCGACCAGCAAGGAGTCAACGTGGCTGTCCATCAGGAAATCCTGGTACTGCGCCACATCATCGGCGTCCATGCCGCCACCCGGGTGCCGGGCCTGCTGGTAGCGCTGGTAGAGGGCAAAGTGTTCCGGCAAAAAAGTCAGGGAGCTGACCGTGGCCTTTAAATGAGCATGTTGGAACCAGGCGCGTTTTTGACTGCGGTCCGCCTTGAAGTCGGCCACGGGCAAGCGCAGCGAAAGACACGCCTGGCAGTGATCACAATGCGGACGGTAATAAAACAGACCGCTGCGCCGAAAACCATTGCGCATCAACACTGAATAGCCCGTGGCGTCGATCAGATGGGCGGGCGTAGCCACTTGGGATCGGGCCGTCCGCCCGTCAAGATAACTGCAAGGGTAGCTTGCCGTCGCATAAAACTGAAGCGTTTTGAATGCTGTTTCCTGGGACTGGTTCACGCTGAAGCCGAATTGAATGCAAAGAGATGTTGCCAGTATAGGGACTTGAAATGCCAGTCAAGCGCAGGCTGCCGGCACAAGGCCCGAACCCGCCTGACAAATTCAGGCCTTGGCATTTCGTGTGCTCCCAGCGATGCGAGGTGAGCGGTATTCTGCTGGCAATCAATCTGGCTGATCTGATGCTGGCGGCACAGGCCCACCAGCGCCGCCAGCGCAATTTTGGAGGCATCGGTCTGGCGGTAAAACATCGACTCGCCAAACACCGCTTGCCCGCTGGCGACGCAATACAGCCCGCCGACCAATTCACCCCTGACCCAGGTTTCGACGCTGTGGGCCAGACCCGCATGGTGCAGGTTGATATAGGCGTTGATCATGTCGGGCACGATCCAGGTGCCGTGCGCGTTCGGTCTGGGGTTTGACGCGCAGGCTTGAATCACTTGCGCGAAGGCGTTGTCAATGCGGATTTCGCAGTCCGGATCGTTGGCAAACTTCTTCAGGGTTTTTTTCAGGGAAGGAGACAGCTTGAACTGCTCCACTTCAAGCACCATGCGCGGTGCCGGACTCCACCACAAAATGGGCTGACCGGCACTGAACCACGGGAAAATACCGTTCTGGTAAGCTTTTTGCAGGGTCGCAACCGACAAATCAGCCCCCGCACACAACAGGCCGGGCGCCACCGTGTCAACCCCCCATGCCGATTCGACGGGTGGAAAAGCCTCGCCGCTGGCAAGCCAGGACAAAGGGGCAGGATTGTGTGTCATTTAACTGCGCTGCAAGGTGATTGCGTGGGGGGAGTCGTCCAAAAACAGTGGCTTCAGCGATTACAATATATGAGTCGGGGCGTAGCGCAGCCTGGTAGCGCATCTGGTTTGGGACCAGAGGGTCGAAGGTTCGAATCCTTTCGCCCCGACCAATTCATTCTACAAAAGCCTTTAAGGAGAAATCCTTAAAGGCTTTTTTTCAGGCATGAATGATCTGGATGGCCACGCAGCTGAGCTCCCCCAATGACGATGTCCTCCTGGTTTCACCAATCCTCTTTGACCGCCAGTACCGCATCCTGGCCCGCCGCTGCCCGGGCGGCCAGCCAGGCGGTCAGCGTGCCTGCCGCCACCACGGCCAGGCATAGGCCCAGCAGTTTGAGCCAGGGCAGCATCAGGTCCATGGTCCAGTGAAAACTTTGCGGATTCACCACCTGCACCAGCACCACTGACACCACCAGGCCCAGGCCCAGACCCGCCAGCGCGCCCAGCAGCGTCCAGGCTGCACCTTCAAGGGCGACCACGGTCAGGATTTGCCGCCGTGTCAGTCCCAAATGCGCCAGCAGGCCAAATTCCTTGCGCCGCGCCAGCACCTGGGCACTGAAACTGGCGGCCACGCCAAACAGGCCAATCGCAATCGCCACGGCCTGCAGCCAGTAGGTGACGGCAAAACTGCGATCAAAAATGCGCAGTGAAGTGGCCCGGATCTGACTCGGTGTGCCGAACTCCATCAGATCACCGTTGCCAGGCCCCATTTGTTCTGCCAGCGCACGCAGTTCCTGCTGTTGTTTGGGCGCGTCCGCCGGATCGGTCAGCCACAGCGCCAGGTCATTGGCGCGCTGGTCACCGGTGAGGCGCTCGAAAACAGCCCGGTCGATGACAATGGCGCCGCTTTGGCGTGCATAGTCGCGCCAGACGCCCGCGACAAAGTAGGAGGCCTCGTCCGCCAACCCTGTTCGGGCAAGGGTTCTGAAAGTCTTGCCAAGTGGGGCAAAGGTCTGGCCCGCCACGGCCCCGTGCAGGTCCACCACCGCTTCGCTCACGTAAATGCCGATCTGCCCGACGGGCACCGGCAGCGCTTCTCCCACCAGGGGCAGGTTTTTGGCCGGATCAGCCAGCTCGCGGGCGATCAGCGCCACCGGCGGCAAGGTGGGTTTGAGCAGCAAGGGCAGCACGCGTTGCGCCTGCAACTGCTTGACGCCGTTCAAGGCTGCTGCAGCCTGTACATACGCCGGGCTGAAATAAACCGTGTCGCTGGCACCCAAATTTGGGGTGCTGCGCACATACAAATCGGCGGGCAGCACCTGGTCCAGCCACAGGCTGACCGAATCCCGAAAACTCGCCACCATCACGGTCAAAGCCACGGCCAGGCTCAGCGAAGCTACCACACCGCTGACCGCCACTGCAGCCGTTTCACGTTGGTGTCGGGCCCGCGCCACCGCCAGCAGCGGCAGGGTCTGACGCGTCACCAGTGGGGCGATGCGGTCCAGCAGCAGGCCGATCAGCCAGGGCAAGGCGGTGATGCCACCCACCAGCAACAAGGCCACCGACAGATAAGCCGCCACCGGAATGCCCCAGACAGCTGGCGCCTGGGTCAGCGCTGTGCCAACCAGGATCAAAAGCAAGCTGAGCCAGTGGCTGTGCGGATTCACCAGCGTGCCACCCAACCCCTTCAGGGTTTGCGCCGGTGGCAGGGCTTGCGCCGTCCGAGCCGGCCACCAGCCGCCCGCCAAAGCGGCGGCCACGCCCATGGCGCCGTAAACCAGAGCGGCCCAGCCATTCAATTGCAGCCGCGGCGCGGTGCCGGCAAAAAAGCCGCCACCCAGGTCGCCGCCCAGCAATTTCAAAGCCAGGGCCGCCAGGGTCGTGCCCAGGGCGATGCCGGCGGCACTGCCCAACAGGCCGAGAAAAAGCGACTCCCACAACACCAGACTCAGCCGTTTGCGGCCACTCAGGCCGAGCACGCCCAACAGCGCAAATTGCTGCGCACGTTTGGCCACACTCAGGGACAGCACCGAGAACACCAGAAAGGCCCCGGTGAACAGGGCAATGAAAGCCAGCACGGTCAGGTTGACACGGTAGGCGCGCGACAGGTTGTTGATCTGCGACTGCGCATCACCTGGCACGCTCAAGGTGAGGTCGGTGGGCCAGTCGGGGGCGCTTTGCAGGTTGCGAGCAAAGTCGTCGCGGTTCACGCCTGGCTTCAAACGCAGATCGATACGGCTCAGTTGCCCTTGCTTGCCAAACAGCTCCTGCGCTGCGCCAATGTCCATCACGGCGAGCGCCCGGCCGCTGGCGCGCACGGTGCCGGCTACAGTGACGGGCAGCAGCCCGAGGCCGCTTTGCAGCTTCAGGTTGGGTCCCGCAAGCAGTTGTGCCGCCGGGTTCAAGAACACCTGCCCCGGCGCAAACAACGCGAAGCGGTCAACTGTTTGCTTGTCGCTGGGGGGTGTGGGGAGTGGCATCAGATCGGGTGCCACATACGCCACCACGAGCGCATCGATACCGACCACCTGCAGGCTGCGTTTGCTTCCGGGCGTGATGGCGTAAGTACCCACTTCGAGCACTGGTGAGGCCCGCGCCACCTGCGGCAATCTGGCCACGCGGGCAAACAGGGACTCGTCAAACCGGCCCTGTGCGCCGCGCAATTCCAGGTCGGGCTGGCCACCCACCGAGCGCGCCGCCTGCGAGAATTCATCGAGCGCCGAGGCGTTGATCAAATGTACCGAGTACGCCAGCGCCACGCCCAGCATCACCGCCACCACTGCCGCTGCATTGCGCCACGGGTGGTGTTTGAGTTCTTGCCAGGAGAAGGTCTTGAGCAAATCAAGCATGGGGCCGAGGGCGTGATGGCAAAAGTTGCGCCGGCAACCAGCCGCGCAAGCTGTTGACAAAGGCCAGCGCCTGTACCCGCGGCAGGTCGTCCAGACGCACCACGGACTCGCGCAGACGCCCTTCTTTCAGCGCCATCTCGCGTCCAACGCCATCAAGCAGCCCGCAGCGCAGCGGTGGTGTCACCCAGCGGCCGTCAAGCAGCAGGGCGATGTTGCCGCGGGTGCATTCGGTCAGTTCACCCTGCGTGTTGTAGAGCAGCGTGTCAAACACCTGGGGGTCGGTGGTGGCAAAGGCTTCGTAGTGCGCGCGGTGCGTGGTTTTGAAACGGGTGAATTCGCTCTGAGCTTCGTCGAAGGGGCGATCGGCCAGCTGCAAGATCACCTGGGATGGTGAAGGCAGCAGCGCAAAAAACTGCACCTGCGCATGGCCGCCGGCATCAAGCAGCAATCGCACCCGCCAGGCAGAGACGTCATGGTGAGTCGCTCCAGCGACGTGGCAGTCCACGGCTTCGGGGGGCATGGATTGCCGCACTGCGTTCGCCATCACACCCGCGTCAAATGGATACCCAAAATGCTTTGCCGCCCGCTGCAGACGGGCCAGGTGCGCATCCAGGTAATGGAATACACCATGCTCCAGGCGCAGGGTTTCCAGCAACTGAAAGGGTTGGCTGGCGCGCTCCAGAAAACCGCGTTTGATACGCCACTCCTGCCATTCCGCGTCTGCCGTGGCGTCAAAGGTGATGCCGCTGCCAATGCCGCAACTGGCGTGTGAGCCGCGCAAGGTGACGGTACGGATGGCCACGTTGAAGGTGGCGTGCCCGCCCGGGCGCACCACGCCGATGGCGCCGCAGTAAATGCCGCGCGGTGCCGGTTCCAGCGCCCGGATCATGCGCATGGACTGGACCTTGGGCGCGCCGGTGACCGAGCCGCACGGGAACAGTGCGCTAAAGACATCGCACAGGGTTATGCCAGACCGGGTGACTGCGGTCACGTCCGACACCATTTGCAACACCGTGGGCAGCGTTTGCACGGTAAAAAGACGCGGAACCCTGACGCTATGAGGCTGGGCGATGCGCGACACGTCGTTGCGCAGCAAATCGACAATCATCACGTTCTCGGCACGTTCCTTGGGCGATGCCACCAGCGTCTGGGCCAGCGCATCGTCCTCGGCCGGGGTGTTGCCACGCGGCGCGGTGCCCTTCATCGGGCGGGTGAGCAGCTGTTCGTCCCGCCAGTCAAAAAACAGTTCAGGCGAGACCGACAGAATCTGCTCAAAGCCGGTGTCGATAAAGGCCGAGTAGCCCTGGGGCTGGGCGCGGTGCAGGCGCTGGAAAAGTGTTTGCGCATCACCAGAAAAATCGCCGTGCAGCGGTGCGGTGTAATTGACCTGGTACAGATCACCTGCCGCAATGGCCTGGTGGATGTGTGCCATGGCGGCATCAAAATCAGGTCGGCCCAGTCCGCTGCGCCATTGCACGCGGGTCGAGTCGTCGTCCTTTTGGGTTTCGGCGGGCCAGGGCCGGACCTGGTCATACACCCCGAACCAGGCCAGAGGGCCGCTGTGGTCGTGCACAACCAGCGCGCTATCAAACGCGGGCGCGGCCTCATAACGCACATGACCCACGCACCAGAAGCCTTGCCTGGACAGGGCATCGACGGTGGCCAGCAGCGGCTTGACCTGATCCAGCGTGTGCGCCATCAGCGTTTGTACCGGTTGGTCAAAGGCACAGCGCAACGCGGCCTGCTGGCCGTGCGGATCGGAAAAATCAAGCAGGACTTGCATGTGCAACCAGCCCCCCGGGGGTGAGTCTGAGTACCCGGTCGGCGCGCCCGGATGCCGCCAGTGAATGCGTGACCAGCACCATGGCGGCGCCGTGCTGGCGGGTTTGTTCCACCAACGCGTCCATCACCAGCGTGGCGGTGCCGGGGTCGAGATTGCCGGTGGGCTCGTCGGCCAGCAGCAGCATCGGACGGTGCACCAGCGCACGGGCAATCGCCACGCGCTGCA
The DNA here is from genome assembly GCF_023700745.1 of Rhodoferax sp. Taxonomy (GTDB): domain Bacteria; phylum Pseudomonadota; class Gammaproteobacteria; order Burkholderiales; family Burkholderiaceae_C; genus Rhodoferax. Next base: position 163,279 of record NZ_JAMPYG010000005.1, on the reverse strand, counting down.
ACTGGCCGCCGCTGAGTTGCTGCGGCAGGCGCTCGCCCAAACCGGCCAGGCCAACGGCATCGAGCATGGCTTGCACCCGCGCGTCGTCATGCTGGCCCAGCAGCATCAGCGGCAGCGCCACGTTTTGCGCCACGCTCAGATGTGGCAGCACGTGGAAGGCCTGAAACACAAAACCGGTTTTTTCACGGCGCAGGCGCGCCAGTTGCTCGTCACTGAGCGTGCCCAGATCCTGCCCGTCCAGTACCACCGTGCCGCTGTCCCAGTTATCCAGGCCCGCCATGCAGTTGAGCAGGGTTGATTTGCCCACACCCGACTCGCCGACGATGGCGACAAATTCGCCCGGCGCCACGTGCAACGAGACTTGGCTGAACACCGGCACATCGCCGTAGCGCTTGCTCAAATGTTCAATGATCAGGGCCATGGATTGCCTTCGATGAAACACCTTGCCAGGGTCAGCACCTGCGCCAGCGCATCGGGCGCATCACAGGCGATGACGCGCCGCTCCGGCATGGAACGCAGCCAGGTGATCTGGCGTTTGGCGAGCTGGCGCGTGGCAAAAATGCCCTTGTCGCGCAGTTCGCTCAAGGGCAGCTCACCGGCCAGTCCGCGCGTTTCATGCGCGTCCAGATACTCCCACGCCTGACGGTAGCCGACGCAGCGCATGGACGGCAAATCAGGATGCAGATCGCCGCGCGCACGCAGGGCCCTGACCTCGTCCAGAAAACCGTTGGCCAGCATGGCATCGAAGCGCTGGGCGATGCGCTGGTGCAGCCAGGCGCGGTCTTGCGGCTCCAGCGAGATCAGCAGGCTATTCGAGGCCTGAGGGGTGTCAATGCTGTGGCCAGATTTTCTGGTTTGAAAAGACGACAGCGGTTGCCCCGAGATGCGGTGCACCTCCAGCGCCCTGGCGATGCGTTGCGAATCCGCCGGGGCCAGCCTGGCGGCGGTGACCGGGTCCACTTGCATCAACTCGGCGTGCATGGCGGGCCAGCCGACCCGCGCTGCCTGCATTTCGATGTCGGCGCGAATGGCCGGGTCGGCGCGGGGCATGTCGTCGAGCCCGTCGCGCAGCGCCTTGAAATACAGCATGGTGCCGCCCACCAGCAGCGGCAGCTTGCCACGCGCTGTGATGTCGGTTATCAATTTTTGTGCGTCGGCCACGAACTCGGCAGCGCTGTAGGCCTGCAGCGGGTCGCGGATGTCGATCAGGTGGTGCGGCACGGCCGCCAGTTCGGCTGCCGTGGGCTTGGCCGTGCCAATGTCCATGCCGCGATAGACCAGGGCCGAATCAACGCTGATGATCTCTACCGGCCAGGCCTGGGCAATGGCCAGCGCGGCCGCTGTTTTGCCTGACGCGGTGGGGCCGGCCAGCGCCAAATAGTGGGGCAGGGTGGAATTTAATTGGAATCTGACCCCCATTACTTGGATTCTCCATACTTCTGCACCAGCGTCCAGGCGGTCAGCGCGATCAGGGCGCTCCAGAACCACACGCCCAGCGTCAGCGGCAGCACGGTGCCGTCCATGTGCCCGCCGAGCCAACTGCCCATGGCAAATGCCGCCAGCATCATCAAAAAGCCGTTCATGGCCGAGGCGGCGCCGGCCGCGTGCGGGAACGGTCCCACCGAACCGCTTTGGCCACAGGGCTGGTGGATGCCGTGGCCGATGACAAACAGCATTTGCGGCCCCATGATGGCCCACACGTTTTGCACGCCGGCCAGGCTGAGCACAGCCATCAAGGTGCCACCAGCGAGCGACAGCCCGCCCGCCCATTTGAGCGTGCGGCGCACGCCAAGGCGCGCCAACCAGTAGCGGCACAAAAAGGTACCGGCAATGTAGCCCAGCGAGTTCAGTGCCATCAAGGCGCCGTACTGCGTCTTGCTCAGGCCCAGTACATTCATGAAGACAAACGACGAAGCCGCCAAAAGGGTGAACAGGCCACCGTAAGACGCGGCTGACAGCGCTGAAAAAGCCAGGAAAGCAGGGTGACGAAAAATACTTTGCCAGGTTTTCAGCAATGTGGCGGCCTGCAAGGCCTGGGGGTTCTTGCGCTGCAGGGTTTCCTCAAAACGCCAGGCAATCATGGCCAGGCTGGCGGCACCAAAGATGGCCAGCGCCAGCAGGGCGATGCGCCAGTTGAAGACCTCGGTCAGCAGTCCGCCGCTGGGGGCACTCAAAAAGGCAATCACGCCCAGGCCGCTCAAGCCCTTGCTCATGACCCGCGCGCCCTGCACCGGCGCGTACAGGTCACGCACGATGGCGCGTGCGCACATCACCGCCGCACCCATGGCGGCACCTTGCACGGTACGCCAGACAATCAAGGCGGTCATGCTGGGTGCCAGCGTGCTGCCAACGGCAGCCAGCACGTAAGCGCTCAGGCCGACCAGCAAAATGGGCCGCCTGCCAAAGCGGTCGGACAGCGGCCCCCACACCAGTTGCGACACACCAAACGCCAGCAACAGCGCCGTCAGCGTCAACTGTGCCTGGTGCATGGGCGCAGCAAAGCCGGTGGTCAGCACCGGCAGCGCGGGTAAATACAGGTCGGTGGTGATGGGCTGCAGGCCGAGCAAAAGCGACAACAGCAGGACGATCACAGCAGGTGGCATGGCTGTGGTGGTGGCTTGATTTGGCATGCCTTGGAGGGTAGCAGATAGCACGCCCGTTTTTGCTGCAGGCCAGGCAGCCCCGCGCTGAAACCCGGTTTGCTATTCCGAAAGAATCCAGTCCGCCAGATTCTTCAGCTCCTTGGGGTCTTTGGTGTCGATGATTTTGTCTTTTTCCACGGTGCCGTCCTCGAACTGAATATTGGGACCGGTCGTGATGTTTTTGATGATTTTTTCTTGGCCATCTGTCTTTTGGCTGGTTGCAATTTTTTTTTCAATGAAGGGCCTTTTTTGGTTTTGTCAACCGCATGGCACTTGGTGCAATCGTTGTCCTTGAACAGGGCTTTGGCTGCATCGGCATCGACAGCTTTGGATTCCGCACCGGCTTGCTCAAACGCGCACCGTGCGCCAACGCACAGACCCAGCCTTAAAGGCCCAACATAGTCCGGTCTGTGTCACTTGAATCCCCTGGTGGCAGGACATGCAAGCTGCGGCTTGGCAGATGCATACAACTTTCTGGAGAAACCATCAATGAACACCCACTTGAAAAACGCATTGGCGCTGACCGCTGTCGCGGTCGCCAGCCAGGCGATGGCACAGGTCACTTTTTTCGAACAGGACAACTTTCGCGGCCGCTCTTTCACCACCGAGAGACAGGTCGGGAATTTTGAGCGTTTCGGCTTTAATGACCGGGCCTCGTCAGTCGTGGTAGCCCGCGAAAGCTGGGAGGTTTGCGAAGACACCCAGTTCGGCGGTCGTTGTGCGGTCTTGCAGCCTGGCCAATATCCGTCATTGAGCGCGATGGGCCTGAACGACCGTGTGTCGTCGGTGCGGGCTGCGCGCAACACGGCGCCTGCTCCGGAGACACCACAGATCACCTTCTATGAAAACGAAGGGTTTATCGGTCGTTCTTTCGTTACTCAAGAGCTGGTCAGGAATTTCGCCCGCAATCAGTTCAATGACCGCGCCTCCTCGGTGGTCGTGGTGGGCGGCCCTTGGGAGCTTTGTGAAAACAATCAGTTCAGAGGTCAATGTGTCGTCCTGCGTCCGGGACAGTATCCGTCCATGTCGGCGATGGGCTTGAACGACCGCGTTTCCTCAGTCCGGCTTGCGAGCCGTGACGCACGCATTGATGACCGCTATGCGCCCGGTCCGGCAACCGGACAGGTCACCTTCTACGAACGTGAAGGATTTACCGGTCGCGCATTCACCACGGTTCAGTCGATCGACAACTTTGTGCAAAACAACTTCAATGACCGCGCTTCCTCAGTGGTGGTTGCCGGCGGCCCTTGGGAGCTTTGTGAAAACAATCGGTACAGCGGTCGATGCGTTGTTTTGCGTCCAGGCCAGTACCCCTCGATGGCGGCGATGGGTCTGAATGACCGTGTGTCGTCGGTGCGCGCCATGAGCCCTGGCGTGAACAATGGTGGTCAAGGATATGAGTCCCAGCCGGTTGCGGCACCTGACTACCGTCGGCGCAACAATGAGCGGCTCTACGAGGCCAATGTGACGTCCGTGCGTGCGGTGGTCGGAACCCCTGAGCAGCGCTGCTGGGTCGAGCCCGGGCAAGTCGCCCAGACGCAAGGCAATGCCAACATTCCCGGCGCGATTGCAGGTGCCCTCATTGGCGGCATTCTGGGCCATCAGGTTGGCGGCGGAAGCGGCAAGGACATTGCCACCGTCGGCGGCCTGATCGCCGGGGCCGCGATAGGTGCGAACGTCGGTCGCACCGACGGGACAACGCAGGATGTACAGCGTTGTGAAAGCACTCCCAACCAGGCCCAGGCCCAGTATTGGGATGTCAGCTACAACTTTCGGGGTCAGGAGCACCGCACGCAAATGACGACGCCGCCCGGCGCCACCGTGACCGTTAACGAGCGGGGTGAGCCTCGCCGGTAGGATTTGGACTCAACGTGGAGGGCGTAAACTCGGTACACAAAAGACTCTGTTCATGACCAAGGAATCGCCGTTGAGCCAACGCTGGAAAATTCATTTGCCGCATCTGGTGGCCTGGACCTTGGCTTTGGTCGCAGTGCTGGCGTTGTTGTTGCTGACGCGTCAGGTCACTCAATCCAATTTGGAAAAAGATGAGCGCACCGCCCGGCGTGAGCTGGTCAATCTGTCGTACCTCAGCCAGCAGCACGTCAGACGGACCCTGCATACGGTTGACCAGACGCTGAAAATTGTTCGCGCACTCTACCTGCGCGATGGCATGGCGCTCGACCTGGCTGACTTGGTACGCCGGAGTACGCTGGATGTGGCATTGGTGCACCACGTGGGCATCATCGATGCCCAGGGTATTTTCCGCTTGAGCAACTTGCCCCAGACACCGACGGTCAACCTGGACGACCGGGAATACTTCAAGATGCATCTGGCGCGTGCCAGCGATGAACTGCTTGTCTCGCCACCGATGCTGGAACAGTTCTCCAAAAAATGGACGATTCAGCTCACCCGGCGCATCAACCAGCCTGATGGCAGTTTTGCCGGGGTGGTGGTGGTGTCGCTGGATGCCGATTATTTTGCCCGTTTTTACGCCAGCCTGGACCTGGGGGAGCAAGGTAATGCGATGCTGCTGGGGCGTGACGGCAGGGTCTGGGCGCAGCGCGCCAAGCTGTCAGCAGGCGCGGCACAGGAGGTTTTGCCGCAAGCGCCAGTGGAAGGTTTTTTTGATTCGGACATGGCCGCGGATGGCGTGCCGCGCTTGTACCATGCCAGGCCGGTGCCGGGTTTCCCGCTCTATGTGTCGGTGGCTTTGGGCAAACAGGAGTACCAGAAAGAGGGCCTGCAGACGAACCGGCTGGATTGGCTGCTGGCAACCCTGGGTGGCCTGTTGTTGCTGGGGTGTGCCGCCATTTTTTCGTGGGACCGCTCCCTTATCCAGCGGCAACACCGGCAATTGGCGCAAAGTCATAAGCAGATGAAGCTGGCGCTTGACAGTGGGGGCCTGGCGCTGTGGTCCTGGGATTTGGTCACCGGGCAGATAGAAGTGGACGAACGCTCAGGGGTCATGCTGGGCTTTCTGCCAGGCGCGCAACAATTTGACAACAAGCTGTTTGTCGAGTTGTTGCACCCGGACGACAGGCGGATGCTGGCCGAACGCTTGCCGCCAGTGCTTAAAAGCGAGGTGCCGCGTTTGTTGCTGGAACACCGACTGCGCCACAAGGATGGACATTGGGTGCATTTGATGGTGCGCGGGCAAGTGGTTGCGCGTGATGCGGCAGGACGGGCGTTGCGCATGACGGGTACTGCGGTCGATCGCAGTGAACAAAAACGGCTGGAGCTGGCCGTGCAGCAAAGCCAGACCTTGTTGCAAAATCTCACCGACCAGGTGCCTGCCGAGTTGTTTCAGTTCAATATGGATGCCGACGGGCGTATTCATTTTTCCTATTTGTCCAAGTATTTCCTGGATTTTTATGGCTTGACACTGGCACAGGTGCAGCATGATGCGTCGCTGCTTTTTGCCTGGCAGCATCCCGACGATGTCGCCAGGGTCAAGCTGTCGATCCAGCAGTCCGTGACCCACCTGACACCCTGGCAAACGGAATACCGATTGAAGCTGCCCGACGGCAGCGTGAGTTGGCGTGGTGGTCGTGGCGTGCCGCAAAAACGTGATGATGGCAGTGTGGTCTTTCATGGGGCCATTTTTGACATCACCGAGCGTAAACAGGCCGAAGAAGCGCAACGGGTGGCGGCGGTGGCGTTTGAATCCAGCGCCGCCATGGTGGTCAGTTCGGCAGATTTGCGCATTTTGAGGGTGAATCACGCTTTTGTGGATTTGACTGGGTACAGCTTTGACGAAGCAGTGGGCCAGTCCAGCAACATGCTCAGGTCTGGCCGCCATGACCCGGCTTTTTACCAAGCCATGTGGCACAGCCTGACGCAAACCGGCCATTGGGAGGGTGAGCTGTGGAACCGGCGTAAAAATGGCGATGTGTACCCGGATTGGTTGTCGATCACCGTGGTCAAAGATATGCAGGGCCAGGTCACCCACTATGTGTCGGTGCATACCGACATTAGCTTGCGCAAGCGGTTCGAGGAAGACATTCGCAAATTGGCGTTTTTTGATCCGTTGACACAACTGCCCAACCGCCGCCTGCTGCTGGACCGTTTGCAGCAATTGAGCGCGGTGCGGGCCCGCAACAACCAGATCGCGGCGGTGTTGTTTCTGGATCTGGACCGGTTCAAATTGCTTAATGACAACCATGGCCATGACCAGGGTGATGAGTTATTGATCCAGGTGGCGCAGCGCCTGCAGGCTTGTGTGCGCGAGGTTGATACCGTCGCGCGCCTGGGGGGCGATGAGTTTGTGGTGGCCTTGGCGCAATTGAGCGAAGATGAAGAGCTGGCGCAGGCTGGGGCGCAAGCGGTGGCCAACAAGATTTTGCAAGCCATGGCACGGCAGTTTGTCTTGCCTGAAGTGACCTGGAGCCTGTCGGTCAGCATTGGCGTGGCGCTGCTGGTGAATGCCAGGGCGTTGCCCGAAGACCTGTTGAAGCAGGCCGACATGGCCATGTACCAGGCCAAAGCCGCAGGCCGCAATGGCGTGCACTTTTTTAGTCACCGATCACGCGCTTAAGCCTGTTTTCCGCTTTAGACGGTATTGTGAGAGCTCAACATCCTCTCGCAATAGCGCGCAATCAGGTCAATCTCCAGGTTCACCCGTGAGCCCACCTTGAGCGTCCCCAGCGCGGTGTTCTGCACCGTGTGCGGGATCAGGTTGATCGACATCTCGCAGCCCTCGGCGCTGTCCTGAATCTGGTTCACGGTCAGGCTGACACCGTTGACGGTGATCGAGCCCTTGTAGGCCAGGTACTTGGCCAAGGCTGGCGGCGCCATCACGCGCAATTGCCAGCTTTCGCCGATTTCGGCAAAGTAAGTGACGTGGCCGATGCCGTCGACATGGCCAGAAACAATGTGGCCGCCCAGCCGGTCATGGGCGCGCAGGGCCTTTTCCAGGTTGACGGTGCCCAACTGGTCAAGCCCGGCGGTCTTGTTGAGCGACTCGGCCGAAATATCGATGGTGAACTGGTTTTGGGCCGCGTCGAAGCTTGTGACGGTCATGCAGGCGCCGTTGAGCGCAATGCTGTCGCCCAGCCCGACGTCGTCGAGGTAGCCCGGTGGGCAGGTGATGGTCAGGCGCTTGCCATGGGTGGCAGTTTCGCCCAGGGGCTGAACGTTGGTGATGCGGCCGATGCCTGTGATGATGCCTGTGAACATAGTAATTTCATTAAAAAACGTCTCGGCCGCATACGCGGGCGACGATGCGCAGGTCCGGCCCCAGCATGGCCGTGGACGTGAAGTCCAGTGGCAGCGCCTGGGCCAGATCCTGCAGCGGACCAAAGTGTGCCATGCCGCGCCCCTGGCCGATCAGTTTGGGGGCCAGATAAACCAGAAATTCATCAACCAGACCCGCGCGGATCAGCGAGCCGTTGAGTTTTTCACCGGCTTCCACATGCAGCTCGTTGACTTCGCGGCGCGCCAGGTCGCGCAGCATGGCTGCCAGATCGACCTTGTCGTTGGGGCCGGGCAGCAGCACCACCCTGGCGCCGCGTGCCTGCAGCGCCGCCTGTCTGGCTTCGTCCGGCACCGCCGCGTAGATGTACAGCGCCCGCGCTGGGGTAAACAGCGCTGCGTCCAGCGGGGTTTCCAGGCGGCTGTCAACCAGCACCAGCGCCGGTTGGCGGGGCGTGTCAACCAGCCGCACGTCAAGCTTGGGGTTGTCGGCCAGCACCGTGCCAATGCCGGTCAGCACGGCACAGGCGCGGGCGCGCCAGGCGTGGCCGTCAGCGCGGGCCGGGGGCGAGGTGATCCATTGGCTGACGCCATTGTCGAGGGCGGTCTTGCCGTCCAGCGAGGCCGCCAGCTTCATGCGCACCCAGGGGGTTTTGCGTACCATGCGGCTGAAGAAACCGAGGTTGAGTTCGCGCGATTCGGCGCCACCGGGGCCGATTTCGACCTCGATGCCGGCGGCGCGCAGCCTTGTGAAACCATTGCCGGTGACCAGGGGGTTGGGGTCGCCAATGGCGGCCACCACTTTTTTGATGCCCGCCGCCGCCAGGGCATCGCAGCAGGGCCCGGTGCGGCCCTGGTGTGAACAGGGCTCCAGCGTGACATAGGCCGTGGCACCCACCACGCTGTGGCCGCGGGCGGTAGCGTCGCGCAGCGCCATGACTTCTGCGTGCGCCTCACCAGCGCGCTGGGTGGCGCCCTGGCCAAGCACCTGACCGGCGGCTGTGGTGATGACGCAGCCCACGCGGGGGTTGGGGGAGGTGAGCAGCAGGCTTTGCGTGGCCAGTGCCAGTGCCTGTTGCATGAAAGTGTTGGTTGGCGGCAGGGTCATGAGGATCGGTGGCGTGGGCTTGTTGTCGTTAAACCGCTGCTTCGAGGCCGTTGGCAAAATGCGTCTGCATGCGCTGTGTGCAGAGCTGCGGGTCGCGCGCTGCCAGCGCGGCCATGATGGCGCGGTGTTCATCCAGCGATTCGCCGATTCGCCCTGTTTTCAGTAGTGAGTTGTGGCGGTTGAGTTTCATGACCTTGCGCAGGTCGGCCACCATCTGGTTGCGCCAGCGGTTGTCGGCGATTTCCAGCAGACGCATGTGAAAACGCTCATTGATTTCAAAAAAGCGTTGACGGTCCTGTTGCTCTGGCCGGGCGGCTTCTTCAAGTTCCTGGTGCAGCGCTTGCAGTTCGGCCATCTGGGCTGCGGTGGCCCTTTGGGCCACGACCCCGGCGGCATCGGATTCGAGCAGGCTCAACAAGTGGTAAACATCGGCCAGATCGCGTTCGGAAACCTCGGTCACATAGGCACCACGACGCACCTTCATGGTCACCAGGCCTTCGGTCGCCAGCACCTTGAGCGCTTCGCGCATCGGCGTGCGGCTGATGCCGTAGTCCTGGGCAATCTTGAGTTCGTCGATCCAGCTGCCGGGCTCCAGTTCGCGGCTGAAAATGCGCTGACGCAGCAGTTCAGCCACTTCTTCGTAGAGTGCGCGGGGAGCTAATGAGAGTGCGGCCATAGGACAAATTGTAAGCTGGAAGGAATTTTTTGTATCAATAATTATAAATAATGTAAACTTGCTTGCTCAAAATGTGCGCCGCTGTCACAGTGGCGTGCGTTGCGATTTATTCCTTAACTGTTTGCCACCATGACACACACCAATCCTGAATTTCAGCCTGCCAGTCTGGACGCCTGGGCCAAGGCCGCCGCCAAATCCGCGCCCGGTGGTGATGTGAATGCGCTCAATTGGCTGACACCCGATGGCATTTCGGTCAAACCGCTGTACACCGCCGAGGACACGCAAAACCTGCCTTACGCCAACACGTTGCCGGGGTTTGAGCCCTACCTGCGCGGCCCGCAGGCCACCATGTACGCGGTGCGACCCTGGACCATCCGCCAGTACGCCGGGTTTTCCACCGCCGAAGAGTCCAACGCGTTTTACCGCAAGGCGCTGGCGGCGGGCGGCCAGGGTGTGTCGGTGGCGTTCGACCTGGCCACCCACCGCGGCTACGACAGCGACCACCCGCGCGTGACCGGCGACGTCGGCAAGGCTGGCGTGGCGATCGACTCGGTGGAGGACATGAAGATCCTGTTTGACCAGATTCCGCTGGACAAGGTTTCGGTCTCCATGACCATGAACGGCGCCGTGCTGCCGGTGCTGGCCGGCTACGTGGTGGCTGCGGAAGAGCAGGGCGTGTCGCAGGACAAGCTCAGCGGAACGATTCAGAACGACATTCTGAAAGAGTTCATGGTGCGCAACACCTACATCTACCCGCCCGAGCCGTCGATGAAGATCATCGGCGACATCATCGAGTACACGGCCAAGCACATGCCGAAATTCAACTCGATTTCGATCAGCGGTTACCACATGCAGGAAGCCGGCGCCAACCAGGCGCTGGAACTGGCCTTCACCCTGGCCGATGGCAAGGAATACGTGAAAACCGCCATTGCCAAGGGCATGGATGTCGATGACTTTGCCGGCCGCCTGAGCTTTTTCTGGGCCATTGGCATGAATTTCTACCTGGAAGTGGCCAAGATGCGCGCCGCGCGCCTGCTGTGGTGCCGCATCATGAAGGGCTTTGACGCCAAAAACCCCAAGTCGCTCATGCTGCGCACGCATTGCCAGACCAGCGGCTGGAGCCTGACCGAGCAGGACCCCTACAACAACGTGGTGCGCACCACCATCGAGGCCATGGCGGCGGTCTTTGGCGGCACGCAAAGCCTGCACACCAATTCGTTCGACGAGGCCATCGCGCTGCCGACCGAATTCAGCGCACGCATTGCCCGCAACACCCAGCTCATCATCCAGGAAGAAACCCACATCACCAACGTGATCGACCCCTGGGCGGGCAGCTACATGATGGAAAAGCTGACGCAGGACATGGCCGATGCCGCCTGGGCCATCATCGAGGAAGTCGAAGCCATGGGCGGCATGACCAAGGCCGTGGATTCGGGCTGGGCCAAGCTCAAGATCGAGGCGGCGGCGGCAGAAAAACAGGCGCGCATCGACAGCGGCAAGGACGTGATCGTGGGCGTCAACAAGTACAAGCTCAAGACCGAGGACGCCATTGAAGCCCGTGACATCGACAACGTGGCGGTGCGCGACTCGCAAATTGCCCGGCTCAACGCGATCAGGCAGCAACGTGACGCAGCCCGGGTGCAGCAAGCCCTGAAAGCCATCGAAGAAGCTGCCGCCAGTGGCAACGGCAACCTGCTGGACCTGAGCATCAAGGCCGTGCGCGCCCGCGCCACCGTGGGCGAAATCAGCGACGCCATGGAGAAATCCTTTGGCCGCCACCGCGCCGACACACAAAAGGTGACCGGCGTTTATGCAGCGGCTTTTGATACCGATACCACGGCCGGAGACACCATGGACTACTGGAACGCACTCAAGGCAGAAATTGAGGAGTTTGCCGCCGGGCAGGGTCGCCGCCCGCGCGTCATGATCAGCAAGCTGGGCCAGGACGGCCATGACCGCGGTGCCAAGGTGGTGGCCACGGCTTTTGCCGACCTCGGTTTTGACGTTGACATGGGCCCGCTGTTCCAGACCCCCGAGGAATGCGCGCGCCAGGCCATCGAAAACGATGTGCATGCCGTTGGTGTGAGCACGCTGGCCGCCGGTCACAAGACGCTGGTGCCGGCCATCATTGCCGAGCTCAGGAAGCAGGGCGCCGACGACATCATCGTGTTTGTCGGCGGTGTGGTTCCGCGGCAGGACTACGACTTTTTGTACCAGTCCGGCGTCAAAGGCATCTACGGCCCCGGCACCCCCATTCCGGTGAGCGCCAAGGATGTGCTCAATCAAATCAAAAAGGCGTTGGCTTGATGGATTATTGATTGAGATATATCATTGAGATGTCTTAACTTAATTTCAGGTGATGCCATGATTTCTCCCACTGAAACAGCCAAAGTGTTCATGTCTGGCCGCAGCCAGGCTGTGCGTTTGCCCAAAAACTTTCGATTTGATGTGGATGAAGTTGTCATTCGTCGCGTGGGCGACAGTGTGATCTTGACCCCTATGGGAGGCGATTGGGCTTTTAGAGTGCGGTCAGTTTTCGATCTTTTTGCTGATGTTGAACCGTTTTCACGTGAACCTGAGTGGTCGCAAAACGAGCGTGAGTCTTTGTTGCCATGAATCGTTCACTTAAATACATGTTGGACACCAACATCTGCATTTATGCCATCAACCACCGACCAGAGAATGTCTTGCAAAGGTTGATTGATGCAGGTGCGGGCGCGACCTGCTTGTCCAGTATCACGGCTGCAGAGTTGGCTTTTGGCGCTGCCAAAAGTTCGCGTCCTGACACGAAAGTCAAACTGGAAGCATTTTTTGAAAGTTTGCCTGCTTTGTCATGGGGCGAAGAAGCGATATGGCACTACGGTCAAACGCGGCTTGCTTTGGAGTGCACAGGCCAGCGAATTGGCGAGAGGGATTTGTTGATTGCCTGCCATGCGCTGGCGCAAAACCTGATTCTGGTAACGAACAACACCCGAGAGTTTGAGCGTGTTCCGGGCTTGAAACTGGAGAATTGGGTATGAGGTTCGAATCCTTAAGAAAGATTGATCAATGAGTACCACTTCGGTTCTAAAGCAAAAAACCAGGCAATCGGAATTTGTTAGATGGTTTGGACCTTTGTTGCAGGCTTTGCGCGATTTGGGTGGTTCGGCATCACCGCGTGAGGCCATCGAAAGAATTGCTCAAATTGAGAAAGTTCCTGACTCTGTCAGGGAAGTGGTTCTCAAGTCGGGTCAAGAGCGGTTTTATAACCAAGTGATGTGGGCACGCCAATATTTGGTATGGGAAGGCTTTATTGATTCGGGGCGGCGCGGTGTTTGGTCTTTGACGCAGCAAGGCAAGAATGTAATTTTGTCTGCAGATGAGGCACGGGAAATATTTCTCAGGCAAGTGCAACGACAAGCAAAACTTCGTAAGGTCGCATCTGGTGCTGCAGCGCAAGCGATTGAAGACGATGGCGTTCCTGCTGACACGCCGCAAGCAGATGAAGATGCCAGTCTTCAAGGTTTTTTACGTGTTGTGAAGGGTTTGTCCCCGAGCGGATTTGAACGTTTGTGCATGCGACTACTTCGAGAGTCCGGGTTCGAACGAGTGCAAGTGACTGGACGGTCAAATGATGGGGGCATCGATGGGGTGGGTGTCTTGCAACTAAACGACTTGATGAGTTTCAATGTCGTATTCCAATGCAAGAAATGGGAGCAATCAGTACCACCAAAAGAAATACGTGACTTGCGAGGTGCCATGGATGGTCGCGCAGATAAAGGAATATTTCTGACAACGAGCACCTTTTCAAGTAACGCGCGTGCAGAAGCAGAGCGACCGGGTGCTGTTCCCATAGAGTTGGTTGATGGTGAAAAACTTTTTGAGATGTTCAAGCGGCATGAGTTGGGCTTGAAACCTCGAATCGTCTTCGATATTGACCTATCGTTCTTTGAACAATTTGAATGAGGTTTGAAGTTGTTTAATCTTCAAAACTCGTTACAGGCGGTCCTGCAAGGTGAATCGCTCGCACAGCGCCGCGCTATCGCCAAGGCCATCACCTTGCTGGAGTCCACGCGTGCCGACCACCGGCTGCAGGCCGATGAACTCCTCACCGCCTTGTTGCCGCACACCGGTCAGTCGTTCCGCTTGGGCATCAGCGGCGTGCCGGGCGTTGGGAAATCGACCTTCATCGAGGCCTTGGGCCTGTACCTGATTGCCCAGGGCCACCGCGTGGCGGTGCTGACGATTGACCCTTCTTCAACCGTTTCCGGCGGTTCCATCCTGGGTGACAAGACCCGAATGGAACTGCTGTCTGTGCATGAAAAAGCCTACATCCGCCCCAGCCCCAGCAGCGGCACGCTGGGCGGTGTGGCCGAAAAAACCCGCGAGGCCATGCTGGTTTGCGAAGCAGCCGGGTATGACGTGGTGATTGTGGAAACCGTGGGTGTGGGGCAAAGCGAGACGGCAGTCGCCAACATGACCGACATGTTTGTGCTGCTGCAGTTGCCCAACGCGGGTGACGATTTGCAGGCCATCAAGAAAGGTGTGATGGAGCTGGCCGACCTGGTGGTCATCAACAAGGCCGACATTGACCCCGATGCCGCCACCCGGGCCCGCGCCCAGATCAATTCCAGCCTGCGTTTGCTGGGTTTGCACGGCAGCCCGGAGCACATGCACCACGACCAGAAAACATGGCACCCCCAGGTGATCCAGCTCAGCGCCCTGCATGCCCAGGGGGTGGATGCCTTCTGGGACAAGGTGCTCGAATTCAAGGCCCTGCAAACCGGCAATGGCAAGTTTGCTGCACGCCGCCAGAAGCAGTCCCTGGCGTGGATGTGGGAACGCATTGACGCCGGCCTGAAACAGGCCTTTGCCCAGCATCCGGCGGTCAGAACTCTGTTGCCCCAGTTGACCCAGGAGGTCCTGGCAGGCCGCGTGGCGGCCTCCACGGCCGCCCGCAACATGCTCCAGGCTTATGCTGAAACTGCCTAAGCCACGCATCACATCAAAATCCGAAAACCGAACCATTTCCTGACCTAAGAGAGAGACCAAGCCATGCACGATATTCTTGAACAACTGGAAAAAAAGCGCCAACTTGCCCGTTTGGGTGGGGGCCAGAACCGCATTGATGCGCAGCACAAAAAGGGCAAGCTCACCGCGCGTGAGCGGCTGGAAGTGCTGCTCGATGAAGGCACGTTCGAAGAGTGGGACATGTTTGTCGAGCACCGCTGTGCCGACTTCGGCATGCAGGACAACAAGATCCCGGGTGACGGCGTGGTGACGGGTTACGGCATGATCAATGGCCGTCTGGTGTTCGTCTTCAGCCAGGACTTCACGGTGTTCGGCGGTGCCCTGTCGGAGGCCCATGCCGAGAAAATCTGCAAGATCATGGACCAGGCCATGAAGGTCGGTGCGCCGGTGATCGGCCTGAACGACTCGGGCGGTGCGCGTATCCAGGAAGGCGTGGCCTCGCTTGGTGGTTATGCCGAGGTGTTCCAGCGCAACGTGATGGCCAGTGGCGTGGTGCCGCAGATCAGCATGATCATGGGGCCTTCAGCAGGTGGCGCGGTGTATTCGCCCGCCATGACCGATTTCATCTTCATGGTGAAGGATTCGAGCTACATGTTTGTCACCGGCCCGGAAGTGGTCAAGACCGTGACGCACGAGGAGGTGACGGCCGAGGAACTTGGTGGCGCCATCAGCCACACCACCAAAAGCGGGGTGGCCGACCTGGCTTTTGAGAACGATGTCGAGGCGCTGCTGATGCTGCGCCGCCTGTACAACTACCTGCCGCTGAACAACCGCGAAAAAGCCCCGGTGCGCCAGAGCGGCGACCCGGCCGGCCGCATGGAACACAGCCTGGACACGCTGGTGCCTGACAACCCGAACAAGGCTTATGACATGAAGGAGCTGATCGTCAAGACGGTCGACGACGGCGACTTCTTTGAGCTGCAACCCGAGTACGCCAAAAATATCCTGATCGGCTTTGCCCGCATGGACGGCCAGACCGTCGGTATTGTGGCCAACCAGCCGCTGGTGCTGGCGGGTTGCCTGGACATCAAGAGCAGCATCAAGGCGGCGCGTTTTGTGCGTTTTTGCGATGCCTTTAATATTCCGGTGATCACCTTTGTCGATGTGCCCGGTTTCATGCCCGGCACCTCTCAGGAATTCGGCGGCATCATCAAGCACGGCGCCAAGTTGCTCTATGCCTACGCCGAGTGCACCGTGCCCAAGATCACCGTGATCACACGTAAAGCCTACGGCGGTGCCTATGACGTGATGGCCTCCAAACACTTGCGCGGCGACGTCAACTTTGCCTGGCCCAACGCTGAAATTGCCGTGATGGGTGCCAAGGGTGCGGTGGAGATCATCTTCCGCGAAGACAAGGGTCACCCGGAGAAACTGGCGGCCAAGGAGGCCGAGTACAAAGCCCGTTTTGCCAACCCGTTTGTGGCGGGTGCCCGCGGCTTTATTGACGACGTGATTCTGCCGTCGGAGACCCGCAAGCGCATTTGCCGCAGCCTGGTCATGCTCAAAGACAAGAAGCTTGAGAACCCGTGGCGTAAACACGGCAACATTCCGCTTTAAATTTTTGTGGAATACAGCATGACTGTGTATCGCGCTGGATCGGGTAGCCTGGGCGTTTTGCTCCGTGTCCCCCGGCCTGCAGCCTCCTCCTTTACCTGCGCAAAACGCCCAGGCAACCCAATCCTGGTCGGTTGGCGTGCGGGCATGAAATACAAGGTCAGGGTTACGCAGCGGCAGGGTGGGGGTGTCTGTTGCAGCGAAGTCAAGGAGGAATCCAAAGGCGAGAGCCTTTGGAGGGGGACATGAGCGGAAGCAGACACCCTCGCCCTGTTGCGGACCCACAAACACGGCGTCCCGTCAAAAGGTCAGACTCAACATCACAGCGAACTTCATATTCGCTGACCGAATAACGTTAGGAGAGAATTATGTTTACAAAAATTTTGATCGCCAACCGTGGCGAGATTGCCTGCCGCGTCATCACCACCGCCAAAAAAATGGGCATCAAGACGGTTGCCGTCTATTCGGATGCCGACAAGGACGCGCGCTTTGTGTTGATGGCCGATGAAGCCGTGCACATTGGCGCCCCGCCGAGCCGCGAAAGCTACCTGGTGGGCGAGAAAATCATCGCCGCCTGCAAACAAACCGGCGCGCAAGCCCTGCATCCGGGTTATGGCTTCCTCAGCGAAAACGCCGAGTTTGCCAAGCGCGTCGAAGAAGAGGGCATCGTCTTCATCGGGCCCAAGCACTATTCCATGGCGGCCATGGGCGACAAGATCGAGTCCAAGAAGCTGGCCGGGGCTGCCGGGGTCAACTGCATTCCGGGCGTCAACAGCGCCATCGAGTCAGCCGAACAGGCGGTGGAAATTGCCCAGGGCATTGGTTACCCGGTGATGATCAAGGCCAGCGCCGGCGGCGGCGGCAAAGGGCTGCGCGTGGCCTACAACGACAAGGAAGCGTTTGAGGGTTTCACCAGTTGTCGCAATGAAGCGCGCAACAGCTTTGGCGACGACCGCGTGTTTGTCGAAAAATTTGTCGAAGAACCACGCCACATCGAAATCCAGCTCATTGGCGACAGCTTTGGCAACGTGGTGTATTTGAACGAGCGCGAGTGTTCCATTCAGCGCCGCCACCAGAAGGTGATCGAAGAAGCGCCATCGCCTTTTATTTCCGATGCGACACGCAAGGCCATGGGGGAGCAGGCCGTGGCCTTGGCCAAGGCGGTCAAGTACCAGAGCGCCGGCACCGTGGAATTTGTGGTTGGCAAGGACCAGAGTTTTTACTTTCTGGAAATGAACACGCGCCTGCAGGTGGAGCACCCGGTGACCGAATGCATCACCGGGCTGGACCTGGTGGAGCTGATGATTCGTGTTGCCGCCGGTGAAAAATTGCCGCTGACGCAGGCCGAGGTCAAGCGCAACGGTTGGGCCATGGAGTGCCGCATCAATGCCGAAGACCCGTACCGCAACTTTTTGCCCAGCACCGGGCGCCTGGTGCGTTTTGCGCCCCCCACCCAGACCATGGCGCAGGCCAACACCAGCGACTGGTTTGGCGTGCGGGTTGACACCGGGGTGCAGGACGGCGGCGAAATTCCGATGTATTACGACTCGATGATCGCCAAGCTCATCGTGCACGGTGTCGACCGGCTCGATGCGATCGCCAAAATGCGTGAAGCGCTCAACGGTTTTGTGATTCGCGGTATCAGCAGCAATATTCCGTTCCAGGCGGCCTTGCTGGCGCACCCCAAGTTTGTTTCCGGCAATTTCAATACGGGTTTTATTGCCGAAAACTACGCCCACGGTTTCAAAGCCGAAGATGTGCCTCACGAAGACCCGCATTTCATGCTGGCGCTGGCCGCCTTTGTGCGGCGCAAATCGCGCGAACGGGCGGCCGGCATCAGCGGCCAGTTGCCGGGTTATGCCGTCAATGCGGGCAGTGATTACGTGGTGGTCACCTTGGGCGATGACGGCACGAACGCCTACACCCCGGTGCATGTTGATGAGTTTGTTGGACAGACGGGCTCGGCACGCGTCAGGTTGGGCGCCAGCAGTTATGAAATCAGCAGCGATTCGAGGCTGAATGACATCTGCATCACGGGTACGGTCAATGGCGCGCCCTTTACTGCCCAGGTCGAACGCGGCACGCCCAAGAATCCGCTGGCTTTGCGCTTGCAACACAATGGCACACGCATTGATGTGCTGGTGGTATCCAAGCGCATGGCCGAGTTGCATGCGCTGATGCCGTTCAAGGCAGCACCAGACATGAGCCGTTATGTGTTGTCGCCAATGCCGGGCTTGCTGGTCGATGTGGCCGTGCAAGTGGGCCAAAAGGTGCAGGCCGGTGAACGCGTTGCCGTGATCGAAGCCATGAAGATGGAAAACGTGCTGTTTGCTGCCGCCGATGGCGTGGTCGGCAAGGTGCTGGCCGCCAAAGGCGAAAGTCTCACCGTGGACCAGCCGATTGTGGAATTTGTATGAGCCAGCGCCCCTTTAAGGTGCTGGGCATCCAGCAGATCGCCATTGGTGGTACCAGTAAAACGCGTCTGCAAAAGCTCTGGGTCGAGATGCTGGGCCTGGAGGTCACCGGTACATTTCAGAGCGAGCGCGAGAATGTTGATGAAGACATCTGCGCCATGGGCGTCGGCCCGTTCAAGGTCGAGGTCGACCTGATGCAGCCCATGGACATCGACAAAAAACCTGCCGTGCACGCCACACCACTGAACCATGTCGGCCTGTGGATTGACGACCTGCCCAAGGCGGTGGCATGGCTCACGGCGCAAGGCGTTCGCTTTGCGCCGGGGGGCATCCGCAAGGGGGCTGCAGGCTTTGACATTTGCTTCCTGCATCCCAAGGCCAACGACGAGTTTCCGATTGCGGGCGAGGGGGTGTTGATCGAGATGGTGCAGGCGCCGCCCGAGGTGGTGGCCGCATTTGCCAGACTGGCGGCTTAGGGCGCTGCTTGGCGTTTGGCCCGGGCCCGGGCCAGCGCGGCTTCGATCACGGCCCGCTTCTTGTCCAGCACGGCCGGGTCGGTGTGTTGCGAGTGGGCGGCCAGGTCGGACAATTTCAGCTCCGCTTTTTCTTCCAGCCTTTGGTCATTTTCAAGCGACTCACGCGCCCGTCGCAAACGATTAAATTCATAACGTTGGCGGGCTTGTTCAGCCTGCTCTTGCGACCAGGCGGCCCAACCTGTGGCGCTGCCACTGACGTTTTCAACTTCAATGCAATCGACCGGGCATACTGGCAGACACAGCTCGCAGCCGGTGCAATAGGGCTCGATCACGGTATGCATCAGCTTGTTGGCGCCCACAATGGCATCCACCGGGCAGACTTTGATGCACAGCGTGCAGCCAATGCACCAGTCCTCGTCGATAAAAACCACTGAACGTGGTCCCTCCGTGCCGTTGTCGGGGTTGAGCGGTTTGGGGGGGCGCCCGGTCAGTTCAGCCAGGCGCTGCACCCCGGCAGCCCCGCCGGGTGGGCACTGGTTGATATCCGCGCTGCCGTCATGCAAGGCCTGTGCGTAGCCTGCACAGTCAGGGTAACCGCAGCGCGTGCACTGGGTTTGCGGCAACACCGCCAAAAGTTCGGCGGCACCGGGTTTCATCCGTGACGTTGGGTCGGGCGTTTGCGTGCCGGTTTGGTCGGTTCGGCCACGTTGACGGCGGCTTTGGCTGCCGGTTGCTGACGTGGTTCGGGGCGCTTGCTGTGCACCTTGACTTCAGCCGTGACTGCTGCTTCGGGTAAAACAAATGCCGGTGCCGGCTCAGGCAACCCGGGCTCGGGGTTGGTCAGTACCGGGGCTGCTGGTGTCGCCGCCATCACAGGGGTTGCTGCAACCGGCTTGGGCTGGTAGGCCTGAATGAAGGCTTTGACTTGCGGGTAGACCACTTCACGCCAACGGCGACCGGCAAAAATACCATAGTGACCGGCGCCTTCCACCTCGATGTGTCGTTGGTTGGCCTTGTCCACGCCAGTGCAAATGGTGTGCACGGCGGCCGTTTGACCGGAGCCTGAAATGTCGTCAAGCTCTCCCTCTATGGACAACAGGGCCGTGTTGTGGATGTCTTCGGGGTGTACGCGCTCAATCTTGCCGTCAACCCCCTTGACGTCCCAGGTGCCGTTGACCAGGTTGAATTCCTGGAACACCACCTTGATGGTGTCGAGGTAGTACTGCGCATCCATGTCCAGCACGGCGTTGTACTCGTCGTAGAACTTGCGGTGGGCATCGGCACTGGCATCGTCGCCCTTGATCAAGTCCTTGAAGTAGTCGTAATGGCTGCGGGCATGGTTGCTGGGGTTCATGGCAACAAAGCCGGAATGCTGCAAAAAGCCGGGGTAAACCTTGCGCCCGGCGCCCGGGAAACGGGTCGGTACGCGGTAAATCACGTTGTGCTCAAACCACTCGATGCTTTTGTTCATGGCAAGGTTGTTGACGGCGGTAGGTGACAGGCGTGCGTCAATCGGGCCACCCATCATGACCATGCTCAAGGGCGTGAGTTCGCCCCGGCTGGCCATCAGTGACACCGCGGCCAGCACCGGCACGGTGGGTTGACAGACGCTCATGACATGGCAGTTGCCGTAGCGGTTTTGTACGTGGCGAATGAATTCCTGTACGTAATTAATGTAGTCGTCGAGGCTGAAATCGCCCTCGGAGGTGGGCACCAGTCGGGCGTTGGTCCAGTCGGTGACATAGACCTTGTGGTCTTTCAGCATGGTTTTGACGGTATCGCGCAGCAGGGTGGCGTAATGGCCCGATAGCGGGGCCACGATCAGCACGGCAGGTTGCCCCTTGAGTTTGGACAACGTGGTGACATCATCGGTAAAGCGCTTGAAGCGGCGTAATTCGCAAAACGGCTTCTTGACTTCAACACGCTCATGAACCGCCACTTCAACCCCGTCCACATCCACGATGCGCAGGCCAAATTCAGGCTTCTCATAATCCTTGCCCAGGCGGTGCATCAGGTCGTAACCAGCTGAAATGCGTTGTGCCAGGGGATGCTGGCCGAACAATGACAAGGGATTGCCATACACCTTGGCCGCAGACTGCGCCAGATCAGTGAATGGCTCCATCAGCGAACGTTGGGCTTCGTAAAATTTATAGAGCACGGGAATTCACCTTTCATAGAAAATGTTGCAGTGCAATATAACAGGTCTAACGTAGTTGCGTCTGGCTCGGGGTTGATGATTGATGTTGACGCAGCGCCAGTGACCGGGCCAGCTCACTCAATGCCTGGTAAGCCTGACCGGCGGTGTTGTTCCACTGCAACACGGCCTGGCCCTGTGAGGCCACCAGTGCCAAGTCACCACGGGAGGCGGGGCCAGTCAGGGCCGCTTGTGGCCCCAGGCTGCTGATGTTGTTGACAGAATTCTGCAACAGGCTGACGCGCAGGTGTTGCACCATCGGCAGTGGCATGCCAGTATGCTGCCAAAGCTGTTCGGCCAGGTCTTGCAGCACAGGCAGGAAGTTGGTGGCAAAAATGGCACCGGCGTGATAGAGCATCTTGTCTTGCGCCCGGACATCAAAGCACTGGGCACCGAGGCGGGTAAAAAGCTGTCGCAGTTCAACCAGTGTTGGCGCATCGCCTTCGAGGGCGCAGGGGGTGCCGGCAAATTGCGCAAGCGCCAGTTGCGGGCTGGCAAAGCTCAACAGGCAGTGGGCACTGGCTACTTGCCAGCCTTTGTCTTGCAAGGGTTTGAGGATGTCGGCGCTCAAGGCGCCGCTGGCATGAAAAGCCGTGGCAGGTGGCAAGCGGTCGCAACATGCCAGCGCCGCCGCGACGGGGGCAATCTGGCCATCCGGTACCGCCAGCAGCCACAGATCGGCCGGGCGCATATCCTGCATTTTGCTGACAGTACGCCCGGAGCCTATGAAGGCCAGGGCTTGCCCGGCAGATACCGTGCTGCGGGTCAGCAGGTCCTGCACCTGGTACTTCTCATCCTGGGCCAGCAGCCGCCCCAGCGTCTGGCCGACCCGGCCGCCACCAATCAGGTTGATGGTTTTCAAGACAAGCGGTGCTCTTAGATCACCTTGGCAATGCTGGCGCAGACGTGGTCGATGTTCTTGCTGTTGAGTGCGGCCACACACATGCGTCCGGTGTCGGTGCCATAGACGCCAAACTCATTGCGTAAGCGCACCATCTGGTCCTTGGAAAGACCTGAATAGCTGAACATGCCGATCTGCTGGGTGATGAAGCTCATGTCCTGCTTGACACCGGCAGCCTTGAGGCCGTCAACCAGTTTTTGCCGCATGGCCTTGATGCGCACGCGCATCTCGCCCAGTTCTGCCTCCCACTGTGCGCGCAGTTCGGGGTTGCTCAGCACCGTGGTGACGATGGCGCCGCCATGGGTGGGCGGGTTGCTGTAGTTGGTGCGGATCACGATCTTGAGCTGGCTCAGCACGCGGGCCGCTTCTTCTTTGCTTTCACACACCACGCTCAGGGCGCCAACGCGCTCACCGTACAGGCTGAAGCTCTTGCTGAAGCTGGTGGCGACAAAAAACAGAAGGCCGGCGGCGACAAACTTGCCGATCACGGCACCGTCCTCTTTCAGGCCATAGCCGAAACCCTGGTACGCCATGTCGAGGAAGGGCACCAGATTTTTGGCCTTGACCACCGCAATCACCTGATCCCATTGGGCCGGTGTGATGTCGTAACCGGTGGGGTTGTGGCAGCAGGCGTGCAATACCACGATCGTGCCCGCTGTTGCGGCGTTCAGGTCGGCCAGCATGCCGTCAAAATTGAGGGCGCGGGTGCTGGCGTCGTAATAGCGGTAGGACGCAACCGTGAAGCCGGCATTGGTGAACAGGGCGCGGTGGTTTTCCCAGCTCGGGTCGCTGATGAGCACTTTGGCGCCGGTGTTGAGGAATTTCAAAAAGTCGGCACCGACCTTGAGGCCGCCGGTGCCACCGAGCGCCTGAATGGTGGCCACACGGCCCGAGGTGACGGGCTCGCTGTCGGCGCCAAAGACCAGCGCCTTGACGGCGGCGTCGTAGGCGGCAATGCCGTCGATGGGCAGGTAGCCGTGCGGCTTGGGGGCGTCCATCATGGCTTTTTCTGCGGCCAGCACACAGCCCAGCAAAGGCAGCTTGCCGTTGTCGTCGAAGTACACGCCCACACCCAGATTGACCTTGGCGGGGTTGGTGTCGGCATTGAATTGTTCGTTCAAGCCCAGAATCGGGTCGCGCGGGGCCATTTCGACAGCGGAAAAGAGTGACATGACAAAGTCCTGTGAAAGGTTGTGAGAGTGACCATCCGGCCACTGGTAGAAACCCTGTATTTTACCGATGCGCTTAGCGCTATGGACCGATTCGTTAAACTGATTTTTTTTGAAAAAAGTTGGTCAGAGCCTGGAGAAAACCGATGGATCAAGTGGATTGTGTGGTGGTGGGCGCCGGCGTGATCGGCCTGGCGGTAGCGCGGGCCCTGGCGCTGCAGGGGCGCGAGGTGCTGGTGCTCGAAGCCGCCAACGCGATTGGCACCGGCACCAGTTCGCGCAACAGCGAGGTGATTCACGCCGGCATTTACTACGCGCCGGGTTCACGCAAAGCCAGCTTGTGTGTGCAGGGCCGGGCGCTGCTGTACGACTACTGCCAGCAGCGCGGCATCAGCCACCGGCGCTGCGGCAAACTCTTGGTTGCCACCGAAGCGGCACAAGTGCCGCAATTGCTGGGCATTGCCGAGCAGGCGCGGCGCAACGGCGTGACAGATTTGAAGTTGCTCAGCACGCACGAGGCACGCCAGATCGAGCCACAACTGGTGTGCCAGGCCGCGCTGCTGTCGCCCAGTACCGGCATTGTCGACAGCCACGGGCTGATGCTGGCGCTGCTGGGTGACCTGGAAAATGCTGGCGGTGTTGTCGCGCTCCAGTCACCGTTGGAAAAAGCTTGCCTGGTGCCGTCCGGAATTGAATTGTTTGCCACTGACGGCACCCGATTGCTGGCCAGAACCGTCATCAATGCCGCGGGTTTGCACGCGCCTGTGCTGGCTGCGCGTTTTGTCGGCCTGGACGCTCGCTTCGTGCCGCAAGCTTTCTACGCCAAGGGCAACTATTTCACGCTGGCCGCGCGGGCACCGTTTTCGCACCTGATTTACCCGGTGCCACAAGTTGCAGGCTTGGGCGTGCACCTGACGCTGGACCTGGGTGGGCAGGCCAAATTTGGCCCCGATGTGCAGTGGGTCGATAGCCCGGACGACCTGACCGTGGACCCGGCGCGCGGTGACAGTTTTTACGCCGAGGTGCGCAAATACTGGCCGGGTCTACCAGACGGTGCGCTGCTGCCCGGTTACGCCGGTATTCGCCCCAAGATAAGCGGCCCGGATGCGCCGGCCAGCGACTTCCTGATCCAGGGCCCACGCGACCATGGCGTGCCCGGCCTGGTCAACCTGTTCGGCATCGAGTCGCCCGGTCTGACCAGCTGCCTGGCCATTGGCCAACTGGTTGCCGGGTTGGTAAATTAATTGGAGTAATTGGGGTCAGAGTCCAATTAATTTGTTGCGGTTGGTGGTGGCAGTGGGTAGGGTATGGGAGATCGCCTCATACGCGCTTCGCTTTGCGAAATCGGCCCACTGCCTTAGCCCGCTTGGCCCATCACCAGCGCTAGCACCCAAGGGTATTAATTGGAATCTGACCCCAATTAAAAGGTTTTCTTGATCAGGTTGGCGGCCTGCCTGACCAAGCCCGGGCCCTGGTAGATCAGGCCGGTGTAGATTTGCACCAGATCGGCACCGGCCCTGATTTTGCTCACGGCGTCTTCGGCCGTCATGATGCCGCCAACGCCGATGATCGGGAACTGCGGACCCAGGGCAGCGCGCAACTGGCTGACCACCTGGTTGCTCATGGCCAATACCGGTGCGCCCGACAGGCCGCCGGCTTCGTCGGCATGGGCCAGACCCTTGACGGCTTCGCGGCTCAGGGTGGTGTTGGTAGCCACCACGCCCCAGGCGTTGTTGACCTGGCCGGTGCTGTTAAGCCCGTAGCGTTTCAGGGTTTGGGCGATCACCTGGATCTGGTCTGCGTCCAGGTCGGGTGCAATTTTGAGGAAGATCGGGATATGCTTGCCATGCTTTTGGGCCAGCGCCTCACGCCGCTCTGAAATGGCGCCGAGCAGGCCGTCCAGCGCTTCATCGCTTTGCAGGCTGCGCAAGTTCTTGGTGTTGGGGCTGGAGATATTGACCGTGACGTAGTCGGCATAGGGGTAGACCCCGTCTAGGCAGGTCAGGTAGTCGTCGGCGGCGCGCTCAATGGGCGTGCTGGCATTTTTGCCAATGTTCAGGCCCAGCAACATGGGGGAGGCGTCTGGCGCGCCGGACTGGCTTTGCTTGTACAGCCTGGATTGCCTGACGTTGTCAATAAAAGCAGCCAGCCCGTCATTGTTGAAGCCCAGCCGGTTGATCAGCGCGTGCGCCTGTGGCAGACGGAACATGCGCGGCTTGGGGTTGCCCGGTTGTGCCAGCGGCGTCACGGTGCCGACCTCGACAAAGCCAAAGCCCATCGCACCCAGGCCGTCGATGCAGCGGGCGTTTTTGTCCAGTCCGGCGGCCATGCCGACGCGGTTGGGAAAGGTCAACCCGGCCAATTCCAGGGGATCGTTCACGCGCGCACTGGCGTAGGCCCATTTCAGGGCGCTGCCCTGGGTGCGCGCCAGGGAATGCAGGGTCAGTTCGTGGGCCGCTTCCGGAGCCAGCTTGAATAAAAACGGCCGGGTGAGGGCATAGGGGACAAGAGCCATTGGATAATTCCTAATTTGTTCTTATTTTCCCCGATCAACCACCTCAAGGACCCTCTCATGGCAACACTTTCTCAAGACGAACTCAAAACCCTGGTGGGTCAGGCGGCGCTCAAGTACGTGGTGCCGGGCGAGATTGTGGGCGTGGGCACCGGCTCTACCGTCAATAAATTCATTGACGCGCTGGCCAGCATCAAGGACCAAATCAAGGGTGCGGTGTCGAGTTCGGTGGCCAGCACCGAGCGCTTGCAGGCACTGGGCATCCGGGTCTTTGATGCCAATGAGGTGGACCAGCTGGCGGTGTACATCGATGGCGCCGACGAGATCGACGCTCAGGGCTACATGATCAAAGGGGGGGGTGCGGCGCTGACACGTGAAAAAATTGTGGCGGCGCAGTCGCGCCAGTTCGTCTGCATTGCCGACGAGTCCAAGCTGGTGACAAGGCTGGGCAAGTACCCGCTGCCGGTGGAAGTGATCCCGATGGCGGCGCAACGCATCATGCGCCAGTTCGCCGCCATGGGCGGGCAAGCAACGTTGCGCCTGCGCTACGACTCACCTCTGGTCACTGACAACGGCCAGTACCTGGTCGATGTCACCGGTTTGCAGATCAGCGACCCGCTGGCTTTCGAGTCGGAAGTGAACCAGTGGCCGGGCGTCGTGACAGTGGGTGTGTTTGCCCTGCAAAAGGCGCAGGTTTGTCTGCTGGGTACCGCCTCCGGGGTAAAAACGCTGACGTTCTGAGGGTAAACCCAGGCGCTTGACCCGGCAGTGGGCGAACGGATCAAAGGCATACTTCGGCAGACCGTGTTTGTAAATTTCAGGAGCCCTCATGAGCCAGCAAACCAAATACCTGTTGAACGAAAGCCAGATGCCCAGGTTCTGGTACAACCTGCAGGCCGACTTGCCCAAGCCCTTGCCTGCCGTGCTGCACCCCGGCACCATGAAGCCGGTGAGCCCGGACGATCTGGCCCCGCTGTTCCCGATGTCCCTGATCCTGCAGGAGGTGAGCCAGGAGCGCGAAATTGAAATCCCCGAGCCGGTGCGCGACGTGTTTCAGCTGTGGCGTCCGGCCCCCCTGTTTCGTGCCCATCGGCTGGAAAAGGCGCTGGGCACGCCGGCCAGGATTTTTTACAAATACGAAGGTGGCAGTCCGGCGGGCAGCCACAAGCCCAACACTGCGGTGCCCCAGGCTTTTTACAACAAGGAAGCGGGTGTCAAGCGTCTGGTGACCGAGACCGGCGCGGGTCAGTGGGGCACGTCACTGGCGTTTGCCGGATCGCTCTACGGCATGGAGGTCGAGGTGTTTCAGGTGCGTGTGTCCTACGACCAGAAGCCCTACCGCCGCGCTGTCATGGAGACCTATGGCGCCCGCTGTTTTGCCTCGCCCTCCACCGAGACCGCTTACGGCCGCTCGGTGCTGGCCAAAGACCCGCACCACCCTGGCAGCCTGGGCATTGCCATTTCCGAAGCGGTGGAGCTTGCCGTGCAGCGTGACGACACCAAATACGCGCTGGGCTCGGTGCTCAACCATGTGCTGCTGCACCAGACCATCATTGGCCAGGAAGCCATGCTGCAAATGGAAATGGCCGACACCTGGCCCGACGTGGTGGTGGGCTGCACCGGTGGCGGCTCCAACTTTGCCGGCATTGCCTTCCCGTTCATTGGCCACGGTTTGCGTGGCGGCCCCAAGCCGCGCATTGTGGCGGTCGAGCCTGCCGCTTGCCCGTCGCTTACGCGTGGCAAATATGCCTACGACTTTGGCGACACCGGCCACATGACACCGCTGACCAAAATGCACACGCTGGGCAGCCAGTTCACGCCGCCCGGCTTTCATGCGGGTGGCCTGCGCTACCACGGCATGGCGCCGATGGTGTCGCACGTCAAGGAACTGGGCCTGATCGAGGCGGTGTCGTACAACCAGGTCGATTGTTTCGAGGCTGGCGTGCTGTTCGCGCGCCATGAGGGCATCGTGCCGGCGCCTGAGGCCAACCATGCCATCAAGGGCGCCATTGTTGAGGCGCTGCGCTGCAAGGCCGAAGGCAAGGTCGAGACCATTCTGTTCAACCTGTGCGGCCATGGCCACTTTGACATGACCTCGTACCAGAAGTACTTTGCCGGTGAACTCACCGACGAGCACTACGACGAGGCCGAACTGGCCATGGCGCTGGCGGGCCTGCCCAGCGTGCCGGAGCCGGTGTGAAGAAAAGTTTCCGGTGCCGGGCTGTCTCTTCAGTGCATCACGCGAAAGCGGGTGCCCTGGAAGGTAAATACCGAACTGCGTGGCTGGATTTCTTCCAGCGTCAGGTCCGGGGCGATCTGGGCGCCTTGGGCCAGCACCAGGTTGTTGGCCAGCAGCAAGCGCTGAGTCGGGCTGGCTGAATACACGCTGCCGGTGATGGTGATTTTGGGGATCTGGCTGCGCAAGTCTTGCGGCAATTCCGCCAGCAGCGGTACAGCGGCGGGTGCGGGGGCTGACGTTGCTGCAACCGGGCTTGGTGGTGCCGTGGCTGCGGGCGCCGAAACGGGAGTTTTGACGGTTGCGGCGGGCTTGGATGAAGGCGCTGCCGCTGCTTTGGCCGGAGTGGGGGTTGCCAGCGGCGGCGCCTGGACCCTGGGCGTTTGGGCAACTTGAACGGGTGCCGGTGTCATGGGCGGTATCGCGGTGGGTGGCGCGCTGGCGACGATCGGTTCAGTGGGCGCAATCGGCGCTGGTTGCGGCTGTGCTGGCGCTTGTAGCGCGACCGAGCCTGGCTGGACAGGTGCGCGCCAAAGCCAGAAACCTGCCGCCAGCAAGAGCAGCGTCACGCCACCTGCCACGGCCAGCCACAGCGGTCGGCGGGTGGTTGGATTGGCCGGGCCGCCGGAGGGGAGCTGGTGGCGTGTGTGCAGACCGGGTGCTGCGCCACGTTCGCGTTCGGTATCGGCCCTTTTGAGGGCATCAAGAATATAAGACATGGGTTTATTGCGGGTCGGTGAGCAGATGGGGAAACTGGCCCTGGGTGGCGCTCTCGATCTGCATGAAAGTCATGGGGCCGGGCTTGCCGTCCGGTGCGATGCCGCGGGCGCGCTGGAAAGCCCGTACCCGTGCGCGCAGGTCAGCATCCAGAGCGAGCGGGGCGGCATCGGTGCCCTTGGACGGCCCGCCGTCGAGCTGGGTCAAACGGCTGGCCAGCCAGTCGATGGCTGGGCCGGTGCTGCCTTCTTGCAGACCGGTGTTGTAACCCTCCGGCAGCTGCCAGTAAGTGGCAAAGTCGCCACGCCAGAACTGTGCCAATTCGATCAGCCTGACGGTGTGCATGCGCCCGGCGAGCCGCAGTGTGGCCGTTTGGTCTGACAGGCCCACCAGCAGGGCATGCACCGCGGGGCCTTGGGCCGCTTGCAGGGTCAGGATGCCGGGGCGATCGAGCTGGCGCAGCAGGGGTATGGTCAATTTGCTGGCGCGGTAACACTGCACGCCGCTGGCAACTTGGCAGGGATCGGTGTGGTTGGACGGCAGCTTCCAGTCAGGCGCCAGTTCGCGCCAGGCGCTGTCGATGTCGGTTGGTAGTTGCGGCCACAGGGTCTGCAGGCTTTCAATTTGGGCGACTGGCAAGGCGGCTGCTTTGGGGGGGAGCGCTTGTGCCGTGGATGCCACTGCCTGGGCTGTCGCTCGGGTTTCTTTTTGCGCTGACCAAAGCACATAACCCAGCAAGGCCGCCAGCAGGGCCAGGCCCGCCAGCGCGTAGCTCATGCGTTGTCTCCTCGCATTGGGGGCGTGCGTTGGCTCGGCGCCAAACACCTCGGCGGCGGCTTTGTCCACCACCGACCGGCTGACACTGGGCAGTCCATTGGCCCACGCGCCCAACAGTGCCCGCCCGCAGAGCAGATTGATGCGCCGGGGCACACCGCGCGTGAGGTGGTGGATACGCTGCATGGCCTTGGGCTCAAACGGCAGCGCGCCAGCGTGCCCCGCCACGCCCAGGCGGTGCCCGATGTACTGCGTGGCCTCGGCCGGGGTCAGCGCGTCAAGGTGAAAACGCGCAATCACGCGTTGCGCCAGCTGTTCCAGTTCGGGCCGTGCCAGCATGTCGCGCAGCTCAGGTTGGCCGATCAGCACAATCTGCAGCAGCTTGCGCTCGTTGGTTTCCAGGTTGGTCAGCAGGCGCAATTGTTCCAGCACGTCAGGGGCCAGGTTTTGTGCCTCGTCGATGATGAGCACACTGCTTTGACCGCTGGCATGGCTTTGCAGCAAAAAAGCGTTGAGCGCGTCAATGTAGTCCTTGACCGTGGGTGTGCCGGACACGGCCGGGCTGAGCGTGATGTGAAACTCTTCGCAGATCGACTGCAGCAACTCCGGCACGCTGAGTTTGGGGTTGAAGATGTAGGCGACGTGGCAATTGGGTGGAATCTGCGCCAGAAAGCAGCGGCAGATGGTGGTCTTGCCGGTGCCGATGTCGCCCGTCAGCAGCACAAAGCCGCCCCCCGTTCCTCCCGTGGCCTGGGTCGAACCCGCCACGCCATAGAGCAGGTGCGCCAGGGCCTCGCGGTGGCGCTCGCTCATGAACAGGTAGCGCGGGTCGGGTGCGATCGAAAACGGGTCCTGGCTGAGGCCGAAGTGGGAGGTGTACATGCTTGTGATCAGTTCTGGAAGAGCGTCAGCAACCGGTCCAGCCCGCCGGACTCGATCGACACGTTGGCGAGTTCGCGCACTGCCGGCTTGGCATGGTAGGCCACCGACAGGCCGGATGCGGCCATCATCGGCAGGTCGTTGGCACCGTCGCCCACGGTAATCGCCTGGTGCGGGCTGATGCCCAGCAAGGCGCAGGTTTGCAGCAGCATGGTGCGCTTTTCCGCACCATCACAAATGTCGCCCCAGGGCTGGTCCACCATGCGCCCGGTCAGCACGCCATTGTCCAGCTCCAGCACATTGGCGCGGGTGTAGTCGATGCCGAGGCGGTCGCGAATGCGGTCGGTAAAGAAGGTGAAGCCGCCAGACACCAGCAGCACCTTGAGCCCGGCCTGCTGGCAGGCGCTCACCAGTTCGGCCGCGCCGGGGTTGAGCTGCAGGTGGTTTTGGTAAATGCGCTCCATGTCGGCCACCGTGACGCCCTTGAGCAAGGCGACGCGCTGGCGCAGGCTCTCCTTGTAGTCATTGATCTCGCCGCGCATGGCGGCTTCGGTGATGGCCGCGACCTGCGGCTTGCGGCCTACCGCGGCGGCAATTTCATCGACACACTCGATGTCGATCAGGGTCGAGTCCATGTCGAAGGCGATCAGCCTGAAATCAGTCAAGCGCAGCGGTGGGGTGATGCCTGCAATGATCAGGCCAGGGGCGAAAAGGCGGGTTTTCATCGGAAACGGGTGGACCTATTTGGAAAAATTCTGCTTGTAATCGTAGCGGTTGTTGGTGGCAACTCAGCAGGCTGGCGATTGTGTCGTGATTTTTTCGGTGTGGATGACACCTTTGGCATCAAAGCCCTGCTCCAGAAATGAGACCTGATCGGCCTCAAAGCGTACCACGCTGCAGGCTCGGGTGCCGTAATCGGGCAGGGCAACAAAAGCGGCCGAGAGCGCACGTTCAAGTTCCAGCGGAATGCCGGTGGCTGGCAAATCGGCATCAAGGGCAGGCGTCGGGTTGTGCAGCAGCGCCAGCAAGTCGGCATCGCTGGGGTGGGCCTGGGCCAGCAGGGTTTGCAGACCGCCGCTCAAGTTTGCCAGCTTGGGCCAGGGGGTCAGAAAGTCGGCGTTGGAGACGGCACCGATGCCGGGTTGCATGGTGATGACCCTGGCATGGCGGCTCTCCAGACCCAACAGCCGGGTGCCGTCAAAGACCAGCAGATTGAACGGGTTGTAGTGGCCGGCGCGACCGGCCAAGGCGTCCAGGTAATCGAAGGCACTGGTTTCGGTCTGCAAGAACGCGCTGACCAGCTCGCCACGCGACGGCGCATCGGTCCGCATGTTGGCCGGGTCGCGGTGGTTGGTCAGGGCTGCCAGGCGGCCGCTGCGGCTGATGCCGAGCCAGGTGCCACCGGCCTGCAAGTCGCGCCCGGCCAGAATACCGCCGTCCTGCCACCAGTGCAGCGGTGCGGTCGGGCGCGCGTAGAACTCGTCGCGGTTGGCAATCAGCAGCAGCGGGTGGGGACTGTCCGGTTGCCAGTTCCAGGCGATCAGGCACATGGTGGGTACTCCTTGGTCATGCCACAGCCGCAGCGCTTGCCATCACCGGCTGCCCCAGGTTGCGCAGCACATCGCGCACCATCTTGGCGCGGTCTGCGGCTTCCGGCAGCGCGCGTTCGATGCGCAGTTTTTCGTTGCCAGCCAAGCGGATGTGCTTGTTTTTCTGAATCAGCGCGATGATTTTCATGGCGTCGATCGGCGGGTCTTTCTTGAAGGTGATGGTGATGATGCCCGGCGCGGCGTCGACCTTGAGCACACCGTAAGGCTGGCTGATGACGCGCAGCCGGTGCACGTCGATCAGGGTTTGCGCCTGCGGCGGCAGTTTGCCGAAGCGGTCGATGATTTCTTCCATCAGGCTGTCGATCTGCTCGCCGGTCTTGGCCGTCGCCAGTTTTTTGTAAAACGACAGGCGCAGGTGCACGTCGCCACAGAAGTCATCGGGCAACAACGCCGGCGCGTGCAGGTTGATGTCGGTCGCCACGTTGAGCGGGTTGAGCAAATCGGGCTCGATGCCGGCCTTCAGGCAGCGCACCGCCTCACTCAGCATTTCGTTGTACAGCTGAAAGCCCACTTCCAGCATGTTGCCGCTCTGGTTTTCACCCAGCACCTCACCGGCGCCGCGAATCTCCAGGTCGTGCATGGCCAGGTAAAAACCGCTGCCGAGTTCTTCCATGGCCTGAATCGCGTCGAGCCGCTGCTGGGCCTGCTTGGTCAGGCCTTCGAGGTCGGGCACCAGCAGGTAGGCGTAGGCCTGGTGGTGGCTGCGACCCACGCGGCCGCGCAACTGGTGAAGCTGGGCCAGGCCAAACTTGTCGGCGCGGCTCATCACGATGGTGTTGGCGGTGGGCACGTCGATGCCGGTCTCGATGATGGTCGAGCACAGCAGCAAATTGGTGCGCTGGGCGACAAAGTCGCGCATCACGCTCTCCAGCTGGCGCTCGGGCATCTGGCCGTGGGCCACGGCAATGCGGGCTTCGGGCAGCAACTCTTCCAGTTTTGCGCGGCGGTTTTCGATGGTCTCGACCTCGTTGTGCAAAAAGTAGATCTGGCCGCCCCGCTTGAGCTCGCGCAGCACGGCTTCGCGGATCACGCCATTGCCCTCGGTGCGCACAAAGGTCTTGATCGCCAGCCGGCGCTGCGGCGCGGTGGCGATCACGCTCAGGTCGCGCAGGCCCTCCAGCGCCATGCCCAGCGTGCGCGGAATCGGCGTGGCGGTGAGGGTCAGCACGTCCACTTCGGCGCGCAGCGCTTTCATTTGTTCTTTGTGGCGCACGCCGAAGCGGTGCTCTTCGTCGATGATCAACAGCCCGAGGTTCTTGAAGTGGGTGTTCTGGCTCAGCAGTTTGTGGGTGCCCACCACGATGTCAACGGTGCCATCGGCTACGCCCTTCAGGGCCGCGGTGATTTCCTTGGCCGAGCGGAAACGGCTCATCTCGGCCACTTTCACCGGCCACTTGGCAAAACGGTCCACCAGTGTCTGGTAATGCTGCTCGGCCAGCAGCGTGGTGGGCGCCAGGAAAGCCACCTGCTTGCCGCCCGTGATGGCAACAAAAGCGGCGCGCAAGGCGACTTCGGTTTTGCCAAAGCCGACGTCGCCGCAGACCAGCCGGTCCATCGGGCGCGGGCTGATCATGTCCTGGATCACGGCGTGGATGGCGGCTTTCTGGTCGGCGGTTTCCTCAAAGCCGAATTCGTTGGCAAAGGCCTCGTAATCCGCAGGCGAGTAGCGGAAGGCATGGCCTTGGCGCGCGGCCCGGCGGGCGTAAATGTTGAGCAGCTCGGCAGCACTGTCGCGTACCTGCTCGGCGGCCCGGCGTTTGGCCTTTTCCCACTGGCCGCTGCCGAGTTTGTGCAAGGGCGCTTCGTCCGGGCTGACGCCGGTATAGCGGCTGATCAACTGCAACTGGCTCACCGGGACGTACAGCGTGGCCTTGTCCGCATATTCCAGATGCAGAAACTCCTGCACCTCGGGCTCGCCATTGGGCAGCTTGTTGCCCAGATCCAGGTTCACCAGGCCCCGGTACCGGCCGATGCCGTGGGCGGAATGCACTACCGGGTCGCCGACTTTGAGTTCGCTCAAGTCCTTGATGAGCGCTTCAACGTCGCTCACCTGTTCCTGTTTCTTGCGCCGCCGCGTGGTCGGGCTGGCGGCAAAGAGTTCGGTTTCGGTGACAAAGTCGATGCCGGCATCGAGCCAGGCAAAGCCCATGGCCAGGCCCGACGTGGCGATGCCGATTTTTTCGTCGCTGTGCTGGAATTCGGCCAGCGAGTCAAACGACGGCGGGTCGAACTGGCTGCTGTGCAAAAAGTCGAGCAGGCTGGCGCGCCGGCCATCGCTCTCGGCCAGCACCAGCATCCGTTGTTGCGAGTTGCGGATGTGGGCCTTGAGTTTGGCCAGCGGGTCTTCGGCGCCGCGCACCACCGTCAGGTCGCCCAGGCGCACAAAGTGGGTGCTGTCAGTCACCTCATCCACGGCCGTTCGCAAGGCCAGCTGGGCATGCTGGTTGACCCGCGCGTAAAACTGCTCGGCGCTTAAAAACAGCGTATCGGGTGGCAGCACCGGGCGCTCCGGGTCGCCTTGCACCAGTCGGTAGCGCTCGCGCGTGTCCTGCCAGAAGTGGGCAAAGGCGGGTTCCAGGTCGCCGTGCAGCACCACGGTGGCGGCATCGCCCAGGTAGTCGAAGACGGTGGCGGTGTCGTCAAAAAACAGCGGCAGGTAGTACTCGATGCCCGCCGTGGCGACACCGGTGCCGATGTCCTTGTAAATGCGGCTGCGGGTCGGGTCCCCTTCAAGCAGTTCGCGCCAGCGGCTGCGAAAGCGGGCGCGGGCGTCGTCGTCCATCGGAAATTCGCGCCCGGGCAGCAGGCGCACCTCGGGCACCGGGTACAGGCTGCGCTGGCTGTCGGGGTCGAAGGTGCGGATGCTGTCGATCTCGTCGTCGAACAGGTCCACGCGGTACGGCACCAGACTGCCCATGGGAAACAGGTCGATCAGGCCGCCACGCACCGCGTATTCGCCCGGGCTGACCACTTGCGTCACATGGCTGTAGCCCGCCAGCGTCAATTGGGCCTTGAGCTTGGCCTCATTGAGCTGCTGCTTGACCTTGAAGTGAAAAGTGTAGGCCGCCAGAAAAGAGGGCGGGGCCAGCCGGTACAGCGCCGTGGTGGCAGGCACGATCACCACGTCAGCGCCGGTATCGTGGTCGCGCTGGCTGATCCGCCACAGGGTCGCCAGGCGTTCGCTGATCAGGTCCTGGTGCGGCGAAAAAGTGTCATACGGCAGGGTTTCCCAGTCCGGGAACAGCACACAGCGCAGTGCTGGCGCAAAGAAAGCCATTTCCTCGATCAGGCGCTGGGCGTCGGTGGCGTCCGCCGTGACGATGGCAGTCACCTTGTGGGTGGCCTTGTCGCGCAAGGCCAATTGTGCCAGCAGCAGGGCATCGGCCGAGCCGACCGGGCGCGGCAGGGTGTAGCGTTTGCCGGCGGTAAGTTTGGGTAATTCCATGAAAGGCGAGCAGCTCATCAGCAGTGTGTGGGGCGTGACAAAAACGCCAAAACCCTGCGCAAAGTCTGGCAGGGTGTGTGGGCTGGATTCTAGAATGCGGGCCATACCATGACAGAACTTAACGACATTAGCCTTGCGCCCACCGCCGCGCCCCGTTGCTGGGCGCTCATTCCCTGTGCCGGCACGGGCTCGCGCGCAGGTGCTGCCGGCCCCAAGCAATACCAGGTGCTGGCGGGCAAACCCATGGTGATGCACACCCTGGCAGCATTTGCCGAGGTGCCGCGCATTGACCAGACCCTGGTGGTGGTGTCGCCCGAAGATACTTTTTTTCTGACGCCAGACGCACGCAATGCGTCCTTCCTGATCGCTGCTTGCGGTGGTTCGACCCGGGCCGCCAGTGTCTTCAATGGCTTGAGCGCCTTGCTGGCCGAAGGTGCGGTGGCGCACGACTGGGTGCTGGTACACGACGCCGCGCGCTGCCTGATCACGCCCGCGCAAATCAATCAACTGCTTGATGCCTGCCTGGCTGACGAGGTTGGTGGCCTGCTGGCCTTGCCGCTGCCGGACACATTGAAAGTGGCGCAGGCGGGCAGGGTGGCAGCGACGCTGCCGCGCGAGGAGAAATGGCTGGCACAAACGCCGCAAATGTTCCGCATTGGCAGCCTGCAGGAGGCCCTGGAACTGGCGGGTGACGCTGTTACCGACGAATCCAGCGCCATTGAGGCCATGGGCCTGAGCCCGAAGCTGGTGCCTGGGAGTGCGCAAAATTTCAAGGTGACCTACCCGGAAGATTTTTCCCTGGCGCAAGCCCTGCTGCAAAGCCGTCAGGCCTGAGCCCAATCAACAAGGCGATGCCATGAATTTCAGAATCGGAGAAGGCTGGGACATCCATGCGCTGGTGGCGGGGCGCAAGCTTGTGCTGGGCGGTGTTGAGGTACCGTACCACCTGGGGCTGTTGGGGCATTCCGACGCCGATGTGCTGCTGCATGCCATCACCGACGCCTTGCTGGGTGCGGCGGCGCTGGGCGACATTGGCACCCACTTCCCGGACACCGATGCGCAGTTCAAGGGTGCCGATTCCCGTGTCTTGCTGGCCGAAGCCGCGCGCCGGGTGCGTGCCAGAGGCTATGAAATAGGCAATGTGGACAGCACCATCATCGCCCAGGCACCCAAGCTGATGCCGTTCATGCCCGCCATTCGCGCCAGTGTGGCGCAGACCCTGGGCGTTGAGGTGGATCAGGTCAATGTGAAAGCCAAGACCGCAGAAAAAATGGGTCCGGTCGGCCTGGGCCATGCGATGGAAGCGCGCGCGGTGGTGTTGCTAAAGCTCTGATATTCAGTTCGGCAGGGTGTGCAGCGGGATGTCGTGCTCGCGCGCCAGATCCTCCAGCGCCTTGCAACTGCGTCCGGCGACAAAGCCGGCAATGGCCTGATGTGTTGTTGCCTCCGTCATCATGGTCGGGGTGGTCCAGGGTAGGCCTGCCGCCATGCACAGGGACTTGGCAAAATGTGGCTCCAGGGCGGCCAGCGCCACCCGGCCGTCCAGACAAGGGTAAAGCTGGTAGCCGGCGTGCCCGCCGCCAAGCAGTGTGCCAGGCAGGGTCAGGCCCCAGTGGCGTGGCAGGGCCAGATGGGCAGTGGCTTTCGATAAGGCCACCTCAAAACGATGGCCCTTGCCGGTCCTGCCTTGCTGCAGCACGGCCTGCAGAACGGCCTCGACGGCCATCAAGGCGCCCGTCATGTCGGCATACAGCGAGGCGGGCAAATCGAGCCCGGTGACGAGGCCGTTTCCAGCCTGGTAAGTGAGGTCGTGGCCAGGTGCTTCGGCCTCGGCACCTGGTGCGCCGACGATCATTACCAGCGACAGCGCCGGATGGTCCTGGTGTAGCGTCGCCCAGTCCACTCCCAATTTTTTCAAGGCGCTGGGGCGAAACGAGGTCAGCAACACGTCGGCTTTGGCCAGCTCGCGCTGCAGCACTTTTTGACCGGCTTCTGTTTTGAGGTTGACGCTCCGGACATCAATACCTGAGTGCAAGGCGTCATATGCCGTGCGGTTGTAGGCGCTCATCGGGTCGCCCGTGACGCTGCCGGGCGCATTGGCCAGGGCCGGCGGTTCGAGTTTGGCGCAGCTGGCGCCCATGTGTTTGAGCCGCAGTAGCGCGGCCGGGCCGGGCAGATTGAGGCTCAGGCTCAGGATGTGCACGCCCTTGAGGACTTGCGGTGTCTTGGGTAAGGTGGCCATGGTGTCAGGGAAAACAAAAAAATGGGTGATTGCCTGGGCTGCAGCCGTGTGGGCCGCTAGTCATGAGACGGTCTTGATGAGCGTCTATTGTGAAGCACGTGGGGCCATCATGGGTAAACAGGGTGTGCTGGTTGTCGCAGGGTGGGATGGTTAGAATTGCGGACCTGCAAGATCATTGCATCTTGCCATTTTTTGCCGTTGGACAGCCTGCAGGATGTGTCTGACGGAGTCTCTCGAAGCGATTTTTTCGCTCAAGGATTTTCATGAAACGTGTTGATGATTTTCGCCTGAAGTTCGGCCAGAAAGAGTATGTTCCGATCATGGTCGGCGGCATGGGTGTGGACATCTCTACGGCTGAACTGGCGCTGGAAGCAGCACGGCTCGGCGGCATTGGCCACATCTCGGATGCCATGGTCAATGATGTGTCGGACCGGCGTTTTGACACCAGTTTTGTCAAGGACAAGACCAAGCTGTACAAATACAACATCAACAACCTGGACAAATCGGGCGTCAAGTTCGACCTGGATGTGCTGGCCGAAGCGACGCGCCGCCATGTGGGCGCCACCATGGAGGCCAAAAAGGGCGATGGCCTGATTTTTGTCAACTGCATGGAAAAGCTCACCATGAACGGCCCGCGTGAGACACTGCAAGTGCGCATGGCCTCGGCGCTGGATGCCGGCATTGACGGCATCACCATGAGCGCGGGTCTGCATCTGGGCTCGTTTGGCCTGATTGCCGACCACCCGCGTTTTCGCGATGCCAAGCTCGGCATCATCGTCTCCAGCGTGCGTGCGCTGCAGTTGTTCTTGCGCAAGAACGCGCGACTCAATCGCCTGCCTGATTTTGTGATTGTGGAAGGTCCACTGGCCGGTGGCCACCTGGGTTTTGGACTGGACTGGGCGCAATACGACCTGGCGACCATCATCGCCGAGGTCATCCAGTATGTGAAAGACGAGCAGCTCAATATCCCCGTGATCGCTGCAGGCGGTATTTTTACCGGCAGCGATGCCGTGTCGTTTCTTGAATCTGGTTCCGCGGCGGTGCAGGTCGCCACGCGTTTTACCGTGGCCAACGAATGCGGTCTGCCGGCCGATGTCAAACAGGATTACTACCGGGCCAACGAGGATGACATCGAGGTCAACACCATTTCACCCACCGGCTACCCGATGCGCATGCTCAAAAGTTCCCCAGCCATTGGCGACGGCATCCGGCCCGGCTGCGAGTCGTATGGCTATCTGCTTGATGCCAATGGCAACTGCGCCTACATCACATCCTACAACCGGGAGCTGGCGCTGCATCCCGATGGCAAAAACATCTCGGTCATGGACAAAACCTGCCTGTGCACGCAGATGCGCAACTTCAAGCTCTGGACCTGCGGCCATTACACCTACCGTCTCAAGGACACCACCCGCCGCAATGCGGATGGCACGTATCAGACGCTCAGTGCAGAGCACATCTTCAAGGACTACCAGTTCAGCGTGGACCACCAGATCGCGCTGCCGGTCTGACCCGGCACGGGTTAAAACTGGATGCCAGCCGGGTTGCCGGGGCTGGCTTTGCGGTCTGTGGCGGGCGGCAGCGTCGGGGCTGCCGGTGCTGCCGCGCTCGCCGCAGGGCTTGGA
Organism: Rhodoferax sp.; assembly: GCF_023700745.1. Lineage (GTDB taxonomy): Bacteria > Pseudomonadota > Gammaproteobacteria > Burkholderiales > Burkholderiaceae_C > Rhodoferax. The sequence continues at coordinate 123,908 of NZ_JAMPYG010000005.1, read as the reverse complement.
ACACCGGGCTTTTCTGTCGTGACCATGGGCGTCGCCGGGGGCGTGCGGTAGTTGGCTGGCAAGCTGCTGTTTTCAGGGTAACCCGCAGCGTTCAGGTACTGGGTCCATTCCGAGGCTGAAAACCCCGCCACATGCTGTGCCCCAACCGTCAAAAATGGCAGTGAGTTGCTGCCGCTCAACTTCTGCAAAGCCTCGGCATCCTGCACCGAGTTGATGGTTTTTTCTGCAAATGGCACACCTCTTGATGTCAGCAGGCTGCGCCCGCTCTCGCAAGGTGCGCAATTGCTGCTGGTGTAAAGCGTGACTGGATATTTGCCAACCACCTGGCGCAACTCGAAGGGCAGCGCTGCGCCAAGCGGGGCGGCGGCTGCCGTGGTGTTGTCGAGGGGGCTCAATTTACTGGCAGATGAGGCGCCTGGGATGTCCGAAAACGTCACCTGGCCATCGGGTCCGACGATGCGGTAAATGGTTTGCGCCTGCAGCTGACCCGACCCCAACACGATGCAGCCACAGACCCAGGCCAGCAGCCAGCGTGGCACCGGGGATGCGTTCAGGCCAGCAATGTGATCGGCAGAAACAGGTGTTTGCATCTTGGTCGCTCCTTAAGCAGTTGGCGTCATCCCCTGGTGACGTAGCAGCGCATCCAGGGTGGGTTCGCGGCCACGAAATGCCTTGAATGACGCGATGGCCGGGCGACTGCCGCCGGCTTCCAGAATGGCCTGGCGGTATTTTTGCCCGGTTTGCACATTGGGCTGGCCGTCCGGCCCCATGGTTTCTTCAAAGGCCGCGTAGGCGTCGCTGCTGAGCACTTCGGCCCATTTGTAGCTGTAATAACCAGCGGCATAGCCACCGGCAAAAATATGGCTGAAGGTGTGCGCGGTGCGGGACCAGGCGGGAGGCAGCAGCACGGCCACTTCCTGGCGCACCTGTTGCAGCAGCGGCATGATGTCGTGCGCCGGGTCGTGCGACGTGTGCAGCAGCATGTCAAACAGCGAAAACTCGATTTGCCGCAGCGTCTGCATGCCGCTTTGGTAATTTTTGGCAGCCAGCATCTTGTCGAACAGCGCGCGCGGCAGCGGCGCATCGGTATCGACATGGGCGCTCATGTTCTTGATGACGTCCCATTCCCAGCAGAAGTTTTCCATGAACTGGCTCGGCAGTTCCACGGCGTCCCACTCGACACCGCTGATGCCCGAGACGTCACGCTCGTTGACCTGGGTCAGCAGGTGGTGCAGGCCGTGGCCGAATTCGTGGAACAGGGTGGTGACGTCGTCGTGGGTCAGCAAGGCCGGCTTGCCGTTGACGCCACTGGCAAAGTTGCACACCAGATGCGCCACCGGTGTTTGCAATTGCTGTGTGTCGGGGCGCAGCCAACGGGCACGCACATCGTCCATCCAGGCACCGCCGCGCTTGCCGTTGCGCGCCTGCGGGTCCAGGTAAAACTGGCCCACCAGCTCAGGCGTGCCTTGCGTGTTCGCGCGCTCGATGCGGAAAAAGCGCACCGACTCATGCCACACCGGCGCGTGGTCCTCGCGGATGGACACTTCGAACAGGGTTTGCACAATGTTGAACAGGCCGGCCAGCACGCGCGGCAGCGGGAAGTACTGTTTGACTTCCTGCTCGTTGAAGGCGTAACGCGCTTCCTTGAGCTTTTCGCTGATAAAAGGCCAGTCCCAGGCTTGCGGATCAGGCAGACCCAGTTGCGCTTTTGCAAAGCGGCGCAGGTCGGCCAGGTCCTGCTCGGCAAAGGGGCGGGCGCGCTGGGCCAGGTCGCGCAGAAACGTCACCACCTGCTCGGGTGAGTCGGCCATTTTGGGCACCACCGACAGCGTGCCGAAATTGGGGTAACCCAACAATTTGGCTTCCTCCAGGCGCAGCGCCAGCAGCTCGTTGATGATGTCGGTGTTGTCGAACTGACTCAGGTCGGTGCCGGCCTGGTCGGAGGCGCGGGTGACATAGGCACGGTACAGCGTCTGGCGCAGCGCGCTGCTGCTGGCAAACTGCATCACCGGCAGGTAGCACGGCATTTTCAGGGTGAGCTTGTAGCCTTCCTTGCCGTCGGCCTGGGCGGCGTTGCGGGCGGTTTGCTTGACGTCGTCGGGCAAGCCATCAAGCTCGGCCTCCGTCGCGTAATAGGCAAAGGCGTCGGTGGCATCGAGGGCGTTTTCGCTGAACTTCTGGCCCAGGAAAGCCTGGCGTTCGGCAATGGCTGCAAAGCGCTCGCGGTCAGCGCCCTGCAGGTCGGCACCGCCCAGCACAAAGTTGCGCAGCGCATTTTTGAGCGCCTGGCGCTGTTCGCTGTTGAGGGCTTCCGGGTTGATGGCGCGGTACTTGGCGTACAGCCGTTCGTCTGCGCCCAGGCGCGTGTAGAACTCGGTGACCTTGGGCAGGGCGGCGTTGTAGGCGGCACGCAATTCGGGCGTGTCGGCCACACTGTTGAGGTGGCTGACGCTGCCCCAGGCACGCGACAAGTGCTCGGTGGCGACATCCAGCACCACGGCAATACCAGACCAGCTGGGCGCGAAGTCTGGTGCCGTGACCGTCTCCAGTGCGGTGTTGGCTTGCTCAAGCAGTTGCTCAATCGCGGGCTCGACGTGCTCCGGGCCAATCTGGTCAAAGTGCGGAAGACCTTCAAAAGAGAGCAGGGGATTGTTCATGCTTTAAATGGTTGAGGACAGAGCTGGTTCACTTCGTGTACTGCGGTCTGTCCCGCAAGGTTATTGGTTTGCGGTTCTTTCAGCAGCTTCAAGGGTGTTCATCAGCAACATGGTAATGGTCATCGGGCCAACCCCGCCTGGCACCGGGGTAATGGCGCTGGCGACCTGGCGCACACCGTCAAAATCGACGTCGCCGCAGAGCTTGCCGGCTTCGTTGCGGTTCATGCCGACGTCCAGCACCACGGCACCGGGCTTGACCATGTCTTTGGTGAGCACATTGCGCTTGCCCACGGCGGCCACGATCACGTCGGCCTGCAGCGTGAAGGCCTTGAGGTCGGGCGTGGCGCTGTGGCAAATGGTGACCGTGGCATTTTTTTGCAACAGCATCAAGGCCATGGGTTTGCCGACGATGTTGGAGCGGCCAATCACCACCGCGTGTTTGCCACGCAGGTCGTAGTTGATGGACTCCAGCATCTTCATGCAGCCGTAGGGCGTGCAGGGCCAGAAACCGGGCATGCCGGTCATCAGGGCACCAGCGCTGGCCACGTGAAAGCCGTCGACGTCTTTGAGCGGCGAAATGGCTTCGATGACCTTGCTGGCGTCGATGTGTTTGGGCACCGGCAACTGCACCAGGATGCCGTGAATGGCAGGGTCGGCGTTGAGCGCCGCAATGCGCGCCAGCAGTTCGGACTCAAGCATGCTGGCATCGTACTTTTCCAGCACCGAATGAAAGCCGCAGTCTTCACAGCCCTTGACCTTGTTGCGCACATAGACCTCGCTGGCCGGGTTGTCACCCACCAGGATGACCGCCAGGCCGGGTGTGACGCCGCGCGCCTTGAGGGCCTGGGTCCGGGCGGTGACGTCGGTGCGCAGCTTTTTGGAGAGCGCTACACCATCGATGATGTGGGCGCCTTGGGCGGGAGTGGTCATGTCAATTCATCCATAAAAAAAGCCCGCTGGTCCGGATGGGGCGGGCGTGTGGGGTTTTGCAAAAATGATCCGGTGCTCAGGCCTTGACGGCATTGGGCCCCAGTGCAATTTTGAGCAGATCGGCCACCGTGTTGGCGCTGAGTTTTTCCATGATGTTGGCGCGGTGCGCCTCCACCGTCTTGATGCTGATGCCAAGGTCGTCGGCAATCTGTTTGTTCAGCCGGCCCGCCACGATGCGCTCGAGTACCTGCGATTCGCGCAGTGTCAGGCGCGCCATCAGGGCGTCACGATTGAGTGCGTTTTGAAATTCGGAAAATGATTCCTTGGCCTGCTCCAGCATGCGCTCCACCAGAGGCACCAGTTGTTCTTCGTTAAAGGGTTTCTGGATAAAGTCCATGGCGCCTTTTTTCATGGAATCAACCGCCATGGGCACGTCGCCGTGGCCGGTGATGAACGCCAGTGGCAGCGGCGAACTGCTTTCCAGCAGCCGGTTTTGCAGCTCCAGACCGGTCATGCCGCCCATGCGGATGTCAACAATCAGGCAGGCCACCTCGCGCGCATCAAAACGGCTCAGAAAAGATTCTGCGGAGTCAAAGCAGCGTACGCGGTAGTCTTTGCCTTCGAGCATCCATTGCAGGGAATCGCGCACCGCTTCATCATCATCAATGACGTAAACCGTGCCTTTTTTGGGAATCAAACTCATGGTGATATCAGCAATGTGGGTTGAACGGTACGCTTTGTGGGCGCTGTCGGCTGGGGCTCGGCTATCGGGATCCAGAAGGTGAAGCAACAACCTGTTACGACTTCCCCATTGTAGAGGTTCTCGGCTTTCATTCTGCCCAGGTGCGACTCGACAATGGAGCGGCACAAAGACAGGCCAATGCCCATGCCATCGGCCTTGGTCGAATAAAACGCCTCGTACAGGCGCTCCATCGCGTCAGGGGCGATGCCTGCGCCTGAGTCGATCACCATGAACTCAACCACCGGTTTGTCATTGACGTAGGTTTGCGCCACCCTGAGTTTGACAATACGTTGCTCCGTGGGTCGCTGTGCGGCATCCACCGACTCGGCGGCATTTTTCAGCAGATTGAGCAGCACCTGTTCAATCAAAATCGGGTCCACCAGCAGGTTGGGCAGCTTGGTTACCAGGTATTGATTGAGTTTGACATTGCGCCGGCGCAGCTCAATTTCTGCCAGCTCCACGGCCTCCGCGACCATGGTCTCCACGTTGGAAATGGTGCGGTTGGGTTCGCTTCGTTTCACAAAGGAGCGGATGCGATGGATGATCTGGCCCGCGCGGTGCGCCTGCTTGGCCGTTTTTTCAAGCGCGCCGAGCAACTCATCCTGACTGATCTGATGGCTCCTGATGCGCGACACCATGCCATTGCAATAGTTGTTGATGGCTGTCAGCGGCTGGTTGAGTTCATGGGCAACGCTGGAGGCCATTTCGCCCATGGTGATCAAGCGGCTGGCGTTCTGCGCGCGCTCGGCTTGCACCTGGGCTTGTTCTTCGGCATTGCGCCGGGCGGTGATGTCGGTGGCAATCACCATTTGCGCCAGCCGACCATCGACCCAACTCAGGTAACGGGTGCGCACTTCGAGCCAGAGCCCCAGGCTGCCCAGGTAAATCTCGGTGCTTTCGGCCTCTTTTTCAGCCAGTTGATCGGTGGGTAAACCGGCATAGGCATCCACCGTGTCAAGGGTTTCATCGCTGGTCAAAGGAGGGGGCACGCCGGCTTCGGCCACCAGTTGAAGGTGTCCCCCGGTCTGGGTGCCAAACCATTGGCGATAGAGTTTGTTGGCAAACAGGATCTCGTTGCTGCCCAGGGGGGCAACCGAAATGGACGCGTCCAGCGCTTCCAGCACCGTGGTAAACCGTTCGTGTGAGGCTGCCAACTGTTCACGCACCCGGGTCGGTTCAGTGATGTCGGTCATGGAGGTCATCCAGCCGGTTTGTTGGCCAAAGGCATCGATCAGGGGTGACACGTAGAGCCGGGCATCAAAGAGATCACCATTTTTGCGTTTGACGCGAAACTGGATGCCGCTGGGTGAAACATCGCCCGCAAGTTCTTCGTTCAGCCGTTGCTTCAGCATATCAAAATCGCCATCGGGCCAGTACGGAAATGGCGCGGTTTTGCCCACCAGGTCAGCTTCGCTCCAGCCCGTCATCTGGCAAAAAGCGGCGTTGACGTAGGTGATGCGTCCCTGCAGATCCATGGCACGCATGCCGGTAAGGATCGAGTTCTCCATGGCGCGGCGAAAGGCGGTTTCCTGTACCAGTGCGTCTTGTGCACGAATGCGCCTGCGGGTATGGCTCCAGTTGGCCAACAGCAGCCAGGCCGTGATGGCGCTGAGCACCATCACCAGCCAGAACAGGCCGCTGCCAATCACGCCGAGTGATGTCCGGTAGGCCTGGCCCCGGATGATCAAGCCATTGCCAATGGGGGAAACCGGCATGTCATAGGTGTTGATGGGACTGGCCCAGGGTAATAATTTGCGTTTGAGCTTGCCCTCGGACATGATGGTGCCGGCCAATAATTTGCCTTGTTCATCTTGCAGCGAGATGGCATATTTGGCATTGATTTCGTTTGGTATGCCATAGCGGAACATGGCATCCACCGAATAAAGCGCCATCAAGGTACCTTTGAATTTGGCCTTCTCTATCAGTGGCAAGTGCAGTTCCAGTGTGCTGTCCAGTCCGGGTCTGACCTGCGGTTTGGAATAGATGGGTATCAGCCACTCGCGCGTCAGCGCAAAGTTGTCGACGGCTTGCGCACTGCCATTGGCTGTTTCATCTGTCTTTTGTGCTGGTGTTGGCAGATGGGCCGAGTGGTAGCCCACCCGTATCCGGCGCCGCTCGTCACTCCAGGTCAGTCCATGCAATTCGGGATAAAGGTTGACCAGGGCCTCGGCCCGGCTCACGAAGTCCTTGTGGCTGATTTCACGGCTGGCCACTTCACGGGCAAAGCGTCCTAACTGCTCCTGTTGTTCGAGCAGGCGCAGGCGCAGACGTTGTTGCGTGTATTCCACGTCGCGGCTGATGGCCTCGCGTTCGCGTGAGATTTCTTCGAGTCGCAGGTAGGCAAAGGCGGACAGGATGGCGACCAGAAAAAGGACTACCGCCGCCAGCGGAGCAAGCATGGCAAAACGATCCTGGCGCTGGGGTGTCAGGCGAGACCACCAGGTTTTCAGGCGCGGCAAGGGGCTTGCTTGCATCGCAGTGGGCAGAAATTGTTTTGACGGAAACATTGGGCAAGTGTAGGTGTGTGTGATCGCTTTTATTTATTTCGTATTGTAAAAACACAATACACGATTTGAAATTTTTGAAAAATCCCGCTAGAATTTAAACAATCCCCAAAATGGCAAATTCCACTACCATTGATGGGCCGAACAATACAGGAGACAACACATGTCAGTCATACCCGAGAGCCGAGTAGGTATTTCCGCACCGGATGCCGACAGCCAGGAAACCCGCGAATGGATGGACGCCTTGAGCGCCGTCATTGAGAGTGAAGGCCCCGAGCGCGCGCACTTCCTGCTGGAGCAGCTGCTGGAGCATGCACGTCAAAGCAGCATCGACATGCCGTTCTCGGCCAACACCGGCTATGTCAACACCATCGAGACCGACCAGGAAGAGCGCTGCCCCGGCAACATCGAAATCGAAGAACGCCTGCGTGCCTACATGCGCTGGAACGCCATGGCCATGGTCGTCAAGGCCAATCGCCATCACCCTGAGGACGGTGGCGACCTGGGTGGTCACATTGGCTCATTCGCTTCGCTGGCCCATATGTTTGGCGCTGGCTTCAACCATTTCTGGCACGCAGAATCGGAAAACCATGGCGGCGACTGCCTCTACATCCAGGGCCATGTGGCGCCCGGTGTCTACGCCCGGGCCTACATGGAAGGCCGCCTGACCGAAGAGCAGTTGCTGCATTTCCGCCAGGAAACCGCTGGCAAGGGTTTGTCGAGCTACCCGCACCCCAAGCTCATGCCCGAGTTCTGGCAGTTTCCCACCGTGTCCATGGGTCTGGGCCCGCTGATGGCGATTTACCAGGCACGGTTCCTCAAGTATTTGCACGCCCGCGGCATTGCCAACACCGAGAACCGCAAGGTCTGGGTGTTCTGCGGTGACGGCGAAATGGACGAGGTGGAGAGTCTTGGCGCGATTGGTCTGGCGGCCCGCGAGAAACTCGACAACCTGGTGTTTGTCATCAACTGCAACCTGCAGCGCCTGGACGGCCCGGTGCGCGGCAACGGCAAGATCATCCAGGAACTCGAAGGCACCTTCCGCGGTGCCGGCTGGAACGTGATCAAGCTGCTGTGGGGCAGCAACTGGGACCCGCTGCTGGCGCGCGACAAGGACGGCGCCCTGCGCAAGGTCATGATGGACACGCTTGACGGCGACTACCAGACCTTCAAGTCCAACGACGGCGCCTATGTGCGCAAGCATTTCTTTGGCCGTGACCCGAAGACGCTGGAGATGGTGGCCAAGATGAGCGACGACGACATCTGGAACCTGCGCCGCGGTGGCCACGACCCGCAAAAGGTCTACGCCGCCTACCACGCTGCGGTGAATCACAAGGGCCAGCCGAGCGTGCTGCTGATCAAGACCGTCAAGGGTTTTGGCATGGGCAAGAGCGGCGAGGGCAAAAACAACGTGCACCAGACCAAGAAGCTCACCGACGAAGACATCAAGATTTTCCGTGACCGTTTCAACATCCCGATCCCCGACAGCCAGATTGCCGACATTCCGTTCTACAAGCCGGCTGACGACACGCCGGAAATGAAATACCTGCACGAGCGCCGCAAGGCCCTGGGCGGTTACCTGCCGCACCGCCGCACCAAGGCCGACGAGCACTTTACCGTGCCGGCCCTCGAAGTGTTCAAGAGTGTGATCGAGCCGACCGCTGAAGGCCGCGAGATCTCCACCACGCAGGCCTATGTGCGCTTTCTGACGCAGCTGCTGCGCGACCAGGCTTTGGGCCCGCGTGTGGTGCCGATCCTGGTTGACGAAGGCCGTACCTTCGGCATGGAAGGGCTGTTTCGTCAGATTGGCATCTACAACCCCGATGGCCAGCAATACACCCCGGTCGACAAAGACCAGGTCATGTATTACAAGGAAGATGTCAAGGGCCAGGTGCTGCAGGAAGGCATCAACGAGGCGGGTGGCATGGCCAGCTGGATTGCTGCTGCCACCAGCTACTCCACCAGCAACCGCATCATGGTGCCTTTTTATGTGTACTACTCGATGTTCGGCTTCCAGCGCATTGGCGACCTGGCCTGGGCTGCGGGCGACATGCAGGCACGCGGCTTTTTGCTGGGCGGCACCAGCGGGCGCACCACGCTCAATGGCGAAGGTTTGCAGCACGAAGACGGCCACAGCCACATTCTGGCCGGCACCATTCCGAATTGCGTCAGCTACGACCCGACCTTCGCGCATGAAGTCGGCGTGATCCTGCACCATGGCCTCAAGCGCATGGTCGAGAAGCAGGAGAACGTGTATTACTACATCACCCTGCTCAACGAGAACTACGCCATGCCCGGCCTCACCCCGGGCACCGAAGAACAGATCATCAAGGGCATGTACCTGAGCAGGCCCGGGGATGCGGGGGCCAGCGGACCGCGCGTCCAGTTGCTGGGTTCGGGCACCATCCTGCGCGAGAGCTTTTTTGCACAGCAACTGCTGGCCCAGGACTGGGGCGTGTCTGCCGATGTCTGGAGCTGCCCCAGCTTCAACGAGCTGGCGCGCGACGGCCAGGCCTGCGAACGCGACAACCTGCTGCACCCCACAGCCGAGCCGAAAGTGTCGTTTGTGGCGCAGCAACTTGCCGGTCATGACGGCCCGGTGGTCGCATCGACCGACTACATGAAGTCCTATGCCGAGCAGATCCGTTCTTTCATTCCCAAGGATCGCACTTACAAGGTGCTGGGCACCGACGGTTACGGCCGCAGTGACTTCCGCTCCAAGTTGCGCGAACACTTCGAGATCAACCGCCACTACATTGTGGTTGCGGCTCTCAAGGCGCTCAGCGAAGACGGCAAGCTGCCAGTCGCCAAAGTGGCCGAGGCCATTGCCAAATACGGCATCAATACCGACAAGGTCAATCCACTTTACGCGTAACCACCGTCATTGCGAGGCGTGCAGCGACGCGGCAATCCATGAAACCCTGGACTGCCGCGCTGCGCTCGCAGTGGCAAAAACACATTTGGAGACACCAACATGGCAACCATAGAAGTGACAGTCCCGGACATTGGGGACTTTGATGAAGTAGCCGTTATTGAATTGATGGTCAAACCCGGCGACGCTGTCCGGGCCGAGCAAAGCCTGATCACCGTGGAGTCCGACAAGGCTTCCATGGAAATCCCGTCAAGCCACGCCGGCGTGGTCAAGGAACTCAAGGTCGCTTTGGGCGACAAGGTGAAAAAGGGCTCACTCATACTGATGCTCGAAGTGGCCGGCGAAGCGCCCGCACCGGCAGTGTCTGCGCCAGCAGCACCCGCCGCAGTGGCACCTCCAGCCGCAGCGCCGGCACCCGCTGCCGCAGCACCCGCTGTGGCGAGCGGCCCGGTCGAGGTGCGCGTGCCCGACATTGGCGACTTCAAGGACGTGACCGTGATCGAGATCATGGTCAAGGCGGGTGACAGCGTCAGACTTGAGCAAAGCCTGATCACCGTCGAGTCGGACAAGGCCTCGATGGAAATCCCTTCGAGCGCAGCCGGTGTCATCAAGGACCTCAAGGTCAAGATGGGCGACAAGGTCAATATTGGCGACCTGCTGGCGATTCTGGAGGGAACGGCTCCCACTGCTGCCGTGGCATCTGCATCTGCACCTGCCGCCCCGGCAGTGGTTGCAGCGGCACCGGCCCAAGCTGCTGCTGTTCCAGCCGCAGTGGCCGCACCGGCCCACGTTCCCACCGCGACGCCGGCACTCGGTCTGCCGCATGCCTCACCCTCGGTGCGCAAGTTCGCCCGCCAGCTGGGCGTGCCGCTGAACGAAGTCAAGGGCAGTGGCCTGAAGGGCCGCATCACCGACGCCGACGTGCAGGCCTTCACCCGCTCGGTCATGAGCGGTGCGGTGCAAACCCTGGCCATTTCGGCCCAGCAGGCGGCCAAGCCAGCCGCCGGCGGTGGGGGCTCCGAGCTCGGCCTGATCCCGTGGCCCAAAGTCGACTTCACCAAGTTCGGCCCGGTAGAGCGCAAGGAAATGTCGCGCATCAAGAAGATCAGCGGTGCCAACCTGCTGCGCAACGCCATCATGATCCCGGCCGTCACCAACCATGACGACTGCGACATCACCGACCTGGAGGCGTTCCGCGTTTCCACCAACAAGGAAAACGAGAAGAGCGGCGTCAAGGTCACCATGCTCGCATTCCTGATCAAGGCCTGCGTCGCCGCGCTCAAGAAATACCCCGAGTTCAACAGCAGCCTGGACGGCGATGCGCTGATCTACAAGCAGTATTTCCACATCGGTTTCGCCGCCGACACGCCCAACGGCCTGATGGTGCCGGTGATCAAGGATGCCGACAAAAAAGGCATTTTCCAGATCAGCACCGAGATGGGTGAACTCGCCAAGAAGGCGCGTGACGGCAAACTGAGTCCGGCCGAAATGTCGGGTGCCAGCTTCACCATCAGCAGCCTCGGTGGCATTGGCGGGCGTTATTTCACGCCCATCATCAATGCGCCCGAGGTCGCCATTCTGGGCGTCTGCCGCTCCACCATTGAGCCGGTGTGGGACGGCAAGGCCTTCCAGCCGCGCCTGATGCTGCCGCTCAGCCTGACCTGGGATCACCGCGTGATCGACGGTGCTGCTGCGGCCCGTTTTAACGTGTACCTGGGCCAGATCCTGGGGGATTTCCGTCGCGTGCTGCTCTAAAAGGCTGACGCACCTGTAGGAGTGGCGCCCCGCCGCGAAGGTATTCAAAACAGCCTTCGTCGCGAGGGCGCGACTCCTACGAAGTCAAGAGAGCTTTTTTTTCGGCGAACCTTCAATCTCATTTATTGGAAACCAACATGGCACTCATCGACATCAAGGTCCCCGACATTGGCGACTTCGCTGAAGTCACCGTCATTGAACTGCTGGTCAAGCCCGGCGACACCGTCAAGGCCGAGCAAAGCCTGATCACCGTGGAGTCCGACAAGGCGTCCATGGAAATCCCCTGCAGCCACGCCGGCGTGGTCAAGGAACTCAAAGTGGCACTGGGCGACAAGGTTTCCGAAGGCTCGCTGCTGCTGGTGCTGGAGTCCTCTGACGCCGCTGCGGTGCCGACAAGCCAGGCCGCGCCTGCACCGGCCGCCGCGCCAGCCGCACCACAAGCAGCGGCACCCGCTGCCGTTCCCGTCAACGCGCCCACGGCGGCCAGTTTTGCTGGCAGTGCCGACCTCGACTGCGACTTGCTGGTGCTCGGCGCCGGCCCGGGGGGGTATTCAGCCGCGTTCCGCGCTGCCGACCTGGGGCTCAAGGTCATCTTGGTTGAGCGCTACACCACGCTGGGTGGCGTTTGCCTCAATGTGGGTTGCATCCCAAGCAAGGCGTTGCTGCATGTGGCCGCCGTGATCGACGAAGTAAGCCACATGGCGGCGCTTGGCGTTGACTTTGGTGCGCCCAAGGTCAATGTGGACACGCTACGCGGCCACAAGGAAAAGGTCATCAGCAAGCTGACCGGTGGCCTCGCCGCCATGGCCAAGATGCGCAAGGTCACCATCGTGCGCGGCTACGGCGCCTTTGTGGGAGCCAACCATGTGCAGGTCGAGGAAACCACGGGAAGCTCACAAGAGAAAACCGGTAAAACCCAAACCATCGCGTTCAAGAAAGCCATCATCGCCGCCGGCAGCCAGGCCGTGCGCCTGCCCTTCATGCCTGACGATCCGCGCGTGGTGGACAGCACTGGCGCTTTGGCGCTCAAGGAAGTGCCCAAGCGCATGCTGATCCTGGGCGGCGGCATCATCGGCCTGGAAATGGGCACGGTCTACAGCACGCTCGGCGCGCGCCTGGACGTGGTTGAAATGCTCGACGGCCTGATGCAGGGCGCCGACCGCGACCTGGTCAAGATCTGGCAGAAGATGAACGCCAAGCGCTTCGACAACATCATGCTCAAGACCAAGACGGTGTCGGCACGCGCTTTGCCTGAAGGCATCGAGGTGACGTTTGCGCCTGCGGAGGAGGGCGGCACCGCCCCCGCACCGCAGGTCTACGACCTGGTGCTGCAAGCCGTGGGCCGCACGCCCAATGGCAAGAAGATCGCCGCCGACAAGGCCGGCGTGGCCGTGACCGACCGCGGCTTCATCAACGTCGACATCCAGATGCGCACCAACGTGCCGCATATCTTCGCCATCGGTGACATCGTCGGCCAGCCCATGCTGGCGCACAAGGCCGTTCACGAAGCGCATGTGGCGGCCGAAGTGATTGCCGGTGAACTGCAGGGCAACAAGGAACTGGCAGCTGCCGCTTTCAACGCCCGCGTGATTCCAAGCGTGGCCTACACCGACCCCGAAGTGGCCTGGGTCGGCCTCACCGAAGACCAGGCCAAGGCGCAGGGCATCAAGGTCAAGAAGGGCCTGTTCCCGTGGAATGCCTCGGGGCGTGCCATTGCCAATGGCCGCGACGAAGGCGTCACCAAGCTGCTGTTTGATGACTCCCCCGAAGCGCATGGCCACGGCAAGATCCTGGGCGGTGGCATGGTCGGTACCCACGCGGGTGACATGATCGGCGAGATTGCGCTGGCCATTGAAATGGGCGCTGACGCGGTGGACATCGGCAAGACGATCCACCCGCACCCGACGCTGGGCGAGAGCATCGGCATGGCGGCCGAGATTGCGCACGGCAGTTGCACGGATGTGCCGCCGGCACGCAAGTAGAGCAAGTGTCTTCGCTACCCCGCAAAGCCCGAGCCCTCACCGGTTCGGGCTTTTTGCTGTGGGGGTGGGGGATGTGCGTAAGCTATCACTGGCGATTCTGGCGCAAATTGTCAGGCGGGCGGTGACTGAGGAATCTGCTGGGTCAGGTTTCAACGGTCACGTCAGGCGATCAAGTGGAACCAGCGTGTAGCCCTCTGACGCCAGAGCCTGGCGAATCAGGCGGGCAGTGTGTACCGCATCCGGTCCGTCACCGTGCACACAAATGCTGTCAATCCGGGTGGGCAAGAAGCCACCCGTGGCCGTCACAATCGCTTTTTCGCGCAGCATGCGAAGCACATGTGCCACACAGGCCTGAGCATCGTGCAGCACGGCACCTGGGCGCGAGCGAGGCATCAACTGGCCATCGTCCAGGTAAGCGCGGTCGGCAAACACCTCGTAGCGCACCGGCAGGCCTGCGGCCTCGGCAGCCCGGACCAGCGCGGAATGTGCGGGTGCCAGAAGAATGAGTCCTTGGTTCAGGCTTTGCACTGCGCGCACCACGCTTTCTGCCACGGCCACATCGACGCAGGCGATGTTGTTCAGGGCACCATGGGGCTTGACGTGGGTGACCCGCCCGCCCTCTGCCGCCGCCATGGCTTGCAGCGCGCCGACCTGGTAGAGGATGTTGGCTTCAAGGTCTTTGGGTGACATTTGCATGGCGCGTCGTCCGAAGCCCTGCAGGTCTGGAAACGAGGGGTGCGCGCCGACGCTCACGCCTTGGGCAAAAGCCTGGCGTACCGTGTCGCGCATGATGGCGGGGTCACCGGCATGGAAACCACAAGCCACATTGGCACTGTTGATGATTCCCAGCAGGGCGCCATCGTCGCCCATCTGCCAGGCACCGAATCCCTCGCCCAGGTCAGCGTTGAGGTTGATGAAAGAAGTTGTCATCTCAATATCCCGGTTCACCATTCAGCGTGCAAAACGCCGCTGATCAAGTTGTTGTTGTAAAGCGCAGTCTCGTCGATGAAGCCAGCCGGCAAAAAGGTTTCCCGGCTTGCCAGCCATTGCATCCAGCCGGTTTTTTGGTCTTGCAGTGCTTGCCGTGCCTGTGCGCTGCTCACCGCCTCGAATTGCAGGCGTGTGCCGGGTTTCAGGTGCGCCAGTCGCGGCAGATCGGCCGTGATGACGGTGGCGATTTTTGGATAACCACCGACGGTCTGGCTGTCTGCCAGCAACACAATCGGCTGCCCATTCGCAGGTACCTGGATGGCACCGGGGGTGACAGCGTCGGAAACAATGTCTGCCGCCGAAGGCGAGCGATGGGCCAGGGCTGTTCCGCGCAGCCGCAAACCCATGCGGTCTTGTTCGGCGGTGGCCTCCCACGCATTGTTGAGAAATGCCTCGATCGCACGGTCCTGGAAATGGTCCTGCTGGGGCCCCAGCAGCACGCGAATAGGGCCGCCGGCGGGCAACCATGCGCCGGGCGTGCGCCACTCTTTGGGTTCTGGCGCTGTCCAGGTGTTGCAGGGCAGCATGTCGCCAGGTTGCAACGCGCGTCCCAATATGCCGGCCAGGCCAGCGCGCCAGTAGCTGGATCGGCTGCCCATTTGCATCGGCAACAGACACCCCCCCGATACGGCCAAATAAGCACAACCACTTTCGGCAGCGCCAAGTTGCAGGTGGTCACCCGTTTGCAAAGTGATGCTCTGCCACGCGGGCAGTGGCACGCTCTGACCGTCTGCGCGCAGACATTGCGCCTTGATGCTTCCAGCCAGTGCCACCCGCACGGGGCCTGCTTTGACACGCAGCTGTGTCCCCTGGCCACGAAGCTCCAGCACCGCATCACCGCTGCTGTTGCCGACCAGGGCATTGGCAGCCTGCGCCAGCGGACCATCAAGCCAGCCCGACTGCGGGATGCCTTGGTGGCGGTGGCCGAGTCGGCCACGGTCCTGGATGGTGGTGCCAAAGCCGGGTTGCAGCACTTCGATCATGCCTGGCATGTCACGTCCTCCTGCTGCAGAAAGGTCTCACGCGGCAAACCACTGCTCTGGCTCAGTGCCAGCAGACGTTCGTATTCATCGCGCTGTATGGCGTACCAGCGAACCCGGTCGCCCGCCGCCAGCATGGCCGGTTGCTCGGCATGCTGGAGGTCAAACAATTGCACCGGGGTTCGTCCCAACAGGTTCCAGCCACCGGGGCTTTCCCACGGATAAACAGAGCACATTTCTCCGGCCACGGCGAGCGAGTTCTTGGGCACCCGTTGCCGCGGGCTGGCCAGGCGGGGCATGGACAACTCGGCAGGCAAGCCACCCATGTAGGGAAAGCCCGGCAAGAAGCCGATCAGGTAGACCCGGAACTCTGCTGCCAGGAGACGTTCTATCACCTGGTCTGCGGTCAGTTCTTTGGCGGCCGCCAGGGTCGGCAGATCAGGTGCAAAGTCTTCGTCAAAGCAGACCGGAAGGCACCACTGCCGGCCTTTGCGTTCGTCCGTGTGGCCGGCGCGTCCCAAGGCCAGTAGCCATGCGCCCAATTCATCGGCGTGCGAATCACTGGGGTCGAAATGCACGGTGAGTGAGCGGTAAGTGGGCACCACGTCGGTGACGCTGGCGAGCAAGGGCAGTTCATGGCGCACCCGGTTGACTCGATCAGCCAGGCCGGTCACACGCGCATTGATGGATGCGCTGATCTCGTTGCCGAACTCCAGTGTCCACGCACCATCACCCAGTGCCAGCAAACGCGGCACCTGTTGGTTCAGAGTCTCCATGGATCACCCCGCCATCTGGGCCGGCATCCAGGTGACGATGCCGGGAACAAAATAGATGAGCAGTACCGCAAACACCATCAGCAAAAACATCGGCATCGCATGCCTGGCGAGGTAGGTGATTTCCTTTTTGGTCATGCCTTGCAGCACGAACAGGTTGAAGCCCACCGGCGGCGTGATCTGAGCCATTTCCACCACCATCACCACAAAAATCCCGAACCAAACGAGGTCAATGCCGGCCTTTTCGATGGTGGGTAACAGCACGCCCATGGTGAGCACCACGATCGAGATGCCATCCAGGAAGCAGCCCAGCACTATGAAAAAGACCATCAAGGCAGCGATCAACTGAAACTGCGACAAGCCCAGCCCGCTGATCCACCCGGCCAATTGGCGTGGCAAGCCCATGTAACCCATGGACAGGGTCAGAAAGGCGGCACCGGCCAGGATCAGCGCAATCATGCAGTACAAGCGCGTGGCGCCCAGCAGGCTGTCGCGGAACTGGCGCCAGCGCAACTCGCCTTGCACCGCGGCAATGATCAGCGCGCCGACCACACCCAGCGCCGCCGACTCGGTGGCCGTGGCAATACCGCTGTAGACGGAGCCCAGTACGGCACCAATCAGCGCCACCACCGGCAACAGATTGCGCGATTCCTTGAGCTTGGCAACGAAGGACATGGCGGGGCCAGCCGGTGGGATTTTTCCTGGATTCAGCAATGCCCACACCATGGTGTAGCCCATGAACAGGCTGGCCAGCAGCAGGCCCGGCATCACGCCGGCGATGAACAGCTGGGCGATCGACACGTTGGCCGCCACACCGTAGACGATCATGATGATGGAGGGCGGGATCATCAGGCCCAGGGTGCCAGCCCCAGCCAGCGTGCCCAGTGCCATGTGCTCTGGGTAGCCACGCTTGGCCAACTCGGGCAGGGTCATCTTGCCGATGGTGGCGCAGGTGGCAGCAGAGGAGCCGGACACGGCCGCAAAAATGGTGCAGCCAATGATGTTGGTGTGCAGCAGACGACCGGGCAAACGCTCCAGCCAGGGCGCCAGACCCTTGAACATGTCTTCTGACAGTTTGGTACGGAACAGAATTTCGCCCATCCAGATGAAGAGGGGTAGGGCGGTCAGGGTCCATGACGACGAAGATCCCCAGATCGTCACCGCCATGGCATCGCCCACGGCCCGGCTGGTGAACAATTCCATGCCAATCCACGCGACGCCGGTCAGCGCCAGACCAACCCAAACTCCGCTACCGAGCATGAGGAAGAGTGCTGCAATCAGCAATGCGGTAATTGTTAAATCCATGATGTGTCCTTATTCCACGCGCACGGGTTCGTTATCAGAAGATTCGTCGCGCAATGCTTCGCCGCGCAATAAAAGGATCAGATCGCCTGCAAAGGCCAACACCAGCAGCGAGGTGCCCAAGGCCATGCCGAGTTGGGGAATCCACAAAGGTGTGGCATCCAGACCCGTGGAGATATCAAAAAACTCACGCGACTGCGCCACCAGCCGGACGGAGTACCACGCCAGCGCCCCAGCAATGCCAATGGCGACGACATGGCACAGGATGTCCAGGGTTTTCCGGGGGGTATGCGGCAACAGGTTGAGCAATAAGGTGACACGGATGTGTTCGCCGCGGCGCAATGTGGGCGCCAGCGCGAGAAAGGCAGAGCAGGCCATGCAGTACCCGGCGTAAGCATCGGCGCCGGGGAGATCCAGGGCAGGGACCAGGCGGCCCGCAATGCTGGTCAAGACGGCCAACAGGGTACCCACCATGAATATCCCGGCGAGGTATCCCACAGCGTTGAAAACGCGATCCAAAAATTGGCGCATGGCTTTCCTTTCAAAGTAGCTTGCCCCCGAATGGGGGCGTATTCATCGGCTTGAGGCGATCACTTGCGGAAGGCGTCGATGATGGCCTGGCCATCGCTACCGGTCTGCTTCACCCAGTCCGCCACCATGGTTTCGCCAATCTTCTTGAGTTCGGCACGCAGTGCCGGGCTGCCTGCATCGACCGTCATGCCGTTCTTGCGCAGTTGTTCCAGGTACCAGGTGTTTTTCTCGGCACTGACTTTCCAGCCACGCGCTTCCGCCGCCTCGGCTGCCTTGGTCAAAGCGGCTTTGGTGGGTTGATCCAGGCTGTCAAATGCTTTTTGCGACACCAGCACGAGGTTTTTGGGCAACCACGCGCTCACGTCGTAGTAGTACTTGACCTGCTCCCACACCTTGCTGTCGTAACCGGTGGCACCCGATGTCATGAAGGTGGTGACCGCGCCCGTGGCCAAGGCTTGTGTCAACTCTGCCGCTTGCACGGTGACCGGCTGTGCGCCCACGAGTTGTGCGATGCGGCTGGTATTCGGGTTGTAGGCACGCCATTTCACGCCTTTGAGATCTGCGGTGGACTGAATTGGTTTGGCGCTGAAAATGCCCTGGGGCGGCCATGCCACCGCATACAGCACTTTCATGCCCTGCTTGGCCAGAGCAGCCTCTGTCGGTGCCTGTGAGACTTTCCAGAGTTTTTGGGCCTCAGCATAGCTGGTGGCGAGGAAAGGAATCGAGTCCAGACCAAATAACGGGTTCTCGTTGGAGTAGCCGGAAATGATGATTTCGCCCAGCTGTGCCTGCCCGCCTTGTACGGCACGCTTGATTTCGTTGGCCTTGAAGAGCGAGCCGCCATCGTGCACCGTGATCTTCAGTTTGCCTGCAGTCGCCTGATCAACGTCTTTTGCAAACTGTTGAATGTTTTCGGTGTGAAAGTTGGATGCCGGGTAGCCAGTGGGCATGTCCCACTTCTGTTGGGCCATTACCGGGTTGGCGAGAGATAAAAGGGCTGCCGTCATCCCTGCTGCTGCCCACTGTTTGACATAGACCATGGTGTACTCCTTGAAGAAAAGAAAAGGCGACCAAGAGAAGCCAGTTTGCGTTGCTAAATCATTTACAACAGCAAAATGTTAACAATTTATCTACGTTATGACATCATCGTTTACCCGAATTGCCAATGTTGTTATCATGAAATAACGGTCCGATAGCCCTTCCATGGTATGTTTTTCAAGAACTGATGTAAACAATGATGCAAAAATCCTCCTCCGATCCTGTGAAGACCAGCGGTCCGCAACGGATCGTGACGTCTGCGCATTTGGTGTCTGAAAAGTCGCCAGAACTATCCGAATTCGAGTTTGGACTCATCATTGCCACCCATGCGTTCAACCGGTGGATCACCCGCTGCATGGGCGCCGCAGGGGTGAAGGACATGGCGAGCATCGATGTGCTGGTACTGCACCACACCAACCACC
Source organism: Rhodoferax sp. (assembly GCF_023700745.1). Lineage (GTDB taxonomy): Bacteria > Pseudomonadota > Gammaproteobacteria > Burkholderiales > Burkholderiaceae_C > Rhodoferax. The sequence continues at coordinate 104,430 of NZ_JAMPYG010000005.1, read as the reverse complement.
GCGGCATGGAAAAGCGCCTGGCGGATATTTGCTTCGTGCTGAATATTGAAGACACGCATGTGGTGTCTTACTCGCTCAAGAAGCTGGTGAATGCAGGCTATGTGCGCAGCCAGAAGAAGGGCAAAGAGGTGTTCTTCTCCACCACCGAGGCGGGTGCCGCGTTGTGCATGCGCTACCGGGAAGTGCGGGAGGCGTGCCTCATGCCGGGCTTTTCCGGAACAGCAGAGGAAAACCGCCAGCTTGGTGAATTCTCTGAACTGCTGCGCATCATTTCAGGGCGCTACGATCAGGCGGCGCGGTCAGCGACTTCCTATTAATTGGCTGACGAGACCCTCGGCCACGGAGATTGCGCATGGCTCGTGCACGGGGAGTTAAGGGGCGAGATCGGTTTTCTTGATTGGCCAGGGAATTGCGGCGATTTCGGGATACTTTAAAGACTGTCTGGCCCATAACTTCTCTGCAATAAGACATTCGGAGTCAGGTGCCACCTTGCACAGCGTTTTCAGCCATAACCGGGCTTCATCGGGACGTTGGTTCAGCGCCAAAGTGATTGCAAATTTGTGCATGAGAATGGGGTTGGGGTACAAGCCTGTGACGTTGCGCATCCAATTCAATTCTGCAGCACTCAAACCCGCTGTGGGTTCGATCCTTGCATACTTGATGTAGTCATGCCACTGGGTCAAGAGCAATACGTCTGGCGGCCCTACCGGCAAGGTCATTTTGATGCGCGACCACTCCAGACGCAGGGTCTGATAGCTTGGCTCGACACGGGTGTAATCACGAATGATGAGTGCCAAAAGTGTCGTCATTGCAAACCACAGTGCCAGAAAAGCCCTGCGTCCCATCGACACAATGGGCGACACACCCAGTCGCGTATGCAACGACCCCATCACCAAACCGGCGGGCAGCAAAAAATAGGCATAGTACAAAGGCAACTCGAACATGGCGTGGTTAGCCACGACCAGTAAAACAAGCCAAAGCACGGCATTTTCCGCGCTCTGAATCGCGCGAAGCCGTTTCCAGAACCACCCGATCAGCGAAGCCGATATCAGCAAACCCAGCGGAACGCCGCACCACAGCACCAGATCAAGAAACAGGTTGTGCCCATAAGTAAACACAACATGCAACGGTGGATGCTCACTTGCCACTGCCATTTGCGCCAGCGCAGTCTGGTTCCAGCCGTAGCCGAACCATGGCCGCTGCCAGGCCGCATCCAGAAAAATCGACCACGCAAGTGGACGAATTTCACCACTGAGCCGAATCAAATGGTCAATATCCATCTGTGACGTGCCCAGCCATATTTGGCGCATCCAGTTCACGCCCACAACACAAACGACAAAATACAAGCCCAAGCCCGTGGCGACCCAGGGCCAGCGTGCGTTGCGCCACAACTGTCGCCACCACCACGCCGCTCCAACCAACAAAGCCACCCCAACCCAGGCGGTGCGCGAGCTGGTCAAAGCGATACCCAACAAAAGAAATAGCATCATGAGCAGCGCGATCGTGCCGCCGATGCGTTTTCTTATAAGGCCCCATGCGGCAGCCAGCACCCCCCATAACAACAAGGTGGCTAACTGATTGGGCTGGCCCAGGTTGGCGTGTGGGCGATCTGTGTTACTGCCCATGATCCAGAGGCCCAGTCCATCGAGTTGCAGAGATTGCTGGAGTTGCGGCCCGAGCGACGACACCGAGGTGAGACCCACCAATTGCAACATTTGTTGCATCTGCAAACTCACCGACACCAAGGCGGCGATGCCAATCGCCAGGAACAGCCCATCACCAAGCTGGGCTGGGGAACGTGCTTCCCAATGCGCACTCGTCAGCATCGCCAGCAATAGGCCAATCAAATATGCCGACGATATCCAGGCGCTCCCCATGATGGGTATCAGGCCGAGAAAATGTTGTAGCCAGATCAGACACAGCAGCAGCGCAACCAGGATGGTGATGCGATGCCATGCAAGAGGTTGACGTGCACGCCAAATGACAGCGAACGAAGCCAATGACGCCGACAGCGCGACCCATGCGTCAGAATGAAAAGATAACCAAGGGTGATAATGGTTTGGGAGTAACCAGCCCAGGGCTAGCGTGCATGACCATGCAACCAGCCAAAAAGATGACATGATCGGCTTATCGGTTTTCATCAGCTCAAGCCATTCTTAAGTATTGACGCACAAAAAAAGGCACCCTCAAAGGGGTGCCTTATGTCGGAATTCTCTACACTGACCCCACACAAGGAAGTCAGCAGTGGGGAATCAAATCAGGCTTCAGTCAATCGCATCAAACCTTGGGCAGGTACTTGTCGGCTACTTCAGAAGCTCCTGCGTCAATCTCCCAAGTCATACCCGCCACACCACAAGTTCCCTTATAAACAATGTCTTGTCCGTCAGTTATCGCGCTACCAATAGCTAACATTTGAATGGTCACCGTCGCTTCAGAAGCTGATGTAGCCGCAGCGAGTACTTGCTTTGTGTATTTTCCTTTAATGTCCGCTGCATCAGGCAGACCTAATGACGCATGAGTAATACCGGAGGCCAATGTGGCTTCACTGCAGGCAACACCCAAAGACGTCCGTGCCGGCGAAGACAAGCTCACAGCCTCGGAGACTTTGGACTTCACCGTGTAATCCTGATAAGCCGGCAGCGCCACGGCAGCCAGAATACCAATGATCGCCACAACGATCATCAACTCGATCAGGGTAAAACCCTTTTGTACTGTACGCATGGAACGTTTCATGAGGAACTCCTTAAAAAATGAAACAACGGAACGAGACAGCAATTAAAGCAGTTATTGTGCCAAGTGCTTTGTTATCAATAATTGAAGTTTTTAGATGAATTTGATCGATCCAAACATCTGGATCTGATCATTTTTGTCAACTGCGCTGACGCATTTCTGCTGAATCTGACATTTTTGTCGCATCGATCGGCTTCGCGGTAGCGTAGACCGCGCTGCCGCCTGCACCGGGCAGGGCTGCGGAAGTGGCGCACGGCAGTGGCACTGATTTTTATCAATCAAGAAGCCGCCAACGTGGTCTAACCTGCGTAACATAATGAATAGCAGGGTTCACACAAATCAACTTTTGGAGCGATCATCATGATCTATAAATTCAAGTCCCAAGCTGCCGCAGACGTCATCATGCTCCAGTCCAATGGGGAGCAAATGCTCACCATTATTGGCAAAGAGCCCTCAGCGCAGGGCATCATTACCGTGGCCCAGATTCCTGCCGCCATTGCCGCACTGGAATCAGCCATTGTGCTTCACGAGGAGGTTGAAGCCCGTCGTCGTGCCAACCCTGGCCTTCAAATTGAAGTCGAAGGCGACAGCATCATGTTGCGTCAACGTGCAGCGCCCTTCATCGATTTACTTAGAACCAGCGCGCAGGTGGGCAAGGATGTCGTTTGGGGTGTGTGAATCCTGTTTGATGCCTGCGTTCATGGCGCCATTGACCGGCGCGGTTTTTTGGCGGGGGCGCAAAATTTTGCCGTAGGCGCCTGCCCGAACTTGATGCCGCCAGTGCCAAATTGGCCTGGCAGCGCACACTGGCATTCTTTCAGAAAACCCTGCAAGGGTAGTAGGGCGGTTTTGACGGTTGGGAGGGTTCACAAATCAAGGTGGTCTGCCTATACTGGGCGCAGTGAACTCCATTGGGAGCGCAACACCAACCGCGACGGAGACAACGACCATGAACCCGGTTTCATCTGATTTGCTGGCTTTGCAACGCCTGTATTTTTGGGAAAGGACGGCACCTGATCGGATTGCGTTGACCCAGCCGATGGGCGGCGGTGTCATCCGGGACTTCACCTGGGCTCAAGTGGGCGATGAAGTCCGGCGCATGGCAACCCACCTTCAGGCCCAGGGCTGGGCGCCAGGCTCAAAGGTAGCCATTCTGTCCAAGAACTGTGCCTGGTGGTTGATGAGCGATCTGGCGATCTGGATGGCCGGCTACGTGTCGGTACCCCTGTACCCCACGTTGGCACATGGCACGGTGCGGCATATTTTGTCGCACAGCGAAGCACAGGCCTGTTTTGTCGGCAAACTCGATGACTGGGAGCGCATGATGCCTGGCTTGCCTGCCGACATGCCCTGCATCAGCTACCCACTTTCGCCGGCAGATGCCATCAGGCGTTTTGAGGGCTGGGATGCCATCATCGCCCGTAACACCCCTCTCAACGGTGAGGTGGTGCGCGATGCTGATGAACTTGCCACGCTGATCTACACCTCGGGCACCACGGGCCAACCCAAAGGCGTGATGCACAGTTTTGGCAATTTCGCCTGGGCCATCGGTCGCGGTGTCGACAGTGTGAAGATGACGCAGGAAGACCGCATGCTGTCCTATCTGCCCCTGGCCCATGTGGTCGAGCGCGCGCTGGTTGAGCATGGCTGGCTGGCCACCGGCATGCATGTTTTCTTTGCCGAATCGCTCGACACCTTTGCCAAGGATCTGCAGCGTGCGCGGCCGACCATTTTCTTTTCGGTGCCACGGCTTTGGGTCAAGTTCCAGCAGGGCGTGCACCACAAATTACCACCCGCCAAGCTCAACCGGCTGCTGGCCATCCCGCTCATTGGCGGCCTGGTACGCCGCAAGGTGAAAAAAGCGCTGGGGCTGGACCAATGCCGCTTTGCCGCCGGCGGTGCCGCGCCTATGCCGGTGCCGTTGCTGGCCTGGTACCGCAAGCTGGGCCTGCCCATCAACGAAGGTTATGGCATGACCGAAAACCTGGCGGTCTCCAACCTCACGCTGCTTGGCCAAAATCAGGAAGGCACCGTCGGCCCACCTTATGCCGGTGTGGATGTTCGCATTGACGCGGCCACCGGCGAGATTCAGATGCGCAGCCCGGCCGTGATGCAAGGCTACTACAAAGAGCCTGAACTGACCCGTGAAGCTTTTACCGCCGACGGCTGGCTGCACACCGGTGACAAGGGTCACATCGATGCGCAGGGTAACTTGCACATCACCGGGCGCGTCAAGGATCTGTTCAAAACCAGCAAGGGTAAATACGTGGCGCCCGCGCCCATCGAAGACAAGCTGGTGATGCACGAATTGGTGGAGGCCTGTGTGGTGACCGGGGCCAATCTGGGGCAGCCGCTGGGCATTGTGATGCTCAATGCCGAAGCGGTGGCGCGTGCCGCAGACCCCGCCAAGCGCGGCCTGGTCGAAGCAGCGCTGGGGCAACACCTGAAAACCATCAATGCCAGCCTCGACCCGCATGAACAGCTCCAGTGCCTGGTGGTCGCCAGCACCGCGTGGACCATCGAGAACGACATTGTGACGCCCACCTTCAAGGTGAAGAGAAACCGTATCGAAGACATCTATTCAGCCAATTACACCCGCTGGGAAGACTCCGGTCAGCCGGTGATCTGGCAATGATTGTTTGACCTGGATCAGGTAAGATGATTCGATACAGTGGTCAGACAACCCCCGTTTTAACTGCAGCCCATTTGCCAGGGTGCCTATCCAATATGTTCCATGGATCAACCTGCTGACAGTCTCATGTCCCGCCTGGGCAAGGGTTTGCGTGCCCGTCTGGGTGGGCCGGCGCAAGTGGCACAACCCGACTTGCCGGACACCCTGCAAGCACATGCTGACAAGCTCACCAGCGCCGGGCAGGCGCTGTTGCAGGTGCGTGATGGCGATCATGTGTTTGTGGGCACCGCCTGCGCCACACCGCGTGCGCTGGTGGCGGCGCTGGAAGCCTGCAAACCGCGGCCCTCGGACGTGGAGCTGGTGCACTTCCTGACCGACCATGCGGTGCCGCACGATGCGCAGGGCCAATGCACCTCCCACTACCGGCACCGTACTTTTTTTGTCGGCCAGGACATGCGCGCTGCCGTCAGGCAGGGGCTGGCCGAGTATGTGCCGATGTCGATTGCCCGGGTGCCGGGCCTGATGGCGATTGGCCGTATTGCGGTCGATGTCGCGCTGATCCAGGTGTCCTTGCCCGACGAGTTCGGTTATGTCAGCCTGGGCATTTCGGTGGATGTGATCCCCGCTGCCGTGGCCAGGGCCCGGCTGGTGATTGCCGAAGTGAACCCGGCCATGCCGCGTTCCATGGGTGACTCGACCCTGCATATCAGCCAGATCCACCATCTGGTGCTGGTCGACACCCCGGTCGTCGAGTTTGTGCATCCGCCGGCGTCCGAGCAGGCCATGGAGCAGATTGCGCGCTACATCAGCGGCATCATCGAAGACGGCTCCACGCTGCAAATCGGGCTCGGCCGCATCACCAACGAAGCGCTCAAATACCTCGCCGACCGCAAGGACCTCGGCATCCACTCCGACGTGGTGACCGACGCCATCATTCCGCTGCTGGAGCGCGGCATCCTGACCGGCAAGCGCAAAAGCCGCCAGGTCGGCAAGATCGTGACCAGCTTTGCCATGGGTTCGCGCCGGCTGTATGACCTGATCGACCGCAACCCGCTGTTTTCGTTCCAGCCGATCGAGGCGGTTTGCCACAGCGCCACCATTGCCGCGCAGCACCGCATGGTGTCGGTTACCCAGGCCTTCGCCATCGACCTCACCGGACAGGTGTGCGTGGATCAGCTGCAGGGCGATTACTACAGCGGCATGGCCGCCCAGATGGAATTTCTCGAAGGGGCTTCCTTGTCCGAAGGCGGCAAGCCCATCATTTGTCTGACCTCGACCGAAGACGATGGCGAAACCTCGCGCATCCGGGCCATGCTGCAGCCAGGGGAGGGCGCCAGCCTGCCGCGTACGGCGGTGCACTACGTGATCACCGAATTCGGTATTGCCTACCTGTTTGGCAAGTCCATCCGCGAACGCGCGGTGGCGCTGATTGAAGTGGCGCATCCCCGGTTCCGGGCCGAGCTGTTCGCGCAGGCCCAGGCGCTGGGCTACCTGCCGCCGGGGCAAACCCTGCACAACATGCGGGCCTATCCGGTGGAAGAAGAGCAGGGCGTGCTGCTGCGCGACAAAAGGCAGGTGTTGCTGCGTCCGGCCACCTCGTCGGACGGGGAGGCGATTCGCGCGCTGTTTCATTGCTTGCCCGAGCAGGACGTCTACACCCGCTTTTTCCGCAAGGTGCGTGGCCTGTCTGCTAAAGAGGTGCAGCGCCTGTGCAACCTCAATTTTGAGTCCGAGGTGGCGTTTGTCGCGGCCATCGGTAGCCGCGAAAACGCGCAGATCGTGGCCCAGGGCTGTTATTTTGTCGACCCGTCCACCAACCTCGCGGAAACCGCCTTCATGGTGCACCCGGACTGGCAGGGCTGCGGCCTGGGGTCCAGCCTGCAGGCGTGCATGGTTCGCCACGCCAAGGCGCGCGGTGTGCGCGGTTTCCTCGCCGAAATCCTACCCGACAACGACAAGATGATCCGGCTGGCCCGCAATGGTTCGCTGCAGGTCAGTACCGAACCCACCATGGACACCGTGCGCGTGACCACCTTGTTCTAAGGCGTTTCCCCCAAACCTTGACTGGATTCCTATGCCGACCGACTACCCCGAGCAGGTGCTCATCCACCATTTGCAACGCATGCTCGGCGAGGTCGATGCCGAGGCCCTGCAGCTTTTGCGGCGCCACCTTGAGTGGGTTGAACTGGCCGCTGGCGACACTTTGATGCGCCAGGGCGAACAAGGCGACGCCATGTACCTGTCGATCAGCGGACGCCTGCGGGCCTCGGTGCTGGGCGACGACGGCGCTGAACACATGGTGCGCGAGATGGGGCGGGGCGAGGTGATTGGTGAAATGAGCCTGTACACCGACGAGCCGCGGACGGCCACGGTGGTGGCCATTCGCAACTCGGTGCTGGTGCGCCTGGCCAAGTCCGAGTTTGCCAGCTTGCTGGCCAGCAGCGCGCAGATGTCGATTGCGCTGACCCGCCAGATGATCAAGCGGCTCACCAGTACCAGCCCGCGCACGGCAGTGCCGCCGCCGCTGGTCATGGCGCTGCTGCCCGTCACGGCAGGGGTGGACGGCGCCGACTTCGCACGACGTTTGGCTGTCCAGTTGGGCCGCATGGGCAAGGTCTGCCTGGTCGATGCCGCCAGTGTCGATACGGCCCTGCAGCAGTCTGGTCTGACGCACACTGCCGTCACCGACAACGCCGACAACGCCGACAACGCCGCCAACCGCCGCATCGCCCAGTACCTGGACCAACTGGAATTGGCGCACGATTTTGTGCTGCTGGTGGGCGATGCCGATGCCAGCGCCTGGACCCAACGCTGCAGCCGCCACAGCGACGAGATCCTGCTGCTGGCCGACGCCAGCCAGCCCCCCGTGCTGCATGCTTCAGAGGCCGCCTGCCTGATGCAGCGGGGCGGGCAGAGTGATGCGGCCCAAATCCTGGTGCTGCTGCACGCGGCTGACGTGCGCTGCCCCAGTGGCACCCGGCAATGGCTGGCGCGCCGGCCTGTTGCCGACCATGTGCACGTGCGGCCGGCACTCGACAGTGACATGGCGCGGCTGGCGCGCATTCAGAGCCGGACCGCGGTGGGCCTGGTGCTTGCCGGTGGTGGCGCCAAGGGGCTGGCGCACCTGGGGCTTTACCAGGCCTTGCTGGAGCGCGGCCTGGTGGTGGATTTTGTCGGCGGCACCAGCATTGGCGCCATCATGGCGGCCATGGTCGCCTCAGACCAGCCGCTGGCCAGCGTGATGCCCATTGCGCGCGCGGCCTTTGCCGACAAACCCACCGGCGACTTCAACCTGCTGCCGCTGATTTCGCTGATTCGCGGACGCCGCATGCGCCGCATTCTGCAGGTGGCGCTGGAGCAGATCTTCGGTCACCCGGCGGACATTGAAGACACCTGGAAAAACTACTTTTGCGTGGCCAGCAACTACACCAAGGCCTGCGAGCAGGTGATCAGCGAGGGGCCGCTGACCCAGTCGCTTCTGGCCAGCACCGCCATCCCCGGTGCGTTCCCGCCGGTCCCGGTTGCAGGTGACCTGCTGTTTGACGGTGGCACCTTCAACAACTTCCCCGTCAGCATCATGCGCAAGCGGCGCGGCGTTGGCAAGGTGATCGGCATGGACCTGGGCGTGCGCAAGCCCAAGCCCGTGACGTTTGAAGAAGTACCGGGCACCTGGGCGCTGTTGCGCGATCGCCTGCGCCCGCGCCAGCAGCGCCGCTACAAGCTGCCCTCGTTCATGGCTTATCTGCTCAATGTCAATATCATGTACAGCAACTCGCGCCAGGGCGAATCACGCAGGCTGACCGACCTCTACTTCAGCCCGCCGCTGGAGCGCGTGGGCATGTTGCAGTGGCAGCGCTTTGACAGCATCACCAAGCAGGGTTATGACTACGCCTGCGAGGTGCTGGATGCCATGCCTGAAGACCAGCTGAGGGCTTTCCGGCCGCGCGCCTGAGGCAGAAAGCCATCGGCCTGAGGACGGGCCTCCTACAAATTACCAGGCGCCCTGTAGGAGCGGCGCCCCCGCCGCTATGGCATTCCAGCAGCTATCGGTCCGGCGGTGGGCCTCCTACAAATTAGCACTGCCGGTTCAATCGCCATTGATTTGTACAGCTGTATGAATTAGACAACTGATGCATCTTGACAACAGTAACTGTCTAAATAATAACTGTCTATGTTGGACACTTGCATTTCATCTGTCTATCTGTATAGTTGCAATTGTCTAATAAAGAAACAGTGAGCCATCTCATGTTAACTAGCGTTGCGCTGCTTGAAGGAACTGGTATCTCGCGTGCCACCCTCAATAACTACATTGCGGTCGGGTTGCTGCCCCGGCCCGAGGTGCGTCGGCAAGCGGCGGCGCCTGGCGAGGCGCCCACCACGCTGGGCTATTTCCCGGATTGGGCGCTGGAACGCATCCGGCAGATCCAGCAACTCAAGCGCGAGGGTGCCAGCATGGATGACATCAGGCACCAGCTGGCCGATGCGCCCGAACCCGCCACGCAGACGGCACCACCGCCGCCACGGCAACAACTGCCATCGCCAGTCGCCAGCGCACCGGCTGACAAGCCCCCGATGGTTGAAAAACGCAGCGCCACTGTCCAGGCCAGTGAGTCTGTCCAGGTCTCGGTGGAAAACATTCCCTATGCCGCCTACATGGTCAACTTCGAGTTTCAGCTGATCTGGCTCAACGCGCTGGCCCAGAAAGAATTCTTTGCCGGCAACCAGATCCCGGAGCGCGCCGTCGATCGTTCGATCGTGCCGACCCTGCTTGACTGGGCGGCCGATCTGCCCGCGCCGGAGCAGTCCAACCTGTTCAATGCCCATCTGGGCCTGATCAAAAGCCGTTTGCCGCGCCAGACCTTCAGCCAGAATCTGGGCGACCTGCCTGATGCGCAGCGGCACTGGCTGATGACCTGTTACGACCAATGTCCCGAGCCCGACAACCGGATCCAGCACATTGTTGGGCTGATGCATCCTGATCCTGACGTCGGTCCCTGCCAGGTCCTGGCCCTGGGGTTTCGCGAAGGTGTGTTGATTGTCTATGTGCCCGACAAGCAGGACGTGGATCAGCTGTTGAAATCGATATCACGGCGCGACACCTTCATCCGCAGTTTGCTGAGCCAGCGTCTGCCGGTGTTGACCCCGCTGGCGGTGATGGTGGCCGACCTGCAAAACTCGGTGCGTATTTGTTCCGAGTTGCCGCCCGAGGATTACTTTCAGCTGATCAACCAGATCTGGTCCACGCTCGATCCGATCTTCCGGGAGTATTACGGCGCCTATGGCAAGCACACGGGCGACGGCATGGTCTATTACTTCTTTCCGCAGCCCGACCGCAATTACCTGATGAACGCCGTGCTGTGTGCCAACAAGGTGCGCGAAACCATGCAGGGCATCAGCCATGACTGGAAGGTACGCAAGGGCTGGACCAACCAGTTGTACATGAATATCGGTTTGAGCGAGGGTGAGGAATGGCTCGGCACATTCAAGACCAATACCAACTTTGAATTGGTGGTGCTGGGTGAAACCATCAATATTTGCGGACGCTTGTCTGATCTGGCACGTTTTGGCAAGATCTGGGCTACCAAGGGATTGATCAGCAAACTGTCCAACACCGAACGCTCAAAAATCCGCTACGGCGTGGAGCGGGACACGCCCGAGGGCAAGGTGTTTGTCAACAACTCCTACGCCCAGGTGACCTCACTGTTGTCGAGCAACGAACCGCGACATGCCAAACTCATGGACATTGCCACCTGCGCTGTGGCCGAGGTGCTGCCCAAGCTGTGAGAATCCCGCCATGATTTTGAGTGCATGGTCAAATCGCCCATGTGGTCAAAAGTGTGGCCCGTTTTCAGGGTTTGCATGAGCTGGATCAATTTTTTCAGGCGTCCTTGTGAATAGCTCACAATTTCTGTGGATAACTTTGTGAGTAAATACCCTGATAAACGTCTCTAAATGGCTCTGCGCTTGGTTTGTGTTACTTTGATGACAAATTAATCAGTAAAAAACTTAATGAAATCAATGATTTATTACGAGGAATCACAAATAGCTGCTAGCTTTTTTAAGTTTTCGGGCAAAGCGCGCAACTGTGGGCAATTAGCTATCGCATTGCTAGCGGCAGGTGGTTTGGCATGAGCCCGGCGGCGTCTTTTCAGCCGGTTTCCGGCACCGTCTGGTCGGTCGGCGCGCTGTGCCGTGCCATTGCCGATGCGCTGCAGGCGCGCTTCAATCCGGTGACCGTGCGCGGTGAGTTGTCCGGGTTTTCACGCGCGGCCAGCGGTCATTGCTATTTTTCGCTCAAGGATGCTTCCGGGCAGTTGCGTTGCGCCATGTTCAAGCGTGCGGCTGGCAGCCTGGACTTTGCGCCGCGTGATGGCGAATTGGTGGAAGTGCAGGGGCGCCTGGGTGTCTATGAGCCGCGCGGTGACCTGCAATTGATCGTGGAAGGCATGTGCCGCGCCGGCCAGGGCAGTTTGTTTGAGGAGTTTCTCAAGCTCAAGGACCGGCTGGAAGCGCAGGGCTTGTTTGACCCCGCACGCAAGCGGGCGCTGCCGGTGATGCCGCGGGCCATCGGCCTGGTGACTTCGCTTGGGGCTGCGGCGCTGCACGATGTGGTCACCGCCTTGCAGAGGCGCGTGCCGCACATTCCGGTGGTGCTGGCGCCGGCCTCGGTGCAGGGCGCCAATGCCCCGGCCGAGTTGATGGCCGCGCTGACACAGTTATACCAATTGAAGCGTGTTCCGATTGACGTGATCTTGCTGGTGCGTGGCGGTGGCGCCCTGGAAGACCTGTGGGCTTTCAATGATGAAGCGCTGGCCCGGTTGATCGTGCAAAGCCCGGTGCCGATCATTTGTGGCGTCGGCCACGAGACCGACTTCACCATTGCCGACTTCTGTGCAGACTTGCGCGCCCCCACACCCACCGCTGCCGCCGAGCTGGTGGCTCAACCGCGCGAGGCCTGGCTGGGCGCGCTGGACCTGGCACAGCGGCGCCTGGGTGATGCGGTACTGCGCCAGCTTGACCGGCAGGGCCAGCGGCTGGACCGGGCCGTGGCGCGCCTGGGTCGCCCGTCCGGGCATCTGGCCAGCCAGCGCCTGCGGCTGGCGGCCAGCGCCCATGGCCTGCAAAGTGCGGCACGGCATTTTTTGCAGCAAAAAGAGCAGCATCAGCAGCGTATCGCAGCCCAATTGCCGACCGCCCTGCAGCGCGCCTGGCAACAGCAAGCGCAGCGGCTGGAGCGCTCCAGCCTGCGGCTGAATCTGCTGGACCCGCATCTGGTATTGGCACGCGGTTACGCCATGCTGTCAGATGATCAGGGCAACACCCTTGCCAGTTGCCGGCAGACCGCGCCGGGTATGGCTGTCAAGGCTACCCTTGTTGACGGCACGGTTGATTTGAGAGTCGTGTAAGCTAGACACTGAAAGTTTTTACAATTTCATTTTTGCAACTCAATACCGAGGATCACATGGAACACACTTTGCCCGCCCTGCCTTTTGCGATGGATGCCCTGGCACCCCATTACTCACAGGAAACCCTGGAGTACCACTATGGCAAGCACCACAACGCTTATGTGGTCAACCTCAACAACCTGCAAAAGGGCACCGAATTTGAAAGCATGGACCTTGAGTCCATCGTCAAAAAATCCAGCGCCGGCATTTACAACAACGCCGCCCAGATCTGGAACCACACCTTCTTCTGGAACTGCATGACCCCCAACGGCGGCGGTGAACCTACCGGTGCCCTGGCAGCAGCCATCACTGCCAAGTGGGGTTCTTACGCCGCGTTCAAGGAAGCCTTCGTCAAGAGCGCCGTGGGCAACTTTGGCTCCGGCTGGACCTGGCTGGTGAAAAAGCCTGACGGTTCGGTCGACATCGTCAACATGGGTGCCGCCGGCACCCCGCTGACCACGGCCGACAAAGCCCTGCTGACCGTTGACGTGTGGGAGCACGCCTACTACATCGACTACCGCAACCTGCGCCCCAAGTATGTGGAAACCTTCCTGGGCAATCTGGTGAACTGGCGCTTTGCCGAAGCCAACTTTGCCTGAGCGGCATAAGCCTTGAAAGCAAAAAAACCACCCGAGGGTGGTTTTTTTGTGCCGGTCAATATGGCGGTCAACGGGCAATTTGCGCCGCCAGGGCCTCACCCATTGCCGTCGTTGAAGCATCCCCACCCAGGTCAGGCGTGCGTGGACCCTGTTTCAAGACAGTCTCGATCGCCTGGACGATGGCGTCGTGCGCCTCGCGCATCACGCCTTGCCCAGCGCCCAGAAAGTCCAGCATCAGCGCGCCGGACCAGATCATGGCCACCGGGTTGGCAATGTTCTTGCCGTAGATGTCGGGTGCCGAGCCATGCACGGGTTCGAACAGCGACGGAAACACACGCTCCGGGTTGAGGTTGGCTGACGGTGCCAGGCCGATGGTGCCGGTGGTGGCCGGCCCCAGGTCCGACAGGATGTCGCCAAACAGGTTGGTGGCCGCCACCACGTCAAAGCGGCCGGGCTGCAACACGAAGCGTGCGCTCAGGATGTCGATGTGCTGCTTGTCCACGGTCACTTCGGGGTAGCCGCTACCCACCGCATCGGCACGGCTGTTCCACCAGGGCATGCTGATGGCGATGCCGTTGGATTTGGTGGCCAGCGTGAGGTGCTTGCGTGGGCGGCTCTGGGCCAGCTCAAAGGCATATTTCAGCAGCCGGTCTGCGCCGTGGCGCGAATAGACCGACTCCTGGATGACGATTTCGCGCTCGGTACCCTCGTACATGATGCCGCCCAGCGAGGTGTACTCACCCTCGGTGTTCTCGCGCACCACCAAGTAGTCGATGTCGCCGGCTTTGCGACCCGCCAGTGGGCAGGGTACGCCTTCAAAGAGTCGCACCGGGCGCAGGTTGATGTACTGGTCAAATTCGCGCCGGAACTTCAGCAGCGAGCCCCACAGCGAGACATGGTCGGGCACCGTGGCGGGCCAGCCGACCGCACCGAAATAAATGGCGTCGAAACCGGACAGCTGCTGCTTCCAGTCGTCAGGCATCATCTTGCCGTGCGCCAGGTAATAGTCGCAGTGAGCCCAGTTGAAATGGGTAAATTCCAGCCCCAGTTTGAAGCGCTGGTCGGCCGCTTGCAAGGCACGCAGGCCCTCGGGCATGACTTCCTTGCCAATGCCGTCACCGGCGATGCAAGCAATTTTGTAGGTCTTCATGAAGTTTCCTGAAAGGTTGTGAGATCGAACCGTAATTTACCCATTGCTACGGTTTATGGATCAAGTTAAAGTGACAGCATTGTTTACTTTGAATCAACAATGTCATCACCTACCACAGCGCCATCCGAGATGGCTTTCTTCAGCTTGCTGGCGCGGCTTGGCAGCTTCTCGGCGGCGGCACGAGAGCTTAACATCACGACGCCGGCGGTGAGCAAGCGCTTGAACCAGATGGAGGCCCGGCTCGGCGCGCAGCTGCTGAACCGCACGACCCGGCGGGTCAGCCTCACCGCCGAGGGCGAGTTGTACCTGGAGCATGCCCGCCGGATACTGGTCGAGATCGACGACATGGAACAGCTCATCGGCAGCGCCATCGCCGCGCCCAAGGGCTTGTTGCGCGTGAACGCGACGCTGGGCTTTGGTCGCAATCACATTTCGCCGCTGATCTCTCGTTTTGTCAAACGTTACCCTGAAGTTCAGGTGCAGTTGCAACTGACGGTCAACCCGCCAGCGTTGACCGTCGATGCTTTTGATGTTTGCATCCGCTTTGGCGAGCCCCCCGATGCGCGGGTCATTGCCAAGCGAATTGCCAACAATCGCCGGCTTTTATGCGCGTCACCGGCTTATCTGGCCCAACGCGGGACACCGCGCAATCCATCTGAACTGGCGCAGCATGACTGCATTGGCATTCGTCAAGGTGACGAGGCCTATGGCATTTGGCACCTGAGTTCCGGCCAGCAAAGCCAAACCATCAAGGTGCGGGGAACGCTCAGCAGCAACGATGGCGAAACGGCCCTGAACTGGGCGCTGGATGGTCACGGTATTTTGATGCGGTCGGAATGGGACATTGCCAAACACCTGCACAGCGGGCGCCTCAAGCGGGTACTCGAAAACTGGCAGACACCGTCTGCCGATATCTACGCCATTTACCCCCAGCGGCTCCAGACGGCGACCCGCGTCAAGGCATTTGTCAGCTACCTCGGTGAGGCCTTTGCCACGACTTCCCCGGGAACGGAATAGCCAGTTTGGCGCACCACTTGCCAAAGCGCTTCGGCAGCCTGTCCCATGGATGCGCGATCACGGTAAAGCCTGATTTCCAGATCGACAAACCAGGCATCGGAGGCCGCCGGCACCAGCCGGCTGGCAGCCAGATCGTCGGCAATGAGACTTTTGGGTAACCAGGCGATGCCACGCCCGTCGAGCACCATGGTCTTCAACACCGATGCAAGATGGGCGGTAAAAGGAGTTTGCCTGGCAATTTTCTCCAGGGCACTGTGACGGGTCTCATGCAATATCCGCCCGAGTCCGGACTCGGTACTGTAGGTCAGCAGCGACACCGGAGAAGCCCCCGACTCCAGCAGGTGAAGCGGCCGTCCGTTGGTACCCGCTGCGGACACAGGAATCAGCATGTCACTGCCGATTTGCACCGACGGGTAAGCCTCTGCATGCAATCGTCCCGGCGCCTGCGCATGCACATGGCAGACGACGAATTGCACCTTGCCCTGCGCAATCAGTGCCTCGCAGCGTTGCAGCATGTCGGACTCCAGCTGTATCCTTGCCCCCGTCGTGTGCGCTTCAAGACTGCGCAACCAGCCGGGCATGAAGGTGAACGACAAAGCATGTGTGGCTGCAAACCGGAGGCGATTTGAACTGGCTTCGGCAACGGCACGCGCTTCTCCGGGAACGCGCGCCACCTGCGCCAGGAGGTCATGGGCCACGCGGTGAAACCACTCGCCCGTCGCTGTCAGCCGCACAGGTTGTGAACTCCGGTCAAAAAGTTCGGTTCCAAGCCACTCTTCCAGCGCCCGTACACGACGGCCGAACGCAGGCTGCGTCATGTGGCGGTCCTCTGCGGCGCGCGAGAAGTTGCCGGTTGCGGCCAGCGCCAGAAAGTCGTCAAGCCACGAGAGGTTCATGCCCGGTGCTTTGAAAGCATTGAAGAGAAGAAAAACAGCATTGGTCAAATCGAAGGGTTCTGGCGATCATAGCGTTCCCATCCACGGAGCCTTCATGAAAATCACCGACATCAGAGAGATCACCCTGCCGATCAGTTCCCCCATCCGCAACGCCTACATCGACTTCAGCAAGATGACGCTGAGTCTGGTGGCCGTGATCACCGACGTGATCCGTGATGGCAAACCGGTGGTGGGCTATGGTTTCAATTCCAACGGTCGTTATGGCCAGGGCAAACTGATGCGGGAGCGCTTCATTCCGCGCATCCTGGAAGCCAGCCCCGAGGCGCTGATGGATGACAGCGGCAACAATCTTGACCCGCACAAGATCTGGGACACCATGTTCACCAACGAAAAGCCCGGTGGCCACGGTGAACGCTCGGTCGCCATCGGCACCATCGACATGGCGGTGTGGGACGCGGTGGCCAAGATCGCGGGCAAACCGCTGTTCCAGTTGCTGGCCGACCGTTATGGCGACGGCAAACCGAACCGCAAAATCTTTGTTTATGCTGCCGGTGGCTACTACTACCCTGGCCAGGACCACGGCAAGCTGAAAGATGAGATGCGCAGCTACATCGACCGCGGCTACACCGTGGTCAAGAAGAAGATCGGCGGGGCGTCGCTGGACGAAGACCTGCGCCGCATCGACGCGATTCTGAGCGTGTTGCAGGACGGCCAGAGGCTGTGTGTGGATGCCAATGGCCGCTTCGACCTGGACACCGCCATCCGGTACGCCAAGGCGCTGTCGCAATACGATCTGTTCTGGTACGAGGAAGCGGGCGACCCGCTTGACTTCGAGCTCCAGGCCACGCTGCGCAGTTACTACAAAAATCCGATGGCCACGGGCGAAAACCTGTTCTCGATGCAGGACGCACGCAACCTGATCCGTTACGGCGGCATGCGCCCGGACCGGGACTGGCTGCAGTTTGACTGCGCTCTGAGCTACGGTCTGGTTGAATACCTGCGCACGCTGGACATGCTGAAGGAGCACGGCTGGTCTGCCAGCCGCTGCATCCCGCACGGCGGTCACCAGATGTCGCTGAACATCGCTGCCGGTCTGGGCCTGGGTGGCAACGAGTCTTACCCCGACCTGTTCCAGCCTTTTGGCGGTTTCCCGGATGGCGTCAAGGTGCTTGATGGCCATGTGACCCTGCCTGATCTGCCCGGCATCGGCTTTGAGGCCAAGGCCGATCTCTACGCGCACATGCAAGCGCTCTCGGTCTGATGAAATTGTTAATTCAAAGTAAACAATGATGTCACTTTAATCTGATCCATAAAAATGAGCAGTGGGTATATTTGACCTGTACCTCATATGAATCAACAGGAGACTTCATGAAGACCTACAAGATTGCCTGTATTCCCGGTGACGGCATTGGCAAGGAAGTGGTGCCTGCTGGCCAGACCGTGCTGGAAGCGCTGGCCGGTTCAGGCAGCACCTTCAGGTTTGACTTCGAGCATTTCGGCTGGGGCGGCGACTGGTATCGCGCGCACGGCGAAATGATGCCGGCCCATGGCCTGGATGCGTTGCGCCACAAGGATGCCATCCTGTTTGGCTCGGCGGGCGACCCGCACATTCCCGACCACATCACCTTGTGGGGCTTGCGCCTCAAGATTTGCCAGGGTTTTGACCAGTATGCCAACGTGCGGCCCACCCGCATCCTGCCCGGCATTGATGGCCCGTTGAAACGCTGCAAAGCCGAAGACCTGGACTGGGTGATCGTGCGCGAGAACTCCGAAGGCGAGTATTCGGGTGTCGGCGGGCGGGTGCACCAGGGCCAACCGATCGAAGCCGCCACCGATGTGTCGATGATGACCCGCGCGGGGGTCGAGCGCATCATGCGTTTTGCCTTCAGGCTGGCGCAGTCCCGCCCGCGCAAGTTGCTGACCGTGGTGACCAAGTCGAACGCGCAACGCCATGCCATGGTGATGTGGGACGAGATTGCGGTCCAGGTTGCCAAAGAGTTTCCCGATGTGCGCTGGGACAAGGAGCTGGTGGATGCGGCCACCGCGCGCATGGTGAACCGTCCCGCCACCCTCGATACGCTGGTCGCCACCAACCTGCACGCCGACATCCTCAGTGATCTGGCGGCTGCCCTGGCGGGCAGCCTGGGCATTGCCCCCACGGGCAATATCGACCCCGAGCGCCGTTATCCGTCGATGTTCGAACCGATCCACGGCTCGGCCTTCGATATCATGGGCAAGGGCCTGGCCAATCCGGTCGGCACCTTCTGGAGCTGTGTGATGTTGCTGGAGCACCTGGGTGAACGCGCTGCTGCCCAACGCCTCATGCAGGCCATCAAGCAGGTCACGGCCAACCCGGCCCTGCACACGGGCGACCTGGGCGGCAAGGCCACCACGGCTCAGGTTACGCAGGCCGTGTGTGACATGCTGGCAGCCCAATCACAGCGCCAGCCCGCTTGAAGCAAAGGAGACAGCCCACTGGACGACCGACTGCATTCTTTCCCCCACTAACCGTTTGAGTCAGACTTTTTCGAAATTCATAGAACTGGAGACAACCATGCGCAAATTCAACATTCAAAAACTGCTCTCAACCGCCTTGCTCGGCAGCACCCTGGCCGTCAGCCTGGTCTACGCCACAGGCGCTGCCGCTCAGAGTTACCCCAGCAAGTCGATCAACTACATTCTTCCCTTCAACGCGGGTGGTGAGTCTGATATTTCGGCACGATTCCAGCAGTCGGTCTTCAAGCAAATTGCCGGTGTTGATATCGTCATTCAGTACGTGGCAGGTGCTGGTGGTGCGCAGGCCTGGTCGCAGCTCAACACCATGCCGGGCGACGGCTACACCATCATGGGCATCAACCTGCCACACACCGTGCTGCAGCCGATGCAAAAAGACGTCGGTTACAAAACAGATGACCTGACGCCGGTGCACTACTTTCACTACACGCCCGACGCCATTTTTGTGCACAAGGACAGCCAGTTCAAGACGCTCAAAGACTTGATCGACTATGCCAAAAAATCACCCGGCATGGTGACTTTCAGCGGCTCCGGTTCGAACTCGTCGAACAACCTGGCGCAGGTGCGCTTTGATGAACTTGCCGGCATCAAGACCACCTACATTCCGTTCAGTGGCACCGGCCCGGCCGTCACGGCCATTCTGGGCAAGCAAACCGTCGCCGGCTTCAATTACGCCCCTTCTGCCATTGCCCATGCCGACAAGATGCGCATGCTGGCTGTTGCGTCAGAGAAGCGCATGCCCGCCTTCCCGGATGTGCCCACTTTCCGTGAGCTGGGTTTTGACCTGGTCGGCGGTGCTTACCGTGGCCTGTCGGTGCCCAAGTCAACGCCTGAGGCGGTGCGCCAAAAGGTGTCCGACATCATCAGCAGCATCAATGCCGAACCCACATTCAAAAAGAAAATGGAAGACGGCGGCTTTGTTCTGACCGACATCACCTACAAGGACATGCCCAAGTTCATGACCGAGAAGAAAAAGGAATACGCTGCGCTGGCTGAAAAACTCGGCATCAAAAAGCAGTAATCGAAGAGAGACGCTGCCATGGAAATCCTCAGCTACCTGATCGATGCCCTGACGCTCTTCAATTTGGTATTGGCATTGGCCGGGGTGACGCTGGGCACCATCATCGGGGCCTTGCCGGGCCTGTCGGCGACCATGGCCGTGGCCATTCTGGTGCCATTTACCTTCGCCATGGCGCCGGCATCGGGCTTGATCGCCCTGGGGGCGATCTACACCGGGGCCATCTACGGCGGTGCCTTTGCTGCCATTCTGGTCAATACCCCGGGCACGCCCTCGTCGATCGCCACCACCTTTGATGGTTACCCGATGGCCAAGCGGGGGGATGGCGGTCTGGCGGTCACACTGGCCACGATAGCCTCGGTGTTTGGTGGCCTCGTTGGCGCGCTGACGCTGATTCTGCTGGCACCTCCGCTGGCCAATGTGGCGCTGGCTTTTGGTCCGACCGAGTATTTCTGGCTGGCGATCTTCGGGCTGACCCTGATTTCGGCGCTCTCGGTGGGCAACACCGTCAAGGGTCTGATCGGCGCCTGTCTGGGCCTGCTGATGTCCACCATTGGCGTGGCCGTGGTTGGCGGTGATGTGCGCTACACGATGGATTCCCAGATATTGCTGGGCGGTATTGACATCACTTCGGCTTTGATCGGCTTGTATTGCGTCCCTGTTGTGATTGATCTGGTCGCCACCAGGGCACCGCACCTGTCGGTGCTGGAGGACACACGAGGTTACCGCTTGCCCGAGGCGCTACGCATCAGTTGGTCAAGCAAGTTCAACATGATCCGGAGCTCGTTGATTGGCACAGTCGTCGGCATCCTGCCCGGGGCGGGTGGCTCCATTGCCGGCCTGATCGCTTACTCCGAGGCGCGTCGTGCGTCAAAACACCCGGAACGCTTTGGCAGGGGTGAGCCGAACGGTGTCCTTGCGACCGAATCTTCCAATAATGCGACGGTGGGTGGCGGTTTTATTCCAACCCTGGTGCTGGGTATTCCTGGTACGCCACCCGACGCCATCATTCTGGGCGCGCTGCTGGTGCAGGGTCTCAAGATTGGCCCCAGCCTGTTCAATGAACAAGGTGATGTGGTCTACACCTTCATGTTCGGCTTGCTGATTGCCACCATCCTGATGCTGCCGGTGGGTTTGCTGCTGGGCCGTTACGCCTACAAATCCATTGTCCGCATTCCCAAGTCTCTGCTGGTTCCCACGGTGGCTTTTCTGACCATTTTGGGCAGCTTTGCCATCCACAGCAATGCGCACGACATGCAGATGATGTTTGTGCTGGGCGTGCTGGCTTGGGTACTGCAGCGCTACGGCTTCGCACCGTCGCCCATTGTGCTGGGGCTGGTGCTGGGGCAAATCGCCGAGCAGGGGTTCGTGCAGTCCTACATGATTGGCAACGCCACCAATTCGCTCGCAGCCATGTTTTTCGGACGACCGATCAGCATGGGCATCATTGCGTTTTCCTTGCTGACGCTGTTTTACCCCTTGCTTGCCGGTTTGTTCAGCCGCCGTCGCAAAGCCGGCGTGGTTGAGGCCACCGACACTGTGGTGAAGTCTGCGGTGCAGGCAAAGTACCGGGACGTTCCCGCCATGCTTTTTGGCGTGCTGTTTGTGGTTATGGGTGTGATGGCCTATGTGCAGACCAAAGACATGTCGTCGATGGGATCGGTTTTCCCCGGCACCTTGTCAGCGGCATTGGTTTTGCTGTCGGTGATGCTGTTTGCTTTTCAGGTGGGGCGACCAAAGGCGCCCAGGAAAACCGAAGTACCTGACGAGGTCAAGCCGTCGACGCCGAGGCGTTTGGCACTGATCGTGGCGATGGCGCTCTGGGCGTTGTTACTGCCTTCCATTGGCTTTTTTGTCACCAGTCTGGTGGCCTTTGGGGTTCTGACTGCAATCGCATCGTTTGAGCGGCCCAGTGTCCGTGAACTGGTCCTGTATGCCGTGACGGCCTTGCTCATTGTGGGCAGTTTCCAGCTGTTGATGGACAAGGTACTGGGACTGCGGATGCCAGCCGGACTTTTATTCTGACCAAGACCTGCACCCGGTCGCCCACCATGCGTGCAGTGCAACGTCATCCTTGATCAAGAGCAGCTTCATGCGGGTGGCCTCAGGCTGTGGCTACCGGCAGGGCCGCCAGTCGCCACAGCGAGGTGACCTCTTTGGCGCGCGCCTGGTGCAGTGGGTCACTGGCATCGCTGGCTTTGGGGTGCAGCGGCTTGGCGTCGATACGGCTTACTACGCGCAAGCCATTGCGCTCAAACTCGGCCAGCAATTCGTCACGGGTGCGCAGGCCCAGCAGTTCGGCCAGATTCGACAAAATCAGCCAAGCCTCACCCTTGGCCGCCAGGTGGGCGCACAAGCCCTGCAGAAAACCAAGCAACATGCGCCCCTCTTCATCGTACACCGCGCGCTCCAGCGGCGATCCCGGTCGCAGCGGCAGCCAGGGTGGGTTGCAGACTATCAAAGAGGCCAGCCCAGCGGGAAACAGGTCAGCCTGGACCACGCTCACCTGTTGTTCCAGTCCGAGTTGCGCGATGTTGCTGCGGGCACAGGCCAGCGCACGCGGGTCGGTGTCGGTGGCCACAATCTGGCCCACACCACGGCGTGCCAGCACGGCGGCCAGTACCCCGGTGCCGGTGCCGATGTCGAAGGCGGTGAGCTGGTTTTGGCCCTTGGGCGGCTTGGGCAAATGGGCGGTGGCCACCAACTGGAGGTATTCCCCCCGAACTGGTGAAAAAACGCCGTAATGCGGGTGAATGCGGTTGTGCGGCGGTGTCCCAAGCGCCGGGATTTCCACCCCGACGCGTTGCCATTCATGGGCGCTGCGAATGCCCAGCAGCTCGCGCAGTGACACCACCGATTTGGCACCGTCCAGGTCGGGTGCACCCCAGGCTTCGGTCAATGCCTCCTTGGTGTCCGGGGCCCGGCGCAAGCTGATGCTGTAGTCGGCATTCACCTCGATCAGCAGCATGCCGAGCAGGCGGGCGCGCCGCGCCTGCGCCTGGCGATGCTGGTTCAGGGCATCAAGCAAAGTCGCGGGTTGCGTCATTTTTTGGCGTTTGCCGGGTGACACCTGATCAGCCCGGCGGGCCATGGCCTGCAGCAGGTGGCGTGCGTTTTGAAAGTCGCCGCGCCAGAGCAGGGCAGTGCCTTCGCAGGCGGCTCGGAAGGCGCTGTCAGCCGGTATGGTGTCATCGGCCAGCAGCACGCGTTGCGCTGGCATCAGGCCGCGTTCCGAGCGCCAGCGGGCACTGCATGGCAGCCCGTTCTCCTGCCATTGAAGGTGGCTGGGCGATTGTTCGGGCAGAGTGTCAGGTGGCGTGAGTGGCATAAAGTGATGGGAAATTTGAAACCTGTGAGTTGTAACATCAAGTCGGGCCTGATCGGCCTCTTTGCCGCAGGGTTTGACAGGCTTCGTCAAAAGCGAATTGCTGCAATTGGCTTGCCAGCGGGCTGAAGTCTTCGCCCAGTACCAGCGCCAGTTCCTTGTTGTGTTGCTGGAACAGGTGCAAGGCCGCTGCATCGCTGTGGCGCAGCAAGTCTTCAAGCTGCGTCAACACCTGTTGCATCAGACCCGCATCGGGCATGACTGGCGGGTTCTGAACCTCTGGAGGCAGTTTGACAGATGCGCCATCACCGGTCGTGTCGGTGCTGCCACTGCCGGGGCCTGGCAGCCAGGTCAGCAGGGTCGTGTACAGGGTTTCAGGCTCGATCGGCTTGCTGATGAAGTCGTTCATGCCCGCCTCGCGGGCGGCCAACCGGTCGGGCGCAAAGGCGCTGCCCGACAAGGCAATGATGGGCAGGTTTTGCCACTGGGGCAAGGCGCGCAGGGCACGGGTGGCCTGAAAACCGTCCATCAGCGGCATTTGCAGGTCCATCAGGACCAGGTCATAGGTTTCATCTGATTCGCAGACCTGTGCCAGCGCCTGCTGACCATCGCTGGCGGTGCGCACCTGCAGGCCGACGTGGCTGAGCAGCTCTTGTGCCACCTCCAGGTTCAAGCGGTTGTCATCGACCACTAACACACGCTGACCGCGGTGCCGGGCCAGCAGTTGTTGCCCGGAATCCGTGGTCAGTGGCTGCGGGAGCAGGTGCTGCGGACTGTGGCTGAGTGTGACCCTGGCGGTGAACCAGAACGTGCTGCCCTGGCCCGGCACGCTGCTCGCTCCGGCGTCACCCCCCATGAGTTGCGCCAGGCTGCGGGTGATGGCCAGCCCCAAACCGGTACCCCCATAGCGCCGGGTGGTGGAGGCGTCACCCTGCTCGAAATTCCTGAACAGCCGCTGCATGGTCTCTTCATCCATGCCAATGCCGGTGTCATTCACTTGAAAGCGCAAGGTGGCTTGTTCACCTTGCTGTTCCACTTTGGAGACGTCGATGCTGACGCCCCCTTTGGGGGTGAACTTGATCGCATTGCTGGCCAGGTTGAGCAGCGCCTGACGCAGCCGGGTGGCGTCGGCCTGCACCCACAGTGCCAAGGCGTCTCCGCCGATCTGCAAGTTCAAACCTTTGGCCAGTGCGTCGGGTTCAATCAGGGTTTGCACGTTGCCGACCACCTCGGTGATCTGGAACAGTTGCTGCTCCAGCGTGATTTTTCCGGCTTCAATTTTGGAAATGTCCAGCACATCGTTGATGATGTTCAACAGATGGCGGCAGGCGCTGTCGATTTTGTTGAGTTTGTCCAGTTGTGCCGGGCTGGCGCAGTCGCTGCGCAGCAGGTGGTTCAAACCCATGATGGCGTTCATGGGGGTGCGGATTTCATGGCTCATGTTGGCCAGAAAGGCACTTTTGGCCTGGTTCGCCGCGTTCGCTTCCTGGTGTGCTGCGGTGAGTTCCTGGGTCCGCTGCGCGACCAGATCTTCGAGGTGATGGCGGTAGCCGTCAAGCTCGATGCCGATGTGTTTCTTTTCGGTGATGTCCTCCTTGACCGCCACATAGTGGCTGATACGGCCATCTTCCTGGCGCAGCGGGGTGATGATGGCAAATTCAATGTATTCGCTGCCGTCCTTGCGCTTGTTGTAAAACTCGCCTTTCCACATGCGGCCTTGTGTCATGGCCGCCCAAAGATCCTCGTAGGTGCGTTTGGGCGTTTTGCCAGATTGCAAAATTTTCGGGTTTTGACCGATCACTTCGTGCGCCAGATAACCGGTGATGTGCTCAAACGCCTCGTTGACGTATTCAATTTCGGCATTCAGATTGGTGATGACGATGCTCTCGGGGCTTTGCGCCACGGCCTGTGACAACTTGCGCAATTGTTCAAGTGTTTTTTCGCGCTCGGTGATGTCATAGGCAAGTACCAGTTTTGCCGCACGATCCATAAAAGTGAGGGGGTTCGAGGTAATTTCTACCAGTCGAATGTCGCCGTTTTTGTGCCGGTGCCGCCAGTGTTCACCCGCTTTGCGGTCCGGCGCAATGTTGTCAAGCATTCGCGGCACATCTTCTGCTGGCCGAATGTCACGCAGTGTCATGGCCAGAAATTCTGTGCGGTTGTAGCCATAGTGCGCCACTGCCGCGTCGTTCACCGCCATAAACGCCAGCGTTTGCAACTCGTAAACCCACATCGGCAGTGGATTGTTGTCAAACATGGTTTTGTAAAGGGCTTCGCTACGTTGCAAAGCGGTATCGGCGCGACGTTGGCGCACGATGCGCCAGATGGCCTCGGCGACCAGACGCACCGTTTCGGTATCGGTGTCGCTGTAGGGCGCTGGCTTGTTGCCCACACTGACCATCATACGTACCAGGCCACCCTCCATCACGGGCACGCTGATCAGCCGGTGCAAAGGGGCGTGTCCTTCGGGCAGGCCGTATGGGTCGCCGGCATGGGGGTAGTCGTTGAACACCACCGCGCGCCGCTGGCGCAGCGCATCGGCCCAGATGCCGGCCTGATGGATGGGGTAATGGCTGTCAAAGGCAGCGCTGCCGTAATGGGTCAGCGAGCCACCGGACCACGTCGCCATTTCAAGGCTTTCCTGGTCTTCGTTGACAAAGTGGATAAAGCCAATCTGGCTGCCGGTGAGTTGTTCGGCGGCGTTCAGACCCTGTTGCATGAAGCTGGACTCGTCCATGGTTTCGGCGGCAACGGGCAGGTCCAGCAGCGTCTGCGTGCGCCGGGCCAACTGGGCGATGGTGTGTTGTTCGTGCAGCAACGCCCGGGTTGATTTTTGCAGCCAGCGCCGGCTCAAGACAAACAGCCAGGTGGTGGTCACCAGTACAAAGACACCCCCCTTGAAGGTGCTGAATCTGACGATATCGGCCGGGTCAGTGACCAGCCAGCCCAGGACATGGTCAGAAAAGACGATCCATAACGCGGCAAAGGTGGCATAACTCAGGGCGATTTTCTGCGCCACCTGTTTGGGCGTGAGTTGAGACGCTCGCATGGTGTGATGGAGGGCGCCGATGGTCGGGTTCAGGCACTGGCCTGGTCGTCCCGGTGTTGCATGGCAATGGCAACAAAGGCGGCGAAATGACTCAGAAAGGCATCTGTCATATCGGGATCAAAATGTTTGCCGCGCTGCTCGGCGATCAGTTCCCGCGCCATCTCAAAGGAAAACGCCGGTTTGTACACCCGCGCCGAGATCAGGGCGTCGAACACATCGGCGATGGCCATCAGGCGGGCGGAGACGGGAATGGCATCGCCTGCCAGTTGGTCGGGGTAGCCCGTGCCGTCCCATTTTTCATGGTGCCAGTGGGCAATTTCCTTGGCCAGGGTCAGAAACTCCAATGGTCTTTCGATGTCTTGTTCGGCCAGTTCGATTGCATCGCTGCCCAGTCTGGCGTGGGTTTGCATGATGGCCCATTCCGGCGCCGTGAGCTTGCCGGGTTTGTTCAGAATATGGTCGGGGATGCCCACCTTGCCGATGTCGTGCATGGGGGCCGAGCGCGTCAACAGGCTGATGCAACGTGGCGAGAGGGTGTGCTGGAATCGGGGGTGCCCTTTGAGTAAGTCAGCCAGCAACGCCATGTAGCCCTGGGTGCGTGCCAGGTGTTTGCCGGTTTCGGGATCGCGTGTTTCGGCCAGATGCGCCAGCGCGCGGATGCTCACCTGCTGGGTCAGGTCGTTCTCGGCCATGCGCCGGGCTACCTCTGCTTCCAGCGCAGTATTTTGATCTTTGAGCCAGTCGCGTGCCTGCTTGGCCTGCAACTGGGTGCGCACCCGGGCCAGCACAATGGCCGGCGTGATGGGTTTGGTGATGTAGTCCACCGCACCCAGGCTCAGGCCACGCTCTTCCTCGC
This sequence comes from Rhodoferax sp., assembly GCF_023700745.1. Taxonomy (GTDB): domain Bacteria; phylum Pseudomonadota; class Gammaproteobacteria; order Burkholderiales; family Burkholderiaceae_C; genus Rhodoferax. The sequence continues at coordinate 77,199 of NZ_JAMPYG010000005.1, read as the reverse complement.
GCGGGCTGGCGAGTGCGGTCAGGAAAATGACCGGGATATTGGCACAGAGTGCGTCAGCCTGCAATGCCTGCAACACCTGGTAACCGTTCATTCCCGGCATCATCACGTCGAGCAAAATCAGATCGGGCCGTGGTGCGCTGCGGGCTACCTGCAGACCGCGTTCGCCATTGTTGGCGGCCAGTACCCGGTAGTGCGGTTGCAATAATTCACTCAGAACAAACAGGTTCTCTGGTGCGTCGTCCACAATCAACAAAGTCGGGCGGGTCGAGTCATTCATGCAGGTTTTGCTCATGTTGGAATGCTTGATCCAGGCTGTATTAAACATGAAAAGTATATGCGTTGCTGTCTGTCACTGAGGGCGTGGCTTTATTGCCTTGCACCCAGCGCCAGTGCTGCCGCCCTGGCGGCGTCCAGCGTTGCCGTGTCTGGCGCGGTCTGGGTCGGCCAGCCCTGCAGGTGTTGCTGGGTGATGTCACACAGCGCGGTGATCCAGGCGGGGTCGTCGTTGAGGCAGGGGATGTAATGAAATTCCTGGCCGCCGGCATGCAGGAACGCCTCGCGTCCTTCCATGTTGATTTCTTCCAGCGTTTCCAGGCAGTCGCTGGTGAAGGCCGGGCACAGCACGTCGACCCGTTTGACGCCGGCCTGGCCCATCGCAATCAGGGTCGGTTCGGTGTAGGGCTGCAACCATTTGGCCCGGCCCAGGCGCGACTGAAAACTCACTTTGTATTGTTCTTTGGACAGGCCCAGTTGCTCGGCCAGCAGCCGCGCCGTCTTGAAGCATTCGCAGTGGTAGGGGTCGCCCAGATGCAGGGTGCGCTCAGGCACGCCGTGAAAACTCATCAACAGCACATCGGGGCGGCCGTTCACTTGCCAATGGTGTCGCACCCGGCCTGCCAGGGCAGCGATGTAGCGGGCGTCGTCATGGTAGTGGTTGATGAAACGTAGTTCAGGCAGGTTGCGCACCTTGCCGGCCCAGTCATAAACCGCATCGAACAGGCTGGCCGTGGTGGTGGCCGAATACTGCGGATAAGCCGGTACGATCAGCACGCGGGTCGTGCCCGCAGCCTTGAGCTGGTCGAGTTGCGAGGCAATCGAGGTGCTGCCATAACGCATGGCGTAGCGCACCTGCACGTCGTGGCCACGCTGGGCCAGCCAGCCTTGCAGCATCTTGGCCTGCTTTTCGGTCCAGATTTTCAGGGGTGAACCTTCGGGCAGCCAGATGCTGGCGTACTTGGCGCCTGATTTGGCCGGTCGAAAGCGCAGGATGATGCCGTGCAGGATCAGCAGCCAGAGCAGTCGGGGCACTTCGACCACCCGCGGGTCGCCCAGGAACTCACCCAGGAAGCGACGCACATCAGGGGTACCGGGCGAGTCCGGTGTACCCAGGTTGCAGTAAAGCACGGCGGTGCGTGGCTTTTGTCCGTGGGTAAAAGGCGGCTCTTTGGCGAAGGGGGAGGTGAGAAGATTCATCTTGCTATTTTCGTTGAGTCGGATTGACACCGCATACGGGGATTGGGTCTGTTTTCCAATGATGGCCAGGTTGCAGGAGCGGCAGGGGTCACAGCAGCGCCGCCGCAGCGCAGCCACTGCGCACGGCACCTTCCAGCGTGGCGGGGTAGGGGCCTGCCAGGTAATCACCACAGGCCAGCAGGCCCGGCGCAATGGCGGGTGGCGGCCGCTGCAGCGCCGGGGTGCAGGCAAAGGTGGCCCGTTTTTCAACGACCGTTTGTACCGCTTGCAAGTCCAGGCCGAGCTGGGCCCGGGCCTGCGCCAGCACCTGTGCCTGCAGCGTGGCACGCCCACCCTGGGCAGCGCTCACCACAAAAGCCAGCAAGCCTGCCGGGCCACCCAGCTGACCCCGATCGAAGACAAACTGGGCTGGCTGCTGCGTGTTGTTGCGCAAGGCCAGCATGGCCCGGGGCAGGGCAATTTGCGGGGCCCAGGCATAGACCGTGGCGATGGCTTCATGGCGCAGGCTCTGGGTCAGACGAATCCAGTCCGTTACGTTTGCCACGCTGTCTTGCGGAACTTGAAGCACAGATTGCGTCAGCACCTGGGCTGCCTGGGAGGCCGCGGTGGCGAGGATCACCGTGTCAAACAATTCACCTTGTACCAGCCATTGCGGGCCTTGTGCCTGCAGCGATGCAACCCGCTGCCCCAGCCTCAGCAGGCCGCCACGTTCAAGCAGCCAGCTTGCTGCCGCGTCAGGAAACAGGGCGCCCAGGTCGACTCGGGGCAGCAGCAGGCGCGAGCCGCCCTGCACACCAAAAAGGGCGTCATGCATGACGCGCAAAAACACCTGGGCGCTGGCTTGTCCGGGCGGGGTGTTGAGTGCCGAGACACACAGGGGCTCGATCAGTTCGGCCCTGATTCTGGGCGTCAGGCGCTGGCATAAGTCAGCCACGGAAAGCGTCTCAGCGCAACGGAAGCCCTGGCCTTGCCAGCCCAGCGCAGCACGCAGCAATGACCACTTGTCGGCCAGCGACCAGCCCTGCGCTTGCAGGATGCCGCCCAGTGCATCCAGTGGTGTCGGCCAGCCGGTAAATTGCAGGCCCTGGCTATCTGGGAACTGCAGTGTCATGGGCACGTCGAGCAGCGCGGCTTTGGGGGAGATGCCGACCAGGCACATCAAGGCCAGGGTTTCGGTGTAGGCTCCGATCAAGATGTGCTGGCCGTTGTCGAGTGGTATCGGTGTGCCGTCCGGCAGGACCCGGGCAGGGTTGCCGGGCAAGGCTCTGGCACGGCCACCCATGGCATGGGCTGCTTCGAACAGGGTGACGTGGTGGCCGGCCTCGGTGGCTTTGACGGCTGCCGTCAAACCGGCCCAGCCGGCGCCGACGATGGCAACTTTCACAGGCGGCCCAGCGCCTGCACTTTCCAGGCCAGCCAGAATTTGCGCAAGGGCGTCAGGCTGATGCGCTGGTGCAGCACGGCAAAGTTGTCGCGCTCGATCTCTGCCAGCAAGGCGCGGTAAATGCTGGCCATCATCAAGCCAGGTTTTTGCGCGCGGCAGTCGGCGGCTGGCAGCAGCGCCAGCGCCTGGTCATACAAGCCCTGGGCGCGCTCGGCCTGAAAGCGCATCAGCGCGGTAAAACGGTCTGAGTAGCTGCCGTCCAGAATTTCCTGCGCGGTGACGTCAAACTGTTTCAGGTCGTTGACTGGCAGGTAAATCCGGCCACGCCGGGCGTCTTCGCCGACATCGCGAATGATGTTGGTGAGTTGCAGTGCCTGCCCCAGGGTATGCGCGTACCGGGTGGTCTGGGAATCGGTCTGGCCAAAAATCTGCGCTGCCACCTCGCCCACCACGCCGGCCACCAGATGGCAGTAATTCTGCAGGCCTGCGTAGTCCAGGTAGCGGGTCTGGTTCAGGTCCATCTGGCAGCCCTCGATGACGGCCTGCAAGTGGCGCTGCTCAATCTGGTAACTGGCCGCCAGCGGCATCAGTGCCTGCAGTACCGGGTGGCTGGGCGTGCCTGCAAAAGCCTGTGCTACCTCGGTGCGCCACCATTGCAGTTTGGTGGCGGCCACGCCGGGATCCACCATCTCGTCCACCACATCGTCGACTTCGCGGCAAAAGGCGTAAAAAGCGGTGATGGCGGCGCGCTTGGGCGCTGGCAAAAACAAAAAAGCGTAATAAAAGCTGCTGCCCGAGGCGGCGGCTTTTTGCTGGACGTAGTCTTGGGGGGTCATGGGCAGTTTGAGAATTGCGTCCGAGTTTAATCAGGAACGAGCCAACTGATTACGCGCCGGGAAGAGAGGCACCTACCGCCACACCGCGCAAAAACTCCACCATGCCACGGTTCAACTCGAGCTGGGCTACCAGCACTGCCGCTTGCGACAGGTCACGCCTGGCACCGATGCTTGTCTGCAGCTCGGTGGCCTGCCGGGAACACTGCTTGGCAAGCCGGCTGGGCAACAGGTTGCCCAGGGTTTGCGTGCCGTAGCGCAGACGTTTGGCGAGTATCCGGACGCGGTGCCAATCCTCGGGGGTGCTGGCGTGTTGTTGCGCATGTTCCAGTTGGGCACGCCATCGCCGGACCCGGTGCTTGGCCCAGTGACGCAGGGAATTTGGGCGAACACGCTGGTTCTCTGCCGTGGCTGACAGGTTTTCCAGCCACTGCGTGATGGTCAGCAAACAGGCGCCAACCGTGGGTTCATGCAGTGCGTAGCGAACCGCTTTGCGTTGGATTCCGGTGGTTTGCGCCAGGGCCAGCATCAGGGCTTGCCATGCTTGGGTGCGTTGCCCGTCTCCCATTGAATAAGCGGCTGTCAGTGGTGGCAGCGTCTCGGTCAGGGCCACATCCAGGTTGCGCAGTTCGCTCAGGCACGACAGCAGCGGGCGCAGCGCTTCCCGGGAAGGCGGCGGGGTGTCGGCCAGCACTTTCCTGAAAAGTTGCAGGCCGCTTTTGAAGCGCCGCCAGCCAATTCGGGCCTGGTGTGCCAGCTCGGGGTCGTCCGACGTTTGCAACGCGTTCAGGTTGGTGGTGAATTGGGTGAACATTTCACGCAACACCGTGTGGGCCAGCACCACTTTGGGCAGTTTGACAGGCAAGTCGAGGGCCTGGGCGCCCAGCGGCTGATGCAAGTCACCCTGTGCCAGCAGAAAACCGCGCTCGGCCTTGCTCTGGCTGGCCGGAAGCACGGCAACCGTGGCCGCAATGTCACGGGCGACGTCAAACAAGGCGGCTGGCTGACCAGACTTCAGTTCAAGTTCCAGTTCGCAAATGGGCGCACGCCGGCCGTCAGCTTCCATGTAGCCGATATCCAGCGCCACCTCGACCACACTGCCATCGCGCCGGCGTACCCACCAGAGGGTTCTTTGAAAAATCGTGGCAAAACATGGCACCAGGGATGCAAACAGGCGGCCATCGGGGTCAAGGTCTGGCCAGGGTGTGGCATCAAGCGCATCGCGCTCCAGCCGGGCGCCCGCAACAGACGTTTCCCATTCACCACGCCGGCTCAAGGCGGAGGAGGTGCTGTCGCCTGTTTTGAGCGTCTGCAGCCACTGGGGGCCCGTCGCGTGATCAATGCAGCGCAGTCGCAAGGCCGTTTGCTGCTGGCGCAATTGCTGATCCGGCGTATCAAAGTAAATATTGTGCAAGGACTGCTGCGATGACTTGCGACGCGCCAGCACGGAAGTGCGCGCCAGCCGCCTGGTCAGGGCCGATGGGTCCGGGTTTGGCAGCCACAATTTGAGTTCGATTTCCTGTGACAGGGGCTTGTGAAGGCGTTGTTTCATGAAGTAATGATTGGTTGCGTGAAGATGGTTTATCGCTGGCGCATCCACACCGCGCGCCACGCCAGCCGTGGGGCATCCCACACCGTCAGCTTGGGCCGGGTACGCCAGGTGGCAAAGTCCAGCGCCTCGATCTTGTCCAGCATGCGCAGGCCGCCTTGCACCACCAGCCGCAACTCCCAGCCCGCCCGGCCCGGGATGCGGCAGGCCAGCGGCGCGCCAGCTTGCATCAGGGCTTTGGCCGCGTTGGCGTAGGCGGCAATCAAGCGCCGTGCATTCTCCGAAGTACTGTCGGCTTGCAGGTCGGCGTCCAGCACGCCATGCGCGGCCATGGCTTGCTGTGACGGGTACCAGCGCCCGCGCGCCACGTCCACCGACACGTCCTGCCAGAAATTGATGAGCTGCAAGGCACTGCAAATCCGGTCGCTTTGCGCCAGTGACGCCGCGTCAGTCACGCCGTACAGGTGCAGCAGCAGTCGGCCCACCGGGTTGGCCGAGCGCGTGCAGTAGTCCAGCAGCTCGGCGTCATCGCGGTAACGGCGCTGGGTTGCGGTGTAACGCACGTCCTGCGCAAAGGCGTCGAGCAGGTCGGCCAGCAGCGGCACCGGCAGCTGAAAGTCCTGCAGCATCTTGCGCAAGGGGTCAAACACCTGCGTCCATTGACCGCTGTGGGCCTGGCCGCTGGCAATGGCCAGCAAGTCAGCCCGGTACTGCGCCAGCGCGTCCAGCCTTTGCGCAGCGTCGGCATCACCTTCGTCCGCCAGGTCGTCGGCAGTGCGGGCAAAGTGGTAGATGGCGGCAATGGCCGGGCGCAGGCGCGGCGGGCACAGCCAGGAGGCCACCGGAAAATTTTCGTAGTGGTCAAGCGGGGGGCTGACGGTGTGGGTGCTAGGGGGCGGTGTATTCACAGGGGTTGGCGCAGAGATCGGCTCTTGCGCAAGATGGAGGGCAACTGTAGCAGGCACAGGCTTGAAAACCGTCACTATGGCCTCATCTCCTGAACAATCCAATCTCAAGGGAACTCTCATGCGACAAGACAAATTGACCACCAAATTTCAGGAAGCCCTGGGCGACGCGCAAAGCCTGGCGCTGGGCCAGGACCACGCCTACATCGAGCCGGTGCACCTGCTGGTGGCCATGTTCAAGCAGGCCGACGGCCCGAAAGCGCTGTTGCAGCGCGCCGGCGTTAATGTGCCCGGCCTGTTGAGCGCAGCCGAGGCTGCCGTCAAACGCCTGCCCCAGGTCAGCGGTCAGGAACAGGTGCAGGTCAACCCCGAGCTGGCCAAATTGCTGCAGGCGACCGAGAAAGAAGCGCTCAAGCGTGGCGACCAGTTCATTGCCAGCGAGCTGTTTCTGTTGGCGGTGACCGACGCCAAGGGTGCTCTGGGCGACATGGCACGCGCCAACGGCCTGACGCGCAAGAGCCTGGAGGCCGCCATCGAGGCGGTGCGCGGTGGCCAGAATGTCGACAGCGCCGACGCCGAAGACCAGCGTGAATCGCTCAAAAAGTATTGCCTGGACCTGACCGAACGCGCGCGCCAAGGCAAGCTCGACCCGGTGATTGGCCGCGACGACGAAATCCGCCGCGCCATCCAGGTGCTGCAGCGCCGCACCAAGAACAACCCCGTTTTGATCGGTGAACCCGGTGTCGGCAAGACCGCCATCGTGGAAGGTCTGGCGCAGCGCATTGTGGCCGGCGAGGTGCCGGAGTCGCTCAAGGGCAAACGGGTACTTTCGCTTGATATGGCCTCGCTGCTGGCTGGCGCCAAGTTCCGCGGTGAGTTCGAGGAACGCCTGAAAAACGTGCTCAAGGACCTGGCCAAAGATGAAGGCCAGACCATTGTTTTCATCGATGAGTTGCACACCATGGTGGGCGCCGGCAAGGCCGAAGGCGCCATGGATGCCGGCAACATGCTGAAACCCGCGCTGGCGCGTGGCGAACTGCATTGCGTGGGCGCGACCACGCTCGACGAATACCGCAAATACATCGAAAAAGACGCTGCGCTGGAGCGCCGTTTCCAGAAAATCCTGGTCGGCGAGCCCACCGTGGAGGCCACCATTGCCATCCTGCGCGGCCTCAAGGAGCGCTACGAAAAACACCACAACGTCGACATTACCGACCCGGCCATCGTGGCGGCGGCCGAGCTGAGCCACCGCTACATCACCGACCGCTTCCTGCCCGACAAGGCGATCGACCTGATCGACGAAGCGGCGTCCAAAGTCAAGATCGAGATGGACTCCAAGCCCGAGGTCATGGACAAGCTGGACCGGCGCCTGATCCAGTTGCAGATTGAACGCGAAGCCGTCAAAAAAGAAAAGGACGAGGCCTCGCGCAAACGCCTGGACCTGATCAACGAGGAAATCAACAGCCTGCAAAAGGAAGTTGCCAACCTCGATGAAATCTGGAAGACCGAGAAAGCCAGCGCCCAGGGCAGTGGCGATCTGCGCGAGCAGATTGACCAGCTCAGGTTCCAGATCGAGGAACTCACCCGCAAGGGCGACTTCAACAAGGTCGCCGAGCTGCAATACGGCAAGCTGCCCGAGCTTGAGAAACAACTCAAGGAAGCGCAGGACAAGGAGAGCAACCGTGCCGAAGGCGCTGCCCCACGGCTGTTGCGCACCTCGGTCGGCGCCGAGGAAATTGCCGAGGTGGTGAGCCGTGCCACCGGCATTCCGGTGGCCAAGATGATGCAGGGCGAGCGCGACAAATTGCTGCAAATGGAGGGCAAACTGCACCAGCGCGTGGTGGGCCAGGACGAGGCCATTGCTGCCGTGGCCAACGCCATCCGGCGTTCGCGTTCGGGCCTGAGTGACCCGAACCGACCTACGGGGAGCTTCCTGTTCCTGGGCCCGACGGGTGTCGGCAAAACCGAGCTGTGCAAGGCGCTGGCCGGCTTCATGTTTGACAGCGAGGACCACCTGGTGCGCATCGACATGAGTGAATTCATGGAAAAACATTCCGTGGCCCGCCTGATTGGTGCACCGCCCGGCTATGTCGGTTACGAGGAAGGTGGTTACCTGACCGAAGCGGTGCGCCGCAAACCCTACAGCGTGCTGCTGCTCGACGAGGTGGAAAAAGCCCATCCTGACGTGTTCAACGTGCTGTTGCAGGTGCTCGACGATGGCCGCCTGACCGACGGCCAGGGCCGCACCGTGGACTTCAAGAACACCGTGATCGTGATGACCAGCAACATCGGTTCGCAGATGATCCAGGCCATGGTGGGGCAGGATTACGAAGACGTCAAGGAAGCAGTGACCGGTGAACTCAAGAACCATTTCCGTCCCGAGTTCCTGAACCGCATCGACGAAACCGTGGTGTTCCATTCGCTCGACGCCAGCCACATTGCCGACATTGCCCGCATCCAGCTGGCGGTGCTCAAGGCGCGACTGGAACACATGGAGCTGGGTCTGGTGGTGAGCGAGGCCGCGGTGGCCGAACTGGCCAAGGTCGGTTTTGATCCGGTATTTGGTGCCCGGCCGCTCAAGCGTGCGATTCAGCAGCGGCTGGAAAACCCGCTGTCCAAGCTGCTGCTGGAAGGCAAGTTTGCGCCCAAGGACAGCATTCATGTCGATGTGGACCCGATCCGCGCGCCGGGGCAGTTCAACTTTGCGTGAGGAGGGCTGCGTGCGCTGTCATGAGCGAAGTTGATGATGCTTGCACCATGCATCGCCGCATGTCCTTTTAGAAACCCTTTGCGGATCATTTCGGGATCTTCCCGCTAACATCCCGGCATGACCGCAGCTTCCCAAACCTTACCCATTTCCGTTCCGCTCAAGCAAGACGCCACCATCATTGGCCTGGTGGGCCTGGCGCACGCGTCTTCGCACTTCGGCCATTTGTTGCTGCCGCCGTTGTTCCCGGTGTTCATGGCTGAATTTGGCCTCAGCTTTTCGCAATTGGGTGCGCTCATGAGCGTGTTTTTTGTGGTGTCGGGGATCGGCCAAGCATCGGCTGGTTTTGTGGTCGACAAGGTTGGCGCCCGGCCCATGTTGTTTGCTGCGCTGGCGCTGTTCGCGCTGGCTGCGTTGCTGGCCTCCACAGTGACGGGCTACAGCGGCTTGCTCATGGTGGCGGCGCTGGCGGGCCTGGCCAATGCCACCTTTCACCCGGTGGACTTCACCATTTTGAACCAGCGCGTGTCGGCGCCGCGCCTGGGCCACGCTTTCAGCGCCCATGGCCTCACGGGCAATCTGGGCTGGGCGGCGGCGCCGGTGTTTTTTGCCACCTTCACCGCGGTGAGTAATTGGCGCACGGCCTATGTCGTGGCTGCGCTGCTTTATGTGGGCGTGCTGGCGCTGATGTGGCTGCAGCGTGACAAGCTCAGGACACAGGCCGTGGTGCACCATGCAGACACGCCGGCCGAGCACAGTATGGCGTTCATGAAGCTGCCGGTGGTGTGGTGGTGTTTTGCCTTCTTTTTGCTTTCCACCATGACGCTGGCGGTGGTACAGAGTTTTTCGGTGTCCATTCTCAAGGCCATGCATGGCGTGAGTTTCGAGTCGGCCACGCTGACGCTCACGGCCTACATGCTGTGCGGCGCCATGGGCATGTTTGTGGGTGGTTTTGTGGCCGCCAAATCGCGCCATAGCGACCGGGTGGTGGCGCTGGCGATGGCAGCGGGTGCTTTGTTGCTGGCGCTGTGTGCGACTGGTCTTTTGGGCGCCACACTGACCATGGTGGTGCTGGCTGCCACCGGTTTTGCGGTTGGCATCGGCGGGCCGTCGCGTGACATGATGATCAAGAAAGCCACACCCAAAGGCGCCACTGGCCGGGTTTATGGCCTGGTCTACTCGGGTCTGGACACTGGCTTTGCTATTTCGCCGCTGATCTTTGGCGTTTTCATGGACCGCGGCTGGTATGGCGCTACGCTGCTGGGGGCCGCTGTGGTGCTGTCGCTCAGCGTGGTGGCGGCACTGGGGGTGGGTCAGCGTACGCTCGCCAGGCCATGAGTCAGTGGCCCTGGATGGGGTAGGTGCCGTCTCTCAGACAAAGACAGAGGCAGCAGCGCGGCAGTTCGCTGGTGCGCTATAAAAAAGCCGGCTTGCGCCGGCTTTTTTATCAAGCAGAAAAGGCTTACTTGGCCATGTCCACACCATAGAAGCTGTGACGGCCAAACGGGCTCAGCTTGAAGCCGATGACTTCCTTGCGCACCGGTTTGATCTGCACCGCATGGGCAATGGTGAACCAGGGCGCTTGTTCCTTGAAGATCACCTGGGCTTTTTCGTAGAGCTTGGTGCGCTCAGCCGGGTTGGAAACCACCTTGGCCTTTTGGATGAGGTCCTCATACGGCTGGTAGCAGAATTTGGCCACGTTCGAGCCGTTTTGTTTGGCGGAACTGCATCCCAGCAGCGTGTTCAGGAAGTTGTCCGGATCGCCGTTGTCGCCGGTCCAGCCCAGCATGCCCATCTGGTGTTCACCGGACTGCATGCGCTTGCGGTACTCGCCCCACTCAAAGCTCTTGATTTCGGCCTTAATACCCACCTTGGCCAGGTCAGCCTGCATCAGCTCGGCAATGCGCTTGGCGTTGGGGTTGTAGGGGCGCTGCACCGGCATGGCCCACAGGTCGGTGGCAAAGCCGTCTTTCAGGCCGGCCGCAGCCAGCAATTTCTTGGCTTCTTCGGGGTTGAAGGCGTCGTCCTTGATGGCCTTGTTGTAAGACCACTGCGTTGGCGGAATCGGGTTGGTGGCCGGCACGCCGGTGCCCAGGTAGACGGCATCGACAATGGCTTTCTTGTTGATGGCCATGTTGACGGCCTTGCGCACACGCACATCGTCGAACGGTTTCTTGGTGGTGTTGTAGGCCAGGTAGCCGATGTTCAGGCCGGGTTGCTCCATCACCACCACATTGGCATCCTTGCGGATGGCGGGCAGGTCAGCCGGGTTGGGGTAGGGCATGACATGGCACTCGCCTTTTTGCAGCTTGGCCCAGCGCACCGAGGCATCGGGTGTGATCGAGAAGATCAGGTCGTCAATCTTGGCCTTGCCCGCCCAGTACTGGGGGAACGCCTTGTAGCGGATGATGGCGTCTTTCTGGTACTGCACCAGCATGAAGGGGCCGGTGCCCACGGGTTCCTGGTCCAGCTTTTCAGGGGTACCGGCCTTGAGCATGGCAATGGCGTATTCCTTGGACTGGACACCCGCATATTGCATGGCCAGGTTCGACAGGAACGGTGCCTCAGGGGCGTTCAACACGATCTTGACGGTGTACTCGTCAACCTTGTCGACCGACTTGAGCAGCTTGGGCATGCCCATGTCGCCAAAGTAGGCATGGTTGGAACTGGTGACCTTGAAGTAGGGGTCGTTTTCCTTCCATTGGCGCTCGAACATGAACAGGATGTCGTCGGCGTTCATGTCGCGCGAGGGCTTGAAGTTTTTGTTGGATTGCCACTTCACGCCTTTGCGCAAGTGAAAGGTGTATTCCAAGCCGTCTTTGGAGACTTCCCACTTTTCGGCCAGACCCGGAACGACCTTGGTGCCACCACGCTCGAAATCGACCAGGTTGTCGTAAATTTGTTCGCTGGCATCAAACGAGGTACCGGTGGTGTTGATGCTGGGGGCAAAATTCTCCGGGCTGCCTTCGGAGCAGTACACCAGCGTTTTGGCACCGACCTGACCAACGGCCAACAGCGCAGGCAGCGCCAGGGCGCACAGCGCCGTGCGCTTGAGCGCAAACTTGTGGTTTGATTTGAGAACAGTCATCTTGTGGACTCCTACAGGTTGATGCTGCGCTGCAGCAGGGTGGTTGAATCAGGAACTAAGCGGATTGGACAAATTGTTCAGCCAGATGGCAGGCCACATGCCGTCCGGCAAGCTCTCGCAATGGCGGCCGTTCGTTGTGGCATTGTGCTACAACGTGCGGACAGCGGGTGGAGAACACGCAGCCACTGGGCGGACTCAAAGGGGAGGGCAGTTCGCCAGTGAGGACGATGCGTTTTTTCGCCGCGCCGGTGCCGACAATGCCGGGTGTTGAGGCCAGCAAGGCTTGTGTGTAGGGATGCAGCGGCTGGGCAAAAATGGTTTTCTTTTCGCCCTGCTCGACGGCATGGCCGAGGTACATCACCAGCACATCATGGGCAATGTGCCGGACCACGCCGAGGTCGTGCGAAATGAACAAATAAGCCAGCCCGAGCTCTTGTTGCAGGTCGGCCAGCAGGTTGAGCACCTGGGCTTGAATGGACACGTCGAGCGCCGAAACTGGTTCGTCGGCCACGATCAGGGCCGGCTTGAGCATGAGTGCACGCGCAATCGCGATGCGCTGGCGCTGGCCACCTGAAAACATGTGCGGGTAGCGGTCATAGTGTTCAGGGCGCAAACCCACCAACGCCAGCATGGCACGGGCCTGCTCAGTGCGCGATTTGGCATCCAGGTCCGTGTTGATTTCCAGCGGTGACTCAAGAATGGCACCGATTTTTTTGCGCGGGTTGAGCGAGCCAAAAGGGTTCTGGAACACCAGTTGTACGGTGCGGCGCAAGGCATGGCGCTGCTGCGGGCTGGCTTTGACCACGTCGACATCGCCCAGCGACAACTCGCCGGAAGTCGGTGTTTCGATCAGTGACACCATGCGTGCCAGGGTCGACTTGCCGCAGCCAGACTCACCCACCACGGCCAGCGTTTTGCCCGCCTGCACGGTGAACGAGACGCCGCTGACCGCTTGCAGGTGGTCGGCCGGGTGCATGAACCCGCGGCTGATCTTGTAGACCTGTTTCAGGTCGCGCGCCACCACCACGGGCTCGGTCGTTGGCATCACGTTTTGAAGGGTCTCGGTCATAGGGCTGCCCCTTGCAGCGGTGCCGACAACGCTGCGTCAGACAGAGGTTCCAATGGGTAATGGCAGCGCACCCAGCCGTTTTGCCATTCACGCAGGGCAGGGCGCTCGGCGCGGCAATGGTTGTTGGCGTAGAGGCAGCGCGGCGCAAACAGGCAGCCGGTAGGCCGGTCATATAGGCCGGGCACCATGCCGGGGATGGTGGCCAGGCGGCTGGCGCCGTCGCTGCGCTCGGGCATGGCGGCCAAAAGGGCCTCGGTGTAAGGGTGCTGGGGTGACTCGAAAATATCGTAGGCGCTGCGCGTCTCCATGATCTGGCCGGCGTACATCACGGCCACGCGCTGCGCCATCTCGGACACCACGCCCATGTTGTGGGTGATCAGCACCAGCGCCATGTTGCGTTCTTTTTGCAGGGTGCGCAGCAAGTCCAGAATCTGCGCCTGGATGGTGACGTCGAGCGCCGTGGTGGGCTCGTCGGCAATCAGCAGCTTGGGATTGCAGGAAATGGCCATGGCAATCATGACGCGCTGGTTCATGCCGCCCGACATCTGGTGCGGAAACACATTCAAGCGGCTTTCAGGCGCCGGGATGCCCACTTGCTCCAGCAGCTCGATGGAGCGTTTGCGCGCCGCTTTGCCGTCCAGCCCCAAGTGGAGCTTGAGTGTTTCTGCCAGTTGGAAACCCACGGTAAAGCAGGGGTTCAGGCTGGTGGTCGGGTCCTGGAAGATCATGGCCACGTCTTTGCCGGTGAGCTTGGCGCGTTCACTGCCCGAGAGCTGGAGCAGGTCATGGCCGTCAAAGCGCAGCTTGTCGGCCGTGACCACGCCGGGGAAAGACACCAGCCCCATCAGCGCCATCATGGTGACGCTTTTACCCGAGCCCGATTCGCCCACAATGCCCAACACGTCGCCTGCTTCGATCGACAGGGAAACCCCATCGACGGCGTGCATCACGGCGGTTTTGGAGGGAAACTTGACCGAGAGATTTTCTATTTCAAGGAGCGCCATAAAACGTATTGGTTAGCGTTTGAGCTTGGGGTCAAATGCGTCTCGCAGACCGTCACCCAGCAGGTTGAAGGCCAGCACGGTGATCAAAATGGCGAGCCCGGGAAAGGTCACGACCCACCAGGCGCGCAACACAAACTCGCGCGCATCGGCCAGCATGGTGCCCCACTCGGGCGACGGTGGCTGCGCACCCAGGCCCAGAAAGCCCAGCGCGGCGGCGTCCAGGATGGCCGAGGAAATGCCCAATGACGCCTGCACAATGAGCGGCGCGGTGCAGTTGGGCAGCACTTCGTTGAACATCAGGCGCAGATGGCCGGCTCCGTTCATGCGGGCTGCGGTGACGTAGTCGCGGCTCATCTCGGTGATGACGGCGGCCCGTGTGATGCGCACGTAATGCGGCAGCACCACCACGGCCACGGCCAGCATGGCGTTGACCAGTCCGGGGCCAAGAATGGCCACGATCACAATTGCCAGCAGCAGACTGGGCAGGGTCAGGATGATGTCCATCAGGCGCATCACCGCCACCTCGAAGATGCCGCGGAAATAGCCCGCCGTGAGGCCCAGCACGGTGCCCAGCACCACCGACAGCGCCACCACTGCCAGCCCAATGGCGAGGGACAGGCGGGCGCCATGAATCAGGCGCGACAAGATATCGCGGCCAATGGCGTCGGTGCCCAGCCAGTGCGCACTGGAGCCACCGGTCTGCCAGGCCGGCGGTGTCAGGAAGACGCTGGGGTCGGTGTCATTGGGGGCGTAAGGGGCAATCCAGGGCGCAAACGCTGCCATCAGCAGCACCAGCAGCACGATAACCAGGCCCGCTACAGCGCCTTTGTTGGTGCTGAAATAATCCCAGAATTCGCGCAAACGGTGCGGGGGCTCGATCAGGGCAGGGGTGTCGGCAAGCGTGGTCATGGTGGGGTCTTCAGTGCCGGATACGTGGGTTGATGATGCCGTAGGTCACGTCCACCAGCAGGTTAACCACCATGACCATGCCGCCCAGCAACAGCATGCCGCCTTGCAGCACAGGGTAGTCACGCCGGCCGATGGCTTCGATCATCCACTTGCCCACGCCGGGCCAGGAAAAAATGGTCTCGGTCAGGATCGCTCCGGTGAACAGCACGCCGACCTGCAAGCCAATCACCGTGATCACCGGGATCAGGGCATTGCGCAGCGCATGCAGGGTGACTACCCGGAAGTTCGACAGGCCCTTGGCCCGTGCGGTACGAATGTAGTCTTCGCCCAGGACTTCGAGCATGGCCGAGCGCGTCATGCGGGCGATCACGGCCAGCGGGTTGGTACCGAGCACGATGGTGGGCAGGATCAGATGGGTGGCAGCTGACCAGAAGGCGTCCATGTCACCGGCCAGCCAGGTATCGATCAGCAGGAAACCGGTCACGGGTTCAATGAAATACTGCACCGCAATGCGACCGGACACCGGGGTCAGGTCGAGTTGCACTGAAAACAGCAGGATCAGCAGCAGACCCCACCAAAAAATCGGCATCGAGTAGCCGGTGAGCGAGACGCCCATCACGCCGTGGTCCAAAATGGTGTTGCGCTTCACTGCGGCCAGGATGCCCGCCGGAATGCCGATGCTCAGCGCGAACAAAATGGCACAAACTGCCAGTTCGATGGTGGCCGGGAACAGTGCCATGAATTCATTGAGGACTGGCTCATGCGTGATGATGGATTTGCCAAGGTCGCCTTGCAGGACACGGCCAATGTAGATACCGTATTGCACCAGCACCGGGCGGTCCAGTCCGTAGGCTTTGAGCAGCTCGGCGTGGCGTTGTGGGTCAATGCCGCGCTCGCCGGCCAATGTTTCAATGGGGTCACCCGGCACCATGCGGATCAGAAAGAACGCAACCAGCGTCATGCCGATGAAGGTGGGGATGATCAGGCTGAATCGGGTCAGGAAAAAACGAAGCATCGGTAAACGATTGGTGTTGTTGGGCGCAATGATGCCACAAACAAAAGGCCGACTTGCGTCGGCCTTGAAAACTCTGGCTTGGCTGTTTTATTTCAAATGTTTGCCAATCAAGCCAGCCATTTCGAACATGGTGACTTGCGCTTTGCCAAAAACTTCCTTGAGCTTGGCATCAGCGTTGATCAGGCGTTTGTTGATAGCGTCCTGCAGTTTGTTGGCCTTGATGTAGACCCACAATTGCTTGACCACCTCGGTACGTGGCAGGGCTTTTGAACCCACGACGGCAGCCAGTGCAGCGCTGGGTGTCATGGCTTTCATGAAAGCGGCATTGACGGCGCGTTTGGCAGCGGGAGCTTTTTTTGCAGCGACTTTTTTAGCGGGAGCGGCTTTCTTGGCAGGAGCAGCTTTTTTAGCAGGAGCCGCAGCTTTTGCAGCGACCTTTTTAGCGGGTGCCGCAGCTTTTGCCGGGGCTGCTTTTTTAGCGGGAGCGGCTTTGGTGACGGGAGCAGCTTTTTTAGCCGGTGCTTTTTTTGCAGTTGCCATAAGAAAGTCCTTTTCGTAGTTGATCAAACACCAGCAAAAAAAGATCGGCTGGTTGGGGCGAATCCTACTGGAGAAAGCAGCACCTTCATAGGGGGAAGACGCAAATTCTGCGAGGAAAAAGTTATTTATGTTGGGTTTTTTGCAGATTTACAATTTTCAGTGCCAATTAACCAAGCCAGGACGATTTTCATGACCCCATCTTTTGCCACCTGTGATTTGTGCGATGCCCACAAAAATGCGACCCCGGAGCACTTTCGGACGCTGCCACCGGTGTTCAGGGACTTCGGTGCGCGTCGTGTTTTTTGCGGTCCGGTGGTCACCGTCAAGTGCTTCGAAGACAACACGCTGGTCAAGGCGGCGGTAGATTCCTGCGGCTTTGAGGAGACGCCCGAAGGCCGGGTCGGCAAGGTGCTGGTGGTCGATGGTGCCGGCTCCTTGCGGCGCGCCTTGCTGGGTGGCAACCTGGGTGCAGCCGCTGCCAAAAACGGTTGGGCCGGTGTGGTGATCGACGGCTGTGTGCGTGATGTGGCTGAACTCGCGGTGCTGGATGTGGGCATCCGGGCACTGGCCAGCATGCCCATGCCCACTGACAAGCAGAATCAGGGCTTGAAAGACTTGCCGGTGCAGGTCCAGGGTGTCTGGGTGAAGCCCGGCGAGTGGCTGTATGCCGACGCCGACGGCATGGTGGTCAGCGCGGCGCGGCTGCTTTGACGCGCCCCGGCAGTGTTGCCAGCAGCACGCCTGCCAGACAGAGCGCAAACGCAAACAATTGCAGGCCACCCAGGCTTTCACCTAAAAAGAGCACGCCCACCAGAGCCGCTGAAATGGGCAGCATGACGGTGAACACGCCGGCGCGTGCAGCCGCAATGGTTTTGAGCCCGGTCATCCAAAGCCACACCGTCCAGACGCTGGCGGCCAGCGCATAAAACACCAGCAGCAGCCACATGGGAGTGGGCACGCCCGCAAAGTCAAAGCCCCAGGCGGCATACACCCCAAAAGGGGTCATCAAGGCAAAGCCCCACAAGTTGATCAGTGCGGTGATGCGTTTGGGTGTCAAGCTGCCGGTCAGCTTCTTTCCAATCACGGCATAAGCGGCTTCACACAGCACGGCGGCAAAGACCAGCAGGTTGCCCCAAAACGCGTTGTGCCCAGCCGGTACGGACAGCGCTGGTTTGACGATCGAAAACAAGCTGATGCCGATGACGGCCAAGGCGATGGCCGCCCACACGCGCAGGTCAATACGCTCCCTTAAAACCAGCCAGCTCAGTAGTGCCACGACAGTAGGTAGGGTGGCCATGATGATGCCGGCTGACACCGCCGTGGTCATGCTGACGCCAAACAACATACAAATTGTGAACAGAAAATTACCCAGCAAGGCCTCCAGAAACAACAGGCCATGGGTGCCTCGGCGCATGGGCGGTTCATGGTCTGGTTTGATCAACCAGTGCGGCATGGCCAGCACGCCGATACCAAAGCGTAGCCAGGCCAATAAAAAGACGGGCAGGGCGAGCACCAGGGGTTTGCTCAGGGCCACATAGCTGCCGACCAGGGACATGCTGGTGGCCAGCAACAGGTAGGCGAGCCAGCGGGGTGCGGCGTGGGTCGAATCTTGGATGGGTGGTGTCACGTTTAAGAATGGAACGATGAAAAAATGGCATCCATGAGGCCCGATGCCAAAGGCTCAGACGCTTTGCGGGTCAGTGGATTGATCAATGGTAGGTGAATTGGCCCCTTGAAATTGGCTTAACTCAGAATAATTTGGCGTGCCCGTGGCGACGGGCCAACGCGGGCCGGGGATTTATTTTCAAGGAGGTGTCCATGCCAATCGGTGAATTTGCCTACGCCAACAACAGCAACCGTTTTCTGGCTGCGCCGGCCTTGGCGCAGCAGCGCTTTGCCGTGGTCGGGGTGCCCTTTGACGGCGCGGTCACCCACCGGCCCGGCGCACGCTTTGGCCCGCAGGCCATTCGCAGCGCCAGCCTGATGCTGTGCGACGGCCTGCACCCGCATTTCGAGGTCACACCGCTCGGGCACCTGGGTGACGGCCACGACATGCGTCTGCCCAATGCCTCGCCGCTGGCCGAAGTTCGTGCGCGCATCCAGGCCCAGGCCAGCGCACTCATGGCGCGCCACCACTGCGTATTTCTGGGGGGCGACCATTCCATCACCTTGCCGCTGTTGCGGGCGGCCCATGAAAAACATGGCGCGCTGGCGCTGGTCCACTTTGACGCCCACTGCGACACCTGGATCGACCACTTTGGCGAGCCCTCGGGCCATGGCACCTGGACCTATGAAGCCATTCAGGAGGGGCTGGTCAGCCCGCAGCACACGGTACAAATCGGCCTGCGCTCCAGCGGCGCGCGTGCGGCGCGCCACTACGTGCAGGACCAGGGTGGCCTGATCTTTACCGGGCGCCAGTTGCGCGGCCTCGACGGCGCGGCCCTGCAGCCCGTGGTGGCGCAAATTTTGGCGCGCCTCGGGAACCGCCCGTGTTACCTCACGCTCGACATCGACTGCCTTGACCCCGCCTTTGCGCCCGGCACCGGCACCCCCGAGCCCGGTGGCCTGAGCAGCTCGCAGCTGCTGACCCTGCTAGAAGAACTCAGCCTGCTCAACATGGTCGGCATGGACTGCGTCGAAGTGGCGCCCGCCTATGACCACGCCGAGCTCACCAGCAACGCCGCCGCCACGTTCGTCTGGACCTATTTGTGCGGCCAGATTGCAAAATTGGCCTGAAAGTGACATGGCATGCTGCTTGACTCGGATACCCAACTCAACCAGCGCAGCTATTACGAAGCCAGCGTCACGCGCGACGCCGTGGCAGCGCCGTTGCAAGGCGAGGTCACTGCCGACGTGCTGGTGGTGGGCGCCGGTTTTGCCGGTTTGTCGGCTGCCATTGAGCTGGCGCAGCGCGGCTACCAAGTGGTGGTGCTCGAAGCCGACCGGGTGTGTGCCGGGGCTTCCGGGCGCAACGGCGGCCAGGCCATTGTGGGGTATGCCAGTGGCCAGGAACCCTTTGAGCAGCAACTCGGTCCCGCCCAGGCCATGCTGGCCTGGGACCTGTCGCTGGCCTCGATCGAGCTGATCGACCGGCGCATCAAAGACTTTCAGATTGACTGCGGCCGCCAGCACGGCTACCTGCATGTGGCCGACTCGGCGCGCAAAGCCCGCGCGCTGGCCGCCGAAATGCAGGCCATGGCGCACTACGGTCTGGTGACCGACTTTGCCAGCGGTCCAGAAGTGCAGCGCCACATCGCCAGCCCGCTGTACCAGGCCTGTGCCTTTGAGCGCAAGTCGGGCCACCTGCATCCGCTCAAATACGGCCTGGGACTGGCGCGCGCGGCCACCAGCCTGGGCGTGCAGATCTATGAGTATTCGGCAGTCACCGGGCTCAAGCGCGGCGAGAAATTAACGGCCAGCACAGCGCAGGGTTCGGTCACCGCGCCCTTTGGCGTGCTGGCCGGTAACTGCATGCTGGCCGAATACGGCCCGGCCGTGGCGCCTGACATTGCGCCGCGCATCATGCCGGTGGGCACCTACATCATCGGCACCGCACCACTCGACCCCGCATTGTGCCAGCGCCTGATACCCAGCAACGCGGCGGTGTGCGACAACAATTTCATCCTGGATTACTTCCGCTTCAGCGCCGACCACCGCATGCTGTTTGGCGGCCGTGTCAGCTACACCACGCGCACGCCCGCCAACCTGCAGGCCTTGATGGCCGCGCGCATGGCAAAAGTTTTTCCCCAGTTACGCCACGCGCCGGTCGAATTTTTATGGGGTGGTTTTGTCGACATCAGCATGAACCGCGCGCCCGACTTTGGCCGCCTGGGCGCCAACCTGTACTACCTGCAGGGCTTCAGCGGCCATGGCGTGGCCCTCACCGGGCTGGCCGGGCAACTGGTGGCGCAGGCGGTAGCGGGTCAGGCCGGGCAGTTCGACCTGTTTGCCCAATTGCGGCACCGCCGTTTTCCCGGCGGGCCGCTGTTGCGCATGCCCAGCCTGGTGCTGGGTACCCTGTACCACCGGCTGCGTGACCTGTTGTGAACAACATCACACGATTACGACGTCGCTCGCAGAGCGGGTGAGCGGCAGAAGTTTTTTGTGCTTCTGCTTATCCCACATTGCGCATGGCTTGCGCCAGTGCCGTGTGGCCCCGTGACGCCAGGGTATCGGCGGCATTCAGGCGGTCCCGCGCGTCGCGGTTTTGGCTGAGCTTGAACTTGCCCACCAACGAGGTGACGGCAATTTCGATGCCCACAATGTTGCCCAGCATGGTGTCGATGTACTGCGGTTCAGAGTCCCCCATTTTCCAGGGCCTGGGCTCCGTGGCCTCGTGCTGGCGCGTCAGTTGTGCCACCAGGCGGCGCACAAAGCGCACGTCGTCATGCACGGTGAGCGTGCCATGGGCATGCACCACCTCGTAGTTCCAGGTCGGCACCTGGCGATGCGTTTCATGTTTGCTGGGGTACCAGTTCGGTGAAATATAGGCTTGCGCACCGCGAAACACGACCATCACCGGCGTGCCGCTTGGGCAACGCTGCCACAGCGTGTTGGCGCGGGCAACATGCGCCAGAAGCGCCCCATGCGTTCCCGCACTGGCATCGAACGCAAAGGGCAGGTGTTCGGCATCCAGTCCGGCGCTGGTGTGGTTGACCAGCATACCCAGTGGGTGCGTTTGAATGATGCGGTGCAAGACTTCGGGTCGGGTTTCTGCAAAGTGGGTGGGGATGTACATGGTGGGCTCTTGAATGGCAAACGGGTCATGGGGACTATCCGCAGTCAACTATTGCAGATGCTTGTCTCTGCATGATCTGGTGCAAGGTTGTGGTTCGGCAGCCAAGGCCGCGCCGGGTGATCGGGCGCGGACGACCTTCAGTACGAAACTGGATCGGCGCGTCGTTTTATATGGCACTTCGGTTAGCACATAGCAAATGCGGCTCACAAATTGCAGCCCGGGGACGATCCACTGATCTGCTCCCTCGCCGCAATCGAGGACTGTCCAAACAAAGTTCAGGTCGGAGTTCCTGGCAATTTCAGAGTCTTCACCGAATGTTTCTAGCCCATGACCTCCCCAAATGTTGTGGCGCGATGCTAGGTGTCGGTACAGCAGAAAGTACGCGTAAAAAACATCTTCATGAAAAATTGCTGGGTTGCACTCGTCGGGAAAAATCATTTTTAGCTCCTAAATGCGAGCGCCATCTAAAAAAACGGATGCTCGATGGTGGCTCATAAATTGGTCGTTTGGTTTAAATTTTTCTGGCATTTCAATCGGCTGGTTTTCCAATGGCAAAAAGACCGCCTTCACAAACGCATCTTCACGTTGGCGGAGTTCGTTTGACAAAAGGACACGCCAGTCCTCGGTCAAAGAAATCAGCCCTTTGTCAAAAGCACGGTCATGGATCGCAGACAGGCAAAGTCCGTTGCTGGGGTTAAGCCGGTTTGCCTTATCAGCGCTCCATGGAACGATGTGGCTGGCAATCAACAGGCGAGTATCAGAAAGCCCCGACATGCAGCAACGACCACGATAACTGCTGAGAACCGCTCGACGAAAAAAATGCTGCTTGATGCGCTGAGTTGTCAGAACCTGACGCGTTTCAGCAGTGAAATCGTCTGGGATCAACACATCGTTTTCAAGCTCAGATTCGACTATGGCGGTTTTGTCCAGTTGCTGACGCAGTAGCTGGCATTCGATTGCCAAACGCTCCCAGTCTGCGTGAAACTCATCCCATACTGCACGATCTAGAGCCGAGGCGTTGCCCAAACCCGCACGACCTGAGCTGGTGATTGCAGGGTCGATGCTGGCAATGTTGAGCATTTTCATTGCGACTGCGTCGGCGGTACGGCCAATTACTTTTGCCAATGCCATGATTTCGGGGTTGCGCCCGTGAATCCGTCCGTAGGGAAGTTGGCAGTACAAGTGAAACGCCAGCTTGATTTGTTCCTTGGTCCAAAGTCCGGTTGCCATGATTTTTTTTGGTACGAATACGGCGGGGACCGCATCGGCCGACTCCTTCGGAAAGATGACTGAAGCCATCAGTTTAGCGATGACCTTCACCATGGGTGCCACGTAAGCTTAGGTGAACTGCTGATCAGCACGTGTATGCGATACCGGGATCCTGAACGTAACGTGAATCCCCATCAGCCGGGCGCATTAATGGAAATTTGACTGTGATGACTTTCCTGCTGCTCGTGAGCTCCCGCTGCCAGTCGGAAAGATCAACCCGCAGCCCTTACGCAGCCCCGCTGACTTCAGGCCATTCACAGTTCAGTCAGCCCACCACTGCGCAGCACCTTGACCGCTACCGCGTGCAACAGCACACCGGCCTGCGGCACCACCAGGGTCAGCCGTGCCCTGGCCCGCGTCATGCCGGTGTACAGCAGCTCGCGCGTCAACACTGCCACCGGCCGGTCGGGCAGCACCAGGGCCACATGGTCAAACTCCGAGCCTTGTGATTTGTGCACGGTCATGGCAAACACGGTTTCTACCGCGTCCAGCCGGGCCGGTAAGACCCAGCGCACGCCGCCTTGGCCGTCCGGAAAAGCCACGCGCAAACCCCGCGCGTGATGCAGGCACAGGCCGATGTCGCCATTCATCAGTTTGAGGTTGTAGTCGTTGCGCGTCACCATCACCGGGCGGCCGGCGTACCAGCCCTCGCCGGGCAGGCCCAGGCTGCTGGCCATGCGCTGGTTCAGGCTGTTGACGCCCCAGGGGCCGTCGCGCACGGTGCACAGCACCTGAAATTTTGTAAATGCCTGCAGGGCGGCCAGCGCCTGGGCGTCGCTGCACGCGGTCGTTTTCAGCGGCTGCAGGGCTTGCAGCCAGGTTGTCCAGCCGTGTTTGACCAGGACGGTCAGGCGCGCGTCTTGGGGCTGACCGGGTTGCAGGCGGTCGACGCTAATGGCTGTGGTGGCTTGCCAGCCTGGGGCCTGGCGCCACAGTTTTTCTACGCCGGCCACATCGCCCGCATTCACCGCACGCGCCCATTGGCCGATGCCGCTGTCGCCGGCAAAGCGGTGGCTCAGGCGCAGCATGACGGTCTGCTGCGCCAGGGCCGAACCGTCGCCAGCCCAGGCGCTCAGGTCGGCCCCGGTGGTTTGCGCCAGCCAGGCCAGGGTGTCGGGGGTGTACCGGCCCAGGTCGGCACCGGCACACAGCTGGCCCATCACGGCGCCGGCCTCGACCGATGCCAGCTGGTCCTTGTCGCCCAGCAGGATCAGGCTGGCGCCCAAGGGAACGGCGGCCAGCAGGCGGGCCATCATGTCGAGGTCGATCATCGACGCTTCGTCCACCACCACCAGGTCCACGGCCAGCTCGGGCACGGCGTCTTGGGCCAGCTTGCTGCGCACTTGCAATAGTTTGTGCAGGGTGACGGCCTGGGTCGGAATGTGTTGTTGCAGGTGTTCGGGCAGCTTGAGCAGTGCCGAGGCAATGGACTCGCCCAGCCGCGCTGCCGCCTTGCCGGTGGGTGCCGCCAGCGCGATGCGCAAGGGCGTGTGCTGGCGTTCCGGGTCCGATTGCAGCAGGGCCAGCAGGCGCACCACGGTGGTGGTTTTGCCGGTGCCGGGGCCGCCGGTGATGAGTGTGAAACGTTTGCGCGCGGCCAGTGCGCAGGCCACTTTTTGCCAATCCGGGGCGGTACCTGATTGGCCCGCTCCGAACAGTTGCGAGAGTGTCTCGGTGAGATACACCGGCGCGGGGCAGGGCTGCGCCAGGCGTGCGGCAATCGAGGCACGGATGCTTTGTTCGGCTTGCCAATTGCGGCGCAGGTACAGGCGCGCACCGTCGAGCACCAGCGGGCTGTTAGGGCCTTCGATCCAGGGCAGACTGGCGGCGCTCTGGCGTAATTCAGGTGGCAAGCTGGCCAGGTCCAGACACGCGTGGCCCAGGCCAAACTGCTGGCTGACCCGCGCAGCCAGTGCGCTGTGCAGCGGGTCAGGGCTGGGTTGTACCTCTTGCAGAAAGGCCACCAGGGCACGGTCCAGCCCGGTCAGCGTGTCGGCTTCAGCCATTGGTGGGCTCATGCGGCGGCCTCCAAAGGCTCAGTGTGCGCCTGGCTGGCCGAGAAGGCCGCGTCGAGTGCTTCGATCAGCGCTTTGGGCGGCTTGTCTGCATACAGCCCGGCGCCATGCTGGTCTATGCCACGCAAAAACAGGTACAACGCACCGCCCACATGCAGGTCGTAGTCGTAGCCGGCCAGGCGTGACTTCAGCAAGCGGTGCAGGGCCAGCAAATACAGCGTGTACTGCACGTCGTAGCGGTGCGCCAGAATGGCCTGCTGCAGTTGTGCCAGGTCGTAGCCGGGCAGTTTGTTGGATTTGTAATCGAGCACGTAATAACGGCCCTCACATGCCAGCACCAGGTCCATGAAGCCGGTGAGCATGCCCTCGAGTTGCCGGGGCTGCATGGCTGGGCGCGGCTGGCCTGGCAGCACATGTTGGCCGATCAGGTGGTCAAGCCGGGCGCTGTCCAGTGCGCGGACGGTCAGGCTGAAGGCCATTTCGGCCCAAAACTGGTCGGCAGTCAGGCTGGCCAACACCAGCCTGGAGGATGCCGCCAGCGGCAAGGGCGTGCTGACAATGGCTGGCACCCAGGTGCGCAGCAAGGCGCATTCGGCGTCATCCAGCCTGAGCCCTTGCGCCTTGCGGGTCAGCAGGTTTTGCCACGCCGTGCTGAGGGCGGTGGGCGGGTTGTCGTGGGTAGCGGGCCAGCCGTTTTGTGCCTGCCATTCCAGCAGATCATGCAGCAGGGTACCGTACTGGCTGCCGGCCCTGAAGTCGTTAAAAGGCAGGGGCAGCAGCTCGGGCTGCGCTGGCTCGTCGTTGAGATTGTCCGTTAGCGCGCTGTCGATCTGTGCGTCGCCCAGGCGTTCGTCCAGCGCCGACCCGGGGGTCAGCGCCGGGGCCGCATGCGCCACATCACGCGTGAGTGCGCTAAAGCTGGCGCTCCACCAGCGACTGCGCAATTGGCGCTGCGGTGTCAGCGCGGGCTTCCAGTTTTTTTCTGGTGCTTGCGGGGTGTAGACAATGTTGTCGGGCTCGGGTGCGTTTTGCACCACGATGTGCTCTGAGGCCCAGGCTTGCAGGCACCGGGCCAGGTCACCCAGAGCCTGACGGCCCAGCAGTGCCGACACGGCACTTTTGACCTTGGGGCTCTTGCCGTCCATGTCGCCGCGGGTCGGGGTGACACCCATCCATACCGCCTGCTCGGCACGGGTCAGCGCCACGTAGAGCAGGCGGATGTCTTCGGCCAGCCGCAAGGCATCGTCCTGGCCGCTGTCGGCGGCGCGGTAGTTCGACGCAAAAGGCAGGAACACCAGTGGGTATTGCAGGCCCTTGGCCTTGTGCAGGGTGATGACCTGCACCAGATCGGCGTCACTTTCAAGGCGTAATTGCGCCGTGTCGCCACTCGCTTTCGGGTCGCGCAACTGGTCTTCAAGGTAGCGCAACAGGGCGCCTTCGCCCTGCAAGCCCAGGCTGGCGGTTTGCAGCAGATCGCCCAGATGCAGCAGATTGGTCAGCTGGCGCTCGCCCTGCGTGCCGGCAGCGTCGCCCTGGTTGAGCAGCCGCGCCGGAATGGATTGCTCATGCAGCAGTTGGTGCAGCATCGGCAGGAAACCCTGGCGTTGCCAGACTTTTTGCCAGTCATGAAAGTGTTCGCTCAATGCGTCCCAGGCGATTTCATCCTGAAACAGGTTTTCCAGATCGTGCCAGGGCAGTCCCCAGAGCGCTGTGGCCAGCGCAGCCCGGACGCATTGGGCGTCACGCGGTTGGGCCACGGCCCGCAAAATGCGCCACAGATCAGTGGCCTGCGCGGTGGCATACACGCTGTCGCGCTCCGACAGATAGACGCTGCGCACGCCACGGTTGGACAAGGCGGTGCGCATGGCGCGCGCCTCCACCCAGTTCTTCACCAGCACCGCCATGGCACCGGGCCGGGCAGCACCGGCATTGAGCAAGCCCACCATTTGCGAGGCAAAAACCTCGGCCATTTGACGCAGCAAGACCGGCTTGCGTGGCATTCTGGCGTGTTGCAGGTGCCAGACGGTCATGGCCGCCTGGGGCTGGCCCGCCACCTGCAGCGGCAGCACCTTGTCATTGCAGGCGGTCACCTTTTCATAAGGCACGTCGCCAAAGGGCCTGACCGCGTGGGAAAACACCTGGTTCACTGCCGCCACCATGCCCGCCGTCGAGCGGAAGTTGCCCGACAGCGTGTGGATGGCCTGGGCCTGCCCACGGGCACTGAGGTAGGTGGCCAGGTCGGCACCGCGAAAGCTGTAAATGGCCTGTTTGGGGTCGCCAATCATGACCAGGCCGGTGCTGCGTGATGCGGCTTCTGACGCGCCATAAATTTTGGCCAGGGCGCCGTATTGCCAGGGGTCGGTGTCCTGGAATTCGTCCACCAGTGCCACCGGAAACTGCTGGCGAATGGCCTCTGCCAGGCGGCCATCCGGCGCTTGCAGCGCGTGGTACAGGTTTTGCAGCAGGTCGGAAAAATCAAATTGCGCCAGGCGGGTTTTGGCCTGCCGGTAGGCGGCACCGACCTCAAAGGCGGCGTGGGCCAGCAGCTGTTCAGCCACGTCGGGCTCGTCGGCAAGATGCATGCACAGGGCCTCGATATGGGCGAAGGCGATGTGGTGATCGGCCTCAACCCAGCCCTTGTCCAACAAGGCCTGCCGTGAAAACCGTTGCAGCAAGGTGATGGCAGCGCCCTGCGCTTTTTTGTCGAGTTGGCTAAAAGCGCCACCTTTGGCCCATTCAGTCAACTTGACTGGCCAATCTGCCCGGTAAGATTTCAGCTTTTTTGCCGCAATGGTTTCACTGAGCAGGGTAATCAGTTCATCCGTGCAAGCAGCGTGCGCACCTTGGTCAAGCTCCTGGCATGTTGTTTGCCAACTGGCCCAGTCGCGAATCACCTCGGCGGGCGTCTGTCCGGGCGCGGTGGCTGCATGCGGTGCCTTGTCTTCGATGGCCCACAGCGGTTCGAGTCGGTCCAGCAGATCTTGCGGCGTGTTGCCCACGGCCTGCAGGGCGCCCAGTTGATCTGCCGACAGCGGGTAAAACCACTTGCGCCAATAGTCTTGCGCCGCAGCCAGTTTGAGCTGCTGGCTGTCTTCCACCCGGCTTTGCTGGAACAGGCTGGCGCTGTCGAAGGCGTGCGTTTTCAGCATCCGGCTGCTCCAGCCATGGATGGTGAAGATGGCGGCTTCGTCCATCCACTGGGCGGCCACGTCCAGCCGCTCTGCGCAGGCAGGCCATTGCCCGGAATCGATTCCCGAGCGTAGCGCGCGCAGGAAATCATCGACCTCAAAGCCGGCCTGCTCGTCGTGTTGAAAGTAGTGCGCCGCTTGTGCCAGGCGCGCGCGGATGCGCCCGCGCAGTTCGGCGGTGGCGGCATCGGTGAAGGTCATGACCAGGATTTGCGGCGGGTACAGGCCCTGGTTGAGGTCGGTGCCGTCTGGCACATGGCCCAGCACCAGGCGCACATAGAGTGCGGCCAGCGTCCAGGTTTTGCCGGTGCCCGCCGAGGCCTCGATCACCTGCAGACCGCTGAGCGGCAGGGTCAGCGGATCGAGTTGTTTGGTGTTGAATGGCATCGTCATTGTGAACTTGCAGGAGCGGCGCCCTGTGGGAGCGGCGCCCTCGCCGCGATTGCCCCCGAACAGCCTTCGGCCCGAGGGCTGGCCTTCCACAAAGGCAGGTCCCCCGGGTCATCAAAAGCCTCGCCAGTTTGAATTCCTTCGCCTGGGGTCAATCGAATATGCCGGGCCAGGTCACCGTACAAGCACTCGGCCCAGTCGGGCAACTCGGTTTCGATGTCGTCGTAGCTCTCGAAAGCACGCGCCAGATAGGCCGATTCGGCGCGTTCACCGGCGCTGTGCGCGCCTTCAAAGACGGCAAGTGCCGCATCGTGCGGGTCCTTGGGTTCCTTGTCGGGTTGCGCAGCGGCGAGCCGGGCAGCCTGCGCCTGGGCTTGCAGGTAGGCCCAGGCGGTTTTGCAGGCCACCGGCAGCGGGCGCGCCCAGGCCGCCAGATAGGCTGTGACAAGTTTTTGTAAAACACGCAGGGCTTCGTCCTGGGCCAGGGGGGCCAGGATCACCTGACCGTCCAGCCCCAATTGCACGCTGCTCAGCGGCATGGCGTTGGCGCAGGCCAGCAGGTGTTGCACCCACAAGCCGACCACCACATGGGCGCGTGCCGTGCGGGTTTCCTTGTCGCCCTCCAGCACGGCGCCGACGCGCTGATGGCGCTGCAGCCAGCCGGCATCTCCGCTGTACAGCCCCTCCAGCGTGCCGGTGAGGCTGATGCCACCTATCTGCAGGTCAATGGGCTGCGCCGGCAGCGGGTTGGGGTAGCGCAGCGTCCATTCGCCTTGCCGGTCCAGCACCACCTGCGTTTTGGCTTGCAGTTCAGTGGCGAAGCGCTGGCCAAAAGCGGCCATCGGCAAGCTGCCTGACAGTGCCAGTTTTTCCAGTGCCGGCGCCATGTCACTGGCGTCAAGCAAGGTCTGACCCGCCTGGTACTGCGCCAGGCCATTCAGTGTGAAGGGTTCCTCCGTCTGTTCAAGTTCTTCCAGTGTGTCAAGCCGGACCTGCAGGCGCGACTTGAAAAACACTTCGACCGGCTGGCGCAGCAGTTGCCGCAGGTCGGCCAGCGTCAGGCTGGTGGGGGCGGCCGTGGCAGCTTGAGGCGTGTCTGGCGCTTGCGATGCCTGGGGTGTTTGCTGTTGAT
This sequence comes from Rhodoferax sp., assembly GCF_023700745.1. GTDB lineage: Bacteria > Pseudomonadota > Gammaproteobacteria > Burkholderiales > Burkholderiaceae_C > Rhodoferax. Next base: position 47,991 of record NZ_JAMPYG010000005.1, on the reverse strand, counting down.
GCACTCGTGCCCAGTCTCTGGCATAGGTTTGATATGGCGAATCCTGCAAAAAATAGGCCTGCGAGAACGCTTGCAGCGGTTGCTGCCGGGCTTGAATGGCAGGCTGCCAGCCGTTATTCAGGTAGTCCAGCAGTTGTGCCACCAGTACCGAGGGCGGTTGCTCGCTGTTGTCGCTGGCGCGGTGGCCTTGCCAGCTGATGTAGAGCTTGTGCCGCGCCGACAAAATGGCTTCCAGAAACAGGTAACGGTCGTCTTCGCGGCGTGAGCGGTCACCGGCGCGCCAGCTCAAGTGCATCTGGTCAAAGTCGCGGGCGGCCTTTTGCCGCGGGTAGTCGCCGTCGTTCATGCCCAGCAGGCAGATCACCTTGAACGGGATCGAGCGCATCGGCATCAGGGTGCCAAACTGCACGCCACCGCCAAAAAAACGCTGCTGCAAACTGCTTTCTTCAATCTGCGACAACCAATGCTCGCGCACGACATCGAGCGGCAAGGGGGTCTCAAGCTGGGCCGCTTCGCAGGCTTGCAGCCACACCTCCAGCGCGGCCAGGCAGCGCTGGGTGAGCCGCTCATCGGGGTCATCGACGGCGGTAAAAAAGCGTTCGACGATGCCGGTCAGAATGGGTCCCCATTGCGCCGGGGTTTTGCTGCCAGACAGTTCACGCAAGGTCTGGTTGACCGCCTCGACCCAATCGAGCAAGGCGCTGATCACCGTGGCATCAAGGCCATTCAGGGCCGCCTGCGGCAGGGTGGCGCCCCACGGCGCACCCGCGCCCACGGCATAGCCCAGCAGCAGTCGCCGCAGGCCAAAAGCCCAGGTGTTCTGGTCCAGTCCCGTCACACCCGTGGGTACACCCCAGGCCATGCGGTGGTGGACATCCAGACCCCAGCGCACACCGGCCATGGCCAGCCACTCGCGCAGTTCTGCCACGTCGGCCTCATCAATGCCAAACCGCTTGCGCACTGCCGCCACTTCAAACAGGCCCAGCCAGTCGGCCAGCGACACCCGGGAAGCCGGCAATGACAACAGCTGGTCCAGCGCCTGCACCAGCGGCGACTGGCGCGGCGTGGTGTCCGCGACCGAGTACGGAATGTGCCGGAGCTGCCCTGCCGCAAAACGGCCAAAGACTGCCTGAATGTGCGGTGCAAACGCTGCCATGTCGGGCACCATCACCATCACGTCACGCGGCTCCAGGGCCGGGTCGGCGTCAAACCAGGCCAGTAGCTGGTCATGCAGCACCTCGACTTCGCGCTGCGCGCCATGGCAGCTGACGAAGTTGATGCTGTCGTCATCTGGCAGTGTGTCACGCTTGGCAGCGGGCATGCCGCCTGCGGGCTGAAGGTTCAAAATGCCCGACTGCAGCTGGTTCAGCAGCGTCGGTTTGTCTTGCCCTGCTGCGGGGTCGACAAACACATCCACCCGGTTCATGCGTTGCCGGTACAACGCCACATTGTCAAAGTCATCCAGCAGGTGAAGGTAATCTCGCCCCTGTTTGCCCCAGGAGGCCAGCAGCGGATGGCTGTCGCTGGCCATCGGCCGGGCGGCTTGCCGGTGGCGCAGCTGGGCGCGCAACTGGTCGTGCCCGGCAACGATGTCGCCCCAGTAATGCTGGCAGGGGTTTTGCACCAGCATCAGCACCTGGCAGAACTGACCCAGTTGCGCCAGCGCCTCGACGGTCTGCATCGGCAGGGACGACACGCCAAACACCACCAGCCGTGGCGGCAAGCCGGCCGGACGCTGGCCCGTGGCCTGGCAGGACGCGCGCTGCGACGCAAGTGCGGCCATGAAGCGGGCATGCACGCTGGCGCGTGAGGCATCGGCCAGTTCGGCACCCACATCGGCGCGCAGGTCGCGCCACAACTGGGCTTGCCAGGCGTGGGCGGCCGCCAGCGCGCCGGGCTGGCCATCGTGACCGCGCAGCACGTCGAAGCCTGCCGCCCAGTCCGTCAGCCAGTCCGCGCGGTAGCTTTGGTAGGCATCGAAAACGTCTGCCACCTGCAGCGCCAACTGGTAGAGCCGGCGCCCGTCGGTGTTCCCATCCAGATAGCGTTGCAGTGGTGCATACACGGGCTTGCTGGCCGCCAGTTCGGGCAACAGCCGCACCAGCCGCCAGAGCAGATGCCCCTTGTCAAACGGCATGTGCGGTGGCACGGCAGCCGCGCCCAGCACATTGCGATAGACCTGCCACAGATAGCCGCTGGGCAATTCCAGCCGGGTGGCGGCGCAAATGCCCAGGGCGGCATCGTCAGCCAGCGCCATTTCCAGCCAGTGTTTCATGCCGTTGCTTTGTACCAGGATCACCTCGGGCGTCAAAGGTGGCAGCGGCTGCGCGCGCAGAAATTGGGTGAGCAGGTCGCGCAGGTCTTCCAGGCGGTTGCCGTGCAGGACCATGAAGCCCGGTTTGAACATGGGGGTGGCGAGCTCGGTGGTGCGTGGGGTCATGCTGAAGTGCCGCTGCGTGACAAGGCGCTTGCGATGGTGCGGGCCAGCAGCGGGCCAAAGCGTTCGATTTCTGCCAGCGGTGCGTAGCCGTAGCCAATGATCAGGCCGCGCAGCCGGGTCTGCGCGAGGCAGTAGCCCGACAGCGGCCGTACCGTCAGTCCGAGTTTGCCAAGCTGCTGCGCCAGCGCCTTGTCGTCAAGTGTGTCGGGCAGGCGCAGGCACAGGTGCAAACCCTGCTCGGCGCCGGTGATTCGGGCCAGGGGACCCAGGCAGGGCTGCAGTGCGGCCAGCAGGCTGGCACGGCGCTGGGCGTAGCTTTGCCTTGCCTTGCGCAACGCGCTGGCGAAATGTCCCATGTCGATGAATTCGGCCAGCGCGGCTTGTACCGGCATCTGGCCGGGACGATTCAGGTCGTAGTGGGCACGCTTGAACGCCGCGGCCAGTCCTTTCGGAACCACCAGGTAGCCCAGTTTGAGCCCGGGGTAGAGCACCTTGGAGAACGAGCCGAGGTAAATCACGCGCTGGTCGGTGTCGAGCCCGGCCAGTGACGAGATGGGCGGGCCGCTGAAGCGGAATTCGCTGTCGTAATCGTCTTCCAGTATCCAGGCCTGGTGCTGGCGCGCCAACGACAAAATCTGGTGCCGTCGGGCGAGTGACATCACTGCTCCGGTGGGATACTGGTGCGAGGGTGTGACATAGATCAGGCGTGGCGGCACGGCGTTGTCACTGGTCTGGGGGGCAATGCCCTGGTCGTCCACCGGCACCGCATGCAGCGCCAGGCCGGTGGCCATGAAAGCCTTGACGGCGCCCCAGTAGGCCGGGTCTTCCAGCCAGACAGGATCGCCGTGTTTGGCCAGCAACTGGGCACACAGCACCAGCGACTCCTGGGTGCCGCTGGTGATGATGACTTGCTCCAGGTCCAGCGGCATACTGCGAAACACCCGCAGGTAATCTGCCACGGCGCGGCGCAGCGGTGCGTAGCCGCCCGAGCTGCTGTAGTCGAGCATGTCGGGGTAGGTCATGCGCCAGTGCTTGTTTTGCAGGCGCTGCCACAGCGTCACCGGAAAGGCGCTGAAATCGGCAATGCCTGCCGTGAAAGGCTGAATTTCAAGTTCGGAGGCGCAAAAGCTGCTGCTCAGTGACAGGCCGCGGGTCGACAGGGTGGCGTGTCGTTCGGGTGCGCCCCGCTGGCGTTGTGCAGGTATCCGGGGCACGTTGTCGCTGACAAAGGTGCCGCTGCCGATATGGCTGACCAGATAACCTTCCACGGTCAGCTGGTTGATCGCTGCGACCACGGTGTTGCGTGACAGCTGCAGGTCCTGGGTCAGGTCGCGGCTGGAGGGCAGGCGCTCGCCGGCGGCGATTTTCCCGTCCAGAATGGCACGCCGCAGCGCCTCGTACAGTTGCCGGTGCAGCGACAACCTGGCGGGCTGGTTCAGACGGGCGATCTCAGTCAACAACAGTTCCGAGAGCATAGGGCGGCAGAAGTGGCACCATGTGGCAGGTTTAAATGGTTCTGATTGTGAACCAATTTATGGCTCACAATGGTTCCTGATGCAACGCGCACAATAGCTGGCACGTTTCATCCTGGAGCAAACCATGAATCCCAAGAAGTCCATGAATTTCAACGATCTGGAGCAGTGGCTCAACGAGCGCCGTGTGACCGAGGTGGAGTGCCTGGTCCCCGACCTGACCGGTGTCGCACGGGGCAAAATTCTGCCCCGCGGCAAGTTCACCGAAGACCGGGGCATGCGCCTCCCGCAGTCGGTCGTGGCCATGGGTGTGACCGGCGAATTCCCGGAAAGCGGTCCTTATTACGATGTGATCGATCCCACCGACAAGGACATGCAGCTGCGCCCGGACCCGTCTACCGTGCGCATTGTGCCGTGGGCCACCGATCCGACGGCGCAGGTGATCCACGACTGCTTTGACCACAAGGGCAATCTGGTGTCGTTTGCCCCGCGCAGCGTGCTGCGCCGGGTCTGTGACCTGTTCGCCGCCGAGGGCTTGAAGCCGATCGTGGCCCCCGAGCTGGAGTTTTATCTGACTGCCCGCAACACCGACCCCAACACCTTGCTGCGCGCGCCGATCGGCCGCAGCGGCCGCAGCGAGACCTCGCGCCAGGCCTACAGCATCGACGCCGTCAACGAGTTCGACCCGTTGTTTGAGGAAATCTACGACTTCAGCGACAAGATGGAGCTCAACGTCGACACGCTGATTCACGAAATCGGCGCCGGCCAGATGGAAATCAATTTCTTCCACGCCGAACCGCTGGGCCTGGCCGATGAAGTCTTCCTTTTCAAGCGCACCGTGCGTGAATCCGCCCTGCGCCATGACATGTACGCCACCTTCATGGCCAAGCCAATTGCCGGTGAGCCCGGCAGCGCCATGCACGTGCACCAGAGCATGCTGGATGTGACCACCGGCAAGAACATTTTCAGCAACGACGACGGCACGCCCTCTGAGGCCTTCATGCACTACATCGGTGGCCTGCAACGCTATATCCCGGCGGCCATGGTGCTGGTGGCGCCCTATGTCAACAGCTACCGTCGACTGTCGCGCAACACTGCGGCGCCGATCAACATTGAATGGGGTTACGACAACCGGACCGTCGGCATTCGCTCGCCGATCTCCTCGCCTGAGGCGCGCCGGGTCGAAAACCGCGTGATTGGCGCCGATGCCAACCCCTACGTGGCGCTGGCCATGACCATGGCCTGCGGCTACCTCGGACTCAAGAACAAGATCAAGCCCAAGGCCGAAATGAAGGGCGACGCCTACCTGTCGCCGTATGCGCTGCCACGCAGCTTGGGTGAGGCGCTCGACTGGTTGCGTCGCGAATCCGATCTGCACGAGGTGCTGGGCAAGGAATTCATCACCGTGTACTCGGAAATCAAGGAGCTTGAATTTGATGAGTTCATGAAAGTGATTTCGCCCTGGGAGCGCGAGCACCTGCTGCTGCACGTGTAACGCACTTTTTTTCATGCCATCCACCGTTGCACCAAGAGGATCACCACCATGACCAATTTGACGTCTTTGCCGCCCCTGTCCACTCAGCAGGTTCAGGCGCTGGACAGTGCCCATTTCATCCATCCCTTCACCGACCATGGCGACCTCGCTACCCGTGGTGCGCGTGTGATTGTCAGATCCGAAGGCATTTACGTCTGGGACTCCGAAGGTGAAAAATTGCTCGATGCCATGAGCGGCCTGTGGTGTGTCAACGCCGGTTATGGGCGCAAGGCATTGGCGCAGGCGGCGTACGACCAGATGATGACGCTGCCGTTTTACAACAGCTTTTTCCAGACCACCAATGTGCCTGCCGTCAAGCTTGCGGCGCGGCTGGCCGCGCTGGCGCCCAAGGTGGGCGACCGCAGTTTCGAGCATGTTTTCTATTCGAGTAGCGGCTCCGAGAGCAATGATTCCAACGTGCGCATGGTGCGCCGCTACTGGGACTTGGCTGGTCAGCCGCAGCGCAAGGTGATCATCAGCCGCCACAATGCCTACCACGGCAGCACCATGGCCGGGGCTTCGCTGGGCGGCATGAGCAGCATGCACGCACAGGGTGATCTGCCGATCCCCAACATCACGCACATTGAGCAGCCCTACTTTTTTGAAAACGGCTTGCCGGGCGAAAGTGCCGAAGAATTCGGTCTGCGTGCTGCGGGCTGGCTCGAAGAAAAGATTCTGTTGGTTGGTGCCGACAAGGTGGCAGCTTTCATTGCCGAGCCAATTCAAGGCGCTGGCGGGGTCATCATTCCACCAACGACTTACTGGCCAGAAATCCAGCGCATCGTTGACAAATACGGCATCCTGTTGATCAGCGACGAGGTGATTTGCGCCTTTGGCCGACTCGGCCACTGGTTTGCCTATGAAAAATTTGGCTACAAACCCGACCTGGTGACCTTTGCCAAGGCGGTTACCAGCGGCTACATCCCGCTCGGTGGCGTTATGGTGGGCAACCGCGTGGCGCAGGTGCTGATCGACAAAGGCGGTGAGTTCAACCATGGTTATACCTACAGCGGCCACCCGGTGGCTTGTGCGGTGGCGCTGGCCAACCTGGACATCATGGAACAGGAGCAATTGCCGCAACGCGTCAGGGACGATATCGGTCCCTATCTTGCCCGATGTTTCGAGGGCATCGCCGAGCACCCGCTGGTGGGGGTGGCCGAAACCTGTGGCTTCACTGCGGGCCTGGTGCTGGTCAGGAACAAACGGACCAGGGAGCGGTTTGCGGCAGACCTGTCAGTGGGCATGATCTGCCGGCGCCATTGTTTCCAGAATGGCCTGATCATGCGTGCGGTGGGCGACCGCATGATCATTGCACCACCGCTGACCATGACCCATGCCGATATTGATGAAATGATGCGCTTGATTCGCCTGGCGTTGGACCTGACACAACAGGAATTGACCCAGAAAGGGTTGATTTAACCGAAAGATCGAAAAATTTGTCTGGTCTGGTTTTTGCTAGCCTTAAACTACCGCTCCCCTTCACCATCTTCTCTTCCCGGAGTGTTTCCATGATGAAAAAATACCTTTGGTCGTTTGCGCTTTCTGCCATCGTTTTGGCAGGCTGCGGCAAAAAAGAGGAGCCGCCAGTGGCCGCTCCGGCCCCTGTGGCAAGTGCACCCGCCCCCGCGGCGGTCAACACCGAAGAAAAAGTGCTCAATATCTACAATTGGCCCGACTACGTTCCCGAGGGCATGATTGCCACGTTCGAGAAAGAAACCGGTATCAAGGTGAATTACGACACCTTTGAGACCAACGAGGCCTTGCACGCCAAGCTGGTGGCAGGCAACTCGGGCTACGACATCGTGGTGCCGGGCTCGGTGTTTGCCAAGCCGCAAATTGAAGGCGGTCTGTTGCAGGCGTTGGACAAGGCACAGATCAAGAACCTGGGCAATCTGGACCCCGCCATCATGGCCACATTGGGTGCCAAAACCGACCCTGACAACAAGCACCTGGTGCCCTGGGCCTGGGGTTTTACCACGGTCGGTATCAACAAGACCAAAGTGGCCAAGGCCCTCGGCAAAACGCCGATGCCGGAAAACGCCTGGGATCTGGTGTTCAAACCCGAATACACCAGCAAGCTCAAATCCTGCGGTATTGCCTACCTGGATTCACCCACCGAGATCATTCCCGTGGCCCTGCACTACATTGGCAAGGACGCTTACTCCAATGATCCTGCAGATTACAAGCTGGCCACCGACATGCTGGCCAAGGTGCGCAAGGATGTGCGTATCTTCAGCTCGACCATGATTGACGACATCGCTGGCGGCAAAGCCTGCGTGGCCATTGGCTGGTCGGGCGACATCAACATTGCCGCTGCGCGCGCCAAGGAGAACAAGTCCAAGGATGAGATCGAGTCCATGTTGCCCAGCACCGGCGCGTTGATCTTCTTTGACACCATGGCCATCACCAAGGATGCCAAGCACCCTAACAACGCCCATGCCTTCATTGACTTTTATTTGCGTCCCGAGAATGCTGCCCTGATGGCCAACGAAATGAACTACCCGACCGCCAACAAGGCGGGGGTGTCGCTGGTCAAGCCGGAAATCGCCGCCAACAAGACCATCTTTGTCGAAGCTGACTATTTTGCCAAGATGATCCCGCCCAGCAGCTTCAGCAATGAGGCACGTGAAGCCATGGCCAACGCCTACAACAGTTTCAAAAAAGGCAAGTAGTACCTGGCCCTGATGAAGCCATTGGGCTGTTTGTACGCAGGGTATGAACAGCCCTTTTTTATGAAGGGTGTGATTGTGCTGAAGCAGAGGGTTGAGCATGGCTGATGTGGGTGCCAAAAAAGACTATCTTGTGACCGAGAAACTGGTCAAGCGTTTCGACGAATCCCTGGCGGTTGACGAGGTCAATCTGTCTATCCATCAGGGTGAAATCTTCGCCTTGCTCGGCAGCTCGGGTTGCGGTAAGTCCACCTTGTTGCGCATGCTGGCGGGTTTCGAGACGCCGACTTCCGGACGCATCCTGTTGGGTGGCCAGGACGTGGCCAAACTGGCGCCGTATGAGCGTCCGTTCAATATGATGTTCCAGTCCTATGCCTTGTTTCCGCACCTGGACATCTGGGAGAATATCGCCTTTGGCCTCAAGCGCGAAGGATTGCCCAGGAACGATATCAAGCAACGCGTTGGCGAGATGCTCGATTTGGTGCAGCTTGCGCCCTACGCCAAGCGCAAACCACACCAGTTGTCTGGTGGCCAGCAACAGCGGGTGGCGCTGGCCCGGAGCCTGGCCAAGCGCCCCAAGGTGTTGTTGCTTGATGAGCCCCTGGGTGCGCTCGACAAGAAACTGCGCGAGCAAACCCAGTTTGAACTGGTCAACATCATTGAAAAAGTGGGCGTGACCTGTGTCATGGTGACGCACGACCAGGAAGAAGCCATGACCATGGCCGGCCGTATCGCGGTCATGAGCAAGGGCAGGGTGTTGCAAGTGGGCTCGCCCGAAGAGGTTTATGAGCATCCGGTCAATCGTTTTGTGGCTGACTTTATCGGCAACGTCAACTTGTTCGACGGCAAACTCAGCATTGACGAGCCTGACCGTTGTGCGGTCCAAACGGCCATTGGCGAGATCCATGTCGGCCACGGCGTCAGCGGTGCGCTGCACATGCCGGTGGCCATCGCGGTGCGGCCCGAAAAAATAGAAATCAGCCGCGAGCGGCCCGATTTTGCGCACAACCTGTTCTCGGGCAAAGTCAAGGAAATCGCTTATTTCGGCTCCTACAACTCCTTTATCGTCGCCGCCTCGGACGGCACCCGGGTCAAGATTACCGAGGCCAATACCTCGCGCCATGACCTCAGCAACATCACTTGGGAAGACGATGTGTTTTTCTGGTGGAGCGATGTGGCTGGCATTGTGCTGCGCGACTAAGGAGCCACCATGGCCATCCAGAGTTTGACGATGCCCGGCAAACGCTTTGTCATCAGCGTGCCTTTTGTCTGGCTGATCCTGTTTTTTCTGTTCCCGTTTTTGATTTTGCTGTACATCAGCTTTGTCGACATGGGTAACGACATTTCACCGTTCAAACCGATCTGGGACTCCAGTACCGGCTTGCTCAAGCTCAAATACGAAAACTATGGCTCCATCTTTCGCAGCGGCGATGACGGCGTGCTGTTCCAGACCCTCTACATTGAAGCCTACCTGCGTTCACTCTGGTACGCGCTGTGCACGGCCTTGTTGTGCCTGCTCATTGGCTATCCGTTTTCGTATTTCATTGCCCGTGCCAAACCCAGCGTGCGCCCCGCTCTGCTGATGATGGTGATGCTCCCGTTCTGGACTTCCTTTCTGCTGCGGGTCTATGCCTGGAAAGGCATTCTGGCCGACCAGGGCGTGCTGAACCAGGTGTTCATGGCGCTGGGATTCATCAATGAACCCATTCAGATGCTCTACACCGATGTCTCGATGCTGGTCGGGATGACCTACGTTTATTTGCCCTTCATGGTGTTGCCGCTTTACGCGAACCTGGTCAAGATGGACTTCCGTCTGCTGGAGGCGGCCTATGACCTTGGCGCCTCGCCGTTCAAGGCCTTCTGGCTGGTAACGGTGCCCTTGTCCAAGGCCGGCATCATCGCCGGCTTCATGCTGGTGTTCATCCCCTCGGTGGGCGAGTTCGTGATCCCGTCGCTGCTCGGCGGCCCCGAGAACATCATGATCGGCCGCGTGGTCTGGGACGAAATGTTCAGCAGCAACAACTGGCCGCGCGCCACGGCGCTGGCGGTAGTGATGATTGGCCTCATCGTCGTGCCGCTGGCCATTTACTACCACTACACCGGAGAACAGGAGTGAGCCCCTGCATCGCGACGTTCTGGCCGACGAGTCGTGGTTTGCCAGCGGCGATGGCATGACATTTTTGAAGGATTTGCAATGAATCGCTATCTTGAAAAATATTTTGGCAAGCTGTGGATGGGGCTGACTTACCTGTTTCTTTATCTGCCCTTGTTTTTCATGGTGGTGTTTTCCTTTAACAGCACGCGCCAGGACGCCGTGTTTACCGGCTTTTCGCTGCGCTGGTACGAGGCGCTCACACGCGACACCAAGATCGTCGACGGCTTCTGGCTCTCGCTCAAGGTGGCCACCGCCGCCGGGCTGGCCTCGGCCGTGCTGGCTACGTTTGCCGCTTTTGTGCTGGTGCGCTATCGGCGTTTTCCCGGGCGCACGCTGTTTTCGGGCATGGTCAACGCGCCGCTGGTGATGCCTGAGGTGGTGATTGGCCTGTCCCTGCTACTGTTCATGGTGGGGGTGCAAAACGCTTTCGGCTGGCCGCAGCGCGGCATGCTGACGATCGTGCTCGGGCACACCCTGCTGGGCATGGCCTACGGCATGGTGGTGATCCAGTCGCGTTTGCTGGAAATGGATCGCGCCATTGAGGAGGCCGCCATGGACCTTGGCGCCAAACCCTTTCAGGTCTTCTTCCTGATTACCATGCCCAATATCCTGCCAGCCATTTTTGCCGCCTACCTGCTGGCCTTCACGCTCTCGTTCGACGATGTGGTGATTGCCGAATTTTTGTCAGGCCCGGGTGTCAACACGCTGCCGCAGGTGATCTTCGGATATGCCCGGCGCGGCATCAACCCGACCATTTACGCGGCGGCCACGTTGTTGATCGTGTCGGTCACGCTGGTGGTCATCGGCTACAGCGTCTGGGTGGCGCGCCAGACACGACGCCGTGAGCGCGAGATCGCAGCCGCCACGCGGGCCGAACTGGCCGCACTGCAGGCTCGCTGAGTTGAATTCCATCAGTTTCGAGGTGATTCCCATGCTTGGACAAGCTTATGACGGCCGGGCCCTGATCAACGGATCACGCGTGCACGCCCAGGACGGCCAGACCTTTGACTGCATTTCGCCCGTTGATGGTCGCCTGCTCACCACCGTGGCGCGTTGCGGCCAGGCCGATGTCGATGCCGCGGTGGCGGCGGGGCGAGCGGCATTTGAAGACCGGCGCTGGTGCGGTTTGGCCCCGGCGGCGCGCAAACGCGTGATGGTCAAATTCGCCGACCAGCTGCTGGCCCACGCCGATGAACTCGCCATGATGGAGACACTCGACATGGGCAAACCCATCCGCTATGCCCGCAGCGTTGATGTCAACAGCGCGGCCAATTGCCTCCGCTGGTACGGCGAGGCGGTCGACAAGATCTACGACGAAATAGCGCCTACCGCCAGCACCGCGCTGGCGTTGATCCAGCGCGAGCCGGTGGGTGTGGTGGGCGTCATCGTGCCCTGGAATTACCCCATGATCATGGCCGCCTGGAAGATCGCCCCGGCGCTGGCCGCCGGCAATTCCGTGGTGCTCAAGCCCAGCGAAAAGTCTCCCTTGACCGCACTGCGCCTGGCCGAACTGGCGCTTGAAGCGGGAATTCCGCCCGGCGTGTTCAACGTAGTGCCGGGCTATGGCGCCGAGGCTGGCTCGCCGCTGGCTCTGCACATGGATGTGGACTGCATTGCCTTCACAGGTTCGACCCGGGTTGGCAAGCAGATTCATGTGATGGCCGGGCAGAGCAACCTCAAGCGCGCCTGGACCGAGCTGGGTGGCAAATCGCCCAACATCGTCTTTGCCGACTGCCCGGACCTGGACAAGGCAGTTGAGGCTGCGGTCGGCAGCATTTTCTTCAACCAGGGCGAAAGCTGCAATGCACCGTCGCGCCTGTTTGTCGAGGCCAGCATCCGCGACCAGTTCCTTGAGAAAGTGCTGGCGCTGGTGCCCGGCTACGCGCCTGCCAATCCGCTGGCGCCTGATACCGTGATGGGCGCCATCGTCGACCAGACGCAAATGAACTCAGTGCTGCGCTACATCGCACTGGGCAAACAGGAGGGTGCAGCCCTGCTGGCAGGCGGTGAGCAGGCACTGCTGGACACCGGTGGCTGCTACGTGCAGCCCACCATTTTTGCCGGTGTCACGCCCGGCATGACCATTGCCCGCGAGGAAATTTTTGGCCCGGTGCTGTCGGTGCTGTCGTTCACCGACACCTCTGACGTGCTGCGCCAGGCCAACCAGAGCATCTATGGCCTGCAGGCCGCAGTCTGGACGCGTGACATCAACAAGGCGCATGGTGTGGCACGTGCGTTGCGTGCCGGCACGGTCCATGTCAACCAGTACGATGAAGACGACATCACCGTGCCCTTTGGCGGTTACAAGCAAAGTGGGGTAGGGCGCGACAAGTCGCTGCATGCCTTTGACAAATACACCGAAACAAAGACCACCTGGATCCGCATCGACAGTCCTGTTTGACACACGGTGAACCAAGAGCCGTCGCACAGGAGTGAAGCAGCTTCAGGCAATTGGTGAGCAATTGGGAGCTCAGGCGTTACGGGGTTTTGTTTTGAATTGTGAAATATTGATTTCACATAATGGAATAATCATCGCGCATATTCATGCAAAAAATGCTAAATTTAAAAAATCATATTTCATATATCGAAATATGAAATATAAGTTGTTGATTTTTATGAATTAAATAAAAGTCTTCTATAAGACATAAGATGTCTTTAGTGTCTTCTATAAGACATAGAATAAATGCCATGACATCGACAGCTTGCCGCGACAGATGCCCTTATTTCATCAACTTAGGAGTGACCCCATGCCACAAGCTCTCACCGAACAATTGAGCCGCGAACAACAAATTGCCGCCTTGGAAAAAGACTGGGCGACCAACCCGCGCTGGAAAGGTATCAAGCGTGGCTACAGTGCTGCCGATGTGGTGCGTCTGCGGGGCTCCTTTCCCATCGAACATACCCTGGCACGCCGTGGCGCTGAAAAGCTGTGGAGCCTGCTCCATACCGAAGACTATGTCAACTGCCTGGGCGCACTCACTGGCGGCCAAGCCATGCAGCAGGTCAAGGCGGGTGTGAAGGCGATTTACCTGTCGGGCTGGCAAGTGGCTGCTGACAACAATACCTCTGCCGCCATGTACCCTGACCAGTCCCTGTACGCCGTGGACTCTGTGCCAAAGATGGTTGAGCGCATCAACAACACTTTCCGCCGTGCAGATGAGATTCAGCATTCCCGCGGTATTGATGCCGGTGACAAGGGCTACATTGACAACTTTGCACCCATTGTGGCCGACGCCGAAGCCGGCTTTGGCGGCGTACTCAACGGTTTTGAGTTGATGAAGAACATGATCCGCGCTGGTGCTGCGGGTGTGCATTGGGAAGACCAGTTGGCATCAGCCAAGAAATGTGGTCACATGGGTGGCAAGGTGCTGGTTCCAACCAATGAAGCCGTTCAAAAGTTGATTGCAGCACGCATGGCTGCTGACGTGTGTGGTGTGCCCACCCTGGTGATTGCTCGCACCGATGCTGAAGCCGCCGACCTGCTGACCAGCGACTACGATGAAAACGACAAGCCCTTCCTCACCGGTGAGCGCACTTCTGAGGGTTTTTACAAATCGCGCAAGGGCCTCGACCAGGCCATCAGCCGCGCGGTGGCTTATGCCGAATACGCCGACCTGGTGTGGTGCGAAACCGGCACGCCCGACCTCGAATTTGCCCGCAAATTTGCCGAGGCTGTGCGTGCCAAGCACCCGGGCAAGCTGTTGGCCTACAACTGCTCGCCTTCGTTCAACTGGAAGAAAAACCTGGACGACGCGACCATTGCCAAGTTCCAAAAAGAACTCGGTGCCATGGGCTACAAGTACCAGTTCATCACCCTGGCCGGCATCCACTCCATGTGGTACAACATGTTCGACTTGGCGCAAGACTATGTGGCACGCGGCATGAGCGCTTATGTCGAGAAAGTTCAGGAGCCAGAATTTGCTGCGCGCGATCGTGGCTACACGTTTGTTTCGCACCAGCAGGAAGTCGGTACCGGTTATTTTGACGAAGTCACCACCGTCATCCAGGGCGGCAAGTCCAGCGTCACGGCGTTGACCGGCTCGACTGAAGAAGAGCAGTTCCATTAAAACGGGCCTGAGGAGGTCGAAGGCTGGCGCTCCCTGAGGGGGGCAGCCGGCCTTTTTTCATGGGATGAACTACGGTTTAAAATCACCTGACACAAACGCGGAGCTCTCCGCGTTTTTCAATTACCTATCCCCTTCATTGTCATGGTCCAAATCACGCTTCCCGATGGTTCTCAACGCAGTTATGACGCTGCGGTCACCGTGGCTGAGGTGGCAGCCTCCATCGGCACCGGCCTGGCCAAGGCTGCGCTGGCCGGCAAGGTGAATGGGCAGGTGGTCGACACCAGCTTTGTGATCGACAAGGACAGCAGTCTGGCCATCATCACGGCCAAAGACGCTGACGGCCTTGAAGTCATCCGGCATTCCACGGCGCACCTGTTGGCCTACGCAGTCAAGGAAATTTTCCCGACGGCGCAGGTCACGATTGGCCCGGTCATTGAAAACGGTTTTTTCTACGACTTTTCGTTCGAGCGTCCGTTCACGCTCGAAGACCTGGCGGTCATTGAAAAACGCATGGCCGTGCTTGCGGCCAAAGATGAGCCGGTGCTGCGCCGGGTCTTGCCCCGTGATGAGGCGGTGGCATATTTCAAGGGGCTGGGCGAGCACTACAAGGCAGAAATCATTGCCAGCATTCCGGCTGGTGAAGACGTCAGCCTGTACCGTGAAGGCACTTTTGAAGACCTGTGCCGCGGTCCGCACGTGCCCAGCACTGGCAAGCTCAAGCATTTCAAGCTCATGAAAGTCGCCGGTGCTTACTGGCGCGGTGACCATCGCAATGAAATGCTGCAGCGTATTTATGGCACTGCCTGGGCCAGCAAGGAAGACTTGCAGCAGCACCTGACGATGCTCGAAGAGGCCGAAAAGCGCGACCATCGCAAGCTGGGTCGCGAGCTTGATCTGTTTCATGTGGACGACCATGCGCCGGGCTTGGTGTTCTGGCACCCCAAGGGCTGGGCGATCTGGCAGGCGGTGGAACAATACATGCGTCAGGTCTACCGCGACAACGGCTACCAGGAGGTCAAGGGGCCACAATTGCTCGACAAGGGTCTGTGGGAAAAAACCGGTCACTGGGACAAATACCGTGACAACATGTTCACCACCGAGTCTGAAAAGCGTGACTACGCCCTCAAGCCCATGAACTGCCCGGGCCACATCCTGATTTTCAAGCAAGGCCTGAAAAGCTACCGCGACCTGCCTTTGCGCTATGGTGAGTTCGGCCAGTGCCACCGCAATGAAGCCACCGGCGGTCTGCACGGCATCATGCGCGTGCGCGGCTTTACCCAGGACGATGGTCACATTTTCTGTACCGAAGACCAGATCCTGGCCGAATGCGTGGCTTACACCACGCTGCTGCAAAAGGTCTATGCCGACTTTGGCTTCAAGAACATCATTTACAAGATTGCCACCCGACCCGAGCAGCGCATCGGTTCCGACGAGATCTGGGACAAGGCCGAGCACGCGCTCATCGAGAGCCTGCGCGCCTCGGGGTGTGAGTTCGAGTTGTCCCCTGGCGAAGGTGCTTTTTACGGCCCCAAGGTCGAGTACACCCTCAAAGACGCCATTGGCCGGCATTGGCAGTGCGGCACCATCCAGGTCGATTTCTCGATGCCCGAACGGCTCGATGCCGATTACGTCGGGGAAGACAGTGCCCGCCATCGCCCGGTCATGCTGCACCGTGCTATCGTCGGCAGCCTGGAGCGTTTCATCGGAATTCTGATTGAGGAAACCGCTGGCGCCCTGCCAACCTGGCTCGCGCCGGTGCAGGTCAAGGTGCTCAACATCACTGACGCGCAGGCTGAATATGCCCGGGATGTCGTCAAAACGCTGCAAAATCAAGGCTTTAGGGTAGAGGCAGATCTGCGCAATGAAAAAATCACGTATAAAATACGGGAGCATTCAATGCAGAAGGTGCCGTATCTGATCGTCATTGGCGACAAAGAGATGGCTTCCGGTGCTGTTGCAGTGCGAGCCCGGGGTGGACAAGACCTTGGCGTGATGTCGGTTGCTGAGTTTGTTCAAAAAATCTCAGCGGACGTGACGCATAAATCAATACTTTGATTTTTTGAATTGTTCATGGGGGTTGCACTGCCCAGTTTTGGCCACGATGGATGTGGCAGTTTTTGTGAAGGATTAAGTCATCGCTACCGAATTTCGTGATCGCCGTCACCGCGAAGAACGCAAACACCGATTGAATCGGGAAATCATGGTTCCAGAGGTTCGCCTCTCGGGTGTTGAAAACGAGCCCCTGGGTGTTGTCAACATCAATGACGCATTGCGCATGGCGGGTGAGTTGGACGTGGACTTGGTCGAGATTGCTGCAACTGCCAATCCGCCCGTGTGTCGTTTGATGGATTACGGCAAGTTCAAGTACCAGGAACAAAAGAAAGCTGCCGAAGCCAAGGCCAAGCAGACCGTGATCGAAATCAAGGAGATCAAGTTCCGCCCCGGTACCGATGACGGCGACTACAACATCAAGATGCGCAACATCAAGCGCTTTCTGGCAGACGGCGACAAATGCAAGATTACCTTGCGTTTTCGTGGTCGGGAAATCACCCACCAAGAGCTCGGGATGGCCTTGCTGAACCGCATTCGTGATGAGTTGGGCGATACGATTTTGGTCGAGCAGTTTCCCAAGCTCGAAGGGCGCCAGATGATCATGATGATCGCGCCCGGGCGCAAGAAAGTTGCGGCGGCCAAGCCGGTGGTGACCGAGGTCAGCGCCAGCGCGTAACAGATTGGGGCAGACATCCGCAAGGGGTTTGCCACAGCAGTGGCGGGTTCATTCCCGCTGCTGAGAGTGGTGGGTTTTTAACTCGCCACTTAAAAAGTGGCTCGGGGCCATCAAGGCTGCAAATTGCTTGCAGACGCCTCACGAGCACAATGTAATAGGAGCAGTAAATGCCCAAAATGAAGACCAAAAGCGCGGCGAAGAAACGCTTCCGCGTCCGTCCAGGTGGCACCGTTAAACGCGGTCACGCTTTCAAACGTCACATTCTGACCAAGAAGACCACTAAAAATAAACGCCAATTGCGTGGTGCAACTGCTGTTCATGAGACCAATATGGGTCACATGGCACAGATGCTGCCAGGCCGTGGTATTTAATTAACGACGAACAAGGAGTACTCACATGCCTCGCGTCAAACGTGGTGTAACGGCTCGCGCCCGCCATAAAAAAGTTTTAGCCCTTGCAAAAGGTTTCCGTGGTCGTCGTGGTAATGTCTTCCGCATCGCTAAAGAAGCGGTGATGAAGGCAGGGCAATATGCCTACCGTGACCGCCGTACCAAAAAACGTGTTTTCCGTCAGTTGTGGATTGCCCGTATCAATGCCGCTGCCCGTCAGTGTGGCATGACCTACAGCCAATTTGCCAACGGTCTGAAGAAAGCAAGCATCGAGATTGACCGCAAGGTTTTGTCTGATATTGCGATCCATGACATGGCTGCATTTGCTGGTATCGTGGAACAAGTCAAGGCCAAACTGGCAGCTTGAGTTGCGTTGGTTGCTATTTAATTTATAGCTTCCTGCAAAAAACAGATGAGGGCTAGAGCTTGAAAAGGCACTAGCCCTTTTTCCTTGGATCAGAGCTTTCTAGAATATTTATGAACGACTTGACCGCTGTTGTTGAACAAGCCCGTGCCGCTTTTGAGTTGGCCCATACCCCTGCTGAACTTGAAAACAGCAAGGCCCTGTATCTGGGCAAATCCGGCCGTATCACTGAGCTCATGAAGGGCCTGGCCAGCTTGCCGGTCGAAGAAAAGAAATTGCAAGGCGCGGCCATCAATCAGGCCAAGCAAGGCATCGAAGTCGCGCTCAACGCCCGTCGCCAAGCGCTGGCCGACCGTGAACTGCAGGTGCAACTGCAAGCCGAAGCCCTTGACGTGAGCTTGCCCGGCCGCCAGCGTGGCAGCGGTGGTCTGCATCCGGTGTCACTGACCCTGGAGCGCATCGAGGCCATTTTTGGTTCCATGGGTTTTGAAGTGGCGCAAGGCCCAGAAATCGAGTCCGACTGGTTCAACTTCACTGCACTCAACACCCCCGAAGACCATCCTGCGCGCTCCATGCACGACACTTTCTATGTCGAAGGCGGCAGCGACAAGGCCCCCAATTTACTGCGCACTCACACCAGCCCGATGCAGATCCGCCACGCGGTACAGCACGTCAAGAATCACCGCCTGGCCCATGGCAGCGCCAACGACGGCACGCTGTACAGTGGCGACATGCCCGAGATCCGCGTCATCGCGCCCGGGCGTACCTACCGGGTCGACAGCGACGCCACCCATTCGCCCATGTTCCACCAGTGTGAAGGCTTGTGGGTGGGCGAGGCCATCAGTTTCAAGGACCTGAAATACGTCTTTACTGATTTTTGCCGCACTTTCTTTGAAAACCCCGACCTGGTGCTGCGCTTTCGGCCCAGCTTTTTCCCGTTTACCGAGCCCAGCGCCGAGATTGACATCCAGTTCCCCAGCGGTCCGCTGGCCGGGCGCTGGCTCGAAGTGGCGGGCTCCGGCCAGGTCCACCCCAACGTGATCCGCAACATGGGTCTGGACCCCGAACGCTACATCGGTTTCGCTTTTGGCATGGGTCCGGACCGGCTCACCATGCTGCGCTATGGTGTCAACGACCTGCGCTTGTTCTTTGATGGCGACATCCGATTTTTGTCGCAGTTCCGCTAAGAAAAACACATTTGTCAAGCGATAGGTGTCGTCATCGCGAGCAAAGCGCGGCGATCCATATCCCCTTCGGATTAATTGATTGAACCACTATGCAATTTCCTGAATCCTGGTTGCGTGAATTCTGTAACCCACCGTTAAGCACTGCCGAACTCGCCGAAACCCTGACCATGGCCGGTCTGGAGGTTGAAGAGCTCAAGCCCGTGGCGCCACCGTTCAGCCACATCGTGGTCGGTGAAATCAGGGAAGCGGTGCAGCACCCCAATGCCGACCGTCTGCGTGTTTGCCAGGTCGACGTTGGCCAACCGGAACTGCTCACCATCGTTTGTGGTGCGCCGAACGCCCGGGTTGGCATCAAGGTGCCGTGCGCCATGGTAGGCGCCGAGTTGCCGCCCGGTGAAGATGGCCAGCCCTTTTTGATCAAGGTCGGCAAGCTGCGTGGTGTGGAAAGTTTTGGCATGCTGTGCTCGGCCCGCGAACTCAAGCTTTCCGAAGACCACGGTGGCCTGCTGGAGTTGGCCGCCGAGGCTGTCGTGGGGCAAAACATCCGTGAGCATCTGCTGCTTGACGACACCCTGTTCACGCTCAAACTCACGCCCAACCTGGCGCATTGCCTGAGCGTTTATGGCGTGGCGCGTGAGGTGTCCGCACTCACGGGTGCGCCTCTGAAAACGCCGGCGTTCTCAACGGCTCCGTGTGCCCTGACCGAGGTGTTGCCGGTTACGGTGAGCGCGCCTGATTTGTGCGGTCGTTTTTCCGGCCGCATCATTCGAGGCGTCAACCCCAAGGCCGCCACACCGGCCTGGATGGTCGACCGCCTGGCCCGCTGCGGTCAGCGCAGTGTGACGGTCCTGGTCGATATCTCCAACTACGTGATGTTTGAGCTGGGTCGGCCATCGCATATTTTTGATCTTGAAAAAATCCACGGCGGCCTCGATGTGCGCTGGGGCAGGGCAGAAGAGTCGCTCAAACTGCTCAATGGCAACACCGTCACCGTTGACGCCCAGGTGGGTGTGATCGCCGACGCGGTCCAGGTCGAATCCCTGGCCGGCATCATGGGAGGTGACGCCACCGCCGTGTCTAATGACACCAGCAACATCTATGTCGAAGCCGCCTTCTGGTGGCCCAGGGCCATCGCCGGGCGCTCACGTCGCTTCAATTTTTCCACCGACGCCGGCCACCGCTTCGAGCGCGGCGTTGATCCTGAACTTACCGTCGAACACATTGAGCGCATCACGCAATTGGTGATGGAGATTTGCGGCACGCCAGCCACCGTGTGCGGCCCTGTGGACGACCAGCAGGTCGCCATGCCCCAGCCCGCCAAAGTGGCTTTGCGCGTGGCGCGGGCCGCCCGCGTGCTGGGCATGCCACTCACCCAGGCGCAATGCGTCAAGGCGCTTACCGGTCTGGGTCTGCCTGTGACTGAAGGTGACGGTGTCATCGAAGTCACTTCGCCTTCCTACCGCTTCGACCTGCAAATTGAAGAAGACCTGATCGAGGAAGTCGCCCGCATGATCGGCTTCCACAAGCTGCCGCAAACGCCGCCGCAAGCACCCATCACGGCCAAGGTTCGCCCCGAGAGCCAACGCAGCCCGTTTGCGGTACGCCGCGCACTCGCCGCCCTGGGCTACCAGGAGACCATCAACTTCAGCTTTGTCGAAGCGAGTTGGGAGCATGAGCTGGCCGGCAATCCCAAGCCCATCAAGTTGCTCAATCCCATTGCCAGCCAGATGAGCGTGATGCGCTCAAGCCTGCTCGGTTCCTTGCTGCAGGTGCTCAAGTTCAACCAGGATCGCAAAGCGCAGCGCGTACGTGTCTTTGAGTTGGGCCGGGTGTTTTTACGTGACGATTCGGTGGTAAGTTCTGACACCACGGTGCAGGGCTTTGATCAGCCCATGCGTGTTGCCGGCGTCGCCATGGGTCCGGTCGACGCGCCTGACTGGGGTTGCAAAGAGCGCCCGGTTGATTTCTTTGACGTCAAGGGCGACCTTGAAGCCCTGTTCGCGCCCATCCGCCTGAGCTTCGAGCCCGCCGAGCACCCGGCCATGCATCCCGGGCGTTGTGCGCGTGTGCTGTGTGCGGGTGCGGGTGCGGGTGCGGCGATTGGCTTTGTCGGTGAACTGCATCCCAAATGGCGTCAATCGTATGATCTGGTGCAAGCGCCTGTCATGTTTGAAGTGGATCTGGACGCAGCGCTGGGTCGCCAGGTGCCACGCTTCGAGGCCGTGCCTCGCTTCCAGGCCGTCGAGCGTGACATTGCGGTGCTGGTTGCCGAGTCGGTCACGCATGACGCCCTGATGCAGGCCATTTGGGCAGCACCCTGTGGCGGTATCCTGTGTGACGCGGTGCTGTTCGACATCTATCGGCCCAGGCAGCAGGCGACGGATGTGCAGAATGGGTCGCCAGAGAAAAGCATGGCCATCCGTTTGACGCTTAATGCCCAGGACGCGACCTTGTCTGAACAGCAAATCGAAGAAGCTGTGGCCGCCGTGGTCGCTGCCTTGAGCGAAAAAGTTGCTGCGCGTCAGCGTGCCTGAGTCGGTTATCCCCCTAGCTACCGAGCGAGTCATCGATGGACATTACGGTTGAAACATTGGAAACCCCTGCGCTCACCAAGGCGCAACTCGCCGAGCTGCTGTTTGAACAGATCGGTCTGAACAAGCGCGAGTCCAAGGACATGGTCGATGCTTTTTTCGACCTGGTATCCAACAGTCTGGTTGATGGCGACGATGTCAAGATCACCGGCTTTGGGAACTTCCAGATTCGCACCAAGTCACCGCGCCCCGGGCGCAATCCGCGCACCGGCGAGGCCATTCCCATAGCTGCACGCCGGGTGGTCACTTTTCACGCCAGCCAGAAGCTCAAGGAGCAGATTCAGGCAGGCACCATGGCAACTTCCGATGAAGTTTGAACATCAGCCAGCCCTATGCGGGTAAGCTGTCTTTACAGTGTGGGCTCAGTTAGAGTACGCTTGCACATTTGCAGCTTAGATTGTTGATTCACATGGAGAATTCGCTTCCCCAAATTCCAGCCAAACGCTACTTCACCATTGGTGAGGTGGGTGAGTTGTGCGGTGTCAAACCCCATGTGCTGCGTTACTGGGAGCAGGAATTTACCCAATTGCGACCCATGAAACGCCGTGGCAACCGACGCTACTATCAGCACCACGAAGTGCTGATGATCCGGCGTATACGCGAGTTGCTCTATGACCAGGGTTTTACCATCAGCGGTGCACGTAACAAAATGCACGAACTGATGCAGTCCCAGCGTGAGCAACGCCAATTGTCTGAAATCCTGCCTGAAAGTGTTGATGTCATAGACGTGCATGACAGCCTGCCTGCTGTTTTTTCCGGGCACAGCGCCTTGCTGCCTGTTGACTTGTCTGACGACCCTTGGCTCCATGTGCGCCATGAGCTCCACGAAATACGCGCTTTGCTGTCGCCTGCCCTCTGAAACCGGGCTGCTCTGTGGTTATAATTTAGAGCTTCGGTGTGTGGCGCAGCCTGGTAGCGCACTTGCATGGGGTGCAAGGGGTCGAAGGTTCGAATCCTTTCACACCGACCAATAGACAGTCCAAAGGGCTCCAATTAGAGATAGTTGGAGCCCTTTTTCATTGGGGAAACGTCTAGCTACAGTGCAATGCAGTACAACGGCGTACATTGACAGCCAAGCCCAAAGCGGGGAACATAGCGGGGAACGAAACGACGGGGAACGGTATTTTTAGGCACTTGTTCCCCGTTTTCATAGGAGAAACCCCATGCTGACCGATGCCCAATGCAGAAACGCTACCTGCCCACCTGAAAAGAAGCGTGCACGGTTCACTGACGCGGCTGGCATGTATTTGGAGGTTAGCCCGGCAGGATCGAAACGCTGGTTTCTCAAATATTCAGCGGCGGGAGTTGAAAAGCGGCTGGCGCTGGGCAGCTATCCCGGCGTGTCCCTGACGGCAGCACGCAAAGCCCGTGAAGCTGCAAAGCTCAATAAATCCGAAGGCCGTGATCCGGTACAGGTGCGCAAGGTTGAAAAGCTCAAGGCAATTACGGCGGACGCGGACACCTTCAAAGTGACGGCGCTGGAATGGTATGAAATGAAGTTGTCCAGTTGGAGCAGTCACTATGCCATTCGGGAAAAGCGCAATCTTGAAAAAGACCTGTTCCCCCACTTCGGAGCGCGGCGCATAGGCGACATTGAACCGATAGAGCTATTGGCAGCGGTGAGGCAGGTAGAGGAACGCGGCGCATTGGACGTGGCACACCGGGTATTGACTACGGCCGGGCAGGTCTGGCGCTATGCGGTGGCCACGGGCCGGGCACAGCGTGACGTAAGCGCAGATATTAAGGGCGCATTGAAGCCACACCACGGCAAACACTTTGCAGCCATTACCGACCCCGTGAAGCTGGGCGAACTGATTCGCGTGATCCGTGGCTATCAGGGAGGGCCGATAGTCCGGGCGGCGCTGCAACTGGCACCCCTGCTGTTTCAACGACCCGGCGAACTCAGGGCGGCGGCATGGGCTGAATTTGATCTGGACGCGGCACTGTGGACAATTCCGGCAGCACGCATGAAACGGCGGGTAGAGGGCAAGAAAAACGGTGATCCCCACCTAGTCCCCCTGCCAACTCAGGCAGTAGAGATTCTGCGCAAGCTGCACCCCATTACCGGGCACAGCAAATTGTGTTTCTACGGTGAGCGCAGCCACGACCGACCCATATCTGACAACACCCTACGGGCGGCGCTGCTGACGCTGGGTTACGGGCCGGATAAACAGAGCGTGCACGGATTCAGAGCGACGGCACGCACTATGCTGGCAGAAATCCACGATATTGACCCGCTGGTGATCGAAGCGCAGTTAGCCCACGCGGTGAAGGACAGCAACGGGCGCAGCTACAACCGCACCACCTACCTGCAACACCGGGCAAACATGATGCAGCTATGGGCGGACTACCTGGACAAGCTGGCCAAGGGCGCGGACGTGATCCAGTTCAAGGCGGCGTGATTTGCAGACTATTCGACTGGTAACGCGCAATTAGTTGCCCCTTTACTCTGAATTAGAGAGAAGACTCTAATTGAGAGCGACAACGAGCGACAAACCATGTTTATGCGGTGTATTGCGTGTGTATTGCGGCGTGTTGCGGTATCAACGAAAGACACTAAATCAGCCGTTTTATTGCTATAAAAACACTACAGGTAGAGTTTTGCGACCCTCAAAGGCTGAACAGATAAAAAGTGAGCGCAAATGAGTAATAAACTTGGACTTGCCGAAAGCCAACACAGTCCGGTAAGTCAATTCAGGATTGTGTAAGTTTTCGGTAGTGCTCTTAAATGCAAAAGCCCGTCAACGCTTCTAACACGATGACGGGCTTAGGGGCACAAGGCCTTGAAAAGTTGCGACACTGTTCAAGCCCTAGTTTATACACTGAAAATTAGTCCAAATCAGTCCCCGTAAGTCCGATAAGGGTTTACGAGTACTGATCGTTTATTCAGGTGTACCCCGTGCATTGAGCTTTTTCAACCTTGTTTTGAAAGCATCCATGACCACGACAACCACCCAAGCTACCAATGTCGCAACCCCTCAAGGCAACACTGAGCTGCTGGCGCTGTACCGTTTGCCAAAAGTGTTATCCCTTGTCCCCGTCAGTCGCTCGCACTGGTGGGCTGGTGTCGCGTCGGGCAAATTCCCTGCTGGAATCAAATTGTCTGATCGCGTGACTTGCTGGAAATCTAGCGACATTCACAATCTGATCGCTTCGCTGAAATAAGGTGAACCGCCATGTTCACTACCAACAACGGCGGCGCGCCGGGAGTAAACACGCCCATTGAAAAGGCCGCTGGCGCTATCAACACCAACGGCCTGCACACTGACACCAACAGCGCAGATTTTCGCAGCCACGGGGCCGTTAATCAAGCCCATGACGGCAAAGCCATTGCCAACCAAATAGCACGGCTGGCGCTAGCTGGCCATGCAGTCCACAAAGGCCAGAGCGGTGACTACCTGGTGAGCAAATACGGCATGTCCCGGTACTGTCAGGACTTCGCAGAGCTTCAAGCCTTCGCGGTGAAATTGGGGGTGAATCATGAATGACGTGATTGACCAATTCAGGCAGGCCATTGCAGCGGCGGGACTAACACCACCGGACACGATCATTGATGACGGCGTGATCCACCGATTCAGCACCAACGGCAGGCCGCGGGATGATTCAGGCTGGTATTGCCTGCACAGTGACGGCATAGCGGCTGGCAGCTTCGGTGGCTGGCGCGAAGGCTTTACGCAAAGCTGGTGCAGCAAGTCAGACACGGCCATGACCGAAGCAGAGCGACAGGCGAACCGTGAGCGCGTACAGGCGATGCAGCGCCAGCGTGAAGCAGAACAGGTGCAGCGCCAGCAACAGGCCGCGCATGATGCTGCAAAGCGCTGGACGGCCGCAAAGCTCTGCACCCAGCATGATTACCTGACTCGCAAAGGCATCAAACCCCACGGCGTGAAGATCGAGGGCGATAACCTGCTGATCCCCATGCGCACCACGGCTGGCACGATTTACAGTTTGCAGACCATTGCACCGGACAGCAGCAAACTATTTATGCCCGGCGGCAGGGTGAAGGGCTGTTACTTTTCAATTGGAAAACCTGCTGGCAGCGTGATCGTTTGCGAAGGCTTCGCTACTGGCGCAAGCATTCATGAAGCCAC
The DNA here is from genome assembly GCF_023700745.1 of Rhodoferax sp. Classification (GTDB taxonomy): domain Bacteria; phylum Pseudomonadota; class Gammaproteobacteria; order Burkholderiales; family Burkholderiaceae_C; genus Rhodoferax. The sequence goes on along the minus strand of NZ_JAMPYG010000005.1, from coordinate 22,304 downwards.
GGGCAGCGCGGTGGCGGTGGCCTTCAACGCTGGCAACCTAGACGCGGTGGCAACAGCTTTGCGCGAGAAGTACCCGGCGCTGAAAATCATCATTGCGGCGGACGATGACCACCTGACGGCAGGCAATCCGGGCATGACCAAAGCACGGGCGGCAGCGCTGGCAGTGGGTGGCTATTTGGCAATACCGGAGTTTTTCGGATACGACAGGCCAGACAGTGCGACCGACTTCAACGACCTGCACCAACTGGCAGGACTGGACGCGGTGAAGGCGTGCATTGATCGGGCCGAACTGGTGACAGCGCCAGCAAGCACCCCAACGGGCAGCGCGGACGCATGGCCAGACCCCACGCCACTGCCAGACGCATTGCCCCCGGTTGATCCCTTTGACGCGGAGCTATTGCCCGTGGCCTTGCGTGCCTGGGTGATGGATATTGCCCACCGGATGCAATGCCCGGCAGACTTTCCCGCGGTGGCGGCGCTGGTGGCCTTGTCTAGTTTGATCGGGGCGCGTGCAGTGATCCAGCCAAAAGCTAAGGACGATTGGCAGGTAGTCCCGAACCTTTGGGGCGCGGTAGTGGGCAGGCCGGGCGTTAAGAAGTCCCCGGCGCTGGGGGAAACATTGAAGCCACTTAACCGACTACAGGCGGCAGAGTTTGAACTGTGGCAGGCAGCGCATGAAGCATGGGAACTGGACTGCAAAGTCACGGCCATGCAGGACGATGCCAACGAGAAAAAAGCCAAGGGCATAGCATCCAAAGACCCGGCGGCAGCGCGGCAGCTACTGGCACCACTGGACACCCCGGCAGAGCCAATGGCGCGGCGCTATATCGTCAACGATGCAACGGTGGCAAAGCTGGGCGAACTGATGCAGCAAACCCAATGGGGAACCTTGTCCTATCGTGATGAGCTTTACGGGCTATTGACTGGATTGGACAAGCAAGGGGAAGAAGGATCGAGGGCGTTCTACCTGCAAAGCTATGACGGCAATCAGGGCTACACCTTTGACCGGATCGGGCGTGGCACTGTTCATATCCCCCGTGTTTGCCTTGCGATGATCGGCGGCATACAACCGGGCAGGATTCAGGAATATGTCCGCGGCGCGGTGGCTGGTGGCAGTGCTGATGATGGTTTATTGCAGCGCTTTGGCCTGACGGTATGGCCAGACGTGACGGGCGATTTTGTTCATATTGACCAATGGCCAGACACCCCGGCAAAGCAAACCGCATGGGCCGTGTTTGAGCGGCTGGCGCTGCTACAACCTGCCAGTGACACCGACCCCGTGATCTGGCGATTCAGTCCCAACGCGCAAGACTTGTTTGTTGAATGGCTGGTTCCCTTCGAGACTGAAATCCGCGGCGATGACCTGCACCCGGCGATGGTGTCGCACTTGTCCAAATACAGAAAACTGATCCCGGCGCTGGCGCTGGTGTTTGCCTTGATTGACACACCGGACAGCGGGGGCGTGATTCATGAGGCTGAATTGATCCGGGCGCTGGCAATGGGTGACTATCTGCGCACCCATGCCAACAGGCTTTATGCGGCGGCGGTGATCCCTGAAACCACGGGCGCGGAAACGCTGCTGTTCAAGATCAAAACCGGAAAGCTGGCAGACAGTGACGGCGTGATCCTAGACAACTTCACACCGCGGCAGGTGGCGGTAAAGCATTGGGCCGGACTGACCACACCGGAGGCAGTACGCAAGGCAGCGGACGTGCTGACAGATTACGACTGGTTACGCAGGGACATAGTGCAGGCTGGCGCGACAGGTGGCAGACCGAGCGACCGCTATCTGATTAACCCGGCGCTGCTGAAAGGTGGCGCGGTATGACGTGGCTATCAAGGCTGAAAAAAATCAGCACGCACGCTGAAACGGACGCTACGAAAGCTACGAAACCTATCAATGACGATGAAACAGGGGGTTTTGTAGGTTTTGTAGCGCCCATATTGGCACCCATGCAGAAAATCAAGGGTGATCCCGCGGCAGCAAATGACCCGGCACCCCCACCGGATACGGTGGCCATTCACGACCCTGACCGCTGGTGCTGGCCACATTCCACGGCCATGACGGGCAGCGAAATCGACACCTTCACGGCACGGCTGGCGCGTTTCACCGACAAGGGACTGATCCAGATTGACGCTGAATCACTGGCTGACAAACTGGTGCAGCGTGATCGTGACTCAGACGACCGGGCGCTATGCCTGGAATGCACGCACCTGACAGGCTACGGCGTGACAAGCTGGCGCTGTGGCAACTGGCAGGCCGCAAAGGTGGCACACCGGGCGCGTGATAACCAGTTGCCTGCTGATCTGGTGCAGCAACTCCAACGCTGTGACGGATTCAGGGAGTCAGTTATCAAAAGCCAAACCAAATCAATCAGTTAAGGACTTTTCACCATGACCAAAAGCGAACGAACTCGAATTGACTACATGCCCGGCAGTGCTGCACTTGAGGCGCTGGCATTGGCGGCGGCAATGTTCCCTGACGCAAGGCCACAAGCGCTGATTGACAGGCTGGTGATTACGGGCCTATGTGCACTGCGATGGAAAGCGCCAGCACTTTACGGCGCTGATCGTGACAAGTGGCAGTTGTCCAAAGACATTCGGCCCTAATCCCGGCCGCGGCATAGTATTTCACCGTTATTTAATGGCAGGTTTCCCGGAAAGCCTGCTGTTATCTCCCTGTTACAAGGCAGTTTTCCCCGGCCGCGTGCTGCTACTTTTGGCCACTTTACTGACGTTTTCCCGGCTGAATGGCAGGAGGCTATCAAAAGTCACGATGACCAAATGCGCGCGCGCGAGGCAATTGACACCGCGGCACGACCCACCAAAGAGAAAAGGTACTCCCAAGGCATACTCAGCCACGGGTGCGCAGAGGCGCGAGATTCGACAGTTTTCCACGATCTATAGATTGTTGTTTATATAAGCAATGCATGGGCAGGGGGCCTTGAATGTCTGGCACTTACCAAGGCCGGAAACCACACCGTATCTCATGCAGAGAATAAATCCCCGTTTTCAAGACATTCAAATCAATCAGCAAATCGCAGCGCACGCGAGGCGACAATGCAGAGCTGGTTAGTCTGGCGGCGTAGCAAATCAGCCACGGCATGAAAAATACTTTTGCCCATTCAAGATCAAAAACACCGTGCCTGAAATCGGGCTGGTTTGATGGGTATCGAAGGCAAGAGCGGGGAACAAAACGGGGAACGAAATGACATTTTCAAAAGTAAAACATAGCATTCATGCGGCTTACAGCCTATCTTTAGAGCGCTTTCACACGACCATGATTTAAAGGCTTGAAAAGCATCAGCTTTCCAATCCTTTTTTACTTTCCGCTATGCCCTTTGCATCAATGTTCAAGTTGTTCTTGCGGGTGCTTGATTGAATGATCCTGATTTGAGCGCCTTCGCCATGGCGGCATTTGACCGCGTGGTGGCTGCCACGCCCGGGTTTCGTGCACGTAGCGGCCAGCGCGAGATGGCGCAGCGCATTGCCAGCAGCTTGCACGGTGTGACGCTGGGCGACCAGGACAATCCGCAGAGTGCGGTCACCGTGATCCAGGCCGGCACCGGCGTCGGCAAGTCGGCTGCGTATTTGTCGACCACCGTGGCGCTGGCCCTGGCGCGCAAGACGCGGGTGGTGGTGTCGACCGCCACCGTGGCGCTGCAAGAGCAATTGATGACCAAAGACCTGCCGGCGCTGGCGGCCGTGATTGACACGCCCTTTGTCTACGCCCTGGCCAAGGGCCGCGGGCGCTATGTCTGCAAGCTCAAGCTGGAACGCCTGGCGGGGCATGTCGGGGAAGACGCGGCAGAGTTGTTTGAAGGCGACGACGAGCCGACTGCAGCACAGGTTCCCGGTACGTTCAAACCCAACCGGGGCGTGGTATGGCAGGATCCGATGGAGCGGCGTCTGGCCTTGTACGAAACGCTGGCCTCAAGCCTGAGCACAGGCCAATGGGACGGCGACCGCGACAGTCTGGCCGAGCAGCCCGAGGCACGTGACTGGTCGACCGTGGCCGCCGAGCGCCACACCTGCACGGCACGCTATTGCCCGCGGTTTTCCACCTGCAGTTACTACCAGGCCCGCATGCAATTGGCGCAGGCGCAGGTGATCGTGGCCAACCACGACCTGGTACTGGCGTCGCTGGGCATGAAGGCGCTGCCGGATCTGGACAACTGTCTGGTGGTGTTCGACGAGGGGCACCATTTGCCAGCCGTCGCATTGGACCAGTTTTCCAGCGCCATGGACCTGACCGGCCTGCGCTGGCTCGACAAGCTGCCCAAGACCCTGGTCGAGGTGGCCGACAACATGGGGCTTGTGCTGGCGCAGGATGTCAGCACGTTGGCGCAGCAGCTCAAGACCGCGCTGTTGGACGCGGGCAGGCTGGCGCTGGAGCTGGTGCGTGGCCTGTCGACCGGTTATGACGCGGTCTACCGTTTCAAGGATGGCCTCGTGCCAGAGGCCGTGCTGGAGCCCTTCAAGCTCATCCATGGCCACGCTGCGGCATTGTCTGATGCGCTGGAGGCCCTGGGTGCAGAGCTGAAAGCACGTGCCAAGGAAGATCCGTCGCAGGCCGCCAACTGCTCGGTGCAATACGCCAGGCTGGGCCAGATGGCACCCAAGCTCAGCAGCGTGGTGAGTACCAGCGCGCAGTGGCTTAGCAGTGATGAGCCGCCGCTGGCCAAATGGCTCAAGTCAGACACCAGCTCTGGCCTGGTTTCGATCAGCGCGCACGCCTGCCCGATCGTGCCCGGCGACCTGCTGCGCCGACACCTCTGGCAGCAGGTACGCGGCGCCGTGGTGACGTCGGCTTCGCTCACCACCTGCGGCAGCTTTGACTTTTTTCTCGGCGAGACCGGGTTGGCCGATTTGCCGCAGGTGAACACGCTGGCGGTGGAAAGCCCGTTCGATTACCGCGCCCAGGGTCAGCTGGTGGTGGCCGACACCGCTGCCGACCCGAAGCAAGTTGACCTCTACACCACCCAGATGGTGGCCGCCTTGCTGGCAGACCTGCGCGCGGTGTCGCATGGCGCTTTGGTGCTGTTTACCTCGCGCGTGCAAATGCAGGTGGCGGTGAATGCATTGGATGCGAGTTTGCTGGAACTTGTGCTGGTACAGGGGCAAATGGCGCGCGGTCGTTTGCTCGGCATCCACCAGGCTCGGGTAGAGTCAGGGCGCGCCTCGGTCATTTTCGGGCTGCAATCGTTTGGCGAGGGGCTGGATTTGCCGGGATTGCTGTGCGAAACGGTGTTCATTGCCAAGCTGCCGTTCAGTCCGCCCTCGGATCCGGTTGAAGAGGCGCGTGCCGAATGGCTCAAACGTTCCGGACGTGACCCGTTTTCAGAGCTGGTGGTGCCAGCCACCGGCATCAAGCTGCTGCAGTGGACCGGCCGGGCGATCCGCTCCGAAACCGACCTGGCCCGTGTCATTTGTTACGACAAGCGCCTGCTGAGCACCGGCTACGGCCGCCGCATGCTGCAAGGCCTGCCTCCCTATGCGGTTTCAAGACGCGCGCCAGAGACGGTTTTGGTCGTTTGATGCGATGATGACAGCATGGATTGTGTTCAAGGAATCGATGGGTGAATAACTTTGTAAAGCAAGTGATGCGCTGGATATTGCGTCTGGGATTGTTGGCGGCAGCGCTGATTTTCATGGCCAGTTTGCTGTTTGCCGCCAGCCTGGTGCTCATGCTGTGGCTGCTGCGGGCCTTGTGGGCCAAGCTGACTGGCCGACCGGTGCAGCCCTGGGTTTTCAGGATGAACCGGGCCGACCTGTGGCAACGGGCTTACCGGTCCACAACGCCTGGCGCCAGCCGAAACCAAATGCCGATGGATGTGATTGATGCCGAGGTGACCGAGGTCACGGATGTCTCCGACGTCAGCGAAAAACGCCGCTGAACTCAGCGCTGGGCCGGGTCTGCCGTGGCTGCCCCGAGGATGGCGTTGCCATTTCCGGCCGTAGTGACGCGTCGCGCGCCGTCAAAACGATGGCTCCAATAGGAAATCCCCATGTTTTCCACGCGTACCTGGGCGCCGGGTTTGGGTGAATGGATGAATTTGCCGTCACCGATGTAAATACCCACATGGCTGAAGGCGCGGCGCAGCGTGTTGAAGAATACCAGGTCGCCCGGCTGCAGTTCAGAGCGGTCAATTTGCTGGGTGGCTGCAGCCTGTTGTTCGGCCTTGCGCGGCAGGATCAGGCCCACGGTCTGTTCGTACATGGCTTTGACAAAACCACTGCAATCGAAACCGGTTTCCGCGTTGTTGCCGCCCCGCTGGTAGGGCACACCCAGGAAGCCCAGCGCGTTGACCACCAGGTCTGACGCCTTGCTGGTGACTTTCTGGCGCATCTGGTCCATTTGCGACAACAAGCCCTTGTCACTTAAAAAACGGCTCATGTCATCAGGCGCGTCAGCCGGCGCAGCATAGGCACTGGCGGCAACTAGCAAGGAGGTTATGAGGAGGGCGATGCGCATCGGCGTAGTTTACACACTTTATTGAGCGCAATTGGATGCTTGAAGAATCTCGTAAGCCATTGATTTAAATAATATTCAAGTCTGTATGATGGTTTTTGCCGCCTGATGAATGGCCGCCCGAACCCTCGGGTAGGTGCCGCAGCGGCACAGGTTGCCGCTCATGGCTTCGTCAATGTCGGAATCCGTGGGTTGGGGCTTGTCTTTCAGCAAGGCGGCGGCGCTCATGAGCTGACCGCTCTGGCAGTAACCGCATTGCACCACGTCCAGATCGATCCAGGCTTGGCGCAAGGCATCGGCTTGTGGGCCGTGCAGGCCTTCGATGGTGGTGATTTCACCTGTGCCTACAGCGGCCAGCGGCGTCACGCAGGCGCGCACCGGTTCGCCATTCAGATGCACCGTGCAAGTTCCGCACAGCGCCATGCCGCAGCCGAATTTGGTGCCATTGGTGTGCAGTTCGCCACGCAAGACCCACAGCAGCGGGGTCTCGGGTTCGGCCGCGACGTCGATGGTTTTACCGTTGAGTCTGATGCGTAGGGTCATGGTGGATTTCCTGGTTGGCGGCTGGGCAAGCAGTCTCAGGCCAGTTTGAGGGGCAGGGCGCGCAGGCGTTTTCCCGTCAGGGCAAACACAGCGTTGGCCACGGCCGGTGCAATCGGTGGCGTGCCGGGCTCGCCGACGCCTTCGGGCGGCTCGGTGCTGGTCATGATGTGGCTCTCGATGACAGGGCATTCGTCCATGCGCAGCATCGGGTAATCGTGAAAATTGCTTTGTTGCACCTGGCCACTCTTGATGGTGATCTCACCGTAGAGCGCCGCAGACAGACCAAACACAATGGCGCTCTCCAGCTGTTGCCGGATCAGATTGGGGTTGACAGCAAAGCCGCAGTCGATCACGCACCAGACCTTGTGCACCCGGATTTTCTGGCTGGCATCCACCGAGACCTCGGCCACCTGCGCCACCACCGAACCGAAGGATTGGTGCAGCGCCACACCCCGGGCACGCGGCAAGGCGCCCGGTGCGGGCTTGAAAGTGTGGCCCCAATCCGACATGACGGCGACCTGTTGCAGGACCTTGAGATGGCGTGGATGTTTTTGCAGCAGGGTAGCCCGAAACGCCACCGGGTCCTGGCCCGCAGCCAGCGCCACCTCATCCATGAAGCATTCCTTGAAAAACGCCTGGTGCGAATGGCCTACCGAGCGCCAGAAGCCCACCGGTACGCCGAGCTCCACCATTTCATGGGCAATGCGGGCGTTGGGCCACTCGTAGGCTTGGTCAAAGGCACCTTCGGCGGCAGTTTTGTCGGGTCCGGCCGATGGCAGCCTGAACAGGCGCTTCAGCATTTGCGGCACGATGGCCTGGCTGGTCGAGGTATTTTTCCAGGCACTGAGTGCACCTTGGGCATCGAACCCTGCCGTGAAGCGTGAGACGCAGGCCGGCCGGTAAAAGTCGTGCGTGATGTCCTGTTCCCGGCTCCAGAAGGTTTGCACCGGCGCACCGCCGGCCTCTTTGGCGATCGCGGCGGCCTGGCCGATAAAGTCGACGTCGAGCCGGCGGCCGAAACCACCACCCAGAAACTGCACTTGCACCGTGACCTTGTCGCTGGCAATGCCCAGCGCCCTGGCGGCGGCGGCGCGCGCCAGTCCGGGCACCTGGGTTGATGCCCAGACCGTAGCGACGCCGTCCCTGAATTGCACCGTGCAGTTCATCGGCTCCATCGGCGTGTGGGCGAGGTAGGGCACCAGGTAGTCGGCCGTGATGGTTTTGCTGGCCGCGGCCAGAGCTGTGTTGACATCACCATGCCGGTAATAGGCCCAGCCATCCTGTTGATCCAGCGTTTGCGCCAGTTGCACCATGACAGCGGCACTGTCGAGTGTGGCGTTGGGGCCGTGCTCCCAGTCGACCCGCACCTGAGCCAGCGCCAGGCTGGCGTGGTATGGGGTGTCGGCCACCACCGCCACGCCACCGGTGCTGCCGTGGTAGGCGTCGAGCTTGAGCACCTGGCGCACGCCGGGCAGCTTGAGCGCTGCATCACCCTGAAAACCGGCTACGCGACCGCCCAGCGTGGGGCACATGCTGACGCTGGCGTACAGCAGGCCATGCGGCAGCACGTCCATGCCAAAAACGGCCGAGCCATCTAGCTTGGAGGCCGCCTCCAGGCGGCGTCTGGGGTGGCCGATCAGGGTGAATTGGGCCGGGCTCTTCAGCTTGGGGTCTTGCGGCAAAGGCAGCTGGCTGGCGGCCCGGGCCAATTCGCCAAAGCTGGCGGACTGGCCACTGGGGTGGGTGACGCGCCCAAGCGCTGCCGTGCATTCGGTGGCTGGCAGTTGCCATTGGCGGGAGGCGGCCTCGATCAGCATGGCACGGGCCGAGGCACCGGCTTCGCGCATGGGCAGCCAGAGGTCCTTGATGCTGGAGGAGCCGCCGGTCATCATCACGCCAAATTCACGCATCAGCTTGGCGGTGAGCCACTGCGCGGTGATTTTGAGCGCGCTGTCGTCATCCGGGTGAAACGGCAGACCATCGACCACGGCGCTGAGGTTGTTGTAGATGGCGTCAACCGGCGAGTGCTCCACCCGCACCCGGGCCCAGTCGGCATCGAGCTCTTCCGCCAGCAGCATGGCCAGGCCGGTGTGCACGCCTTGCCCCATCTCCGACTTGGCCATCATTACCGTCACACTGCTGTCCAAGCCAATCTTGACCCAGCCATTGAAGGCGTTTTGTCCTGGCCCGGTGGACAGCGCCTGCGAGCCCGTCAGGCGCTGGCGCACCGGCATCAGCGACCAGCCCACCACCAAGGCACCAGTGGCAGCGACGGTGCCGAGTAACCAGTTTCTACGTGTGAGCATGCTTGAATTTCAGGGAGGTGAAAGCCGTCATGCTACCGCGGAACCCATGGAGGTCTGGTCGAGCCCGGCATGACAAGACGGCGTTGCCATGGCAGACTTGATCTGCAGTGCATGCGTTCGAACGTCCTTGAGGCAGGATCGGCTGTGGCACGACAAAACCGGGGTCAAGCTGCGGTTTAATCCGGGATTGTCCTTCTTATATTTTTGAAAGCCCGCCATGCTGCTTGACGTTGAACTTTCCCAATTGGTGCTGGTTGATTACCAGACCCGCCTGATGCCTGCCATTTTCGAAGCGCCACTGGTTCTGGCCAATGCCATGCGCCTGGCGCAGGCGGCCCAATGGATGCAGGTGCCGGTGTGGGGCACCGAGCAGAACCCGTCCAAGCTCGGCGGAAACCCGCCTGAACTGCGCGCCCTGTGCCAGCGCACGCTGGCCAAGATGCAGTTCAGTGGTGTCGAAGAAGGCCTGGGCGAGTGGCTGCGCCCGCCGGTGAAGGCACCGGCAGGCAACGCGCGCAGCCTGCCCAAGCACCTGCAAAAACCTTCCAACACGCCCACCGAGCGCAGCAGCATCGTGATCGCCGGCTGCGAGGCCCACGTGTGCCTGATGCAGACCGCGCTGCATTTGCTCGAAGACGAGTTTGAGGTCTGGGTGGTGACCGACGCCTGCAGCTCGCGCACCGAACGCAACCGCGACGCCGCCTTTGACCGCCTGGCCGGCGCCGGGGCCGAACTGGTGACCACGGAAATGGTGGCTTTCGAGTGGTTGCGCAGCGCCGAAGTGCCGCAGTTCAAGGCAGTGCACGCCTTGATCAAGTAAGGCCAGTCGCCAGCCCTCAGCAGCGCGGTGCAGGCAGCGATAATCTGCCGCTTGTTGTAAGGGAGCTTGCGTGGATATTGTTTTGCTGATCAAGGCCGCCATCATGGGCGTGGTGGAGGGGTTGACCGAGTTTTTGCCGATTTCGAGCACCGGGCACCTGATTTTGGCCGGCGCCTTGCTGGGTTTTGACGACGACAAGGCCAAGGTGTTCGACATTGCCATCCAGACTGGTGCCATTTTTGCCGTGATCCTGGTCTACTGGCAAAAAATTCGTGACACCGTGGTGTCCCTGCCGTCTGAGAAGCAGGCGCAGCGCTTTGCCTTGAACGTGCTGATTGCATTCTTTCCTGCGGTCATTTTGGGTCTGCTCTACGGCAAGGCCATCAAGGCGCATCTGTTCACGCCGGTGGTGGTGGCCAGCATGTTCATCATTGGTGGTTTCATCATCCTCTGGGCCGAACGGCGCCAGCAAAAAAATCCGGCAGTGACGCGCATTCATGACGTGGACGCCATGACGGCCATGGACGCGCTCAAAGTGGGGCTGGCGCAGTGCACGGCCATGATTCCGGGCATGAGCCGTAGCGGCGCCACCATCATCGGCGGCATGCTGCTGGGCCTGAGCCGCAAGGCCGCCACGGACTTTTCCTTTTACCTGGCCATCCCGACACTGATCGGCGCCGGCGCCTACAGTCTGGTCAAGGACCGTGCCTTGCTGTCCATGGCGGACGCCCCGATGTTTGTCGTCGGACTGGTGATGTCCTTTTTGAGCGCCTGGTTGTGCATTCGCTGGTTGCTGAGTTTTATCTCAACGCACAGCTTCGTTGGCTTTGCCTACTACCGCATTGTGTTTGGCATCGTGGTGCTGGCCACCGCCTGGACCGGCACTGTCAACTGGACAGCTTGACGATCAGCTGAGGGCAGCCCAAGGGTGTCAGATTAACTTTTCCTGCGGAGAAGTGATTTTCTTCAGGGCCTGGTTGCGGCTGGCGGGCTGCATCAGCGGCACGCTGGTTTGCTCGCCGTTCCACATCGGGTCTTCGATGCTGTCAAACACCTCGCGCAGTTTGGCGCCCCAGCTGTTGTGCATCATCTTGAAGTAGGGGTTGTGCTCGTCAATGCAGACCACTTTGTCAGTCTGGAACTGGTTGACTTCGTACACCACCATGTCCAGCGGCAGGCCGACCGACAGGTTGGATTTGAGGGTGGAATCCATCGACACCAGCGCGCATTTGGCGGCCTCATCCAGCGGCGTGTGCGGGGTGATGACGCGGTCCAGCACGGGCTTGCCGTACTTGGATTCACCCACTTGGAAATACGGGGTTTCGGGCGTGGCCTCGATGAAGTTGCCGGCCGAATAGACCTGGAACAGGCGCATGCCTTCACCCTTGATCTGGCCGCCAAAAATCAGTGAGACATTGAAATCGACACCGGCCAGCTTGAGCGCGGCGGCGTCGCGCTCATAGACATGGCGAATGGCCGAACCGAGCACCCGCGCCGCGTCGAACATGCTTTTGGCGTTCCAGATCGTGATGCCCTCGTCCTCGTCGCGGTCCTTGAGTTTTTCCACTTGCAAAATCTCGCGCACCGACTGCGAGATGCTCAGGTTGCCCGCCGACAGCAGCACCATGAAGCGGTCGTCGGGCTTTTCATAAACGATCATTTTGCGAAAGGTGCTGATCTGGTCCAGGCCCGCGTTGGTGCGGGAATCGGACAGAAAAACCAGTCCGGCGTTGAGTTTGATGGCGACGCAATATGTCATGGGTACAGGTTTGAAATGAATGGGGCTAGTTTAATGGCCAGCACACCTGGAAGCAGTCTCAAGAACTTTCCCGAAGTCGGAATCATGGAGAAACATGTTGTTTCAATTCCGGGTCTTTTGACTATTGCCTGGCCACATATGCCAGTGCCAGAATGAAAACGCTTGTAGCAGATTGCTGCGTTGTGAGGGGTGATGCATCGCAGTAAGTGTGAACTGGCGCACAGACCAGCTTCGATTTGAAGTGCATTGTGCAAGCTCATGAGGCCTGTGATGACCTGCAAGCCTGATGAATACCGGCTGCACATCGCTTGGGTGGACAGTCTGCAAAGTCACTTTTAAAGGATGAACGAAATGAAAAGTATGAATCCATTTTCCTGGTCCAAATCACGGGCATTCATGACAACATCGGTGCTGGCGGCCTTGGTCGCCGGTTGCGGCGGGGGCGGTGGCGCAAGTGCGCCGGGCACGCTTGGGGTGTCCCTGACCGATGCACCCGCCTGCGGCTTTGATGAAGTGAACGTGACCGTCAACAAAGTGCGTGTCCATCAAAGCAGCACGGCCTCCGAGAGTGAGGGTGGCTGGACCGACATCACCCTCAACCCGGCACGCAAGATCAATTTGCTCGATTTGAACAATGGTGTGCTGGAGCCGCTTGGCGAGACTCCCTTGGCGGCAGGTCACTACACGCAACTGCGTCTGGTTTTGGACCGAAACACGTCAAACGCACTTGCCAACTCGGTGGTCCCGACGGGTGGCGTTGAGACCGCACTCGTGACCCCCAGTGCGGTGCAAAGCGGCATCAAGCTGGTCAACGAGTTCGACGTGGTTTCCGGCCAGCGGGTTGACCTGGTGATGGACTTCGACGCCTGCAAGTCGATCGTGAAGCGCGCCAACGGTGATTACGCGCTGAAACCCGTGATCAAGGTCGTCCCCTTTGTGCTCAATGGTATCAACGGTTTCATCGACCCGGCCATGCTGGGCAGCGGCGTCATGGTGACGGCGCAGCAGAATGGCGTGGTTGTTCAGACCACGGCTCCCAACATGAGCACCGGTGAATTCTTCTTGGCGCGCCTTCCAGCGGGTAGCTACGATGTTGTTCTGACCGCCAATGGCCGTTCCACGGCGGTCATTGCCGGTGTGCTGGTCGAAACTGAAACCAGCATAGTTCCGCTGAGCACCACGGACACGCGGATCACGATGCCGACTTCATTGATGGGCACGGTGAGTGGCACGGCCGTGTTGACTCCGGTCAGCACCACTGAAATGGCCTACGTGGCTGCGAAACAAACTTTTGGTGCCGCACCCACCGTGACGGTGAAGTCGGTCGCGGCTGATGATTTGAATGGTGGTGCCTACAGCCTGAGCTTGCCCATTGGCGAACCCATGCTTGGTCAATTTGGCAGCGGCATTTTGCCGATTGCTCTGGCGATGCAAGTGGGCATGGCGGGCAAGTACAGCGTGGCAGCGTCTGCGACCGGTTACCAACCCCAATCGGTCAGCAAGGACATTTCAGTGACAAATGCAACGCAGGACTTTGTGTTAGTGCCTTGAGTGATCAGGACAGGGGCGATAAACGCCCCTGTGCCATTCTCTCAATTCAAGTCGGTGACCGGAACACACGAGCAAAACAGGTGGCGGTCGCCATGGACGTTGTCGATGCGCCCCACCGGCACCCAGTACTTGGAAGATTTAAGGCTGGGCAGTGGAAACGCAGCCAGTTCCCTGGAGTAAGGCCGGTCCCAGGTTTCAGCCAGCAGCGTCGCCGCCGTGTGTGGTGCATGGCTCAGCGGGTTGTTGCCCTTTGGCCAGACGCCTTGCTCGACTTTGGCAATCTCTTCGCGGATGGCGATCATGGCGTTGATGAAGCGGTCGAGCTCATCGAGCGTTTCGCTTTCGGTGGGCTCCACCATGAGTGTGCCGGGTACCGGAAAGCTCAGCGTGGGCGCATGGAAACCGTAGTCCATCAGGCGCTTGGTCACGTCTTCGGCGGTCACGCCGTGGACACCGCCACTGCTTTCCTTCAAGGGCCGCAAATCCAGAATGCACTCGTGCGCGACGCGGCCGGGTTTGCCGTCTTCAGAAGCGCTGGTGTAGAGCGTGGGGTAGTGGTCCTTCAGGCGAACGCTGATGTAGTTGGCACTCAAAATGGCGACCTCGGTCGCGGCCTTCAGGCCTTCCGCGCCCATCATGCGGCAGTACATCCAGCTGATCGGCAGCACGGCTGCATTGCCCAAAGGCGCTGCTGACACGGCACCGACGCCCGCGCCGGGCAAGTAGGGCACCAGGTCGGCCACCACGCACACGGGGCCGACACCGGGGCCGCCGCCGCCGTGCGGGATGCAAAAGGTCTTGTGCAGGTTCAGATGGCTCACGTCGCCGCCAAAGGCACCGGGCGCAGCCAGGCCGACCAGCGCGTTCATGTTGGCACCGTCCACATAGACCCGCCCGCCGTGGCTGTGCACCAGCGCGCACAGTTCCTTGACGCTGGTCTCGAACACGCCGTGGGTGCTGGGGTAGGTGATCATGATGGCAGCGAGGTTGGCGCTGTGCTGTTCGCACTTGGCCTGGAGGTCGGCCATGTCGACATTGCCGTTGGCGTCGCAGGCCGTCACCACCACCTTCATGCCCACCATGGTGGCGCTGGCGGGGTTGGTGCCGTGCGCGCTGCTCGGGATCAGGCATATGTTGCGGTGGCCCTCGCCGCGCGCTTCATGGTAGCCCCGGATGGCCATCATGCCGGCGTATTCGCCCTGGCTGCCTGCGTTGGGTTGCAGGCTGATGCCGGCGTAACCGGTGGCTTCGCAAAGCCAGGCGCGCAGTTGCTCGTCGAGTTCGGCGTAGCCCGCGCGCTGGTCTTCGGGGCAATAGGGGTGGATGTTGGCAAACTCGGGCCAGGTGATCGGGATCATCTCGCTGGCGGCGTTGAGCTTCATGGTGCAGCTGCCCAGCGGGATCATGGTGCGGTCCAGCGCCAGATCAAAATCGGACAGGCGGCGAATGTAGCGCAGCATGCCGGTCTCGGAGTGGTGGGTGTTGAACACCGGGTGCGTCAGGTAACTGCTGTTGCGTAACAGGGCGGCGGGTAGCAGGGTGGCCGTGTTTTGTTCGAAATCAACGACCTGGGGCAGGGTCTGACCCGGTTTGGCAAAGAAGCTCCAGAGCTGTGCCACGTCGGCGCGTGTGGTGGTCTCATCGAGCGACACGCTCAGTGTCTGGCTGGATGCCAGGCGCAGGTTGGCACCGGCGGTGAGCGCCTTGGCGGCTATCGATGCGGTGGCGTCGCCCGTGTTCACGGTGAGCGTCTCAAACGCGCTGGCATTGGTGATGGCAAAACCCAGGCTCTTCAGACCCGCAGCCAGCACGGCGGTCAAGGTGGCCACGCGTTGTGCGATGCGCTTGAGGCCAGCCGGGCCGTGGTAAACCGCGTACATGCTGGCAATCACTGCCGGCAGTACTTGTGCGGTGCAGATGTTGGAGGTGGCTTTTTCGCGGCGGATGTGCTGTTCGCGCGTTTGCAGTGCCAGCCGGTAGGCAGGTTTGCCGTGGCTGTCGACACTGACGCCCACCAGGCGGCCGGGCATGGTGCGTTTGTGTTCGTCGCGGCAGGCCATGTAGGCGGCGTGCGGGCCGCCGTTGCCCATGGGCATGCCGAAGCGCTGGGTGGTGCCCACGGCAATGTCGGCGCCAAGCTCACCGGGGGCGGTGAGCAGCGTGAGCGCCAGCAGGTCGGCCGCCATGATGACGATGCCACCCCGGGCCTTGATGGCCGTTATCAGGCCGCGGTCATCGCGTACCACACCGCTGGTGCCGGGGTATTGCAGCAGCACGGCAAAACTGTCTTGCGCCAAGTCGTCGCTGGTATGGCAGACCTTGACGCTGATGCCCAGCGGCTCGGCGCGGGTCTGGATCACAGCCAGGGTTTGCGGCAGCACCTCGGCATCGACCAGGAACGTGGTCGATTTGGATTTGCTGGCACGCAGCGCCATGGTCATGGCTTCGGCGGCGGCGGTGGCTTCGTCGAGCATCGAGGCATTGGCCATGGGCATGCCGGTCAGGTCCATCACCATGGTCTGGAAATTGACCAGCGCCTCCATGCGGCCCTGGCTGATTTCGGCCTGGTAGGGCGTGTAGGCGGTGTACCAGGCCGGGTTTTCCAGGATGTTGCGCAGGATCACGCCGGGCGTGTGGGTTCCGTAATAGCCCTGGCCGATGTAGCTTTTGAGCACCTTGTTTTTGCCCGCCATGGCCTTGAGTTCGGCCAGTGCGGCGGCCTCGGTGATGGGTGCGGGGATGGCCATAGGCTGGCTGCGGGCGATGCTGCGCGGCACGATGTCATCAATGAGCGCAGCGCGCGACGCCGCCGCCACGGTTTTAAGCATGAGAGCTTCGTCAGCGGCACCGATGCCGATGTGGCGTGCAATGAATTCAGACGCGTTTTCAAGTTCGCCCAAAGGCGAAAGAGCAATGGGAGTCATGGTGGGCGGCCTGCTCAGTGTGCGTCGGCGGCAAAGGCGGTGTAGCTGGTCTCGTCCATGAAGGTATCCAGGTCGGCCGGGTTGGCCAGTTTGAACCTGAAGAACCAGCCCGCGCCCAGTGGGTCGGAATTGGCCAGCGAGGGGTCGTCGCGCAGGGCTTCGTTGACTTCGGTCACTTCGCCATTGGCCGGCATGTAGACGTCAGCGGCGGCCTTGACGGACTCGACGACAGCAGCCGGGTCTTTGTGCGCATAGGTTTTGCCTACTTCGGGCAGGTCCACAAACACCACATCGCCCAAGGCGTCTTGTGCGTGGTGGGTGATGCCGACGGTGCCGATGTCGCCGTCAATCTTGATCCATTCGTGGTCGGGGGTGTATTTGATGGTCATGGTGATTCTCTGAAAATTTGAATAAAAAGTGGGGAAGGGACTGGAAAAGGCATTAACCGCGGAAATAGTTGGTCGGCACAAAGGGCATGGCCACCACTTCCATCTGGACCGGCTTACCGCGCACCATGGCGTTGACTTGGCTGCCCAGGGTGGCCAGGGCAGGCGGTACATAGCCCATGGCGATGGGCTGGTCGATGCTGGGGCCGAGCAGGCCGCTGGTGACTTCGCCGATGCGCTCGCCAGCCAGATTTTGCAGCTCAATATGCTCTCGCACCGGAATACGCGCCAGCGCTTTCAGGCCAACCCGCTTGCGTGTCACCGAACCTGTTTCGCCCCCCAGTTGCGCCAGAATTTTGTCTGCGCCCGGGAAGCCACCCGCGCGTGCACCACCGGCGCGGCGCACCTTCTGGATCGCCCATTGCAGGCCGGCTTCAACCGGCGTGGTAGTGGTGTCAACGTCGTTGCCATAAAGCGGCAGGCCGGCTTCCAGTCGCAGTGAATTGCGCGCACCCAGGCCAATTGGCTTGACTTCAGGCTGTGCCAGCAGCGCCTTGGCCAATGCCAGCGCGTCGGATTCATGGACCGAGATCTCGAACCCGTCCTCACCGGTGTAGCCGCTGCGCGTCAGGTACACGTCAATGGCCCGGTCACCCGTCTGCACGCTGAAGTGGCCGCCGGTCATGAAGACCAGCTTTTCCACCCCAGGGGCGAGCCGCGACAAGGCGTTCACGGCCTGCGGGCCTTGCAGCGCCAGCAGGGCGCGCTCAGGGCTCGGGATGACCTGGCAACGGCCGCCAATTCGGGCCTGGATGTGCGCGATGTCGCCCACCTTGCAAGCGCCGTTGACGATGACAAAGATGTCCGTGCCACGGTTGACGAACATCAGGTCGTCGATGATGCCGCCTGCGTCATTGAGCAGCAGGCCGTAGCGCTGCCTGCCCACGCCCAGGTCGATCACGTCGACCGGAATCAGGCTCTCAAAAGCCGCAGCGGCATCCGGCCCCACCAGCCGCAACTGGCCCATGTGCGAGACATCGAACAAGCCGGCCGCGCTGCGCGTGTGTTTGTGCTCGGCCATCAGGCCGTCGGGGTATTGCACCGGCATGCTGTAGCCGGCAAACGGCACCATGCGGGCGTCCAAAGCAAGATGCAGGTCGTTGAGCGGGACTTTCAGAAGATCGTCAGGTGAGGCGGACATCAAGACTCCAATAGAGCAGGGGGCAAATCAAATTCCATGACCTGACGCCGCGTCAATGCCATGGGCTGCCCCCGCTGTCCGCTTTACCTGAGAGATTCGCCAAAACCAGTTGCGCAAGGCGCCGGGTTTGGGTTGCTCCTTCGGTGGATCGGCCCTGGCGCATACGCCAAGGCTGACCTCTCTCCAGTGGGGAGACGTCAAAAAGTCTGGCGACTTCGTGACGGTTGTCAGTCCTTTTGCCTGAGCGTTCAAATTGCTGCAATCAGCAACTCTGCGCCTTCGGCGGCCACCTCGATGGGTTGGCTCTCTCCTGAACGGTATAAATTCTACAGGCTCGGACACAAATCGGGATTTATGTCAAAGTTGTTGCCTTGACGACCTTCCCACAAAAACCTGAAAACAACAATGCTGGCAAGGTGCGCTGCGCAGCCAGCACTTAACCGACAGCTGATCCATGGTACGGCGCAATGGATTGGGTTGCACCCATTCGGACCAGCCAATTCAACAATTTGTTGAACACCTTTTCCCTTATCTGTGGGGCCGACAGGACCAGATCATGCACGCCGTTTGCAATTGCCAGCCGTTCAACCTGACGCCCCAGGCCGGGCGCTAGGCGTTGCATGTCTGCAATATCCAGAACAATGTCGGTGCTCATGGTTTCTTCGCTCCAGCGCTTCGGCCAGGTACTGCGCTGTGCGTGCATCACCAAAACAGGGCAATCAATGGACAGCCCCTGTGCGACTTCTGCGTGCGCCCGGTGCATGGCGCGAAACCAACCGGCATAAACGGGAAATCCTTCGATGGGCTTCCACTGGGTGTTGTAGCGCCAGGCACCATGATGATCCGCATGCAGACTTTCACCGTAAACAACCACATGATGCGGGATCTGCCAGTGTGGCAACACGCTTCCAAGCGACGCGACCAAAGGTTCCAGCAGCAATTCCTGCCACCAAGGCAGGTTCATGTCCAGGAACGGGCTATTCAGAAACACGGCTTGTACAGCCGCGCGATGTTGCCCACGGTGCGCGTACAGGGCTGCCACCAGACCCCCGGTGGAATGACCGTTGAGAAGCAGCCAGTCCACACCCTCTTGCCCTTGCAGAAAATTGACAGCGGCATCGACATCCTGCAGATACTCATCGATATCGCTGGTGTAGTTCGGCAGTTGATGGGCGCGCATGGATCGTCCGTGGCGACGAAGGTCTACGGCATAAAAATCCAATCCTGCCTTGTTGTAGAAATCTGCCAGATGGGTTTGAAAGAAGTAGTCTACATAGCCGTGGACATAAAGGACCGCCTTGCCAGACGGTTTGAGGCTGCGTCTGCGAACCAGCACCACCGCGACAGGACCATCTGATGCAAGCAGCCCTGACAGGGTAGCCTGCTCGAAGCCGGGCAGTACATCTGGCGCCCAGGACGTCCATTCAATTTCATGATTCATAGCAAAACCCGCAAGTCAGCAGGCCAGCTGCTGTCGTAGTTACCCAACCATACCATTTCTCGGCCGACGACTCGGCACAGTCGCTATCCGTGGCTGGGTTTAGGTGCAGTGTCAACGGTTGTGTTCAGGGGTTTTGCCGCGTACTCTGACACGTTGGGTCGTCCGGTGGTGGCCTGAGCCTGCTGCTGACCTGATGGGCATGCTGAAAAAACGTCCAGTTGCGGTTTGTACAAGCGGGTCTGCACATGCGCCAGCGACAGCATGGAGCTAAACAGGTTGTCATGTGTAACCGGTTGGCTGGCTTGCGCAAGCCAGCATGATTTATCCCAGCCCAGATGATTGAGCATGGGTGAGGAGAACCACACGGCCATCGGCACATTGGTTTGTTCTTTGGGTGCCATGGCATAGGGCATGCCATGCAGGTACAAGCCTTTTTCCCCCAGTGACTCACCGTGGTCAGAGACATACACCAGCGCGGTCGGGCGTTTTTGGGTCTTGAGCCAAGCCACGGTCTGGCCTAAAAAGTGGTCCGAATAACGTACCGAGTTGTCGTAGGCATTGACGATTTCCTGGCCGGAACATTCTTGCAGTACATTGCTGCGGCATTCAGGGGTAAACACCTTGAATTCGGTGGGTGCTCGCTTGTAATACGCCGGCCCGTGGCTGCCCATCTGGTGCATCACGACCACCGTGCCGCGCGCACGTCGAGCAGGCTCCAGCTGGCCCAGGCGTTCGGGCAGTACGCGCAGCATTGCTTCGTCGAAACATTCGCCGTCAGGGCACAACGCGGGGTCCTTGAGTTCGCGGGTATCGGCGTGAGGTACCCGATCACAGACGCCTTTGCAGCCGGATTGGTTGTCCAGCCACAACACAGCCATGCCCGCGTGTTGCAGGACGTCGAGCAAATTCTCAAAACGCGCTTCGGTTTTTCCATAGGCATCGTGTCCCAGGTCAGAGAACATACAAGGCAACGACACTTGGGTGTTGGTTCCGCAGGAAGAGACATTTGAAAAATACACCAACTCGCCACCGTCTTGCAGTTGCTTGAGGCGTGGCGTGGTGTCTCGGGCATACCCTGCCAGACCCACGTTGGCGGCCCGCGCCGTCTCGCCCACGACCAGCACGATCAAGGGCGATTTGTCAGCGTCACTGGCACTGCCTAGCAGGGCCGCATCCTCGCCAATGGGTTGAATGAGTTGGCTTGCATGCGCCGACTTACCCACCACCAGACGCGTTGTGGCATAAACCGTATTGAAGGGATTGACCATGTAGCGCAAGGATTTGTGGTTACGCATGGTTGAGGCCAGGTCCTGGAACGACAACCACACCACCACCAGCATGACCAGGGTGGCCACCACGGCCAGACTGATTTGCTTGACCACGAGGGCTCTGGCAGGAACCTGCTGCACCGGTTGTTTCCACCACCACCAACCAGGCAGCAGAACGCCCAGCATGACCACCGTCAGCATCGACCACGATAACAGATCGCGCACTTCCCGTGCATCGGTCTGAACCGCATTGGTCAGCATGCTTGGGTCGATAACCACGCCATAGGTGTACATGAAATAGCTGTTGCATGCTGCGACCAGAAGCAAAACAAGTCCGACCGGTTTGCGCCACCGCGGCCAGACCACCAGGCTTAGAAATACCACGGTAGTGGCCAACACCACGACGCCAAAACCTGCGATGCCAAGCCAGGCCCTGGGGGTGTGCGATTCGGGCAAGCCCAGCAGCGCAAGCCACAGCGGCGCATTGCCAATGGTGCTCAGCCAAAGCGCCAAAATCAGCGACATGGCAACAGGGTGTAACGGACGGTGAGAAGCAAGCGAGAGGGTCATCACAATGAGCGCCGGTAAAAATACAGCCGCGATTGTTGAAGCCTTGTATTAACCCAGCATTAACTCAAACTTGCCCATAATCCTGCCACCAGGTTCATGGCAAAGCTGCCCCGAAAAACCAAGACCCGTTCAGCACACATGCACAACAGACCCACCCGCCTATCAGCTTTTGATTTGGCACTTTCTCTGCGTCTGGCGTTTTTCACGGTGGGTAGTCTGGTGGGGCTGCTGATCTGGGATTTTTCCGGGTTGGACCTGACCGTGATGCACTGGCTTGCTAATGAACAGGGTTTTGCTTTGCGAAACAACTGGTGGCTGGGGGAAATACTGCACACCCGCAGCAGGCAACTGGCTTTTGCGGTTTTTCTGGCACTGACGGCCATGATCTGGTGGCCAGCCGGGTTGTTTCGCATCCTGCCCCGTTGGCAGCACATTGAAATCCCGGTCGGCATCGGACTGTGCTTGGTGACGATCAGCACTCTGAAGCACTTCAGTTTGACCAGCTGTCCGTGGGATTTGCAGGATTTTGGGGGCAAGGCCTGGTATGTGTCACATTGGCGTTGGGGCCTCAGCGATGGTGGTGCCGGGCATTGCTTTCCTGGTGGTCATGTCGCCTCAGCTTTCGCCTTCATCGCCCTTTCCTTGCCGTGGCTGTCGTCGAGCCACACAACCATGCGCCGGCGTGGCCGGTTGATGTTGTTCGTTGTTCTTTTACTGGGTCTGGTTTTCGGCCTGACACAAACCGTGCGCGGCGCGCACTATCCCAGCCACACCCTATGGACGGGTTGGATTTGCTGGCTCCTTGCTTTGGCTAACCACCTGGTGTTTGGGTGGCTTACCCAAAAAAGAGAATGCCTTGATCCATCAACGCAGGCCAGTCCCAGCCTATCTCCTGGCCGCGACAGCCAGGAGCGGTAACTCACATTCCCGCGTAATTGGGCCCACCGCCACCCTCTGGGGTGACCCAGACGATGTTCTGCGTCGGGTCCTTGATATCGCAGGTCTTGCAATGCACGCAATTGGCCGCGTTGATCTGCAGGCGGTCCGTGTTGTCGTCGTTTTT
>NZ_JAMPYG010000004.1 GCF_023700745.1 Rhodoferax sp. | reverse complement strand
TGCGCTGACAAAATTTTCCCCCACCCCTGTCGTTCATATAAAAGGAGACAACCATGTTCAAACGCAGAACCATTGCATCGGTGATTGCCGGTGCCGCCTTGCTGGTGGCTACTTCCAGCTTTGCCCAGTTCGCCGAGCGCACCATCAAGTGGACCAACGGCGTCAATGAAGACCACTCGGTCGGACTGGGCGTCAAGAAGATGCAGGAGGTGCTTGATGCGAAGACCGGCGGCAAGATGAAGATCAACGCTTTCTGGGGCGGTTCTGCGGGTGGTGACCTCGCAGGCGCTCAGGCAACACGCGCGGGTACGCAGGAGATCGTGTGCACGTCCGGCTCGGCCTTGATGGGTATCGTCAAGGAACTGGGCGTCTTTGACCTGCCCTTCCTGTTTGCCAATGAGAAGGAAGCCTACGCTGTTCTGGACGGTCCGGCCGGCCAGTACTTCAACAAGAAGCTCGAAGCTGCCGGGCTGGTCAACCTGGCCTACTGGGAAAACGGTTTCCGCAACCTGACCAACAGCAAGCGTGCCGTGGCGAAGGTGGAAGACTTTGACGGCATGAAAGTACGCATCATGCAAAACACCATTTTCCTCGACACCTTCAAGACACTGGGCGCAAACCCCACGCCGATGGCCTTTGGCGAAGTGTTCATGGCACTGGAAACCAAGGCCATTGATGGCCAGGAAAACCCGTTCTCTACGATTGAGACGGCCAAACTCTATGAGGTGCAGAAGTATTTGTCGGTAACGCGTCATGCTTATTCACCGTTCTTTGTGCTTTACAGCAAGAAGTTGTGGGATCAGCTCAATCCGCAGGAGCAGGCAGCGTTGCGTGAGGCGGCATTGGCAGGGCAGACCGTCCAGCGCGATGCAAGCCGTGCGCAGGATGAAAAGTCACTTGCCATGCTCAAGACCCGGGGGATGGTGGTCACTGAGTTTTCTCCTGCTGAAAAGGCTCGCATTGTTGCCAAGCTGAAGCCGATCTATGACAAGCACGTTCCCAATATCGGAGCAGAAGCCGTCAACATCGTGCAGGATGCCCTGAAGAAGGTACGCGGAGGTTAGTCAAGCAAAACCAGGAGACCGAAAAGAGCAATTTTTGACGTCTTTTTGAGTCTGTCAAAAACGGATCTTTCCCAATGCGCGGCTGGTCCACGCATTGGTTTTACAAACTGGCCGGTCTGGCCTTTCGCAAGAGGTGCCGTGGCGGTGGTAGCCTGGCTGGGGGTTCAGGCCGTGAGATCACCAAAGCCATTTTGCCGCCAGGCCTCGAAGACGGTCACGGCCACCGCGTTGGACAGATTCAGGCTGCGCTGACCGGGCATCATGGGCAGTTTGATGGTTTGTTGCTGCCCAAACGACTGGCGCACGGCATCGCTCAGGCCCTTGGTCTCGGAGCCAAACACCAGATAGTCACCGGGCTTGAAGTTCGTTGCGAACACGTTTTGGCTGGCACGGGTGGTCAGTGCAAACAGCCGCTCAGGCAAAGGGTGCTCGTCATCCAGAAAGGTTTGCCAGTTGGCATGGCGTTTGACGGTGGCATATTCGTGGTAGTCCAGTCCGGCGCGGCGCATGTGTTTGTCGTCCATCGAAAACCCCAGTGGCTCCACCAGGTGCAAGGTGCAGCCGGTGTTGGCCGCCAGACGGATGACGTTGCCGGTATTGGGTGGAATTTCGGGCTCGACCAGAACAATATGAAACATGTCGCCATTGTCGCGCAGGCTTATTCGGTGCGCGCAATGACCAGGCCCGTAATGTGGGCTGCTCCCGCTGCCTTGAGCACCCGTGCGGCGGTGTTCAAGGACGCGCCGGTGGTCATGACGTCATCGACCAGCACCAGTCGCGCGTTCTTCACGACGGAGACCTTGAGCGGCTCTACGGCAAATGCCTCGTTCAGGGCGGTCAAGCGCTGGGCCCGTTTGAGGCCATGTTGTGCGGGTGTGTCGACCATGCGCAGCAACAGGTCCGTCCGTGTTTTTGCGGCATTGAGCTGGCGTGCCAGCAATTGGGCCTGGTTGTAGCCACGTACCTGCAAGCGTTGTCTTGACAGCGGCATGGGCAACAAATAATCAGCCCCCTCCAGCGCCGGTTCGACCCAGGGTGTGGCCTTGAGCAGGTGGGCAAAAAAACGGACCAATGCGGGTTGGTCATGGAACTTGAAATCGGCCATCAAATGTGCCCATGGGAAGGCGTAGGGCACGGCAGCCAGGCACATGTCCAGTGGCGGGGGGGCTTTCAGGCAGGCACCACACTGCGATAGACCGGCTGGCAAGGGCAGTGCGCAGGTGTGACAGCGTAGCTGGGGCTGGGCAAATTCGGCCACGCAGCGGTCACAAACGGGCTGCGCCGGCCACGTGCGGCAAATCCGGCATTGGCTGGCAGGTGGGCGCAAGACCCTTGAAAGCAAGCTGATGAACATACAGTCAATATACTCGCGTCTCTTTTCCAAATGCGTTATGGCTGATCAATCTCCCCCTTCTGTCGACTCTCAGGCTGCGCAGCGCTGGCACAACCGACCCGCAGCAGAGTCCGCTTGGCTGCACGAAGAAGTGGCTCGGCGCATGCAGGAGCGTCTGGATTGGATCACGGTTCAGCCCGAGAGTTGGGTGCATTGGTCGCCGCTCAACGGCGGGCTGGCGGCGCATGCGTTGTTGCGGCAACGCTATCCCCAGGCGCTTTGCACCTTGGTCGAGGCAAACCCGCAGCGGGCCCAGCATCTCGCGCGGGCTGTGACGCCGCCCTGGTGGCAAGTACAGCGCTGGTTGCGGTCCAGTCCCCAGGTGGTCAATCAGGTGACGCAGCCAGCCCGGATGTTGTGGGCCAACATGAGTCTGCACATGGCTGACCAACCCCAGGCCTTGCTGCAGCAGTGGCATCAGGCTTTGGTGGTCGATGGTTTTTTGATGTTTTCGTGCCTGGGGCCTGACACCCTCAAAGAACTCCGTGTGCTTTACCAGGCACTGGGCTGGCCAGCGCCCAGTCATGAATTTACCGACATGCACGATTGGGGTGACATGCTGATCGGGGCCGGCTTTGCCGAGCCGGTGATGGACATGGAGCGCATCACCCTCACATTCGAGTCGCCACAGCGCGTCTTGCAGGAGTTGAGGGGCTTGGGGCGAAATCTGCATGTCGAACGCTTCCAGGCATTGCGGGGACGACGCTGGCACAGTCAACTGCTCCAGGCGATCGAAAAAAATGCCATGCAACTGACCTTTGAAGTGGTTTATGGGCATGCGTTCAAGCCCGCGCCCAAACTCACGGTGCGGGCGCAAAGTGAAATCTCCCTGGACCAGATGCGTGCCTCCTTGAGGCGCGGCAAAGTCGCAGGCGCAGCACGATCCACCACCCACCTTGGTCAAGATGAATGAGATCAACGTTCACCGGGTGCTGATGGTGTTGCTGGTTGGGCTCACTGCCCGCACTTTCTGGGCGCCCTGAGGCCCATTCTGTAGCCGCCGTGCCGGCTGGCTTGGGGTTTTCCCTTGTCGTTTTGCGCGTGTTTCCTAGCCAATATCCTTTAGAATCGTTTGATAAATATCAAATAATTTTGAGATATTCAACCATGAGAACAGCATTCATGCGTGGCTTGTCTGCGTATTTCACGCAGTGCGAGTAATCACAAGGGCTCTCACACGCGCCGCACCGGCACCACGCAAGGCGTGGACGGCGGGTCGGTGCTGGAAGGTCCGACAGTCGGGGCCAATGAACACGTTTTTTAGTTGATCCTATTGATAGCCACTGACAAAGAAAACCATGAACCTTTCAGCGCCCTCCGCCAGAACCACCGACAACGATCCTGGTGATATGTTTAAAAGTGCCGCCAATCTTGCCGTTAAAGTGGCCATCGTGGCGGCGGTTGTGATCGGTGCAATCATTTTGCTGGCGGTGATGGCGGCGCCTGAGAGTTCGAGTCATGGCGATATGTCGGACAAGGCGGTGGCAGCACGCATTCAGAAGGTGGGCACTTTGACCTTGGGTGAGGCTGCCGGTAGCGGGCCACGCTCTGGCGAAGAACTGTTCAAGGTGCGTTGTGCCGCTTGCCACGCCGCTGGTTTGATGGGGGCGCCAAAGTTGGCTGACAAAGCCGCCTGGGGCCCACGCATTGCCAGTGGTTATGCCGCCCTGTTGAATGCTGCGCTGAAAGGCAAGAATGCCATGCCGGCCCAGGGTGGTGCAGATTACAGCGATGTTGAAGTGGGTCGTGCCCTGGTCTATATGGTCAACGCATCGGGCGCCAGTTTTGCCGAGCCTGAGGCTGAGTCTGCGGCCGCAGCGACGGCGCCCGCCGTCAAAAATGCCAAGCCCTGAAGTGCTGTTCAGTGCCATCGGTTTTCAACGTACGGAGTCGGGTGAATGTATCGCCGAGGTGGGTGCGGTTCGTCAAAAGAACCACGCCTTTGGTTAAATTTTTTGGCAATTTAGAAATGAAAAAACTGGTCTTCGCTCACTTCGCTTTGCTCATTGCCCTGGCATCGGGGCAATCTTCCATGGCGCAGACCGTGGAAGGTAATGCGACCAATGGCCGCCAGAAAGTAACCCAGTGCATCGGTTGTCATGGCCTTGAGGGTTATCGCGCCAGCTTCCCTGAGGTCTACCGTGTTCCCAAGATTGCCGGCCAAGGCGCCAAATACATTGCTTCTGCATTGACTGCCTACCAAAAGGGCGAGCGCCGACATCCGACGATGCGTGGTGTGACCAGCAACTTGAACGAGCAAGACATTGCCGATGTGGCTGCTTATTACGCCACTTTGGGGTCGGCTTCGGCGCAGGCTGACAACGGGGCGGGTCACGCCAATGCCAGAGCCTTGGCTTTGATCGAAAAGGGCGGCTGCAAATCCTGCCATGGCGACAACTTGAGCAAACCCATTGACCCCAGCTATCCCAAAATCGCTGGCCAGTACGCTGACTACTTGTTGGTGGCGCTCAAATCCTACAAAACAGAACCGAATGCTGTGGTTGGACGTGGTAATGCGGTGATGGGAGGCATTGTCAAGCAGTTCAGTTTGGCAGAACTCAAGGTGATGGCTGACTATGTTGGTTCGCTGCCAAGTGAGCTCAAGGTGGTGCAGGAGGCCAGGTTTCGTTAAAGGACGTGGGTTATTTTGCGCGTTGGTTCGGTCTGAGAAGGTCGACTTGGCGCGAGCCTGAAAAAGGTCTGGCTGAGGGGTTGCGCAGATGCGATGCACGCCTTCAATCAAGTGTCATTGTGTGATTTTAGCGCGTGGCGTTTGGCCTGAATGTGTCAATTAAGAATGGAATGAGTGTTCATGATGAGAATATTTAGCAAAGCTCTCCAGCGTCGATCGGCTGCGCTGCTCGCCTTGGGTTTGTCCGGTATGGCCAGTGTTGCCCATGCTGTGGCTGACTTGCCTGGCGGTCCTGCGGTCAATCAGTTGAATCTGCACCCGCCCGTCACTGAAATTGCAACAGGCCAATCGCAATTGCACTGGTTGATGCTGGTGATCTGTGCCATCATTTTTGTTGCTGTGTTTTCCGTGATGTTTTATTCGATCTGGAAGCATCGCAAGTCGGTGGGTCACAAGCCAGCCGATTTCCATGAGTCACTCACAGTGGAAGTGATTTGGACTGCCATCCCCTTTCTGATCGTGATCGGCATGGCGCTACCAGCCACCAAAGTGGTGATCGCCATGAAAGACACGACCAACGCCGATCTGACGGTCAAGATCACAGGGATGCAGTGGCGCTGGGGTTATGACTACCTGCGCGGCGAGGGTGAGGGCATTGGTTTCATTTCGGCGCTCGACCGCAGTCATCGTATTTTGTCGGATGAAGGCGGGCCAAAGGCGGGTTCCGATGTCGCTGATTACCTGTTGAAAGTGGACCACCCCATGGTGGTGCCTGTGGGGAAAAAAATCCGCCTGATTTTGACTGCCAACGATGTGATTCACTCTTGGGCTGTCCCGTCTTTCGGTGTTCACCAAGATGCGATTCCGGGTTTTGTGCGTGACACCTGGTTCCGCGCTGACGCGGTTGGTGACTACTATGGCCAGTGTGCCAAGATTTGTGGCAA
This sequence comes from Rhodoferax sp., assembly GCF_023700745.1. Classification (GTDB taxonomy): domain Bacteria; phylum Pseudomonadota; class Gammaproteobacteria; order Burkholderiales; family Burkholderiaceae_C; genus Rhodoferax. The sequence continues at coordinate 176,849 of NZ_JAMPYG010000004.1, read as the reverse complement.
AGAGCATGCCTACATGCCGATTCATGTGAAGGTGCTGTCCGCAGCCGATTACACGCGATGGGTTGAGGCTGAACAGAAAAAAATGGCTGCTCTGGCCGATGATCCGAACAAGGTCTGGGAGGTGGCTGAGTTGACCAAGCGTGGTGAAGCGGTTTACGCGGCCAATTGCGCCGCCTGCCACCAGCCCAATGGCAAGGGCATGGGCCCGATCATGGCTTTGGATGGCTCTGCGGTTGTGCTCGATGCCGACAAGTCGAACCAGATCAAGGTGCTTCTGAATGGCCGTGTGGGTGGCGCTGCCGCCATGCCGTCCTGGCAACAACTCAGCGATACCGAAATTGCCGCCGTCATCACCTATACCAAGAACAGCTGGTCCAACAAGACAGGTCAGCTGGTTCAGCCTTCTGAGGTTGCTCAGGCTCGCAAGTGAGCCGTGGTGAACAAGTTAGACAAATTGCCAAGGAGAATTCAATGAGCGCCGTTTTAGATCACCCAGCCCACGGGAACGATGGACACGCGGATCACCACGAACCGTCAGGCTGGCGTCGCTGGGTGTACGCCACCAACCACAAAGACATCGGCACGATGTACATGCTGTTCAGCTTGACCATGTTGATGGTTGGCGGGGTCATGGCGCTGTTGATCCGTACTGAGTTGTTTCAGCCGGGGCTGCAGTTCATCAACCCGGAGTTGTTCAACCAACTGACCACCATGCATGGCCTCATCATGGTGTTCGGGGCCATCCTGCCGGGTTTTGTGGGTTTTGCCAACTGGATGATTCCGTTGCAGATTGGCGCCAGTGACATGGCGTTTGCACGCATGAACAACTTCAGTTTCTGGCTGCTGATTCCTGCGGCCCTGCTTTTGGTGACCGGCTTTTTCCTGCCAGGCGGCGCGCCCTCTGGCGGTTGGACGCTGTATGCGCCCCTGACCCTGCAAATGGGCCCGGCCATGGATACCAGCATTTTTGCGCTGCACATCATGGGCGCAAGCTCGATCATGGGTGCGATCAACATCATCGTGACCATCCTGAACATGCGCGCGCCTGATATGCCGCTCATGAAGATGCCACTGTTTCCCTGGACCTGGTTGATCACGGCGTTTCTCTTGATCGCTGTGATGCCTGTCCTGGCCGGCGCGATCACCATGACCTTGACGGACCGCCACTTCGGCACCAACTTCTTCAATGCCGCCGGTGGTGGTGATCCGGTGCTGTTTCAGCACATCTTCTGGTTCTTCGGTCACCCCGAGGTCTACATCATGATCTTGCCGGCCTTCGGCGTGATCAGCCAGATCGTGCCGGCGTTTTCGCGCAAGAAGCTGTTTGGCTACACCTCCATGGTGTACGCAACTTCCAGCATTGCGATTCTGTCGTTCATCGTCTGGGGCCACCACATGTTCACGACCGGCTTTCCGGTCGCAGGTCAGCTCTTCTTCATGTACGCGACCATGCTGATTGCCGTGCCCACCGCGGTCAAGATCTTTAACTGGATTGCCACCATGTGGCGAGGTTCAATGACGTTTGAGACGCCGATGCTGTTTACGGTTGGCTTCATCTTTGTGTTCACCATGGGTGGTTTCACCGGTCTGATTCTGGCCATGGCACCGATTGATATCCAGATTCAGGATACCTACTACGTGGTGGCGCATTTCCATTACGTGCTGGTGGCGGGGTCCTTGTTTGCCATGTTTGCGGGCTACTACTACTGGTCGCCTCGCTGGACTGGTGTGATGTACAACGAGACCCGCGGAAAACTCCATTTCTGGTGGTCACTCATTTCATTCAACGTGACTTTCTTCCCGATGCATTTCTTGGGTCTGGCCGGCATGCCCCGTCGTTACGCCGACTACCCGATGCAGTTTGCTGATTTCAATGCCATCGCTTCTGTGGGGTCCTTCTTCTTCGGATTTGCCCAGTTGTACTTCCTGTTGTTCATTGTGCTGCCGACCATGCGCGGCCACGGGAAGCCGGCACCCCAGCGTCCCTGGGATGGCGCTGAAGGCCTGGAGTGGGAATTGCCCGCACCGCTGCCTTTTCATACTTTTGAAAACCCGCCCAAGCTGGACGCCACGGCGACCAAGATTGTCGGTTGACCAGGATGGACGTCATGGAACAATATGAAATCGATCCAGGAAAGGCGAAGGCCAACCGCAAGTTGGGCCTGACGCTGGCGTTGATCGCCGCCGTTTTCTTTCTTGGTGTCCTGTTGCGCATGAGTTTGTTTGGTCGTTGAGCCGTGAAGTTCTGGTCTGAAAACACCTCGTTGAAGTTCAAGCTGGTCTTGGTGGCGCTGTCGATGTTCGGCTTCGGTTATGCCATCGTGCCCTTGTACGAAGTGTTTTGCGACGTGACCGGCATTAAGGTGCTGGCTCTGGGTGATCGGTTCATCGAAAGCGCAGGCGACTACAAACCCTTGAACACCCAGGTGGACGACACCCGTACCGTGACGGTGGAGTTCGATGCGAACGTGCGCGGACTGTGGCGCTTCAAGCCAGAGAAGAGCAGTTTGCGTGTTCACCCAGGTGAGATGACCACGATCATGTATGAGTTTCAGAACATGCAGGGCCGCAGCATCACCGCGCAGGCTGTTCCCAGTTACGCACCTGAACAGGCGGGTCCGAATTTTCACAAGCTTGAGTGTTTCTGCTTCAAGGAGCACACATTGGCGCCTGGTGAGAAGAAGTCATGGCCTGTGGTTTTTGTGGTCGACAGCGGCTTGCCCAGAGATGTCAAGACCATCACCCTGTCCTACACCTTTTTTGAAGTCGGCGGAAAGACGCCACCCGTGCCGGTTGCCAGTAACGAGGCTAATGATAAGACCAAGGAGGGTTCCTGATGGCCGAACTTTTGCCTGAAGCCAAGGACTCCGGTAAGGTGTCTTTTTGGCGCACTCTCCGGGTGGTGGCCTGGGCCTTTGTGGGCTTGCGTAATCGCAGTGGACACCAACAGGATATGGCGCAGGTCAAGCCGGTGCATGTGATCGTGGTTGGTGTGCTGGGGGCCTTGTTTTTGGTGTTGGCGCTGATCTGGTTGGTCAACACCGTGCTGGCTGCGTAGGGCGGTTGGCGGTTTGGATTGGTGAAAAATTAAGCGTTAAAGGTGAAAATAGAATGAGTATTACTGAACACGACAAGACGCCCTATTACTTTGTGCCGTCGCCTTCCAGTCATCCTGCCCTGGGCGCTGTGGGGCTTTTCTTTGTGCTCCTGGGTGCCGGTAATTGGATGAATGGCATTGCATGGGGCAAATACTCTTTGGCTTTCGGTTTGCTGTGGTTCCTCGTGGTTTTGTTCCAGTGGTTCAAAGATGCCATCGGTGAAAGCGAAAGCGGAAAGTACAGCCGGCGCATCGACGTTTCCTTCCGTTGGAGCATGGGTTGGTTTATTTTCTCTGAAGTGATGTTTTTCGGCGGCTTTTTTGCCGCACTGTGGTGGTTGCGCGTGCACTCGGTGCCCAACCTGGCTAATGCCGAAAATGCTTTGCTGTGGCCTGAATTCAAAGCGCTGTGGCCCAGTGTGATGGCCGGCGTGACCGCTGCCCCAGCCGGCATCATTGAGCCGTTTGAAGCCATGACACCGTTCTGGCTGCCCACCATCAATACCGCCTTGCTGCTGACTTCCGGGGTCACATTGACCGTGGCTCACCATGCGCTGATTGCCGGTGACCGCCGTAAGACCATCAATTGGATGTGGCTGACGGTGATTCTGGGGTTGATCTTTTTGTTTGTACAGGGCTACGAATACTCCCACGCCTACAGTGAGATGAACCTGACGCTGGCCTCGGGGGTCTATGGTTCCACCTTCTTCATGTTGACCGGCTTTCACGGTTTTCACGTGTTCATTGGCATGTTGATGCTGTTGTTCATCACCCTGCGTCTGCGCAAAGGCCACTTCACGCCCGAGCACCATTTTGGCTTTGAAGGTGCCGCTTGGTACTGGCACTTTGTGGACGTGGTGTGGTTGGGTCTTTACGTCGTGGTCTATTGGCTCTGAACTTGGTCGCCTGCTCAGGCCCCGCCTTGCGCAGTGGCTGCCAAAAAACGCCTAGTGGGCGTTGGTTCCTTAGGGTGTGCCCGTGGGTGAAATCAGCCCCAGCCACCAGGCCACCAAAATGCTTGTGAACAGCAAAATAGACAAACCAACCCGTAGCGCCAGCGACTTGGCCATGTGCTTGGCGCGGTTTTTGTCACTGCCGTCTTTTTTCATCATGAAGACGAACGCCGAGGCCAGGCTGCCCAAAATACCAATGAAGGCCACAATGACTATGTATTTCATGAACGGGATTATCACGTGAGTGCACGCGGGCGTTTCTGGATCGTGAGTTGTTTCTCGTTGTTGGTATTTGTGCTGGGCCTGGCACTGGGGCAATGGCAGCTGGGCCGTGCCGTTCAGAAACTCGCGATGCGCGACGCGATCGCTGAAAACCAGGCCAGACCGCAACTGGATAACGAGGGTTTTCTGGCCATGCTTGGCACGGGTGAGCTGCTTTATCGGCGCGTGAAATTGACGGGCCGCTGGTTGGCCGACGCCACGGTGTTTCTGGATAACCGGACCATGAACAAACGCGTGGGTTTTGTGGTGGTGACGCCTTTGAAGCTTGAGCCCACAGGGCAGGTGGTTCTGGTGCAAAGGGGCTGGGTGGCACGCAATTTTGTAGACCGTCAAGCTTTGCCCCATGTTGCCAACCCATCGTCGGTCGTTCAGATTGAGGGCATGGTATCCCCACCACCGTCCCGCCATTTCGATTTGGGCGGTGGTGATGACGGGCGCATCAGGCAAAATCTCGATCTGAAGACCTATGGTGATGCTTTGGGTTTGGGTCTGGCGCCTATTTCCGTGCAAGAGACTGGCGATATGCGCGACGGGTTGTCCAGAAATTGGCCGCAGCCTAATACCGGCGTCGACACCCATTACGGTTATGCATTTCAGTGGTTCGCCCTGAGCGGGCTGGTCGCTCTCTATTACCTTTGGTTTCAAATTGTTAAACGATTCCGACGCAACCAAGTCTGAAGACTGGGATACACCGTTGACCATGGTTGTCAACACCGTGCCAACTGCAGAGGAGGCTCTGCGCGATCCGCCCGGGCGCACGCGCCGGGGGCGTACTTGGCTGTTGCTGGTCTGGCTGGTGTGTGCCGCGCCTGTTGTGGCGTCCTATCTGACGTTCTACTTTTTCAGGCCGGATCGGATCAAGAGTTTCGGCGAACTGATTGAGCCGCAGAGGGATGTGCCGGTTTTGCTGACCCATGGCCTTGATGGCAAGCAGGACCAACTCGTCTCGCTCAAAGGCCAATGGCTGCTGGTCAGCGTTGCCGGCGGTGCATGCAATGCACAGTGTCAACAGCACTTGTATTTGCAGCGCCAACTGCGTGAGACCATGGGTCGCGACAAAGACCGGATGGACTGGGTCTGGTTGGTGGATGACCAGGCCGAGGTGCCGCAAGCCCTGTTGCCGGCCTTGAGCAGTGCGCTGGTGTTGCGGGTGGATGCCGCAGGTCTGGCGCAATGGTTGTCGCCTGGCAAGGGGCAAAAGCTGTCTGATCATCTCTATGTGGTCGACCCTTTCGGCAAATGGATGATGCGTTTTCCGGCTGATCTCGACGTCAAGAACGCGGCCCAGGCCAAACGCGATCTGAGCCGATTGCTGACCGCTTCGACGTCCTGGGACAAGCCCGGGCGAGTCGACAAGCCTTGAGTTCACCGTGACTTCTTTGTACGATTTATCGCCTCTGGCGCAGATGCTGCTGATGGTGGCCTGCGTGGTGGTGCTGCCGATCGCCTGGATCTGGCGCCGCCACCCCACGCTGCAGGCAAGACGCCATGCTTTGACGGTGCTTCTCTTGTTCGTGACCTTTGACCTGGTGGTCTTTGGTGCCTTCACGCGGCTGACCGACTCGGGTCTGGGCTGCCCGGATTGGCCGGGTTGCTATGGCAGCAGTTCGCCGCTTGGGGCGTCACAGCAGATCGACGAAGCCCGGAGCGCGATGCCCAGTGGGCCGGTTACCCACAGCAAGGCATGGATCGAAATGTTGCACCGCTACCTGGCTTCAAGCGTTGGCGCTCTGATCGTGGTGCTGACGGCGCTGGCTTGGCGTCAGCGCTGGTTGGTGCGCAGTCAGGTTGATTTGACAACGCAGGCCGTGGCAGGTCCATGGCTGCCAACATTGACCCTTTTCTGGGTTTGTATGCAAGGCGCTTTTGGTGCCTTGACGGTCACCATGAAGCTGTATCCGGCGATCGTCACCTTGCATTTGTTGGGGGGTCTGGGTTTGCTGATGCTGCTTGGCCTGCAAACGACGCATGGAGATTCGATGGCACAGGCGCTGCCGGCCATCCCCCGTTCACTCCAGCGCTACTTGTCCCTGGTCCTGTTGATGTTGGTTGTGCAAGTCATGCTTGGAGGCTGGGTCAGCACCAACTACGCGGTGCTGGCTTGCGAGGAGTTTCCGAAGTGTCAGGGTCAGTGGTGGCCTGCGATGGACTTTCGCCAAGGGTTTGAGGTCTGGCGTGCGCTGGGTCTGACAGCCAGCGGCGTCCCCATCGACTTTGCTGCCCTGACCGCTATTCATTACGTGCACCGTTTGATGGCTTACCTGTTGCTGGCCTTGTTGTGTGTGTCAGCCTGTTGGTTACACCGCGCCAGTTGGCGGCGCCCGGCCAAGATGTTGGCCGTCTTGACCGCCTTGCAGTTGATCACGGGGCTGAGCAATGTGGTGTTTGACTGGCCTTTGCTTGCCGCCTTATTGCATACCGCCGGTGCGGCGGCCCTGGCCCTGTTGTTGACCTGGCTTGTGACAAAGTCAAGCGCATCTCGGACAGTGAAGCACGTGGCCACTCTGCCATGAAAGAATTCCGGAGCGTCGCATGAACCAAGCCACTCAACCGACCAAACCCAGCATGGCCAGGGAAGCCTCCATCTGGGCGCAGTACTACGCGTTGACCAAGCCGCGCGTCATTCAGTTGATTGTGTTTTGCGCCCTGATCGGCATGCTGCTGGCGGTGCCGGGCGTGCCGTCCTGGCATGAGGTTGGTGTGGCCGCGATGGCTTGTTTGGGTATTTGGTTGGTTGCAGGGGCCGCGGCCGCGTTCAACTGCATCCTTGAAAAAGGCATTGACGCCAAGATGAAACGCACCGCTTGGCGCCCGACAGCGCGGGGCCAACTGGGAAATCATCAAACCCTGCTGTTTTCGGCCGTCCTCTGCGCACTGGGTTCGACGCTGCTCTACTTTGCCGTGAACCCGCTCACCATGTGGTTGACGTTTGCCACCTTCATTGGCTACGCGGTGATTTACACGGTGATCCTGAAGCCAATGACCCCGCAAAATATTGTGATTGGTGGTGCCTCCGGGGCCATGCCGCCGGTGCTGGGCTGGGCTGCCATGGCGGGTAACGTGGGGCCGGAAGCGCTGATTTTGTTTTTGATCATCTTCCTGTGGACGCCACCGCATTTCTGGGCACTGGCGCTGTACCGGGTGGAGGACTATCGCAAGTCCGGCCTGCCGATGCTGCCTGTGACCCATGGCAATGAATTCACCCAGTTGATGGTGCTGCTCTACACCTTCATCCTGCTGGCGGCGTGTCTGCTGCCCTTTATCTACGGCATGAGTTCCTGGCTGTATCTGGTTGTGGCCGTGGTGCTGAACGCCGGATTCATCCTGCATGCCTGGTGGTTGTGGCGTGATTATTCTGATTTGCTGGCGCGTAAAACCTTCAGGTTTTCCCTCATTCACCTGAGCCTGTTGTTTGCCGCGCTGCTGATCGACCACTACCTGTAACGGCCAGGGCTTCAACCTGCCCGGTTTATCATCAACTTCATGAACAAACGAAACGCGCTCAAATCAATCACAGCTTGCGCTATGGTGCTGGGGACGACAGGTCTTTTCTCAGCCTGCTCGCCTAATGCCCCTCAGTTCACAGCCATTGACATCACTGGTGCGGATTACGCCAAAGGATTTTCCCTCACCGACCACAACGGGCAGACACGCACGCTCCAGGATTTCCAGGGCAAAATTGTCATGATGTTCTTCGGCTACACCCAGTGCCCCGACGTTTGCCCGACCTCCATGGCCGAGATGGCCCAGATCAAGCAATTGCTGGGCAAAGACGGTGAGCGTGTCCAGGGCCTGTTTGTCACCATTGATCCCGCACGCGACAAGCCCGAGATGCTCAAGGAATACATGGGCGCTTTTGATCCCTCCTTTCTGGCGCTGGTGCCAACACCTGAGCAGTTGGCCGTGCTTGCCAAAGACTACAAGGTGTATTACAAAAAGGTAGACGGTCCAACCCCCACCAGCTACACCATGGACCACACCGCTGGCAGCTATGTTTATGACCCCAAGGGCAAACTGCGCCTGTTCACCCGTTACGGTACCAAGCCTGAATTGACGGCGGCTGATATCAAACAGTTGCTTGCGTCGGCGTCCTGAGAGCCGGCTACAACCGTGTGAGGCCTTGCGCCGTGTGTGTGAAACCTGCGTATCCTCACCTTGCTGGTGCCGGGCTTGAGGTAAAGTGAAACCAGTTAATGAATTGCTTGTGCCGGACCAGTAGCCGGACTTAACCCAGGAGAACTCACATGCAAATTCAGGTGAATACCGACGACCACATTCAGGGTGGCCAGTCCCTGGCCCAATGGGTGCGCGAAGAAGCGGGCAGCCGTCTGGCCCGGTTCACAGACCATATCACGCGTCTGGAAGTCTTTTTGACCGACCTCGACAGTGCCAAGTCGGGTGTCAATGACAAACGCTGTCGACTCGAGGCCCGCGTGGCCAGTCGTCAGCCCGTCACCGTCACGGCCGAGGCCGACAAGATGGGCGTTGCCCTCATCAATGCGGTGGACAAGCTGGCAAGCGCCCTGGACGCCGACCTGGGTCGCGTCAAGGATCGCAACGGGCGTGACACGATTCGCGCAGCTGCACAAGATTAGGCGTCTGTCGACGTTTTTGCCGGGCACAGCCTCTCCATGGGTCAAAGGGCTTGCCCCCGGCAGGGTGACCCGTGTTGCCCGGATGTTGCCGCCATCGCTATTGGTTGCTCACGTCCAGTGTTTTGATGATGCCGCCATACATGCGGGTATCTGCCTGAATTCGTTTGACCAGGCCTTCCGGTGACGAGCCCACCACTTGCCAGCCCTGGGCGTACAGTTTTTGCCGTACCTCGGGTGTGCGGGCAATGTCACTGACCAGCACGGCCAGTTTGGCCACCAGGGCGGGGGGCATCGATTTGGGCGCGGCCACCGCATTCCATATTTCCAGGTTGAAGTCAGGCACGCCCACTTCCGCCATGCTGGGCAGATCGGGCGCCAGGGCGCTGCGGCCGCTTGAGGTCACGCCGATGGCACGCAGCTTGTCGCCCTTGACCTGGGCTATTGCCAATGCGGGCGGCAGCATTGACAGATGCAACTGTCCGCCAATCATGCCGGTGGCCACCTGCGCGTAACCGGGGTAGGGCACGTGCACGGCCTGGGTTCCGGTTTTGCTTTTGAAAAGCTCCATGCCAATGTGGCCGATGGTGCCGACGCCAGGCGAGCCATAGCTCCAGCGGTCGCCCGCTTGTTTGGCAGCCGCCAGAAAGGCTTGGGCATTGGCGCCAGGCGCAGATTTGGGCGCCATCAGTACCAGTGGCGAGACTCCCACCAGACTCACAGGCAACAAATCCTTGAGCGGGTCGTATGGCAGCTTGGGGTTAAGCAGTTTGGCGGTGGTCAGGTTGCCGTTGATCATCAGGCCCAGGGTATGGTTGTCAGTGGCCTTGGCCACGTAGTCGGCCGCAATGTTGCCACCGGCGCCCACCTTGTTTTCCACAATGACTGGCTGGCCGAGCGCTCTGGACAGGGGCTCAGCCAGCGTGCGGGCCGTCAGGTCAGGTGAAGAGCCGCCCGGGAAGCCGACGATGATGCGTAAGGTCTTGCTGGGCCAGGCCGGCACTTTGGGAGCAGCCTGAGCTGTTGCCAACAAGGGCAGGGTACTGGCTGCGATTGATATGACGGAAAGTTTGATCCATTGGCGGCGCATGATGACTCCTGTAAAAAAATACCCCTGACGTCGGGGCTGTCAGGGGTATTGTGGCGCAGAGCGCAGGGCAACCAGCGCCGCTTCGCCGGCGAATCAGGCAAATTCAACGAGCGCCTTCTTCATCTTTTTCATGGCGGCAACTTCAATCTGGCGAATGCGCTCGGCGCTGACACCATAAACCGCTGCCAGGTCATGCAGCGTCATGCCGCCCGAGTTGTCATCATTCACCTTCAGCCAGCGCTCCTCCACGATGTGGCGGCTGCGCTCATCCAGCGTAGCGAGCGCCTTGGCAATGCCGTCGCTGGCCAGCATGTCGCGGTGCTGTGCTTCCAGCATGGCGGTGGGTTCGTGCGCAGCATCGGTCAGGTAGGCAATCGGGCCAAACGCGTCTTCGCCGTCATCAGAAGGGCTGGGGTCCAGCAGCACATCACCGCCAGCCAGTCGCGCCTCCATTTCGATCACATCTTCGCGCTTGACGTGCAGCTCGACGGCCATGGCATCGATCTGGCTCTCGTTGAGCGTATTGCGGTGTGTATCAAGCTCAGCCGCTGCATCATCACTCTGGTAACGCTGCTTCATGGAACGCAGGTTGAAAAACAGCTTGCGCTGGGCTTTTGTCGTGGCCACCTTGACCATGCGCCAGTTTTTCAGGATGTACTCATGAATCTCTGCCTTGATCCAGTGCATGGCATAGCTCACCAGACGCACGCCCTGGTCGGGGTCAAACCGTTTGACGGCTTTCATCAGGCCGACATTGCCCTCCTGGATCAGGTCGCCGTGCGGCAAGCCATAGCCCAGATACTGGCGCGCAATGGACACCACCAGCCGCAGGTGCGACAACACCAGCCTTCCGGCCGCTTCCAGGTCATTGTCCTGGCGCAGCTTGTGGGCGTAGCTCTGTTCTTCTTCCAGGGTCAGCATGGGCATGCGGTTGACGGCCGCAATGTAGGCATCCAGATGGCCCAAAGCAGGCACCACTGACCAGGGATTTGCCAAGGTCAGCGGGGTGCCAGTAACGCCAGTGTAAGTAGACATGCCAGAACTCCTTGTTGCTCGAATTTGCAATGTTAGCACTCTATGTGATTGAGTGCCAATCAAAAAGTTCAAATTTCAGGCAGGCTTGTGTTTCAGCCGAACCTGGCTTGTAACAGGGAGGGCTCGATTGCACGGCAGTCGTTGGTTCAGATCGGTGATGACTTGACCGCTGGCGTGGCAAGCGGGGTGGTGGCCAGTTCTTCAGCCACAACATGCAGAGTCAGCAGATCACGGAAAGCCGCCAGATCCAGAAGGGGGCAAAGCTTTGACTTGACTTTGATGAAGAGGCAACTGTCAATGAAAGAGAGCGCCTGTTCGCCAGGCCAGAGGTGAGTCAGCATCGTCATGACTTGCGGGTAGGAGGCAAGGTCTCGACCCGGATGCCCAAACCTGGTCAGATCGGGAACCTGCACGTTGAAGTGCTGTCGGCAGACGTTGCGCAAGCGGTCGAATTCGTCGGCCTGGTTTGCGTGCTGGTAAATCCCCAGCAGGTCCATGCAGATCAAGGGGTTGGGCAGTTCGGCGTTGGCAATGTGCAGACTCAGGATATGGATGGCACGATCGGCTTGCCCCAGGGAGACAAAAAAATCAGCCTGCTGACGGATGTCCTGAACGACGTCCGGGTTGATTTGGAAAGGTGCGACAGACACGACTGGCACAGGCTCTTTCGGGGCCGGATTGCTTGCTTGCGCAGCGACGTCAGACGGCAAAAAAGCGACGGGCTCGTCTGCGGCAGGGTGCTGCCACCATGACTGCGCAGCCGTCGTCAACTTTTTCTGACCGCGCCAAAGCCAGAGCAGTCCAGCCACACCCAGGAGCAACAAGGCGATCAAGCCATAAAGAAGGGTGGTTGTCTGCTGTTGTGATTGCGCCAGTTCGAGTTGGCTGCGCAGCTCCAGCAGGGTGCGGTCGTTTTTGACAGTCAGGTCCCGCATGGATTTGACATCGGCTTGCAGGGCTGCGATTTGCCTGCTTTGCAGCAGCGCATCTTCGGCCGGCGTGAACGGCATATTGAGTTCCAGGTTGTCCATCCGGTCGGAGAGAATCTCCATGGGGTCGAGTTTGAGCACCGATTTGACCGGTTGAACGCCTCCTGTTTTCTGCTTGCGTTTGGCTGTGACTGCTTTAGCAGTTTGTTTTTTGACAGTTTTCTTGACTTGTCCTTTGGATGAGCCAGGTTTGCGCTTGGCCAGCACACTGGGTTTAGGTGTTTTCGCGACAGCCCCCTGGGCTAACACCACCTGGGCCGGCGCCAGTGCCGGATCGGTCCTGTCCAACGGGGTTGTGGCGGCTGGCAGAGGGGCGTTTGCCACCACGTTGGCACTGAAATCAGGCGGTAAATCCACCAGCAGCACATAATTCCGGATCTGGCTGGCGCCACAAAACGTACGCAGCTGTACGGTCACGACCGGTTCATTGACCGGCTCAGCCAGTTGCAACCGCAGTTGGCTGGCTTGAATGGTGAGGCGTGGCGATTTTTGCGGCGCGTCACCATAATGGATGTCGGCGCGCACGCACCCTTCAGAAAGTTCATCGCCCTGGCCGGCCCGGACCGGTACGCTCAGGTCCAGTGCACGACCCATCAGTGCCTGACCCTGGAGTTCCCCCAGCGTCATCGCATGGGCACTGAACACTGCCCCGGTCAGGAGGGCGACACCCAGGTTGGTGATTGCCCTAACACTATTTTTTGTGACAGCTTTTCTCATGTGCGTTGGGGTCATGGACGAATCAAATTTTTCGGAGGCAGCAAGAGAAGGACTTCATGTTCGTCATAATTAACAGCTGAAACCTCTGACAACATAGCCGATCAGGGGCGTTGTTGACCGTCATAAAGCGCCTTGTGTTTATTTTTGTAACTGAATAATAGCGCTTTTGGTTTGACTGCCGACTATGTCCTATGCCAAGGCCAAGGATATATGTGCCAACTTCTGGGAATGAACAGCTACTTGCCGGCCAGCCTGACGCTGAGTTTTACCGGTTTTTCGCAGCGCGGCGGCTGTACCGATCACCATGGTGACGGCTGGGGCATTGCCTTTTTCGAAAGCGACTGCGCCATTCCGGGTAAGGGGGTTCGCCATTTTGTGGACAAATCCAGTGCTGCCACTTCGCCCATTGCCCGCATGCTCAAAAGTTACCCCATCAAGAGCCACAACGTGGTGGCGCATGTGCGCAAGGCGACCGTGGGGCAGGTGGCGCTGGAAAACTGTCACCCTTTCGTGCGCGAGCTGTGGGGGCGCAATTGGGTTTTTGCCCACAACGGTGACCTGAAAAATTACGCGCCCAGATTGCATGGCAGCTTTTATCCGGTGGGCAATACCGACAGTGAACTGGCGTTTTGCTGGTTGATGCAGGAGCTCGCCAAATCTCACGTTGGTGTGCCGTCGGTGGGTGAGTTAAGCTGTACTTTGCGTGAGTTGGTGCCGCACATTGCAAGACATGGCACCTTTAATTTCTTGCTCAGCAACGGCCAGGCCTTGTGGGCACATGCCACGACCAAGCTGCACTACGTGCTGCGCAGCCATCCATTCCGTGAAGTACACCTCAAGGACGAAGACGTCTGCGTCAACCTGGCTGAACTCAACAGCCCCGAGGATCGTCTGGTGATTGTGGTCACCGAGCCCCTGACCACCGATGAGGACTGGCTGGCCATGTCACCCGGTGAACTTGCCGTGTTTGTGGACGGGGCGCGCACCACGCTCTGAGACAATGCCTTCGTGCTGCAAATTTTTGTCATTACCTTTCCCTTTTTTGCGTTGGTGCTGTGCGGCTACCTGGCCGCCCGCGCGCGCATGCTGCCGCTGGAGGCCATTCCTGGTCTGAACGGTTTTGTGCTGTTTTTTGCCCTGCCGTGCATGTTGTACCGATTTGGCGCCAACACGCCGATTGGACAACTGCTAGATATGGGCGTTTTTGCCACCTGGCTGCTGTGCGCACTGCTCACGGTGGGCTTGACGGTGGCGGTCAGTCTGAACGCCCGCATTGGCTGGAATGACGCCTCCTTTGGCGCGCTGGTGGCGGCATTTCCCAATTCCGGGTTCATGGGCGTGCCACTGCTGGTGGCTTTGCTGGGCGCGCAATCGGCCGGCCCGGTGATTTTGACCATGGTGATCGACATGATTGTGACCACCTCGCTGTGCATTGCGCTGTCACGACTGGATGGCGCTGAGGCGCACGGTGCCGCCAAGGCGTTCAAAAAAGCCCTCAAGGGCGTTCTGGCCAACCCGTTGCCCTGGGCTATTTTATTGGGAGCACTGGTGTCTGTGGCCGGTTGGGCGCCTCCCAAACCGGTGGCGCAAACGATTGGTTTGCTGGCCGATGCGGCCTCCCCGGTGGCGTTGTTCACGATTGGCGCGGTGCTGGCGCGCGCCCAGATGCTCGCCAAAGCGGGGCATGTTACCGCGCCACTGCTGCGGGATTATTTGCCGGTGGCAATGTTCAAGTTATTTGTGCATCCGCTGCTGGTGCTGCTGGTGGGCTCCGGGTTGATCAGTCTGGGGCTGCCCCTGTCGCGTTTCGCCTTGACGGTGATGGTGCTCACGGCGGCATTGCCAAGCGCCAGCAATGTGTCGTTGCTGGCCGAACGCTTTGGCGCTGACAACGGGCGCATTGCCCGCATCATTCTGGTCTCGACTGCCACGGCGTTTGTGACGTTTTCAATGGCCGTGGCATTGATGGTTTAGACGGGCCGGGCGCTTTCTTCCGCCAAAGCCTGTTTGCATTTTGATCCAAATCAATACAGGGTTTTCCCCCGGGTGTGTAATTGGTCTTGGAAATTTTTTGATGCCTTGGGTGGTTCACACGCCCGTTATTTGAAAGAATGCAATGCCCTCCTGGTTTTCATATACCTTCTTTACTGTTGTCGTGGTGCTGGCCAGCACCGCTTTGTTTTTCTTTACCTTGACTCGTGGCGCGCTGCTCATGCGCGGTATCACCGGACGACTCACGCACGATGCCGCGCATGTGTACCCGATCTATTCCAATATGCGCTTGATCCGTTTGATTGACTGGCAGCCCATCATTTCAGCGATTTTGCTTTTCCAGTACAGCCACCTGGTGTCCCTCATTGTGCACGGCCTGAATCGGGACAACTTGAAAGGCAAGCAGGTATTGATCACCTCCTGTGCCTTTGGCAATGTCATGCCGCGCGTGACGCAGGCTGCTGTCGACGCCGGGGCCAGCAAGGTACTGGTGGCCGACATCATTCAAAACGAGCTGGACCATGCCGAGCGCAAGCTGACCGCGCACGCCGACAAAACCATTTACATGCAGGACAATGCGATTGCCATGAACCAGGCTGACGGTTCAGTGCGCGCCAATGTCATGTTTTTCCTGTTGCATGAATTGCCAAATCACCTCAAGATTGAAGCGCTCAACGAAGCCATGCGGGTGCTTGAGCCGGGCGGCAAGCTGTATCTTGGCGAGTTCCACAAACCTCGCCCCTCGGTGCTGCGCGCCTTGAGCTGGACCTATTTCAAGGTTTTTGAACCCTATGGTCTGGCGCTGTGGAACACGCACGACCCGGTGTTGCAACTGCAGGCCATGCCTGGCGTGACCTGTGAGCGCCACACCGTATTTTTTGATAATTTCCAAGTGATTGTGGCTACCAAAGCAGCAGCCTGAACTTGGCCACTCGTGGATACTCGCTCAGATATTGTGCGGGTCCACGTCGATTGCCCAACGGATCACGCCTTTGCATTCTGGATGGGCACGTGTGCTGTGCAGTACCCCTTGCCAGGCACTTAAAAACCGCTGCAGCGCAGTGCGCGAAGGGCTTTCCACCAGCATTTGCGCGCGCTCGATGTTGGCAATGCGCGCCATGCTCATTGGCACCGCCGGGTAAAGTGTAATTTGTGTCAGCAGGGTTGCCGTGTCACTTTGGCTGCTGGCGGCTTGACTGGCCAGGGTTAAAAAGCCTTGTGCGGCTTCCTGGCTGCGCGCTTCGGACCGGATCAGCGCCTGGAAGCTGAAGGGCGGCATGGCAGCCTGCTGACGCTCTTTCAGCTGTGAGGCTGCAAAAGCGGGGTAGTCATGTTTTTTCAGCGCTTCATACAAGGGGTGTTTGGGCAGAAAAGTCTGCAGCCACATTTCGCTCTGGTTGGTCACGGTTTCATCGCGCCCGGCGCGTCCGGCGGCCTGCATCAACAGGCTGAAGAGTCGCTCGGGGGCGCGAAAATCGCTGGAAAACAAGGCGTTGTCAGGATTGACGGCGGCCACCAGCGTGATGCGCCGGAAGTCATGCCCTTTGGCAATCATCTGGGTGCCCACCAACACATCCACCTCGCCCGTGTGCACCTGGGCCAGTTGTGATTCGAGCGCGCCCTTGAGCCGTGTGGTGTCGGCATCAATGCGCACAATGCGCACCGGTTGTCCGTCCGGGCGCTGCACCCCTGCCAGCAATTCAGCCAGGTGTTCTTCCAGCCGTTCGGTACCTCGCCCCAGCGGGGTGATATCGGGGTTGCCGCAGGCGGGGCAGGCGCGCGGTACGCGCTCACTCAAACCACAGTGGTGGCAGCGCAGGGTGCGGTCGATCTTGTGGAACACCCGGTAGGCGCTGCAGTGGGGACATTCGCTTTTCCAGTCGCAGTCGCTGCATTGCAGCACCGGGGCATAGCCGCGCCGATTCAAAAATACCATGCTTTGCTCACCCCTGGCAATGCGCTGGGTGATCGCCGCCAGCAAGGGTGCAGAGATGATGCAGGACTTGGGCTGGTGGTTCATGTCGACCCGGCGCACCAGTGGCAACTGACCGCGGCCAATCCGGCTCGGCATTTCCAGCCTCAGGTAACGCCCGCCCTCTTCGGCCGGGCGGCTGTGGTGCCAGCTTTCCAGTGATGGCGTGGCTGAACCCAGCATGACCTTGGCCCCTTCCAAGTGGCCCCGGTAAATGGCCAGATCGCGTGCCGAGTAGCGCGCCCCCTCACTGCTTTTGTAGCTCGGGTCATGCTCTTCATCAACAACGATCAGTTGCAATTGCGGCATTGACGCAAATACCGCCATCCGGGTTCCGAGCACCACGCGCGCCGCGCCACTGTGGGCGGCCAGCCAGTTGTTCAGGCGTTGTGCCGGGCTCATGCCGCTGTGCATCGACACCACCGCATCTGCGCCGTACAGAGGACAAAAGCGGGCCTTGAAGCGCGCTTCTAGCTGGGGTGTCAGGTTGATCTCAGGCACCATGACCAGCGCCTGCGCTTCGGGCTTGCTGGCCAGTAGCGCAGCGGTGCAGTGCATGAAGACTTCGGTTTTGCCGCTGCCGGTGGCGCCAAACAGCAGGAAGGGTCCGGGCTGCTGGTGGAACTGGCTAATGGCCTGGTGTTGCTCCTGGGTCAGTACAACGGCTGGGGTTGCGGCGTCTGGTTCTGGTGTCGGTGCCGTGTCGGTCTCTGTGGCTGGTTTGACCACGGCTTGGGTGCGCTTTGCCGTCGCCGTGGCTAATTTCTTCAGCCGACGCTCCAGTTGGACGCTGCTCATGTCACGCAGTTGTGGCGGCAGGGCGGCCAGGGCCACCTCGCCTGCCGCGCGTTGGTAGTAGCTGGCGGCAAAGCGGATCAGGTCACGCCAGTGGGCGCTCAAGGGCGGCATAGCATCCAGGACCGTTGTCACCGGTCGCAGTTTGGCCGGATCAAGTGTCGCGTCAGATGCGCTGGTCGAATCGATGGACCACACGACGCCCAGCAGTTCGCGCTGTCCCAACGGCACGCGCACCAGGGTGCCTGGAGGCAGGGGGGCCTCGCTCCAATAACTGAGTGCACCCGCCATCTGGCTGTGCGCCGGGGTATGTACCAGGACCCGTGTCAAGCAGTTTCCAGGGACTGGTGGTTCGGGCATTTTGTTCAAGTGAACTTGCGAAAAAAGCGATAAGTGCTTGATTTTGAGGGCTTTTATAAGTCATCCAAGTTTTCTGTGGATAACTTTGTTGATAAAGAACCAAGAAGCATGGCCAAGCCTTGCAAATCAAGGCTTTTGTTAGCTTGCTCAGAAAAAAGGCAAATTTTAAAAACTATATAAATCAATAGCTTATGAAATTTTTTGCTTTAAGGGTAAGCCCGTGGAAAAAAATAAATCAGCTTCACTTCAACTCTGATTTTGTGCATAAGTAGCAAAGATTTTTGTCCTTTGGGCTGGTAAAACAGGCAAAAAGATGCTAGTGGCCCAATTCAGGCGAGATATTCTGGGGAGCACAATCCGTCAGTCTGCAGCGCGCATTTGGCGTGAGTGCTGATGTACGGCTTGCACCAATGCGGCGACATGCTCAGGTGCCGTGTGCTGGCTGATACCGTGGCCCAGATTGAAGATGTGCGTCGGACCGGCGCCACTTCCGAGATGCGGTGTGCCAAAAGCGTTCAGAGTCTTGATCACTTCAGCTTCGATTTGCGCGGGCTGGGCAAAAAGCACGTTGGGGTCGAGGTTGCCCTGCAACGCTTTGCTGCCACCCACCAGGGCGCGCGCCTTGGCCAGGTTGACGGTCCAGTCCACGCCCAGCACATTGCAGTCCAGTTCAGCCATTTCTTCGAGCCACAGGCCTCCGCCTTTGGTGAAAACAATGCTGGGAATGCGCGCACCGTTGTACTCTTTGTGCAATTGCGCCAGAACACGGCGCGTGTAGGCCAGGCTGAATTCCTGGAATGCACCATCGGCCAGCACGCCGCCCCAGCTGTCAAAAATCATCACGGCCTGAGCGCCGGCTTCAATCTGGGTGTTGAGGTAAAGCGCCACCGCGTCGGCATTGATCTGCAACATCTTGTGCATCAGGTCCGGTCGGCTGTACATCATGGTTTTCACCAGACGGTAGTCGTCCGAACCTGCACCTTCGACCATGTAGCAGGCCAGTGTCCAGGGGCTGCCGCTGAAACCGATCAGTGGTACTTTGCCATTGAGTGCTTTGCGGATCGATGTGACGGCATCGAATACATAGCGCAGCTTGGCCATGTCAGGCACCTCCAGCTTGGCCACAGCGGCTTCATCGCGCACGGGGGATGCGAATTTGGGGCCTTCACCCAAGGCAAATGACAACCCAAGACCCATGGCATCGGGCACGGTCAGGATGTCGCTGAACAAAATGGCGGCATCAATTGGAAAGCGCTCCAAGGGTTGCAGCGTGACTTCGGTGGCAAAATCGGTGTTGGTGGCAAGCCCCATGAAACTGCCGGCTTTGGCACGTGTGGCGCGGTATTCAGGCAAAAACCGGCCGGCCTGGCGCATCATCCAGATGGGCGTGTAGTCGGTGGCCTGGCGCAAACAGGCGCGCAGAAAGGTGTCGTTTTGGAGGGGGGCGAATGAGGATGGGGTGGTCTTCGAATTCATGCGCCGATTGTCGCATTCCGGCATAGCCAAAATGCGGCAGGCTGACAAATCCAGTTGCTAAAGCGTTGCCAGCGCGCTGCGCACTTCGGATACCGACAAAATTTCTGACAGCACCACAGGCGCACGTCCAGTCTGGTACAGCACGTACACCGGTACACCATTGCGCCCCAGCTGCGCCAACGCCGCGGTGATGTCGGCATCACGGCGCGTCCAGTCGGCACGCAGCAGTGTGACTTGTCTGCTGGCAAAGTCGGCCAATACCTCTTTACTGGCCAGTGTGGTGGACTTGTTGTACTGGCAGGTCACACACCAGGCGGCGGTAAAGTCCACAAACACGGGTCTGCCGGTTGCCAGCACCTGATCCACCTTGCCCGGAGCCCAGGGCTGCCACAGCGCTGTGCTGGCTGTGACGTTGTTGTTTTCCAGGGGTTTGATGACGTTTTGGCCGATAGAACCCGCCAAAAAGGCGAGCGTCGCCAGTGAAACTGTCGCCATCACCATGCGGCTGCGACCCTGCAAACCAAGCGCCCAGATCACCAGCGCCAGACTCAGCAGCAGCGCCAGCAGGGCCGCTGCACCATTGATGCCGCTTTGTTGGCCCAGCACCCAGACCAGCCAGACCACAGTAGCAAACATGGGGAACGCCATGGCGTGGCGGAAAGTCGCCATCCATATCCCGGGGCGTGGCAATTTGCGGGCCAGTGCTGGCGACCAGCTGACCGCCAGATAGGGCAGCGCCATGCCTAGCCCCAATGCGGCAAAAATCGTCAACGCCTGTGTTGCGGGCAAAGCCAGTGCCAGTCCGAGTGAGGCGCCCATAAAGGGGGCGGTGCAAGGCGAGGCAATGACCACCGCCAGAATACCTGACAAAAATGCATTGACTGACGGGTTTTTGGCCTCCAGCAAGGCCACACGGCTGGGTACAAACTGGCCAAATTCGAACAAGCCGGTCAAATTGAGTCCGATCACGGTGAACAGCACGGCCAGCGCCGCCACCATGGCCGGTGACTGCAGCTGAAAGCCCCAGCCCAGTTGTTCGCCGGCACTGCGCAGCCCCAGCATCAGCGCGCCCAGCGCGACAAATGACAGCACCACCCCTGCGCTGTAGGCGAGGCCACCGACGCGCTGATGGCGTTGGTTGCTGCCATGACGGGCAAACCCGACCACTTTGATGGCCAACACCGGGAATACGCAGGGCATCAGGTTCAGGATCATGCCGCCCAGCAGGGCGCCCAGCAAGGCCATCCAGAGTGAAACGGGCAGGTTTGAGGCCGCAGTTATGGGTGGGCTGGTTGCCGCTGCGCCGGACAGAGACAGAGGCGCCTTGACGGGCCAGCTACCGCTCACTTTGGCCTGGGTAATAAAGCCCAGGCGCTCGTTGCCCACTTTTCCGACCAGCACCAGCGGCATGACCTCCGGGCTGGCGCTGCGGTGTGGCGAGAGTGGCACCTCAGCCGTCCACACATCACCCTGCCAGCTTTGTTTCCATTGAGCTGCGGTCGCGATGATGTCTGGCGTTTCCGGGAAAAAGTCCAGGGTTTTCCCCTTTAAACTGACAGGCAACCCCGCCACGGACGCTTTGAGCGTCTGACCCTCAATGGCAATGCTGCCTGCCTCTTGAAGCGCCTGGGGCTGGGCTTTCAAGGCGGCATCGAAGGCCGCGCCATGGATGGCGGTAGAGCCCTTGACCGGAATGCGCAGCACAAATTCACCGTCCTGCGGCACACATTCGAGCTTGCACACCAGCCAGCTGGCTTGCAATTTGATGTCGAGTTCGGGGTTCACCACCGAGGGTTTGAAGTCGGGCGTGATGGTCAGTGGTACCGGCAGCAGCACGGTGTTTTCATAACCGTAGTTGGCGAGGTTGCCAATCGGGATCTTGACTGGCAGCGGCCAGGCAATGTCGCCAGCCAGCACACCGGTGGGGAGTGTCCAGCTGAGACGGGTGGCCAGACCGGAGTCGCCGGAGTTCTTCCAGTAGGTGTGCCAATCCGGCTGGTGGCGCAGTTGCAGCCCGACCCAGACCGTTTTGCCGGGGTCAACGCCATCGGGTGCGTGGGCTATCAGCTCGGCCTGGATCTGTTCGGTGGTGACGGTGTTTTTTACGCTGTCTTGTGCCATGACGCCTGTCGACAGCAAAGAAATGGCAGTGAAAACCAGGGCAGAGAAGGGGCGCGTCAGGCGTTTCAGGAGAATCATGGTGTTGTAGGAGGCAGAAGTGGTCTTGAAGTTCCGCGGATGAGCTGGCCGCTGTTTCAGACTACTGAAACTTCGGCACCAAGCAGCGATGTCTGCTCAGGTTGTGGGCTGAAAACCGTGGGCAGCTTGGTCGGGGCCTTGATGCGTAATTGCTTGTTGACGTTTTCCTGGCCAAATACCACCTCGATGGCGGCCACATTCACCCCGAATAGCGGCGCCAGAAAGCGCAGCATGTGGTCGGTGGCTTTGCCGTTCAGCGGTTTGGCCGTGACGCTGACCTTGAGTTGGGTGCCCTTGGGCTTGCCAATGGCATCCTTGCTGGCGCTGGGTTTGCCCAGGATATTGACCACCAGCACGTCGCCATCCCAGGCAAAGAAGGAGTCACCCGTGACGTTGCGTGAACTTTTTTGAGTCATGCGCGAATGATACGTGCAAGCTTCAGGTGATCCTGTGCGGCAGGCGCTGAGGGCCGCGCCTGCCAGCAAGTGGCCTGCTTTGTGTCACACTCATGTCACAGCAGCCAGTGCATAGTCGAGGGTCATTGGTTTTTCATTTCTCTGGAGATTTTGTATGTTCACTCCTCATCCCACCCGCCGTCGCGTCCTCGGCATGGCGCCTGTCGCAGGCCTGTCCGCCCTGGGCGTCAGCCTGTTGCCGCAGGGCCTGCTTCACGCACAGGGCACGGTGTCGGGCAATCTGTCCTTGTACACATCGCAGCCTGACCGCGACGCGCGTGGCACCATCGAAGCGTTCAATGCGCGTTACCCTGACGTCAAGGTCAATGTGTTTCGCTCCGGCACCACCGAGGTCATCAACCGCCTGCGCACCGAAATCGCCGCAGGCAGCCCACGTGCCGACGTGCTGCTGATTGCCGATGCCATTTCCATGGAGTCGCTCAAGGCCGATGGCCGCCTGCTGCGCATGACGCACCTCAACACCCAGCAAATTCCCGCGCGCTACTTCGACGCCGAGCGCACCTACATCGGCACCAAGCTGATCAGCACTGGCATCGTGGTCAATGCCAAGGCTGCCTTCAAGCCCAGGTCCTGGAAAGAGCTGCTCAACCCGGCGCTCAAAGGCCAGCTCATCATGCCCAGCCCGCTTTACTCGGGGGCCGCGGCCATCACCATCGGTGCCTGGAGCCGCGCGCCCGAGCTGGGCTGGCCGTTCATTGAAGGCCTGAAGGCCAACAAGATGATCGCCGTCAAGGGCAATGGTGCGGTGTTGCAGCAAGTGGCCACCGGCGAGAAAATGGTAGGTGTGCTGGTGGACTTCATGGCCTTCAACGCCAAGACCAAGGGCTCGCCGGTCGAATTCATTACTCCCAAGGAGGGCCTCACCTACGTGACCGAACCCGCCGCTATTCTGAACACCACCAGCAATTTGCCAGCAGCGCAAGCGTTGGTGAGTTTCCTGGTGTCGCCCGAGGGGCAGAAGTTCTCCACGACTTTGGGTTATTTCCCGCTGCAGGGCAATATCTCGGCGCCTGCGGGATATCCGAAAGTGGAGAGCTTGCGTTTCCTGCCGTTTGATGCTGACGCACTGCTCAAGGGAGCCGAGGCCGACCGCAAACGTTTCTCGGACATTTTTGGCGGTTGATGGTTTGACGCTTTTGACGGTTCCTGCGGCGGTGGTCTCGGATTCGGACGCGCAGGAGCGCGGTCTGCTCTGGCTGGCACTGCTTTTTCTCGGCCTGTTCACGCTGTTACCCGCGGTTTACCTGGCTGTTCAGACCGGGTTGGCGCTGGTCGGACCGGCGCGCGAAGCGGTATGGGCGACGCTGACCTCCGTTGACGCCTGGCGTGCCAGTCGGCACACGCTGGAAGTGGGCGTGGGCGGCACCCTGCTGGCGCTGCTGTACGGGCTGGTGTTTGCGCTGTTTGTCACACTCACCTCGGCGCGACCGCGCCAGTGGCTGGTGTTTGCTTTTGTGGTGCAGGCGCTGCTGCCGCCCCAGGTGGTGGCGCTGGCCTGGACGCAACTCTGGCTACCGCTCAAAAACGCGGTGATCGCCCTGGGCTGGAGCGACTGGCAGACTGTCAGCAACCCGCTGCAGTCGCGCGAAGGCATCGTCCTGCTGCTGGGTATCCACTACGCGCCGCTGGTGTTTTTGACGGTGCGCGCCGGCTTGCTCAAGCTTTCGCCCGAGGTGATCGAGGCGGCCCGGGTGAGTGGCGCTGCGCCGCGCACCGTTTTGTTCCGGGTGATCCTGCCGCTGGTGCTGCCTTCGCTGGTGGCTGGGGGCGCACTGGCGTTTGTGTCGTGCATCGGCAATTTCGGCATTCCGGCGTTTTTGGGCATTCCCGGTGACTATCTGGTGTTGCCAACGCTGATTTACCGTGAACTCTCAGGCTTTGGCCCGGCCGCCATCCCCAACGCGCTGGTGCTGTCGGCGCTGGTGGCGTTGCTGGCGGCGCTGGGCATGGGTGTGCAGCAGGTGTATTTGAAGCGCGGGCGCGTTGATGTGATTGCCGCGCACCTGAAAGTGGCGCCGTTCGACTTGGGGCGGGCGCAGCAAGTGGTAGCCATGGCGTTGTCGGTGTGGGTTGGTCTGCTGCTGTTGGCCCCCTTGTTGGCCTTATTGGCCAAGTCGGTGTCACCCGGCCTGGGTATCCCGCTCACCTTGGACAATCTGTCCCTGGAGCATTACGCCTATGTTCTGTTGCACAACGATGCCACGCTGCGCGCCTTTGTCAACAGTGTCAGCCTGTCGGTCGGCAGCGCGGCGGTGCTGGCGGTGGTGTCTCTGTTTCTGGCTTACCAGATGGAATACCGGCGCAGCGCGCTGCTGCGCCGGCTCATGCCGTGGATCGAGGTGCCCTACGCGATCCCGGGGGTGGTGCTGGCCATTGCCATGATCCTGCTCTACCTCAAGCCCTTGCCGCTGTTGGGCTGGTCGCTGTACAACACGCTGTGGATCATCTTCTTTGCCTACTTGGCGCGGTTTTTGACGATTCAGTTGCGCCCGGTCATCAGTGGCTTCATGCAGATGCCGCGCGACATGCTGGAAGCTGCCGAGGTGTTTGGTGGCACGTTGTTGAGCCGCATGCGACGCATCATCGTGCCGCTGATCTTGCCCTCGGTCACCGCCGGGGCCTTGTTGGTGATGCTGCTGTCGCTGAACGAACTCACCGTGTCCGCCCTGTTGTGGGCCAGCGGCACCGAGACGCTGGGGGTGCTGGTGTTCGGGCTGGAGCAGGGCGGCGAGTCGGCCGCCGCCTCGGCCGTGGGGGTGATCTCGATTGTGCTGACGTTGCTGTGTATGCTGCTGGCCTCGCGGCTGGGGCGTCGTTTACCTGAAGGTGTGTTGCCGTGGCGCGCATAAAACTACAAGATGTTCATAAGCACTACGGTCGTGGTGCGGCGGCTTTTCACGCCCTGCGCGGCGTTTCTCTGGAAATGTACTCCGGCGAATTTGTTGCTTTGTTGGGGCCATCGGGTTCAGGCAAGACCTCACTGTTGCGCGCCGTGGCCGGCCTGGAAACGATAGACAGTGGCAGCATTGAGCTGGCTGACGATGTGGTCGCAGCACCCGGCCGGCATGTGCTGCCTGAGCGGCGCAACGTGGGGGTGGTGTTTCAAGGCCATGCGCTGTGGCCACACATGACGGTTTTTGAGAATGTGCTGTTTCCGCTACGCGAATCCGGCTTGAACGAAGCCCAGGCGCGCCCGCGTGTGATGGAGGCGCTGGCGCAGGTGGAGCTGCAAGCCCTGGCCGGGCGCACCCCCGGCGAGCTCTCGGGTGGGCAAAAACAGCGCGTGGCACTGGCACGTGCCATGGTGGCCAATCCGCGCGTGATCCTGTTTGACGAGCCGCTGGCCAGCCTGGACGTGGAACTGCGGCGCGACATGATGCGCCACATCGACCAGTTGCGCCGACCTGACAGCAGCATGATCTACATCACCCACAACCAGGAAGAAGCGCTGGCGCTGGCGGACCGCGTGGCGGTGCTGTTTGACGGCTGTATCGCCCAGATCGACACCCCGGTGCGTTTGTGCCGCGAGCCTCAGACCGAGCGCGTGGCCCGGTTTGTCGGCGCGGGTAACCTGCTGCCTGCCCGGCGCGCCGGCACCGCTCATAACGGCTGTTCGCAAGTGGCGCTGGGTCAATACCATTTTTCGGCACGTGATACATCAACAGGCGTCAGCGAGACTTTGCAGCTGTGTCTGGGGCCCACGGCGTTTGCGCTGGTCGGGCCCGACGCACCGGGTCTGACCGTGCGGGTGGAGCATGTTTTTTTTCAGGGCAGCAGCTATGCGGTGGACGCGGTTCTGCAAGGGGCGCTGGCCGTGTCCTTGAGTCTGGTTCTGCCGTTTGAGACGCAACCCCGACGCGGCGACCTGCTGCGCTTGCAGGTGCGTGACGCATGGGTCATGCCCGGGCCTCCCGGTAGCGCCTGAGGCGCTGGTTCTGGACCGTGAACGGGCCTCGTACACTAGCAAGGCCGCTATCCTGCCATTCACTCATTGACGCACTCGCCATGTCCAACTTACCCGCCTGCCCCCAATGCACCCTGGAGAACACCTATCCGGACGGTGACAACTATGTCTGTCCGGACTGTGGTTTTGAGTGGCCGCAGGCGGTGGCGTCTGAAGGCAGTGACGAGGCCGGTGGGCCGGTCAAAGATGCCAACGGCAACCCGCTGGCCGATGGTGACACGGTGATCCTGATCAAGGACCTGAAGGTCAAGGGGTCTTCCATCGTGCTGAAAAAAGGCACCAAAATCAAGGGCATTCGCTTGCCCGAGGGCGCGGGTGACCACGAGGTGGACTGCAAGACCGACCAGGGCGGGTTCATGCTCAAGGCCGAATTCATGAAGAAAGCCTGAGCCCCGCCATGACCACTTCTTCCCGTTTCTGGGCTGACTGGACCACGCTTGACTTTGAGCGACTGCGCAGCGGTGGCGAGGTGGCGCGCACCATGGCCGTGTTGCCGGTGGCGGCAACCGAGCAGCATGGCCCGCACCTGCCCTTGAGTGTGGACAGCGTGCTGGTCGATGGCATCGTTACGGCCACGCTGGAGCACTTGCCGAACGGTTTGCCGGTGCTTTTTTTGCCAACGCAAAGCATCGGCCTGAGCCCCGAGCACGTATGTTTTCCGGGCACCCTGACGCTCAAGACCGAGACCATTCTGCGGCTTTGGACCGACATCGCCGAGTCGGTGGCGGCCACCGGCATCCGCAAGCTGGTGCTGTTCAACAGCCATGGTGGCAATGTCAGCTTGATGGACCTGGTGGCGCGCGACCTGCGTGCCCGGCTCGACATGCTGGTCTACAGCGTGAGCTGGTTCAATTTGCCGTTGACAGACGCGCAGGGACAGGATGTCAATGCTCTGTTCAGTGCCGAAGAACACCGCTTTGGTGTCCACGGCGGCGACATCGAGACGTCGATGATGCTGGCGCTCGACCCGGCCCACGTGGACATGGCGCTGGCGCGCAACTTTGAGTCCAAGGCACAGGCGCGCGCCAGCCACTTTGAGATTCTGGGCAACGGCAAAAGCGCCAAGCTGGGCTGGCAAACCCAGGACTACAACCCGGCTGGGGCGGTGGGCGACGCGGCCAACGCCACGGCAGAAAAGGGTCGGGCCATGGTGGCCGCAGCCGGGCTCGCGCTGGCCAGGCTGCTGGCTGAAGTGGATCGCTTACCCGCCGACACCTTGCTCCCCAAACCCGCGCTCGGGTAATGGCACCCTACGACCTGCTGGCCCTGGGGGCCGCTGCCTGCTGGGCGGTGGGCAGTGTGATGTCGGTGACGCCGGCGCGCCATCTGGGTGCTTTTGCCTTTACCCGCTGGCGCATGGCCATGGTGGCGGTGATGTTGTGGACCGTGGTGGCGGTCCAGGGCAGCTGGCACAGTTTCGATGGCCACGCCTGGGGCATCATGGCCATCAGCGGCCTGATTGGCATCTTTATTGGCGACACCGCGCTGTTCTCGGCCATCAACCGGTTGGGGCCACGCCGTGCGGGTGTGCTCTTTGCCACCCACGCCGCCTTCAGCGCGGCGCTGGGCTTCGCGCTGCTGGATGAAAGCATGAGTTTGCAGGCCCTGTCGGGCGGGTTGCTGACACTGGCAGGCGTGATGCTGGCCATTCTGCTGGGTCGCCATAAAGGCGAAACCCATGCCTGGGAGGCAGACCACGGGCATGTGGGAACGGGTGTGGCGCTGGCTTTGCTCGCGGCGCTGTGCCAGGCCGTGGGCTCCCTGATAGCCAAGCCGGTGATGGCGCAGCAGGTGGACCCGATCATGGCTTCGGCGGTGCGCGTCACGGTGGCCACTGCCGCGCACGCTGTGTTGTTGTTGGCGGGTTTTCAGGCTGCTCGCGCCAGCCAGCCGCCCACGCTGCAGGTGTTGGCGCAAACCGGCCTCAATGGTTTCATTGCCATGGGCATTGGCATGACGCTGGTGCTGCTGGCGCTGGAAAAAGGCGACGTCGGCATGGTTGCCATTCTGTCGTCGGTGTCGCCCATCCTGGTCTTGCCGTTATTGTGGCTGCAGCTCAGGCGTGCACCAGCCCCCGGGGCCTGGCTGGGTGCGGTGCTGACGGTGGTGGGAACGGCATTGATTTTGTGGCGTTAGGTGTCTGCCAGCTTGACCCGTTAGAGGTGATTCCCTAAATATTTTGCTGCGCTGCAACAAAAAAGACTTGTGCAGACCTGGGTTGTCCCTATAATTCAAACCATGCTGCACTGCAACATAAACCGCTCACCCGGATGTTTCAACGCAATTAACCCCATCAAAGGAACACATCATGTTTATCACTGCTGACCAAATCACTGCCTCCAACCAAGCCGCTTTCGACACCACCAAGGCGCTCGCTACCAAATCTTTCGCTGGCTTCGAAAAGCTGGTTGACCTGAACATGGCAGCTGCCAAGGCCTTGATGACCGAGTCTTTCAGCAATGCCCAGGCTGCACTGGCGGTCAAAGACCTGCAGCAAGCGCTTGCCCTGCAAACCGGCCTGGTCGCCCCTGTGGCTGAAAAGTCGGTGGCTTACAGCCGTCACGTATACGGCATCGCTGTTGAAACCGGCGCTGAATTCACCAAAGCCTTTGAAGGCAAAGCTGCTGAAGCGCAAAAGGCGTTCAACCAAGTCGTTGAAAACGTGGCCAAGAACGCACCGGCTGGTACCGAGTCGGCTGTGGCTGTGTTCAAGAGCGCTCTGGCTTCCAGCCAGACCGCCATTGACTCTGCCCAAAGTTCGGCCAAAAAGGCTTTGGCTGTGGCTGAAAGCAATATCGCTGCCGTGACCGAACAAGCACTGAGTGCTGCCGCAGCTGTTGCCAAGAAGGCTTGATCACCCACTGCCTGCGGGCAGTCTGAAAGGCACCTGCGGGTGCCTTTTTTTTGGAGAGGGCGCGGCGTCAGGTGTGGTGCATCCATTTCAACGTGAGACGTACCACGGGTTGGGCAACGCGCCCGGGCGCAACGTCATCGCATCAAGCCGGTAGACTGGCGGCGTAGCTTTTCAGTGCCACGGCCAATGCCGCCACGCCGCGGTGAATCTCGTCCACACTGGGTGTGACAAATGACAAACGCAGTGTGCGCTCGTCGCCATGGCCGGCGTAAAACGGCGCGCCCGGCACAAAGGCCACACCTTGTTCGACGGCAAAGGGCAACAAATCCACCGCGTTCATTCCTTGGGGCAGGCGTGCCCACAAAAACATGCCGCCTGCAGGGGTGTTCCAGGTCAGCGATTGATCGGGCCGGCTGCCGGCATCGGGGAAGTGTTGCGTCAGCGCATCCAGCATGGCATCGCGCTGTGCTTTGTACAGTGCGCGAATGGTGGGTACATGGCGGTCCAGAAAGCCGTCTTTCATGACCTCGGCAATCATGCGCTGGTTAAAACCGGGGCTGTGCAGGTCGGCAGCCTGCTTGGCTTGGAGCAGTTTGGGATAAACCGCTTTCGGTGCCACCACAAAGCCCAGGCGCAGGCCTGGTGCCAACACCTTGGAGAACGAGCCCAGATAAATGCAGCCATCCGGGTTGCGTGCGGTCAGGGGCGCGGGCGGCGGTGTGTCAAACCACAGGTCGCCGTAGGGGTTGTCTTCAATCAGGGGCAAGCGACGTTCAGTTGCCAAGCTGCTCAAGGCCGCGCGGCGGCTCTCATTCATGGTGTTACCCGTGGGGTTTTGAAAATTGGGCAGCACGTAGAGAAAACGGGCATCGTCGGCTTTTTGCGCCAGGTCAGCGATGTCCACGCCGTGCGCGTCACTGGCCACGCTCACCACCTTGGGTTCCATCGGGATGAAGGCCATGACCGCACCCAGGTAGGTAGGCGACTCGACCAGGATCTTGCTGTCCGCGTCAATCAGCACCTTGGCCACCAGATCCAGTCCCTGCTGTGAGCCGGTGGTGATCAGCACTTGCGCTGGGTCGACGTTCCAGGGCAGCATCTCGGCCACCTGTTCGCGCAGTGGCCCGTAGCCCTCGCTGGCGGCGTACTGCAGGGCACCGGACGGGTCTTCCTTGAGTACTTTGGCGCATGCGGCATCAAACTCCGTTACCGGAAAGGTTTGGCTAGAGGGTAGGCCGCCGGCAAAACTGATGATGCCCGGTTTCTCGGTGACCTTCAGGATTTCGCGGATGACAGAGGGGTTCATGCGTGCGGCGCGACGCGCCAGATGCCAGGGGGAAGCGGAGAGGGTCATGAAGATGGCTTTGAGGTTCTGGAAAAAACAGGGGGTGGTGCAGAAAAACGTTTGCCCAAAAACACGGTGGCCATCACCGCGAGTGCAAATGCCAATGTTACCCATTCCAGGGGTTCACCCAGGATGGGAACGGCTGCCAGAATGCTCAAGAAGGGTTGTAGTAGTTGCGTTTGGCTCACTTTCAGGGCGCCGCCCATCGCCATGCCGCGGTACCAGGCAAAAAAACCCGCCCACATGGAAAACACGCCCACGTAAACCAGACCCAACCAGGCCGATGGGTTGACGCTGTGCGCCGGCCAGGTGAGCAGCGCACCGGGCACGGTCAGTGGCAGCGCCATCACGCAGACCCAGCAAATGACGCGCTCGGCACCCAGGGCGTGGGTGACTTGCGCGCCGTACACGTAGCCCATGGAGGCTGCCAGCACGGCACCCAGCAGCAGCAAATCAGCCCACTCGAAGCCAAAGCCGTGACCCTGCTGGTGGGCGCGCAGCAGTGAAAACACCACCACCAGCGCGCTCCCCAGACCCGCACACAGCCAAAAACCCAGGCGTGCCCGTTGGTGCAGCACCCAGGCGGCAATGGCCGCCGTGGTCAATGGCAGCAGCGCGGTGATCACGGCGGCGTGGCCAGAAGTGACCTGTCGCAGTGCAAAACCCAGCAACAGCGGGTAGCCGATGGCGTTGCCCAGCAGTGCCATGCCCAGTGATTTGCGTTGCGTGACGGTGGGTAAAGCAGATCGGGTCACCAGCAGAAACACCAGCGACAGTGCTCCGGCGAGCGCTGCCCGCCCGAAGGTGACAAACCAGGGGGAGAGTTGGGGTGCCTCCACCGTGCCTGTGGCCAGCCGCGTCATGGGCAGAGTCACCGCAAAGATCGCGACGCCCAGCACGCCCAGCCACATGCCGAGAGTTTCATGCCTCATGGCGTTTGTGGGCATCGCGCTGACAGGAATGTGCTCATTGGTCGGGTGCCGTCGGCCTAGACCGTAGCCATCCACAGCGCGGTGGCCACCAGTACAGCCGCCATGCAGCGGTTGAACCAACGCAAGCGCCGCCCGCCATGTTCCGGGTCGGCCAGCCATTGGCGCAAGAGTGTGCCGACCAACGCGTAGCTCAGGTTGCTGGCCAAGGCAAAAGCCAGCAGCACCGGCAATACCAGCGCAAATCGCGCCCAGAGATCGGCGCGTCCGGCCAGCCAGCCGGCCACCACGGTGAGGGCCAGCATCCAGGCCTTGATGTTGAGAAACTGTAGCATCACGCCCTGCGAAAAGCTCACGTTAAGCTGCCTGGCATTGGCTTGAGAAAGTTGGTGGGCCTGCCAGAGCTTCCAGGCCAGCCAGAGCAGGTAGGCCACGCCTGCGCCTTTGACGCCCAAGCGCAGCGGCGGTAAGCTCACCACCAGCGCACCCACACCGCTGGCGCACAGGCTCAGCAGCAAGCCCCAGCCCACCGGCACCGCCAGCACAAAACGCAGCGCACGACGCAAGCCAAAGTTGGCCGCCAGTGCCGTGGAGAGCGTGGTGTTGGGTCCGGGTGTGAAGCTCACCGCTGTGCACAGCAGCAGCAATGCGGTGATCTCTGCGCCGCTCATGCGGTGTGCACACCGAGTTCAGGTTGCGCCATGGGACGCTGGCTCGGGGCAAGGGCAGGCACTCTAATCAACGGATGGATGGCTCAATGAATCACGACCGGGTTCTGCGCCAGTTCAGCATATTGCTCCAGCGTGTCTTCCACCTCTTCCTGCGTTGGCGTTTTGGTTTGCCATGCAGAAATTTGCTGTTGAAACAGCTCGGCCCAGGAGCCGTCGAGGTACACCTCCTTGTTGGCGCGCTTGTCGACAATCTCAAAGCCGTGGCGTACCAGTTGCGGCACGATCAGCAGTTGCTCGCCCGCCTTCATGTCATCCGGCTGAACGTCTGCCGTGACGGCATTGGCCAGCATGTGGGTAACAGAATAGGTCTCAGAGTCGTAAAGCGTGTGCATACGTCAAATTATCCATGAATCCAGATGATCTTGAAGCTGGTTGCAAATTGCGGGATTTCAAGGGCTGACTGTGGCTGCAGTCGCTTCCCATTTTTGATCCACGTAATCACCATTGGCTTCGGTGATGCGGATACGTGCGGGCAGGTAAGCCAGGCCGGGCGCCAGCCAGACCTCGAGTTTCTGGTCATACATCTGACGTGGCTGGCGTACCAGTTTCAAACCCTGCTGGGTCCCGCCGGGCAGTTCCAGGGTTTCCATGTTGCCAAACGTGAACAGCCAGAGGTCAGCACTTCTGGGGCCAATGGTTTGCACCTGCAGCGTGGTGCCGGGGCTGAAGCCCTGGGGCGCGCTGGCAACCAGGGCCGCAAGTTGCGCCAGCACGCTCAGACGATCCTGGGCGCCGGGTTGCAAAGGAATGCTGGGGGTATTGGCGCTGAAGCTCACCAGACCCTGCGCACGGTTGAAATGCGCGGCTAATTCGCTACGGTATTTGTCAGAGAAGCGCTCTGGCGCCAGACCCAGTTGATCAATCGTTCCGCGGCTGGTCTGCACCCGTGATTGCCCCAAAGCATTGATGCTCAGATGCGCCTGGTAACTGCTTTCATCGTGCTGCCAGGTCAGCTCGCTGCGCAGCGTGTAGGGGAACTTGTTGGCATCAACCCGGTACACCAGTTTGACGGAACCCGGCAAACCGTCGGCGCGAAAGGCGACTTCCTGAACGGGCAGAACGGGCCCTGCTTCCATCACGGGCGCTGGCTCGGCGCTCACAAGGGGCTGCTCTGTTGCCGGGATGGGGACACTGGCCGGAGCTGAAGCCGGACTGGCGATGGGCTCAGCCGTGGGTTCGACAACAGGATTCACGTCAGTGTCGGTCGTGTCGGCTGCTGCCATGGCTGAACTGATGTCTGCCGGAACTGAAGGCGCGGGCGCCGTGACTGGCTGGCGTACTGGTTTCGGTTTAGGGGCTGTTCGCCGGGCTGGCTTGCCCTCAATGGCTACCGTTTTGCTCGGGGCTGGTTTGGAGGAGGTCGCCAGCACGACCGTGCGTGTGGCAAAACTGGAGCTGCCTTCCTGGGGCAACGCAGGCACATGCAGGGGGATTTTTTGCAGCAATACCAGGTGCACCAGCAATACCAGCAGGCCCAGGCTGAACCAGGTTTTCAAGGTCATGATGCAGGCTTCAACTGGCTCTGGCGTTACAGCTTCACGCGCGCGCGTCGCTCGGATACCACGTGTGTGAGGGCGTTGGTAAAGACCGGGCTATTGCCAACCGGATCGGTGATCAGGCTCCGCAAAAAGGCGACTGAATCGAAGGTGTAATTCATGGCATGGCGAGCCATTCAACTGGCGTACAGCGTGTCGAGCGCGGCAAAGCCCTTGACCTCGATCGGGTTGCCAAATGGGTCACAAAAAAACATCGTCCATTGCTCACCTGGTTGTCCGGCAAAACGCAATTCCGGTGGCAGGATGAAGTCGATGCGGGCCTGCTCAAGGCGCTGCGCCAGCGCCTGCCAATCGGGCAGCGCCAGCACCAGGCCAAAGTGCGGCATGGGCACCAGGTGGTCGCCCACATGACCGGTGGGTGAGGTCTTGAAAGGCTCGCCCAGATGCATCGAGAGCTGGTGCCCAAAAAAGTCAAAATCGACCCAGGTGGCCGTGCTGCGGCCTTCGCGGCAGCCCAGCACACCGCCATAGAACTGGCGCGTGAGGTCGAGATCGGTGACGTTGAAGGCGAAGTGAAATAAGCTGTTCATGGCCGACAGAATAGCAGGCACGACGCAGGGACGACTTGCTGTGCAGCGTCAATGCCATAATCGCGCCCGATGAATTCCCTGCTCACGTTGCGCAACACACCCAGTCTGACCCACGTGGCGCTGTTTGGGCTTGACTGACTGCCTGTCAAAAGCGGCGCCAAGTGCGACAGCCTGGCGGTCGGCCCCATCAAGATTTTTTGTGCCCCGCGGCTGGGACGGCAGTCCTGGCATTGACCGTGTCTCTGCGCCAGTGCACTGATTAAACCCAAAGGAAACCCCATGAAAATCAATTCCCTCCTGGCTGCTGCAGTCTTGTTCACGACTGTGACCGGTGCGATGGCTGCCGATGCCGCACTTGAGGTCCAAGCCGCTTGGGCACGCGCCACTGTCAAAGGTCAAATGGCGACCGGCGCGTTCATGACGCTCACTGCCAAAACAGATGGCAAACTGGTCGGCGTGGTCTCCCCGGCGGCCGGCGTGGTGCAGGTGCACGAGATGAAGATGGAAGGCGGCGTGATGAAAATGGCCGAGGTCAAAGGTGGCCTGGCGCTGCCAGCGGGTCAAGCCGTCGAGCTCAAACCCGGGGGCTACCACGTCATGCTGATGGACTTGAAGCAACCGTTGCTCAAGAACAGCACCCTGCCGCTGACACTGGTGTTCAAGGATGCCAAGGATGTGGAAAGCCGGATAGAGATCAAGGTGCCTGTCGCGGCCACAGCACCCGGGGCCATGGTCAAGCCAGCGCCCATGGACCATTCGATGCACAACATGCAGGGGATGCAGCCGGCTCCCCGGCAATAACGCCTCGTTTGGAGCGGCAATGGGGTAAGCTGTCGCCTGTGCCGTGACAACCACCCTTTAGGAGAGCAATATGAGTGATTCACAAAACGCCGGTTTTGGCAAATTTGTCCCCGGGTTTGATTTTTTGCAGAATCTGGCCAAGGGCGCGACACAGGCCGTGCCGCAAATGCCCACCATGTCCAGCTGGATTGCGCCTTCACTCAACGAAGAAGAACTGGACAAGCGCATCAGTGAACTCAAGGCGGTGCATTTCTGGCTCGATCAAAACGCCAAGGCGCTGGGCGCCACGGTACAAGCGCTTGAAGTACAAAAACTCACCCTGGCCACACTCAAAAGCATGAACCTGAGCATGGGCGACATGGCCAATGCATTCAAGCTCAAGGCGGCCGACACGGTGGCCAGTGAGGATCAAGTTGCGGAAAAAGCCGAGGTCAAGGTCGAGGCAAAGGCCGAAGAAAAACCTCAGGCTGTCGCTGACAAGAGGGAAGAATCGGCCGTGACGCCGGCTCCCGCTGCAGGGGCCGCAGGTCTGGTTGACCCGATGCAGCTGTGGACGGCGCTCACCCAGCAGTTCCAGCATATTGCCGCAGGGGCCATGAAGGAAGCCGGCAAAGCGACCGCCATGAACTTGGGCAAAGGCGCCGGCAATGGAACGGCAAAAACCGCCACGTCGCCAGCCAGGAAAAAAACGGCTGCCAAAAAGGTCCCGGCCAAAAAAGCCCCGGTCAAGGCGGTCAAAAAAGCAGCTGCCAAAACCAGCGCGCGGGGCCGTTAACCCCGGGAATTTGAATCGCAGGTCCCGCGCATGAAGTTGTTTCCCTATGGCCACGCCACCCACCCGCAGTGGGGCATGGCGGCCAACTTGGTGCTGGCCCAGCTGCGTGCCCAGATGGCGCTGCACGGCTATGCCGGCAGCCCCACCCTGGCGTTGCTCTACATCACCGACCATTATGCGGCCCATGCCCAGGAGATTCTGGAACACCTGAGCGCTGAATTGCCCGAGATCACCGACTGGTCCGGCACGGTGGGCGTGGGCATTGCCGCCAACAACGTCGAGTACTTTGACGAGCCGGCACTGGCGGTGATGCTCCTTGAGTTGCCCGGTGACCAGTACCGGGTGTTCTCCGGCGTGGCGCCGCTGGGCCTGGCATTCGAGGCGGATACCGCGCTGGTGCATGCCGACGGCCAAACGCCTGACGTGGCCGAGCTGATCGGGGAACTGGCCCAGCGCACCGATTCCGGCTATGTGTTCGGCGGCCTGGCGTCCAGCCGCGGTGCGGCGGTGCAATTCGCCGTCTCGGGCAATGGCAATGTCAAGGGACAGGGGGCTGCCAGCGGCGTGTTCAGTGGGGGCTTGAGTGGGGTGGTTTTTGGCCCTGAAGTGGCGCTGGTGTCGCGCGTCACGCAGGGCTGCCTGCCCATCAGCCGGGCGCACCAGGTTACCAGCGCAGAGCGCAACGTCGTGTTGACGCTGGACGGTGAGCCCGCGCTGGAGGTGATGCTGCGCGAGTTGAAGGTGTCGCTGGACGCCCCGCGTGAGGCGCTGCAAGCTGTGCGCGCCACGCTGGTCGGACTGACCGAGCCCGCCACCCTGACCGATGTAGCTCCCACCGTGACGCGTACCGGCAATTTTGGCCCGGATGTGCTGGTGCGCCACCTCATCGGCCTGGACCCGGCGCGCGCCGGTGTGGCGGTGGCCGACTTGGTGACCGAGGGCATGGAGCTGGCCTTTTGCCAGCGCAACGTGCAGGCGGCGCGTGCTGACCTGATGCGCATTTGCGCCGAGATCCGTGAGGAACTGGAGCCGCAGGAACAGGCGCTGGAAACAGCCTCTGCCTTGGCGCAATCCGAAGCCGAGGCGGCGCCGCACCCGGCGCGCGCCATTGCCGGCGCCATTTATGTGAGCTGTTCCGGCCGCGGCGGCGCCCATTTTGGTGGTGACAGTGCCGAGTTGCAAATCATTCGCCGTGCCCTGGGCGATGTGCCGCTGGTCGGTTTTTTCGCCGGTGGTGAAATCGCCCGTCACCACTTGTATGGCTACACCGGCGTGCTGACGGTTTTCACCGGCAAGTAAAGCGCAGGTCTCCTTTTGCCACGATGGCGTCTCATGCCATGATTCGCAGGGACGACTTCAGACCCCGCGTGCCCGGTCGGCCTTGAATTGCTGGCGGAAGGCGCCAAAGCTGCCGGCATCGAGCGCAGCGCGCACCTCACGCATCAGGTTCAGGTAGTAGTGCAGGTTGTGGATGCTGGCCAGCATCGGGCCGAGCATTTCGCCGCAGCGGTCCAGATGGTGCAGGTAAGCCCGGCTAAAAGCTCCGCTGATCGTGCCGTTGGGGCGCGTTGTGCCTTTGCAGGCATAACAGGTGCAGGTGGCATCGAGCGGTCCGTGGTCAGCCTTGTGGCGCGCGTTGCGCATTTTCAGGTCGCCAAAACGGGTGAACAAGGTGCCGTTGCGCGCATTGCGGGTCGGCATCACGCAGTCAAACATGTCCACGCCTTGTGCCACGCCTTCGACCAGGTCCTCCGGCGTGCCCACGCCCATCAGGTAGCGCGGCTTGTGCCAGGGCAGGCGGTGCGGCGTGTGCGCCATGATGCGCAGCATTTCTTCCTTGGGTTCGCCCACGCTGACGCCGCCCACCGCGTAGCCGGGGAAGTCCATGGCCACCAGTTGCTCCAGCGACTCCTGGCGCAGGCCCTCGAACATGCCGCCTTGCACGATACCGAACAGGGCGTTGGGGTTTTCCAGCCGGGCAAACTCGTCCTGGCTGCGCTTGGCCCAGCGCAGGCTCATTTCCATCGAAGCCCTGGCCTCTTGTTCAGTCGTTTTCTGACCCCGGGTCTTGGGTTCGACCGACAGGTAGGGCGTGCATTCGTCGAGCTGCATGGCAATGTCGGAGTTCAGCGTGGTCTGGATCTGCATCGACACTTCGGGCGACATGAACAGCTTGTCGCCGTTCACCGGGCTGGAAAAATGCACGCCTTCCTCGGTGATTTTGCGCATGGCACCCAGGCTCCAGACCTGGAAGCCGCCCGAGTCGGTCAGGATGGGTTTCTTCCAGCGCTCAAAGTCGTGCAGGCCGCCGAAGCTCTGCATCACGTCCAGCCCCGGGCGCATCCACAGGTGGAAGGTGTTTCCCAGGATGATTTGCGCGCCCATGTCTTCCAGGCTGCTCGGCATCACGCCCTTGACCGTGCCGTAGGTGCCGACCGGCATGAAGATGGGGGTTTGCACCATGCCATGGTTGAGTGTGAGCGTGCCACGGCGGGCATGGCTGCCCGCATAACCGGTGTCGGCCACCGGCGGGTCGGTTCGGAGCAGGTCAAACTGAACCACGGGTTGCGCCGGGTGCGGATGCGGATGGTCGTGTGGGTGATCGTGTGTCATGGCAATGAAAAAGAACTTGGCTTAGGCGCGCGTCAGCAGCATGGCGTCACCGTAGCTGAAGAAACGGTATTTTTCGCGAATGGCATGGGCATAGAGCGCCATGATGTGCTCGTGGCCGGCAAAGGCGCTGACCAGCATCATCAGGCTCGACTTGGGCAGGTGGAAGTTGGTGATCAGCGCGTCCACCAACTTGAAGCCAAACCCCGGTGTGATGAAGATGCTGGTGTCGCCGCTCACCTGGCCACTCGAGGCCCAGGATTCCAGCGTGCGCACCGTGGTGGTGCCCACCGCGATGATGCGACCACCGCGCGCGCGGCAGTCGGCAATGGCCTGTTGAGTTGCTGTCGGCACCTCATACCACTCGCTGTGCATCTGGTGCTCGGACAGGTCTTCTGTCTTGACCGGCTGGAAGGTGCCCGCGCCCACGTGCAGCGTGACGTGCGCGCGCTGCACGCCCACGGCGTCAAGCTGCGCCAGCAGGGCTTCGTCAAAATGCAGCGCCGCCGTGGGGGCGGCAACCGCGCCCAGGTTTTTGGCGAAGACGGTCTGGTAGCGCTGGGCATCCTCGGCCGAGTCGGCATGGGTGATGTAAGGCGGCAGCGGCACGTGGCCGTGGCGTGCCATCAGGGTGTAGGGGTCATCGCCGGCGTCGTTGGCCAGCACAAAGCGGAACAGCGCGCCATGTGCATCGGGCCAGCGGCCCAGCAGCGTGGCGCTGAGACGCTCGGGGTGGCCGGGCGCGCTGACGAGTGTGACGGTATCGCCAATGGCGGGTTTTTTACTGACGCGCAGGTGCGCCGCCACCTGGTTGCCGCCCAGCACGCGCTCGATCAGCAACTCGAGTTTGCCGCCGCTGGCTTTTTCGCCAAACAGGCGTGCATTCATGACCCGGGTGTCGTTGAACACCAGCAGGTCGCCGGCCTTGAGCAGTGCTGGCAATTCCCTGAAAACCCGGTCGGTGGGCGCGCTGGCGCTGCCGTCGAGCAGGCGTGAGCCACTGCGTTCAGGTGTCGGATGCTGGGCAATCAGACCGGCAGGAAGTTCAAAGTCAAAGTCGCTCAGGCAGTAGCGACGGTGTGCATCAGGCGGATTGGACATGGGGCGGGCAAAGAGCGCGGCGTTGCGCTCCAGAAAGAAAAAACAAGCGCGATTGTCGCTGCGTTAGACCGGCCAGACCACGCCGTGATCGTTCAGAATGGCGTCCATCGGCAGGTCGTGCGGTTCGGGTTCAAAATCGGGCAAAAAGTCGGTGCCAAAGCCCAGGCCGACGGTGAACGGACGCGGCTTGATGTTGGCCAGGGTGCGGTCATAAAAACCGCCGCCATAACCCAGACGGTAACCGCCGGCGGCATAGCCGACACAGGCGACAAACAGCAGTGTGGGCGTGATGACCTCGGTGTCTTTGGGTTTCGGGATGCCGTAAGCGTCTTCTTCCATCGGACAACCGGGGTACCAGGTATGGAAGGCCATGGTTTTGTGAACTTTGTCCACCACCGGGAGTCCTATTTTTCGCAGTTGCTGTTGCTCGATGAGTTCGCCGTCTTCTTTCCAGCGGTGCAGGGCTGGCAGCGGGTCAAACTCCCCCTTGATGGGCCAATACGCGCCAATCACGGTGTCGGGACGCCCCACCAGCCAGATGCGCAGCACCTGCTGCAGCATGGCAACACGCTGCTGGCGGTCCGGTAGTCGCAAACGTTGCTCAATCAGCCGCTTGCGTAAAGCTTTTTTTTCAATGGCCTTTTGTTCGTCAGAATTATTCATAATCACACCATGCAGTTCAGAACCATTTTGACATTGATCGGCTTGCTTGGCGTGTTGGGCAGTGTGCCTGCCCCGGCTCAAGGCCAGGCATCCGGCTTGAACGCGTCCGATGCGGTGATCCTGGAGATGCGTGAGGCTTTTGCCAAGGGGCAAACCAGTCGTCTGACCGAGCTGTTGCCGCGAACCGGTGGCCATGTGCTGGCGCCCTGGGCTGCTTATTGGGAGCTGCGCGCCCGTCTGGAAACGGCTCAACCCGAGGAAATCAGCCGTTTTCTCTCCCGCTTTGCAGGCACTTACCAGGAAGACCGCTTGCGCAACGACTGGTTGCTGCTGCTGGGTAAAAACCGTGATTGGGCCCGTTTTGTGCAGGAAGCATCCAGTTTTCGCATGCAGGACGACCGTGAAGTGCGCTGTTATGTCCTGGCCATGGAGCACACTTTGGCCAGGGTGGACATGTCCCGGGAAGCCAAGACACTTTGGTTGGCCCAGAAAAACAGCGATGAGGGTTGTGCCTATGCGGTTCAGACCCATTTGGACAGCCAATTGCTGAGCGCGCAGGATGTCTGGGAAAAAGTGCGCTCGGCGCTGGAGCTGCGGCGTCTTGCAGCCGCCCGGCAAGCGTTTGACATGGTGGTGCTCCAGGCCGGCCCGCAATGGACCGCACTGACCGCCGGGCCCGAGCAATTCCTGGTCCAGACAACGCTGTCGAACCAGCGGCAAACCCAGGAGCTGGTGGTGCTGGCGCTGATTCGACTGGCCCAGAGCGACCCCCAGCGGGCCGCCGAGCTGCTGGCCGGTCGCTGGCAAAAACACCTGGGCCAGAACCAGCGCGACTGGGCCTGGGCCGCCATTGGGACACAAGCTGCGCAAAAACTGTCAAATGATGCTCTTGAATTCTTTGCCCACAGCAAGTCCTCGGCCATGCAGGACGAACATCTTGCCTGGTATGCCCGTGCCGCATTGCGCCAGGGGGACTGGCGGCGGGTGTTAAGCGCTATTGAGGCCATGACTGCCGGGACCGCGGCAGAATCCACCTGGGTTTATTGGCGGGCACGGGCCCTACTGGCGCTGCCCGGGAGCGACGACGCTGTGCGGCAGCAGGCGCGTCAGTTGCTGCACAGCGTGGCCGGCGTACAAGGGTTTTATGAATTGCTGGCGCTAGAAGAATTGGGTCGACCGATCACCCCGCCGCCTTTGCCCGAGCCCCTGACCGAGGCTGAAAAGGCGGCTGCCAGCAGCAACCCGGGCTTGCAGCGCGCACTTGTTGCCATTGCCCTTGGACTGCGCAGTGAGGGTGTGCGTGAATGGAACTACAGCGCCAACTTGCACACCCCGGGCGGCATGAGTGACCGCGAACTGCTGGCCGCGGCCGATCTGGCCTGCCGACATGAGGTGTGGGACCGCTGCATCAACACCAGCGAACGCACCAGGAGCGTGATGGATTTGACGCAACGCTTCCCCATGCCGCACAAACAGGCCGTGCTGGCGCGCACGCGTGACATCGGGCTTGACCCGGCGTATGTCTATGGCCTGATCCGGCAGGAGAGCCGTTTTGTTGTGGATGCCCGCTCGGGCGTGGGCGCTTCGGGCCTGATGCAGGTGATGCCCGCCACGGCCCGCTGGACTGCCAAAAAAATTGGCATGACCAGCTTCCAGCCCCACCAGATCACCGACCGTGACACCAATATTGCGATTGGCACCGGTTACCTCAAGCTGGTGCTCGATGACTTTGCCGGCTCCATGCCGATGGCCGCCGCCGCTTACAACGCCGGCCCCGGCCGGCCGCGCGCCTGGCGCGGTCAACCCGGCGCGCCGGTGCTGGAGGCCGCGATCTGGGTCGAAAACGTGCCTTTCAGTGAAACCCGTGATTACGTCAAAAAAGTGCTGGCCAACACCACCATTTACGCGGCCATGATCAGCGGCCAGACCCAGTCGCTCAAAGCCCGGCTGGGGCAGGTGGGGCCAGCCGAAGGCTCGCTGACAGAAAACCGTGAACTGCCTTGAGCCGCATGATGAAACTCTACATTGGCAACAAGAATTACTCGTCCTGGTCGATGCGCGCCTGGGTGCTGCTGACCCAGGCCGGCATCCCGTTTGAGGAAGTGATGGTGCGTTTTGACGCCTTCACCCCCGATTCGCAATTCAAGGCCACGCTGCGTACCTTGTCACCCACCGGCAAAGTGCCGGTACTGGTTGATGGCGCCCTGGTGGTGTGGGACACGCTGGCCATTGCCGAATATGTGGCCGAGCAGTTCCCTGACAAGGCGCTGTGGCCGCGGGACACGGCAGCAAGGGCCCGGGCCCGCAGCCTGTGCGCCGAGATGCACAGCGGCTTTACCGGCCTGCGCACGCATTGCCCGATGAACATCGAGGCCAGCCTGCCCGAGACAGGCGCACTGGTCTGGCGTGACCAGCCGGCGGTGCGCACCGACGTGGCCCGTTTGGTCAATATGTGGCAACAGTGTCTGGACGAACGTGGCGGGCCCATGCTGTTTGGAGACTTCAGCGTGGCGGATGCCTTTTTTGCCCCCGTTTGCGCGCGGTTGCTGACCTATGCCTTGCCTTTGCCCACTGACATTGCGGCCTATGTGAACCGTGTATGCCTGCTGCCGGGAGTCAAGGCGTGGATCGATGGCGCGCTGGCCGAGCAGGATTTCCTGGATTTTGAAGAGCCTTACCGCTTGTCGCGCTGAGGTGGCGGGGCCTGACATGCAGCTTTATATGGTTGGCGGTGCGGTGCGCGATGCGCTTATGGGGTTGCCGGTGAAGGACCGCGACTGGGTGGTGGTGGGGGGCACGCCGGAGCACATGCTGGACCAGGGTTTTGTCCCGGTGGGCAAGGATTTTCCGGTGTTCCTGCATCCCCAAAACCATGAAGAATATGCGTTGGCCCGGACCGAGCGCAAAACAGCACCGGGCTACCACGGTTTTGCCATCCATGCGGCACCGGATGTGAGCCTGGAGCAAGACCTGGCACGGCGCGATCTCACCATCAATGCCATGGCCGTTGCTGCTGCGCAGCTCGACCCGGACGGCGTATGGGACAAGCAAAATCCGATCGACCCTTATG
This sequence comes from Rhodoferax sp., assembly GCF_023700745.1. Taxonomy (GTDB): domain Bacteria; phylum Pseudomonadota; class Gammaproteobacteria; order Burkholderiales; family Burkholderiaceae_C; genus Rhodoferax. The sequence continues at coordinate 133,895 of NZ_JAMPYG010000004.1, read as the reverse complement.
GCGGTGCGCAGGATCTGGTGAACAAGGTGTTTCGCCATGTCGGTCCGGCGTTCCGCGAAGATCCGGTGCGCATCCTGCGGTTGGCGCGTCTGGCGGCCCGTTTTGCCGATTTCACACTGGCACCGGACACGCTGGCACTGATGCGCGAGATGGTGGCCAGCGGTGAGGTCGACCACTTGGTGCCCGAACGCGTCTGGCAGGAACTGGCCAGAGGCCTGATGGAAGCCAAACCTTCGCGTATGTTTGCAGTGTTGCGCGATTGTGGCGCGCTGGCCAGATTGCTGCCTGAAGTGGACCGCTTGTGGGGTGTTGCACAGCGTGCCGACTACCACCCCGAGGTGGATACCGGTGTTCATGTGATGATGGTGATCGACATGAGCGCGCGACTGCAGACCCCGCTGCCGGTGCGGCTGGCCTGCCTGTGCCACGACCTGGGCAAGGGCAACACCCCGGTCGATATCCTGCCGCGCCATCTGGGGCACGAGCAGCGCAGCGTCGGGTTGCTGCAAAGTCTGTGCGCACGCCTGCGTGTGCCCACCGACTGCCGTGAACTGGCCGATGTGGTAGCACGCGAACACAGCAATATTCACCGCTCAATCGGGCTCGATGCGGCTGCGCTGGTGCGTTTGCTGGAGCGCTGCGACGCGCTGCGCAAACCGGCACGTTTCGCGCAGATCCTGCTGGCCTGCGAATGTGATGCGCGCGGGCGGTTGGGTTACTTTGACGCAGCTTACCCGCAGCGTGCGCATTTGCAGGCGGTATTGCTGGCCGCCCAGGGGATCGACACCCATCAAATTGCCTCGGATGCCATGGCTGGTGGCGCCAAAGGTCAGGATATAGCGAAAGCCATGCAGGCCGCCCGGGTGGCAGCGGTCCAAGCGGCTTTGGCATGAAGGTGTCAGAGCGCATGAACTCCTCGGGTATGCTTGCATCATGTCCAGTTTGCTGATCATTGAAGACGACGAATTGCTGCGCGATGGCTTGTCTGCGCAGTTCAACCAGGCCGGCCACAGCGTTATGACTGCCGCGGATGGCGAAGCCGCACAGGCCCTGATTGAGTTGCATCGCTTTGACGGCGTGGTGCTGGACCTTGGGTTGCCAAAAATCAGTGGCATGGAATTGTTGCGCTGGGTGCGCAAACGCCTGCCCGCCTTGCCGGTGCTGATTTTGACGGCGCGTGAAGGGGTTGATGACCGGGTGCAAGGGCTCAACGCCGGGGCGGATGATTACCTCACCAAACCTTTCAATATGGCAGAGCTGCAGGCCCGCATGGGCGCCTTGTTGCGGCGCGCGCGCTTGCCAGCCTTTGGCGGCTCCCTGGAGTTGGCCGGCAGCCCGACGGCCCGGCCACTGCGGGTCGATGCCACGCTGCCGCAAGCCTGGCTGGGGGATGAGGCGCTGGAACTCACGCAACGCGAGTGGGCCCTGTTGTCGTTGCTGGTTTCCCAGGCCGGTCGCGTGGTCAGCCGGGAGGATGTGCTGGAAACCTGGCAGGGCGAGCCTGGTGAACCGGGTGCCTTGGCCTCCAATGCACTGGAGGTTTACATTCACCGCTTGCGGCGTAAGCTCGTGGACTCGGGTCTGAATATTCGCAATGTGCGTGGCCTGGGCTACATGCTGGAAACCTCCACGACATAGACCTGCCATGACCCAGGACACGGCCACCCCACTGAAGCCTCGCGGGCAAGGTCTGTCACTCAAGCGTCAGTTGTTGTTGTGGTTGTTGCTGCCCCAGCTGGTGTTGTTTCTGGTCGGCGGTGCCCTGGCTTACCGGGTTGCGCTGAAGTACGCCGAAAAAGCCATTGACCAGTCACTGACCCAGTCGGTGCGTTCGCTGGCGCGTCAGGTCAAGCCGATTGGTTCGGGCCTGCTGATTGACTTTCCGCGGGCCGCCCAGGACATTATTGAACAAGACCCCGAGGACCGTGTGAGCTACATGGTTTCGAGCCCGCCCGGTAGTTTTCTGCTGGGCAATGGCAGACTGCCGGGCCCGACTGAAGAACAGCCGCTGCCGACCCATGAAGCGCTGCTCTACAACGCCCAGGTGGACGGCAAGTCGATGCGTGTGGCGTTGCTGGAGGTGGACTACGGTGAAGCGGGCTCGCCCCAGCGCATGCGGGTCCAGCTGGCCAAAAGTCTGACTGCCCAGCAGCGATTGACCACCGAGCTGATCGCCGACATGCTGGCGCCGCTGCTGTTGCTGGGCATGGTGCTCAGTGTGCTGGTGTATGGCGGTATCTCCCGTGGCTTGCAGCCCCTGACCCGGCTACAGGCGCAATTGGGTGACCGGCGTGATCATGCCCTGTTTGATGTGTCGCCGATCGAGATGACCGAGGCGCCGCAGGAAGTGCACGCGCTGGCCGGTGCTGTCAACCACTTGCTGGCCGCAGTACGGCGCAGCCTGGGTCAGGAAAAGCGGTTTTTGAACGATGCCGCGCACCAGTTGCGCACCCCGCTGGCGGGATTGATCAGTCAAACCGAACTGGCGCTGGCCGAGCAGGACCCGCAAGCCCTGCGTGCGCGGCTGGGCAAGGTACTGGCTGGCGCCCAGCGCAGTGCCCATCTGGTGCAGCAGTTGCTGTCGCTGGCACGTAACGAGGTCGAGGTCAAGCTGAAGCCGCTCGATGTCGCCAGCCTGGCGCGTGAGGTGGCGCGCGACTGGACACCGCGCGCGCTCAAGGCCGGGATAGACTTGGGTTATGAAGGTGTCGACCACATGATGTTCCCGGGCGAGGCTTTTTTGCTGCGTGAAGCGCTGAATAATCTGATCGACAACGCCCTGATGTATGCAGGGGCCGGCAGCGAAGTGACTCTGAGTGTGCAAATGCAGGGAACGCAGCTTGTACTTGAAGTCGCCGACAACGGTCCGGGCCTGTCAGCGCAGGACTTGCCGCATGTGTTCGAACGCTTTTGGCGGGCCAGCGATGTGCCGGGGGGCTGTGGTTTGGGCTTGGCCATTGTGGCCGAGATCGCCCAGCGCCATGGCGGTGAGGCCCGGGTGCTGGCGGTCCAGCCCCATGGGCTGCGGGTGCAGTTGTGCTGGACAGTGGGTCATGCCGAAAATCAGTTTGTGTGACCCTCAGGGGCATTTTTTGGAAAAAGATTTATGGTCAATGTAGATTCTGTAACCAGTACCGGGCAGGCTATCGCCGAATTCTGGCAAACCTTGCTGGCCAGTATCAGTCAGGGTGTGTGCGTGTTTGATGCCAATGGCTGTGTGGACCATTTCAATCCCTGCCTGCCCGAGTTGCTTGATGTGCCGCCAGAGTTTCTGGCAAGTGGTCCCTCCCTGCGCGAGATTTATGATTTTCAGATGCAGCGCGGGGATTTTGCTGGCGCACCCCATCCGCTGGATCAGCCGATTCAGCAGACCTCGCCTGATGCTGACCCGGCGTTGGTGTCAGAACATTACTTGCGTTTGAAGCACCTCGGACGTACCCTGCAAGTGCAAACCAGACGCCTGCCGGATACCGGCCTGGTGCAGACGGTGTTGGATGTCAGTGATTACGTGCAGGCTGAGGCGGGCCGTAAGCGTGCCAACCAGTTGCTTTTTGCCACCCAGGCGCTGGCCGAACTGGGCGGCTGGGAAGTGGACTTGCAACACAAGCAGGTGACTTGGACCGACGGGGTGTACCGCATTTTTGAGACCACCCCGCAAGCCTTCACGCCGACACCTGCCACGGTCCTGGCCTTGTTCACCGACGAGTCGCTGGCCATCAACGAAGCGTCTTACCAGCCGTCGGGTCAGCCCACGACGACCCATGAGTTCGAAATTGAAATGCTGACCTTGAAGGGGCGGCGCATCTGGTTGCACTCACGCGGCACCACGACATGGGAGCAAGACCGACCGGTCAAGCGCACCGCCATCGTGCAGGACATTACCCGGCGCAAACAAACCGAGATGGCCTTGCGGGACAGCGAGGCGCGCTGGAAGCTGGCGCTGGAAAGCGTCGGTGACGGGGTCTGGGACCTGCAGGTGCAGAGCGGCGAACAGTACCTGTCGCCGAATCTGCTGCGCATGTATGGTTACGAAGAGGGCGAGCTACAGCCCAGCGTGGCCGAACTCGATGCACTGGTCCACCCTGAGGACTTGGGGCGTTTGCAGCACGACCGGCAGGCTCATCTGGACGGTATCACGCTCACCTACAGCAATGAGCATCGGGTGCTGTGCAAGGATGGCAACTGGAAATGGGTACACAGCCGCGGCATGGTGATCAGCCGGGATGTCAATGGCAAGGCGCTGCGCATGCTGGGCACCCATGCCGACATTACCGAGCGCAAATCAGCGGATGCACTGGTCTGGCAGCAGGCGCACTTTGATGCGCTCACCGGCTTGCCCAATCGGCGTCTGATGCGTGAACGGCTGATCCAGGAGATCAAGAAATGCCGTCGCACTGAGCAAAAACTGGCACTGTTGTTCATTGATCTGGACCATTTCAAGGAAGTCAATGACACACTCGGGCATGACCGCGGCGACGATCTGCTGGTCGAAGCAGCGCAACGCATTCAGCGCTGTTTGCGCGAAACCGATACGGTGGCCCGCATGGGGGGTGATGAGTTCACCGTGATCATTACCGGATTGAACGACGAGTCCAATCTGCAGAGCATCCTGCCCAAGCTGCTGAATGCCTTGAGCGCATCATTTCAGTTGGGTCTGGATCAGGTTTTTGTGTCTGCCAGCATGGGTGTGACGGTCTACCCGACCGATACGCTGGAGGTGGAAGACCTGCTGAAAAATGCCGATCAGGCGCTCTATGTGGCCAAGGCGGCAGGGCGCAACCGGTTCAGTTTTTTCACGCCGGCGCTGCAGGAGGCCGCCATGCAACGCGCCCAATTGACCCACGACCTGCGCGCGGCCTTGCCGGCGCAGGAGTTCCGCGTGGTGTACCAGCCCATCGTGACTTTGGCTACCGGAAAAATTCACAAGGCCGAGGCCCTGATCCGCTGGCAGCATCCCAGGCGCGGTTTGATCAGCCCGGCGGAATTTATTCCGGTCGCAGAAAGCAGCGGTCTGATTGTTGAACTGGGAGAGTGGATTTTTGCCCAGGCGGCAGCCCAGGTGAAGAACTGGCGTGCCGAATTGCACCCGGAGTTCCAGGTCAGTGTCAATAAATCTCCACTGCAGTTTGAAAATCCGAATCCCAACCATATTCCCTGGATCGACCAATTGCGTGTGCTTGGGCTGCCCGGTGAAAGTGTGGTGGTTGAAATCACCGAAGGCTTGTTGCTGTCCACCAGCAACGGTGTGGTTGAACAACTGCTGAAGTTGCGTGACGAGGGTATCAACGTGTCGCTCGATGACTTTGGTACCGGTTATTCGTCGCTGTCCTACCTGCAAAAATTTGACATTGATTTCATCAAGATTGACCAGTCCTTTGTGCGCCACCTGAAGGCGGCTACAACCGACCTGGTGTTATGTCAGGCCATCATTGCCATGGCCCATGCCCTGGGCATGAAGGTGATTGCCGAAGGGGTCGAGACGGAGGAGCAGCGTGATTTGCTGAAAGCCGCAGGCTGCGACTACGCGCAAGGGTATTTTTACTCGCGCCCGGTCAGTCCCGCAGAATTTGAAGCCATGGTGCAACGTTCGGGGGAAGCGCTGTACCAAGCTGGGTGATATACCCTGGCGTGTCAGGTCAGGTCAGGTCATGCCAGGCGCAGGCCGGTTTGCGCGTCGAACCAGTTGTTGTGGTTGCTGCTCACCGTCATGCCCACTGTGTCGCCCATTTTTACTTGTGTGTTTGGTGGCGTGCGCACCGTGATCAAACCGACATTGGTTTTTACCACCACGTAGGTGTCGGCACCGGTAGGCTCAACCAGCATCACCTGGCCGCGCCAGGAAGCGTCGTCGCTCAAGTGGACGTGTTCGGGGCGTTGTCCCAGGATCACACTGCCGGTAGCCGGACAGGGCAGTGCCAGGCTCCCGCCATCAAAAGAAAACAAACCGCTCTCACCTGCGCCACTGGTCTGACCCGTGATGAAATTCATGGTGGGTGAGCCGATAAAACCCGCCACATAGGTGTTGGCCGGGCGGCGGTAAATCTCATCGGGCGAGCCAATCTGCTGCAAGATGCCGTCTTTCATCACGGCAATGCGGCTGCCCAGTGTCATCGCCTCGATCTGGTCATGCGTCACATACACGGTGGTGATGCCGCTGACCAGGTGCAGGCGTTTGATTTCGGCACGCATTTCGACGCGTAACTTGGCGTCCAGGTTGCTCAGGGGCTCGTCAAACAGAAACAGTTGCGGGTCACGCGCCAATGCGCGACCCATGGCCACACGCTGGCGCTGGCCGCCCGAGAGTTGTGCCGGGCGGCGGTCCAGCAGGTGCTCGATCTGCAACATAGCGGCGACTTCATGGATGCGCTTGGTGCGCACTTCCAGCGGGACCTTGCGCATTTCCAGCGCAAAGCCGATGTTGTCGGCCACGCTCATGGTGGGGTAGAGCGCATAGCTCTGGAACACCATGGCAATGTCGCGCTGCGCTGGGGCCACGCCGATGACGTTTTTGCCGGCGATTCTGAGTTCGCCCTCGGTCGGGTCCTCCAGGCCGGCAATGATGTTGAGCAGGGTGGACTTGCCGCAGCCCGAAGGCCCGACCAGGATCAGGAACTCACCCGGCGCCACTTCGATGTCGATTTTTTTCAAAACCTCGACGGCCTTGTCGCCTTTGCCGTAAACCTTGCGAACGCCTGCGATGTGGAGTGATGCTGCCATGATGGGTGAGTCCTTCTTATCCTTTGACCGCGCCGGCAGTCAGACCTTTGACGAAATACTGACCGGCCAGTACGTAGACCAGCATGGTCGGCAGGCCGGCAATGATGGCAGCCGCCATGTCCACGTTGTAGCTTTTCACACTGCTGGTGGTGTTGGCCAGGTTGTTCAGGCCAACCGTGATGGGTTTGCTGTCGGCGCCGCTGAAGGCCACGCCAAACAGGAAGTCGTTCCAGATGTTGGTGAACTGCCAGATCAGCGTCACCATCAGGATCGGGGTCGACATCGGGATCACGATGCGGTAGAAGATGCGCCAGAAACCGGCGCCGTCCATGCGTGCGGCCTGAATGAGCTCACGCGGAATGGCGGTGTAGTAGTTTCTGAAAAACAGCGTGGTGCTGGCCATGCCGGCCAGACAATGCACCAGCACCAGGCCGGCGACCGAGCTTGACAGCCCCAGAAATCCCAGCACTTGGCTCATCGGCAACAGTACCACCTGGAACGGCATGAAGACGCCAAACAGCATGAAACCAAACAGCAGGTCGCTGCCCTTGAACTTCCACATACTCAGCACGTAGCCGTTCAAAGCGCCCCAGGCCGTCGAAATCAGCACTGCAGGTACGGCCATGCTCACCGAGTTCCAGAAATAGGGCTTCAGGCCACGGCAGTCGACACCCGTGCAGGCGGTCGACCAGGCCAGTTGCCAGGGCTCAAAATTCAGTGATGTCGGCAGGCTCAGCAGGTTGCCGGCGCGCAACTGGTCGGCGTCCTTGAGCGAGGTCACCAGCATCACGTAGAGCGGTGCCAGGAAGAAGAAGGCCGCCATGCCCAACACGGCGTACACCGCAAAACGGGAAATATTTTTAGCGTTCATGATCAGCTCCGAACTCAACGCTCGTGCGGCTTGGAGCGCAACTCGCTGTACAGGTAAGGCACCACCAGCGCGGCCACCATGGCCAGCATCATGGTGGCACTGGCTGCACCCAGGCCGATCTGGCCGCGGGTAAAGCTCATGGTGAACATGAAGGTGGCGGGCACGTCCGACGCATAGCCGGGCCCGCCGGCGGTGAGCGCCATCACCAGGTCGAAGGCCTTGATGGAGAGGTGCGACAACACCAGAATGGTGGAGAACACCACCGGACGCAGCACCGGCAAAATGATGCGCCAGTAAATCCGCGGCAGGCTGGCGCCATCCATTTGTGCGGCCTTGATGATGCTGTCGTCAATGCCGCGCAGGCCGGCCAAAAACAGCGCCATGGCAAAGCCCGCCGACTGCCAGATGCCGGCAATCACCACGCAGTAGATGGCGGTGTCGCTTTGCACCAGCCAGTCAAAGCTGAAGCTGGCCCAGCCCAGGTCCTGCATCAGTTTTTCCAGACCCAGGCTGGGGTTCAGAATCCATTTCCAGGCGGTGCCGGTGACAATGAACGACAGCGCCATGGGGTACAGGTACACCGTGCGGATCACGCCTTCAAAGCGGATTTTCTGGTCCAGAAAAATGGCCAGCAGCATGCCCAGCAGCATCGAGCCGCCGACGTACAGCACACTGAATATGCCGAGGTTTTTCAGCGCCACGTACCAGCGGTCCATTTCCCACAGACGCACGTACTGTTCCAGTCCGACGAATGCGTCGTAGTTGGGCAACATGCGCGAATTGGTCACGGACAACAAGCCGTTCCAGATCATGAAGCCGTAAATGAAGGCGAACCCGAGCACAAAGCCAGGCGCGATCACCAGCTTGGGCAACACGTTTTCAAAAGATTTCATAAACATTTCGCCTTTGGGTTAAAAAAGCTGTGGCTTGTTGGTGTCGCACCTGCGCTGCTAGCTGCTATTTGTTATCGGATCAGACGGGCCGGGTATTTCACTTCGTTCGTGTCCCCCGACCCTAAGCCTGCGGCTTAGGGTCTCCTCCTTTACCTCACTACGCGAAACACCCGCCCCGTCTGATCTTGGGAGGACTTTGCTTGGTTCAACACCAAGAACAAGTCAGGACCGGCAAGGTTTTGGGTTCCTGCCAGCAAACTCACCGCACAAGCAGAAGGGCTGGGGTGCATACCAAAGCGAAGTAAAGGAGGAGCCCGTCAGGGCGGGGGACATGAGCGGCGGTATGTACCCCAGCCCTTCTGCGGGCTTGGGTAACAGTCACCAACGTACCCCCACAGCTTTACTTGGTCGCCGCCGCCTTGGCGATGCTCTTCACCCCGTCTGCCACACTCATTTTGTCGTTGTTCCAGAACTGGCTGACGGCGTCCTTGATGGCGCCTTCGGCGGCAGGTATCACCGCCATGCCGTGCGCAATGGAGGGCAGCAGGCCACCCGATTTCGCGGTTTCAACAAAGTCTTTGCTGGACAGCTTGGCGCAGTCATCGAACTTGGCCATGTCCATGTTCAGACGTACCGGGATCGAGCCCTTGTTCAGGTTGAAAACTTCCTGGAATTCGGTGCCCATGATGGCAGCGGCCAGATCAGCCTGAGCTTTCTGGGCGGCGGCATCCTTGAGCTTGAACATGGCAAAAGAGTCCACGTTGAAAGTGAAGGCGCTGGCCGTGCCGGGGGCGGCCGCGCAGATGTAGTCCTTGCCCGGGACTTTGCCGGCGGCCGTGAACTCTCCCTTGGCCCAGTCCCCCATGAATTGGAAGGCGGCTTTTTCCTGGATCACCATGGCGGTGGCCAGATTCCAATCGCGCCCGGGGGCCGCAGCGTCGGTGTAAGCCTTGACCTTGCGGAAGGTTTCCAGCGACTTGGTCATGGTGGCGCTGGTGAGTGTCTTTTGATCCAGTTTGACCAGCGCATCACTGTAGAATTTTGCACCGCCCACCCCCAGCACGACCGATTCGAAGGTGGTGAAATCCTGCCAGTTCTGACCACCGTGGGCCACCGGGATCAGACCGGCTTTCTTGACTTTTTCAGCCGCCGCAAAAAACTCATCCCAGGTTTTGGGTGTGCCCGCGACACCCGTTTTTTTCAGCACGGCTGCATTGGCCCACATCCAGTTGACGCGGTGCACATTGACCGGTGCAGCGACAAAGTTGCCTTTGTATTTCATGACATCAGCCACCACCTTGGGCAGCAAGCTGTCCCATTTTTCGGTCTTAGCCGTTGCATCGAGGTTGGCCAATACCCCTTCTGAGGCCCATTCCTGAATCCCCGGGCCCTTGATTTGAGCGGCGGCGGGCGGGTTGCCAGCCACCACACGGCTCTTGAGCACGGTCATGGCGTTGTCGCCACCGCCGCCAGCCACGGCAAAGTCTTTCCAGGTGTGGCCCTTGCCCTGCATGATTCTTTTCAGCTCGCCGACCGACTTGGCTTCGCCACCGGATGTCCACCAGTGCAGTACTTCCACTTCACCGGCCATCGCTGCGCTACCAGCTGCTACCAAGGCCGCGGCTGTCGCCAATTTTGTAAGCTTGAGCATGTCATCTCCAGTTGGTGTGCCTGGATGGCCGACAAGGCCAGGAGGCGCGGGTTGAATCGGGCAGACACCATGTTGCCATAATTAATTAATTGTTAATTAATTTTCAATCCCGTGCAAGAGGGTATTTACCCTAACCCCCGGCCTTCTGATGAAGGAGATGTGTTTGACAAATTCTTGCGGCCTCTGCCCCCTTGCTGCCGATCGAAGCAGGAAGGGGGTTGGGTCGATGCGCTTATTTGCCGGCGCGGATTTTCTTCAGCTCGGTCTGGGTTTCGTTCCACAGGTCCATGCCGACATCGGCTGCCACAGAGGCGTATACCCTGGTCAGCTTGTCGCGCATGCGGGCGGACTCGGCCGGTGACAGCTCGTTGATTTCCATGCCTTTGGCTTTCAGGTCGCCCATGGCTTTGGCGGCTTCGGCGCGTGTGTCCTTGCGCTCAAAGTCGCGGCTGGTCTTGGCGGCGTCCATCAGCACTTTCTGCTCGTCCTTGGACAGTTGGTCCCACCACTTCTTGCTCACCGTGACGATCCACGGGCTGTAGACGTGGTTTGTCACCGTCATGTACTTCTGCACTTCGTAGAACTTGCTGGACAAGATGGTGTTGAAGGGGTTCTCCTGACCGTCCACCGTCTTGGTTTCCAGCGCGCTGAAGAGTTCGGAGAACGCCAGCGGAATGGCGTTGGCACCCAGCGTCTGGAAGCTGTTCAAAAACACGTTGTTCTGCATCACCCGCAGCTTGATGCCTTGCATGTCTTCCATCTTGGTGATGGGGCGCTTGCTGTTGGTCAGGTTACGGAAACCGTTTTCCCAGTACACCAGGCCCACCAGCCCTTTTTCTTGCAGCTTGGCTTTGATTTTTTCGCCCACCGGGCCGTCCAGGAGGGTGTCAGCCTCCTTGGCGTTGCTGATCAGAAACGGTGTGTCCCAGATGGCCATCTCCTTGGTGATGCCCACCAGCGTGGCCGTGGAGCCCACCATCATCTCTTGCGCACCACCAATCAACGCTTGCTGCATCTGGTTGTCCGGGCCGAGGGCGGCGGCACCGATGGCGCGCACCTTCATCTTGCCGCCCGAGAGTTTGGCCACCTCGTCGGCAAACACCTTGGCCGCGCGGCCCTGGTTGCTTTGCTCGTTGAGGCCGTAGCCAAAGCGGATCAGGCGCGGCTTGATGTCTTGTGCCGTGGCTGCAAACGAAGCGCTGAGCACCGCCACGCTGGCGGCGGCAATCAGGGTTCTGCGAATGAAATTCATAACAATCTCCTAGGGTTAAGGTCGTACGCGTGAAAAAAACGGTTGAAAAGTGAGGTCAGCGCATCCAGGCCACAGGTGCGGTGACGATCTGCGGGAACGCAATGAACAAGGCCAGAATCGACAGGTAGGTGATCAAAAACGGGCTGATGCCCCGGATCACGCTGTGCAGCGGCATGCGTCCCACGCTGGCCACCACATTGAGCACAGTGCCCACCGGCGGCGTGATCAGGCCAATGGAGCCGTTCAGGATGAACATCAGGCCAAAGTACACCGGGTCAATGCCCGCCTTCATGGCAATTGGCAGCATCACCGGCGAGAAAATCAGAATGGTGGGTGTCAAGTCGAGTGAGGTGCCGATCATGATCAGCACGATCATCATCACCACCATCAGCAGGCGCGGGCTTTCCACCAGCGGCCCCAGCCAGGCGGTCAGCACATTGGGCAGGTCGGCCAAGGTCACCATGTAGCTGGCCACCTGGGCGCCAGCGCACAGGAACATCACGATGGCGGTGGTGCGTGAGGCGCGCACCAGCACGTCGTACACCTGCACCAGCTTCATTTCGCGGTGGATGAACAGCGACACCACCAGCGAATAAAACGCCGCCACCACGGCAGCCTCGGTCGGTGTGAACAGGCCGGATTTCATGCCGCCAATGATGATCACCGGCATCAGCAACGCCCAGAAGGCCTGCAGAGTAGCTTTCAGGCGCGCCTTCATGGGCAACGGTTCGCCCTTGGGCAGATCCATGTCGCGCAGCACCAGCTTCCAGGCAACGATCAGGCCCGCACCCATGATCAACCCCGGCACGATGCCCGAGAGGAACAGCAAAGAGATCGAGGTGTTAGTCGTGACACCGTAAATGATGAACGGCATGCTCGGCGGAATGATCGGCGCGATGATGCCACCCGCACCAATCAGGCCGGCCGAGGTGTGCAGCGGGTAGCCTTGCTGGCGCATCATGGGTAGCAAAATGGTCGCCAGCGCGGCGGTGTCGGCCAGGGCTGAGCCGCTCATGCTGGCCATCAGTACCGCCGCACCAATCGCGACAAAGCCCAGACCACCGCGAATGTGCCCAACCCAGGCCTGCGCCATGGTGATGATGCGCTGGCTGATGCCGCCAGCATTCATGAGTTCACCGGCGAGGATGAAAAACGGCACCGCCAGCAGCGGGAAGCTGTCCACCCCGGCCACCAGGTTTTGCGCCAGCAGTTGGGTGTCCCAGAACCCCAGTACCCAGGACATGGCTGCACCGGTCAGCGCCAGCGCCAGGCCCATGTTCATGCCAATGCCCAGGAGCGACAGCATGCCGCCCAGGAAAACGATAAAAGCCAGACCTTCGGTAGACATGATGGCTTACTCCTGCTCTGCGGCAAAGCCCAGATGCAGGGGCGTGCGCTTGATCAATTCAACAACGGCCATCACGCAGATCGCGCTGGCACACAAAAAGGCCGGCAGCGGCAACAGCGCCGTGGGGTAGCGCAGCACCACCGAATAACTGTCCATGCCCACCACCACCTGCTGCCAGGCGCCCCAGGCAATCAGAGCGCTGGAGGTCGCCACCAGCAGGCGGATCAGCAGCGTAGCTGCCAGCATGGCGCGCGGCCTGTGGTGCAGCAAGCCCACCAGGCTGGTGAAGGTCATGTGCTCACCCACCGGGTAGGCAGCGGTGGCGCCAATGAACACCATCCAGACAAACAGCAGGCGAGAGAGTTCTTCACTGGCCGCCACACCGCTGCCAAAGCCGTAGCGCAGCACCACGTTGATGAACACCGACAAGGCCATCACGCCCAGGCAGCCAGCCATGACCATGCTGCTCACACGGCGAAACAGTCCCTCGCGGGGGGGCGAATGGGGTGCGGTGCTCATGTCAACTCCTTTGTCATCCAGGTGGCGACCTGGTCTGTCAGGTGCTGTAGCGGCTCGGTCGCATCCAGCGCCAGCACGCCGGGTTCACCGGTGGGGTCCTGCAAGGTGGCAAATTGGCTGTCAACCAGCGTGGTCGCGAAGAAGTGTTCTTTGGCACGGGCTTGCACCCTGACTTGGGCATCATTGCGGCTGATGTCAAGAAAAGCGAAGCGCAATGCCGGGGCAGCATGGCGCAAGCGGTCCCGGTAAACTTTCTTGAGCGCCGAACAGGTCATGACGACACCTTCAGGGTAGGCACGCAGTTGTTCGCACAAGGTATCCAGCCAGCCATCGCGGTCCGCATCGGTCAGTGCGATGCCCTGACTCATTTTGCTGCGGCTGGCAGCACTGTGGAAATTGTCGCCCTCAATCAAAGGAATGCCCAGGGTCCGCGCCAGCGCCGCCCCCAGGCTTGACTTGCCGCAACCGGCCACGCCCATGATCACGATTGAATTATTCATTTCAAAATTGGGATAGCGCTATCCAATAAAATCAAATAAAAGACCTTTTCAGGTCGACCAATTTTTCCGATGCATCCGGGCGAATATTGAAGAATTAAATTTAATTTCTTGCCAATCGACTACGGATAGCGCTATCCTACACCAACTGAACTTATCTGTCCTAAGTATTTACCCTAGGTTGCCCATGTCAAAATCTGCAAGATCACGCGCCACTGGCCGCACGACCCTGTCGGATGTCGCCCGCTTGGCGGGGGTGAGTCCCATCACGGTGTCGCGTGCGCTGCGCGGTGAACGCGCCGTGGAGGCCAGCCTGGTGGCGCGCGTTCAGGCAGCCGCCCAGGAGCTTGGCTATGTCCCCGACCCGGCTGCCAGAGCGCTGGCGTCCCGCCACAGCGCGCAAGTGGTGGTGCTGGTGCCGATGCTCTCGAATGCACTGTTCGTTGATCTATTGGAGGCGGTGCAACGCAGGTTGCGGCCTGCGGGCTACCAGATGCTGATGGGCGTCACCCATTACGATGCTGCGGAAGAAGAAAATCTGCTGCGTGAATTGCTGCAGCACCGCCCGGCGGGACTGCTCATTACCGGTCTGGAACAAAACGAAACCAGTCGCAAGCTGATCGCCCAGAGTGGCGTGCCTTGCGTGCATCTGATGGAGGCGGTTCAGGACGAAGGCGTGTACAGCGTCGGTTTTTCGCAGGCCGATGCGGGTGCCGAGATGACCCGGCACTTGCTGCAACGGGGTCGTCGTCACATTGTCTTTGCCGCCGCCCAGCTCGACCCGCGAACCCTGCAGCGACTGGCGGGCTGGCAACGCGAGCTGCTGCGTGTCGGCCTGTACCAGCCCGCGCTGGAATGGCGCAACCCGGCCCCCTCGTCGATGGCTTTGGGTGCCGAGATGTTTGACGCCATCCTGCAGGCCCAGCCTGACACGGATGCCATTTTTTTCTGCAATGACGACTTGGCCCAGGGCGCGCTGCTGGCAGCCCTGCGCAGCGGCATCAAGGTTCCCCGGCAGGTGGCCATCGCAGGGTTTAACGACCTCACCGGCAGTGACCAGATGTTGCCCGCGCTGACCACGGTGCGCACCCCGCGTGGTGAAATCGGCAGCGCGGCCTCGGCCATGCTGCTGGCGCTGATCAACGGCGAAGCCGTGGCCGAGCCACGGGTTGACCTGGGCTACCAACTGGTCGAGCGTTCCAGCACCTGAAGCTGAATTGGTCCAGCCTTCGAGCGGTATCAGGCCACCAGCGCCAGTGCGCCAAAGTCGCCCACACGCTCCCCCAGGCCGGCGCTGACCAGTTCGCAGCCATTTGTCAGGGCGGGCAATTTGCCTTGCAACTCGGCGCGCAGGCGGGGCAGCAGGTAGTCGCGGTGATGCCAATAAACACTTCCGCCAATGCTGATGCGTTGCAGGTCAAGCGTGGCGATCAGGTTGTAGAGCATGCGCCCCATCACCCGGCACAGCGCATCAATCAACCCGATCGCGGTGTTGTCCCCTGCATAAGCCGCCATGAAGAGCGCTGCAGCATCCGGATAACCCAGTGGCAGAAAACGCCGGGCGATGGCGTTACCCGCCACCAGGCCTTCGACATCGCCCACGTTGCCGCAGCCGCACAAGGCATCGTTGTTGTCGCTGACAAACAGATGGCCGGCATGGCCGGCGTTGCCATTCTTGCCGCGCAGCACATGGCCATCGACACACAGGCCGGTGCCAATGCCGGTGCTCCAGGTCACGTAGGCACAGTTGGCCAGCGCCACGCCGTCCGTTTGCAGGGCGCCCCAGCGCCGCTCGGCCTCGAGCGCGCCAATGCCGTCGTTTTCGACCCGAACCTGGGCAAAAACAGCGCGCAAGGGGGCTTCGAGCAGGGCGGTGGGCCAGTCGTTGGGCAGGCCGCGTGCCTTGCCCGCCAGACCACCGCAGATGTTGGGCGCGGCCAGCTCGACCAGGCCCTGGTTCAGCACAAACGGGCCGCAGGAGGATACCCCGACACGCGCAATGTCTGACGTCTGAACGCCGGCCAGCGCACAGCTCTGGTCGATCAGCCGGATGATCTGCTGCGCCAGTGCATCGTTGTGACCCTGGGTGGCGGTTGGCTCGGTGAGCTTGCCGTGGCTGCCCTGCTCATCGACGATGTTGACCGCCACCTTGGTGCCGCCAATGTCGACACAGGCCACCGCTTTGCTACCAGCCGGCAGGCGCAAGCCCTCGGTCAAAACGTGGGTGGTCATAAGAATTGGCTCAAAAATGAAAAAACATCAGCCCCGACCATAGTCGTCGCCCAGGCGCACGATGTCGTCTTCGCCCAGGTAGGTGCCAAACTGTACTTCAATAATTTCCAGGGGATCCGACGTTATATTGGCAAGCCGGTGCACCTGGCCCAGCGCAATGTCGCAGTGTTGTCCTACCGTGAGGTCAAAAGTTTCCGCACCGAGCGTGACACGGGCCGTGCCTTGCACCACCACCCAGTGTTCAGCACGTTGGCTGTGTTTTTGCAAGCTGATGCATTGCCCCGGTGACACGCCTATGCGCTTGGTCTTGTGCCCCGGCGCCTCAGCCACGGTTTGATACCAGCCCCATGGGCGCAGGGTGCACCCGGTACGCTGGGCAGTCTTGGGGTCGTTTGGCATGGTCATGGCGGTAAATTGTGAGGCCGCTATGCTAAACCCTGGCGTGGGTGCAGGTTACCTGGCCATTACGCCAATTGTTCAGCATGACGCGCCGTGATCGGATCTGGGTCAAACAGAAACTTGATTCCATTTGCGACGGCCGACTTCCTTGAGCAAGTGCTGCTTGAATGCCAAGGCCAGCGGCGACAATTTTTTGCTCGAGGGATGGACGATGTGCCAAGCAGAGGGCAAGGGGAAATTCTCAACGTCAATCACACAGACGCCATGTTCTTTTTGGTGACCGTGCAGGGCGTGGCGTGAAATCACACCAACACCCAATCCTCCCGCCACGGACTCCTTGATCGCCTCATTGCTTCCCAATTCGAGTCGAACGTCAGGCCGGAACTTCATCTTCCGAAAAAACTGATCTCCAGTCATGCGCGTTCCGGAGCCTTTTTCGCGCAGGATGAAGCGGCGCTGCGCTAGCTCATGCAAGGGCACATGATTCCGGCTGGCCAGAGGGTCCGAGGTTGGGGTAATCAGCACAATCGGATTGGCCATGAATACATCGTCGCCCAGGTCCATGTCTGGCGGCGGCTTCGACATGATGTAGAGGTCATCGCGGTTCTCGCGCAGGCGATGCACCACGCCGTCACGGTTGAGTATTTCCAATGAAACGTCGATCGAGGGATGTTTCTCGCAAAAACTGCCGATCAGGCGTGGCATGAAGTATTTTGCGGTGCTGACCACCGCAACCCGCAGTTTGCCCCGCGACAGGCCTTTGACTGCGTCCACGTTCTGCTCAAACGCATCCCAAATCTGCGTCATGGCGCGCGCGGTCGCAGCCAATTCCTTTCCCGTGTCGGTCAGGTAGATTTTCTTGGCCACGACTTCGTAGAGCGGCAGCCCCACGGATTGGGTCATTTCTTTCAATTGCATGGAGGCTGTGGGCTGCGTCACATGCATTGCCTTGGCGGCCGAGCTGACGCTCCCAGTGTCTGCCAACGCCTGGAACAGCCGCAATTGGCGGAAGGTGAGATTCATAGACTTTTATCTATACAAAGATGTATGTAAATCGATTTTACTTTAACTCCTGAAAATCTTAGGATACCCGGAAGGAAAAAAAAATGCACAACCTACTTGATCCAGCCATCCTGTTCTTCGTGATCGGCGTCGTTGCCGGCACCGTCAAATCGAATCTCGAAATACCCCACGCCATCTCAAGGTTCCTGGCCTTGTACCTCTTGATGGCGTTGGGGTTGAAGGGTGGTTTTGCACTTTCTCATTCAGGCCTGACGGCCAGCGTGGGCGCCAGTCTGGCAGCAGCCGTCTTTCTGGCCGTCTGCATTCCGCTGTTGGGCTACTGGATCCTGCGGCGTTTTGTTTCCGGTTTTGATGCAGCGGCAGTTGCCGCAACTTACGGGTCGGTCAGTGCGGTCAGCTTTGTCACGGCGGTCCAATATCTGGAAAATCAACAGCTGCCATATGGGGGGCACATGGCCGCGGCAATGGCTTTGATGGAGTCACCGGCCATCATCATGGCGGTTGTCCTGGCCAACGCGCTTCGCCAAAAGGCCAGCTCTGGCTTGATCGCCCTCGGTGGGGGCGTTGCCGGTTTGAGCGCTCAACCGGTCAGACAGGGGGGAGCGTTGGGGAAAATCCTGCATGAATCGTTCACGGATGGTGCGCAGTTGTTGCTCCTCGGCGCGATGGTCGTGGGGCTGCTCACTGGTGACGCCGGAAAGGTCGCCATGCAACCCTTTTCAGGCGACTTGTTCAAGGGCATGCTGGCGTTCTTTTTGCTCGACATGGGCTTGCTGGCCGCACGCAATTTTCCTCCGGCACAGGCCAGGTCGCATGTGCTGATTGCTTATGCGGTGTTGGGGCCGATTTTGCATGCCAGTCTGGCGTTGGGCCTGGCTTTCCTGCTGAAACTGCCGACCGGCGATGGCGTCTTGCTGATGGTCCTTGCTGCGAGCGCCTCTTACATTGCGGTACCCGCCGTACTCCGTCACGCACTGCCCGAGTCAAATCCAGCCCTTTATTTTGGCCTGAGCCTTGGCATCACTTTTCCCCTGAACATCATGGTCGGAATACCCGGTTACACGGCAGTGGCGCGAGCGGTTCTGCATTGACGCATCTTGCGTCGTGACATCCGGCGGATCAACACCTGACGCCAGGCTGTCGGGTTACGTACGTCAGCTGTGCGGCAAATGCTGCCGCGTCCAGCGCACAATGTCTGCCGCGCCCATGGCACCGGCCTGGCGCGCGACCTCCCGACCGCCAACAAACAAGGCCAGCGTGGGAATGCTGCGGATATTGAAACGCGCGGCCAGATTCTGCTCGGCTTCGGTGTCTACCTTGGCCAGCCGCACCGCAGGTTCCAACTGGGCAGCAGCCTGCTCGAAGGCGGGCGCCATCTGGCGACAGGGGCCGCACCAGGGTGCCCAGAAATCAACCAGCACCGGGATCTGGTTGCGCTGGATGTGGCGCGTAAAACTGGCTTCGTTGAGCATCACCGGGTGGGCGGTAAACAGCGGCTTGTGGCAGCTGCCGCAGTCTGGCGCGTTGCCCAAATTGGCGCGGCTGACGCGGTTGGTGGTGTGGCAATGCGGGCAGACAAGGTGCAGGAAATCGGTCATGGCAAATCCTTTCAGGTCCTGTAAATGGACACGCCCGGCATGAATTCAAGCGCCAGGATTAAAGGAATTTGGCAATCGCAGCCGCCACCAGGCTCAGCACAATGGTGGTTGTCAGCGGAATAAAGAATTCCTTGCCAAAAACCTTAAAGCGGAAATCACCTGGCAATTTGCCAAAGCCAAGACGCTGCAACCAGGGTGTGACGCTGTTGATCAACACCAGCACCAAAAAAACAACGATGAGCCAGCGGAACATAAGTCGGGCCCTGCTTACAGGGTGTGCGTTTTGTCGCCCAGATCGAACCCCAGCGCCTGCCAGGGATCGCCCTTGTAAAAACCGATCACCTTGAAGAGTTCACCCATTTCATGCTCCATGATGAGTTTTTGCGCCATGACCCGGGTTGGCAGGTCAGCGGCTTCCATCTGCTGGAGCAAGCCGCAGTTCATCAGAAACCGGCCCTGGTTGCAGTAGCCGAGCACGCCCAGGCCGGCGTCGATGCCGGCCAGCGCAATGCCGGTAAAGTTGACGTGGGCGGTGATGTCTTTCTGGCCGACCCGAGTCAGCGGATCTGGGTCCACCAGATGCGCCTGGTGGCACATCACGGTGCCCATGTGGCGCTGCGGGTGATAGTACTCGGCCTGCGGGAAGCCATAGTCGATCAAAAACACCGCGCCGCGTGACAGCCTGGCCGCCAGCGTGCGCACAAAGGATTCTCCTTGCTGGTGGATTTCGGTCAGGTAATCCTGGGGTCCATCAATGGCCAGTGGTGGGCGCAGCGCTGTGGGCCGGTCGGCCCAGGCAAAAGTGGGCGTGCCATTGGTGTCAACCATACCTTGCACGACGCCGCGCTCATGCCACTCGCCATGCACCCGCGCCAGCAATTTGACTGGCATGGCATCAAGCACCTCGTTGCCCAGCACCACGCCCTGCAAGTCGTCCGGCAGGGTGTCGACCCAGCGCACTTGTTCCGCAAAGGCAGCCAAAGTGGCTTGCTGGCGGGCGCGCAGACTGCTTGAAATGTCGACGATGGTGTAGCGCGGCAAGGGCATGCCCTGGGACTGCAGGGCTTGCAGAACCTGCAACGCCAGCGCGCCCGAGCCGGCGCCAAATTCCCAGATTTCCTGCGTTTTTGTCACCTCAAGCGCCTGCGCCACCTGTTGCGCCAGCGTCCAGCCAAACAACGGCGTGATCTCGGGCGAAGTGACGAAGTCGCTGCCGGCCATCCGCGCACCGTCCTGTACGGTGTAGGGCAGGGCGCCAAATTTGGTGCTGCCGTGGGCGTAGTAACCCAGACCGGGGGTGTACAGGGCCAGGTCCATGAAGACATCGAAACCAATCCAGCCACCGGCCTCAAGAATTGTCTGGTTGATGTGGCTTGCGAGCTCGCTCGTTAAACTGTGGGGTGTTGTCATAACCTGGAATTGTCCCCGAATGTCTCACCCTGTCGCGTTGCCGTAGTGTCCGGCCCCATTTTCATTGCCCCATTTCTTACACCATGACCTACTACACCAGCAGCCATACTTTGGGCCAGCAAATCCTGACGCTCACCGGCCTGCGTTTTGATGCCAATTTAGGCATCCTTGAAGCCGAAAAAATCGCACCGCAACCGATCCAGGTGGATGCCGAACTGAGCCTGGGGCTGCAAGCCCTGCTGCCGTCAGACGACGACATCATGCACGTGCTGGACTACCGCAAGGTGCGCAAAATCATCATTGACGAATGCACCGCTGAGCACGTCAATCTGCTGGAAACGCTGATTGGCAAGCTGGCCAACCGGCTCATGCAGCTGCCAGGTGTCAAGGGCGTGCGCGTCAAGATCGCCAAGCTCGAAATTTTTGCCGACTGCGAAGTGGCCATTCGCGTTGAAACCGGCCAGTGGAACAAGGATTAAGCGATGAATGCAGTCTGGACCGACATAGAAACCCAGGACGTCAACCTGACGCCTGACCCGCGCACCCCGGAGGCCGCGGTAGCGCGCGAACCCAAAATAGAGCGGGAAATCCACAAACTCGAGAAACGCCTGTGCCGCCAGGTTGGCCAGGCCATCATCGATTTCAACATGATCGAAGAGGGCGACCGCGTCATGGTGTGTGTGAGCGGTGGCAAGGACAGCTACGGGCTGCTCGACATCCTGCTGAAATTGCAGAAGCGCGCGCCGGTCAACTTCGAGATCATTGCCGTCAACCTCGACCAGAAACAGCCGGGTTTTCCAGCGCACATCCTGCCCGAATACCTGGCCAAGCTCGGCATCGAGTACCACATCGAGACCCAGGACACCTACAGCATCGTCAAGAAAGTGGTGGCCGAGGGCAAGACCATGTGCAGCCTGTGCAGTCGGCTGCGCCGCGGCATCTTGTACCGGGTCGCCGATGAGCTCAAGATCACCAAGATTGCGCTGGGTCACCACCGCGACGACATGCTGGCCACCTTCTTCCTGAACATGTTTTTTGGCGGCAAACTCAAGGGCATGCCGCCCAAGCTGGTGAGCGACGACGGCGGTCACATCGTGATCCGGCCACTGGCCAACGTGGCCGAGAAAGATCTCACAAAATGGGCCGCACACCGGCAGTTTCCGATCATCCCGTGCAGCTTGTGTGGCAGCCAGGAAAACCTCCAACGCCAGTTGATTGGCCAGATGCTGCGCGACTGGGAAAAACAATACCCGGGACGCACCGAGACCATGTTTACGGCTTTGCAAAACGTCGTGCCTTCCCATTTGATGGATGCCAGTCGCTATGACTTCAAAAACATCAAAATCACTGGACAGGCCGATGCCGAAGGTGACAAGGTCTTTGACGAGGAAGAATTTCCGCTGCCCAAATTGGCGGATTTTCAGGTCGTTCAGCTCTGATGGTGATGGCAATCCAGCTGCCCAGGATGACGATGTTCTTTCACTTGAAATTGAAGGGTAATAGGTTGTTCGCCGCGATAAATATGGCGAGGTTGGCCTTGTTGACTGTGGTTTTTCTGGCCACGGGTTGCACCAGCGTGCGACTGATTGACAGCCAGGTCAACAGCTTTGCGCCGCAAGTGATCGCTGCAGGTTCCAGCTACCAGTTTGAGCGTCTGCCTTCCCAACTGGCTGATCCGGTGAATCAGGCCAGGCTGGAAAAACTGGCCGAGCAGGCATTGGGCAAAGTTGGCCTGAAACGTCAAAATGGAAGCCTCTTGCGCGTTCAGGTGACCGCGGTGCAGCGTCAGGAAAATACGGTCAATCAGAGCGGTGTGGGTATTGGCTGGGGTCTGGGCTGGGTGGTGGGTCATGGCGAATTGAGTGTGGGCAGCCGTGGCACCCTGTTGCCATGGCTGGAGACACAAACCAGTTATTGGCGCCAAGTCAGTTTGATTATCCGCAACGCCGCGGGTGCGGTGGTGTTCGAGAGCCACGCCAGCCATGATGGCATCTGGGCCGACAGTGACGCGGTATTGGCCGCCATGCTCGATGCTGCCTTGCAGGGCTTTCCGACGCCGCCGGCCGGTGTGCGCCGCGTCAACATTGAAATTCCTAATTAATGCAAGTAACCCGCATCATTGCCATCCGCCACGGAGAAACCGCCTGGAACGTCGATACACGCCTGCAAGGCCATCTTGACATTGGGCTCAACACCAAAGGCGCCTGGCAGGCCGGGCAAGTTGCGCGCGCACTGGCTGGTGAAGCTGTCCAGGCCATCTACACCAGCGACCTGCAACGCGCCTGGCATACCGCTAACGCCATCGCGCAAACCACCGAGGCACCGATGGTGGCCAGCCGGGATTTGCGTGAGCGCTGCTTTGGCAGTTTTGAAGGCAAGACCTATGTCGAGCTTGAAGCGCAGTGGCCCGACGACGCGCTGCGCTGGCGCAAGCGGGAGCCCGACTGGGCACCACCTGGCGGCGAATCGCTGCTGGCCCTGCGCCAACGCATCAGCCGCACGCTGGCGGTCATGGCACAACAACATTTGGGTGGCCAAATCGTGCTGGTTGCCCACGGCGGTGTGCTGGACGTGCTGTACCGGCTGGCCACTGGTCAGGAACTGCAAGCCCCGCGCACCTGGCACCTGGGCAACGCTGCCATCAACCGCCTGCTGTGGACGACCGAAAGCCTCACGCTGGTGGGCTGGGGCGATACCCGCCACCTGGAAGAAGCGACGCTGGACGAAAGCAGCGTCTGACGCTGTCCCGGTACAGCGCAAGAGCCTTCAACCAGACCCCGTCACTGCGGGCGTAGCGCGGCAGTCCATGCCGTCGGAAGTCATGGATTGCCTCGCTTGCGTATCGCAATGACGACGTTTTTTGACGTTAACATGGTCATTTTTGGCTACCCATCCATGGAGAATCTCAGTGCAGCTCGTTTGTCTTGACCTTGAAGGTGTCCTCGTCCCTGAAATTTGGATCGAGTTTGCCCGTCGTACCGGTATCCCGGAACTATCGCGCACCACCCGCGACGAGCCCGACTACGACAAGTTGATGAGGTACCGGCTGGACCTGCTCAAGACCCACCAACTGGGCCTGCCCGATATTCAACAGGTGATTTCGGAGATGGGACCGATGGCCGGGGCACGCGACTTTCTGGACGCGTTGCGGCGCGACTACCAGGTCATCATCCTGTCAGACACTTTCTACGAATTTGCCATGCCGCTGATGGCCCAGCTCAACATGCCGGTGCTGTTCTGTCACAAGCTGGAAGCCGATGCCAATGGCTTTCTGGTGAACTACCACCTGCGTATGCCGAACCAGAAAAAAGAAGCGGTACAGCGCTTCCGTGAACTGAAGTTCAACGTGATTGCCGCAGGCGACTCGTACAACGACACCGCGATGCTGGCCGAGGCCAATGCCGGCATCCTGTTTCACCCACCGCAGAACGTGATCGACGAGTTTCCCCAGTTTCCTGTGACGCTGAACTACACCGAGCTGCGCGCCGAAATCGATCGGGCGGCCCGGCAGCTTTGCCTTTGAACGAGCCAGAAAAGGCCCTGATCCGAACCCTGTCGGCTTCCAGC
This sequence comes from Rhodoferax sp., assembly GCF_023700745.1. Lineage (GTDB taxonomy): Bacteria > Pseudomonadota > Gammaproteobacteria > Burkholderiales > Burkholderiaceae_C > Rhodoferax. Next base: position 109,918 of record NZ_JAMPYG010000004.1, on the reverse strand, counting down.
GTATCGGTCGGCTCAAATTATGGTGGCGCCGCCGAGGTGCTCTCAGGCAGGTCTTCGCCAGGGAGTTCCAGATCCATTGCGGTTTGCACCTGATGCAGGGGGGCTTCGTTCTGGCGCCAGAGCTTGTGTTCTGACGCTGTCATCAGGGAGCCCACGCGCACCCCCAGCAGGCGCAGTTTTTGCTGTAACGGCACCCGCTTGAGGCAGTGGCCGGCATGGTGGCGGATCGTGGCCGCATCGGCGGTGTAATGGGGCAGCGTCGTGTCACGGGTGGCGCTTTTGAAATCGTCATAACGCAGCTTGATGCCGATGGTTCTGCCGACATAGCCTTTGCGCACCAGATCTTGTGCCACCTGTTCGCACAGGCGGGTAAAAATGGCACCCAGCTCGGCTTTGTCGCGCACTGCGTGCAGGTCGCGCTCAAACGTGGTTTCGCGGCTGATGGACACAGGCTCACTTTCCAGCACCACGGGGCGGGAGTCCACGCCGTGGGCGGCGTCAAACATCCAGGCGCCTGTTTTCTGGCCAAAGTGGTCGATCAGCCAGCCCACGTCTTTTTGCGCCAGCTCGCCGATGGTGTGGATGCCCAGTTGCTTCAGTTTTTCATCGGCCTTGGGTCCGATGCCGTTGATTTTGCGGCAGGCCAGCGGCCAGATCCTGCTTTCCAGATCGTCCTCGAACACGATGGCGATGCCATTGGGTTTGTTGAATTCGCTGGCCATTTTGGCCTGCAGCTTATTGGGTGCCACGCCCACAGAGCAGGTCAGCCCGGTGGCGTCAAAAATGGCTTTCTGGATCAGTCGCGCCAGCACCCGGCCACCTTCGCGCTGGCCGCCGGGGACCTGGGTAAAGTCGATGTACACCTCGTCAATGCCGCGGTCTTCCATCAGCGGGGCGATGTCCAGGATGATGTCCTTGAAGGCGCGGGAATAGTGCCGGTAGGCGGCAAAGTCGACCGGCAGCAAAATCGCCTCGGGACAGAGCCTGGCTGCCTTCATCAGCCCCATGGCCGAGCCCACGCCAAACTGGCGCGCCGCATACGTGGCGGTGGTGATGACACCGCGCCCGCTGTAGTCCTGCAGTCGGGGAAAATCGTTCACCGGGATTTTGTGCAGGGGGCGCTCGCCCTGGCGTTCTTTCAGATCGTCGTCCTGCGGCCTGCGCCCACCGCCAATGACGAGTGGCAGCCCTTTGAGCTGGGGGTAACGCAGCAACTCCACGGACGCATAAAACGCGTCCATGTCCAGGTGGGCAATGCGGCGTAGCGGGGCAGTCCGTGGAGTGTTCATGACGCCCTGATTTTCGGGGCAAATGGGGCCGGCTTGTGGGCTTGGGCGCAATGTGGCATAAAGTGGTGCAATTGCCTGTATCTCTCATGAGCCAGGTCAAAAAAGATCACGCCATTCCGGTTAAGCTCAGCCTCATTTGCAACAAGGACTATTTGTCAATAGGTGGCTTCATGGACAAGCATTTTTTGAGTTCTCTGTTTTCACCGGCCTCGATCGTGGTGTTTGCCGGCAAGCCCGAGGAGCCCGACACCCTCACGCCGCAGGCACGCGTGCTGCACCAGACCATTTCGGCCCAGCGCTTTACCGGTAGACTGATTTTCCTCGACATTCATGCCAGTGGCACCCTGGCCGACCTGGCCGCTGTCAATGCCGACTTGGCCATCATTGCGCTGCCGGCCGCCGAGGTTGCGGCCGCTTTGGAAATTGCCGGGCGCATCAAATGCCGTTCAGCCCTGGTGATTTCCAGCGGCATTGAGGCCGCTCTGGCAGCCGATCTGCACAAAATGGCGACGCGGGACGGCATTTATCTGTTGGGCCCCAACAGTCTGGGTTTTCAGCGGCCGCACCTGCAGCTCAACGCCAGTGTGGCGGGTGAGCTGGGATCGCAGGGGCCACTGGCGCTGGTGTCGCAGTCGGGGGCGCTAACGGCAGCGATTCTGGATTGGGCTAAAAAGAACGCGGTTGGCTTTTCAACGGTGGTGTCGCTCGGACCCAATACCGCGGTGGACATGGCCCAGGTGCTGGATTTTCTGGCATCGGACGCCAAAACACACAGCATCGTGATTTACATGGAAGGCATCACCAATGCCCGGCGCTTCATGAGCGCGCTGCGCGCGGCGGCCAACGCCAAACCGGTGGTGGTGCTGAAGGCCGGGCGCAAGGCTGCCAGCAATCAGGCGGCCTTGACCCATTCGGGCACCATTGTGGGGAGCGATGACGTCTTTGATGCCGCACTGCGGCGTGCCGGTGCGGTGCGGGTGCGATCGTTTGTGGCCCTGTTCTCTGCAGCCAAGTGCCTGGCCTCGCGTTACAAGCCGGTGGGCAAGCGCCTGGCCATCATCACCAACGGCGGTGGCCCGGGTGTGCTGGCCGCTGATTGGGTGAGTGAAATCAATCTGACGATGGGGCGGCTCACGTCTGAGCAAGCCCTGGCCATCAAGCCGCAAATGCCGCCCCTGGCCACCCTGGCTGATTTGATTGACGTTTCGGAAGAAGCCGGACCGGAACATTTCCGGCTCGCCATCGAGGCCGTCAGCAAAGCGCCCCAGATTGACGGTATTCTGGTCATTTATTCGCCCAAAATGGGCTCTGATGGTGATGCCGTGGCCAGCGCCATGGCCAACTTCAATCGTTATGTCAGCAAACCCTTGCTGACATGCTGGATGGGCGATGCCACGGTGGGAGATGCCCGGAAAATTCTGAACGACGCCGCCATTCCCACCTTTCGCACGCCGGAGGCGGCAGTGGGTGCGTTTGGCAATATTGCCTCTTTCTACCAAAACCAGCAGTTGCTGCAGCAAACACCTCCCCCGTTGTCCGACCTGGCAAAGCCTGATGTGGAAGGCGCCCGACTGCTGATCGAGAGCGTGTTGGCCGAACGCCGCAAGGTACTCACCGAGATGGAATCCAAGGCGCTGCTGGCGGCTTTTCATATCCCGGTGACCAAGACGATTCTGGCGCGCAGTGCCAATGAAGCCATGATGATTGCCACCCAACTGGGTTTTCCGGTGGCGCTCAAGATCGACTCGCCGGACATCAGCCACAAGTCCGACGTGCAGGGCGTGGCGCTCAATATTCTGAATGCCACCAGTGTGCGCGACACCTACCTCGCCATGATCCAGACGGTGACCAAATTGCAACCCCACGCCCGCATCAACGGGATAACGATCCAGAACATGGCGAACCAGAAGCGCGGCCGTGAGGTCTGCGTGGGGCTGGTGACCGACGAACCGTTTGGCCCGGTGATCGCCTTTGGTGCCGGTGGCACCATGATTGAACTCATCAACGACCGTGCCATGGAACTGCCACCGCTGAACCAGTTCCTGGCCCGCCGCCTGATCGAGCGTTCGCGGGTGGCGGAAACCCTGGGGGTGTGGCGCGGCGCGCCGGCGGTCGACATGGAGGCGCTGGAGCAGATCTTGCTGCGCGTGTCGGAGATGGTGTGCGAATTGCCGCAACTGCGTGAGATGGACATCAACCCCATCATCGTTGATGAAACCGGTGCGCTGGCCGTGGATGCCCGCATTGTGGTGGACAACGCCGCGCCGTCAGTACGCCATTACAACCACCTGGCCATCCTGCCTTACCCGTCGCAGCACGAGCAGTTGTGTCCCTTGGCCGGCGGCGGCGAGTACATTGTGCGCCCGGTCCATCCAGACGATGCCACCATGCTGCAGGATTTTGTGCGCAGCCTGTCACCCGAGAGCCGTTATTTCCGCTTTGTGTCGAGCATGCAGGAACTGCCGGCCACCATGCTGTCGCGCTTCACGCTGATTGACTATGACCGGGAAATGGCGCTGGTGGCACTCATCACCGAAGAAGTCACCAATGCGCAAGGGGAAACCGTGGCGGCCACGCGGATCATTGGCGTGTCGCGCTACATCACCAACCCGGATCGCGCAAGCTGCGAGTTTTCGCTGGTGGTGGCCGACGAGTTCAAGGGGCGTGGCCTGGGTTCACGCTTGATGCTGTCAATCATGGACTTCGCCCGTGAGAAAGGCCTGACCGAGATCGAGGGCCTGGTGCTGGCCAACAACCCCAACATGCTCAAGCTCATGAAAGGGCTGGGCTTTGTCGTCAAGTCCTTCCCAGAAGACCCCGACTTCAAGCTGGTGACGCACCATTTACAGGTGGTCTGAGTTGGACCTGATCCGCCATGGACATTGAAACTGAGCAGCAACTCCGCGCCATCTACCCCGCCCCCAAAGAGCGCATCATCAAAAAACAGCTCTCGGCTCTGGATGTCCACTGCCAGCGATTTATCCAGCTTTCCCCTTTTGTCGTTATTGCCAGTGCCAGCCGGTCGCTGGCAATGGATGCCTCCCCACGCGGTGGCGTTCCCGGCTTTGTCAAAGTATGCGACGAACAGACCCTGCTCATCCCGGATGCCCCAGGCAACAACCGACTCGATACGTTTGAAAATATCATCGAAACCGGACAGGTCGGTTTGCTCTTCCTGATCCCCGGATTTGACGAGACTTTGCGCATCAATGGTGCGGCACGCCTGTCCTGTGCTGAGGCGTTTATCGGTTATTTTGCCAACGAGCAACGTCCGCCCAAACTGGTCATGGAAGTCAAGGTTGACGCCGCCTATCTGCATTGTCCCAAAGCGCTGATGCGTTCAAGGCTATGGCATTCCTCGGCCCAAACGGATCGCACACTCTTGCCGACGGTGATCGAAATGATTAACGACCAAACCGGGATCAGTGTTCCGGTGCAATCGCTTGAGGCAACGCGGGCAAACTTTGCCCAAGACTTGTAGTCCAAAAAAACGGCTGAATCCCCAACCAAGGCAAGCTGAGTTCATCCGTCATGGTTTGAAAAGGATCGCAATCAGGGTGCCAGGATTGTTCTGGTTCCTAAGCGGGGTAGGTCCCTGGCAACAAAATCCTCTTGTCCACGTTGTCAACGTGCGTGTGGCCGCAAAAGGCCATGGTCAGATCGAGCTCCTTGTGGATGATCTCCAGCGCCCTGGTTACACCGGCTTCGCCCATGGCGCCCAGGCCGTACAGGAAGGCGCGGCCAATGTAGGTGCCGCGGGCGCCCAGGGCACGCGCCTTGAGCACATCCTGGCCACTGCGAATGCCGCCGTCCATGTGCACCTCGATCTGGCTGCCCACCGCATCGACGATGGCGGGCAGGGCGCGAATGCTGCTTTCCGCGCCATCAAGCTGGCGCCCGCCATGGTTGCTCACCACCAGCGCATCGGCCCCGGATGCAGCGGCGAGCCGGGCGTCTTCGACGTCCTGGATGCCTTTCAGGATCAGCTTGCCGCCCCAGCGTTGCTTGATCCACGCCACATCATTCCAGCTCAGCGTCGGGTCAAACTGTTTGGCCGTCCACTCGCTCAAGCTGCCCATGCTGTCGATGCCCTTGACGTGGCCGACGATGTTGCCAAAGTTGCGTCGCCGGGTGCTCAGCATGCCCAGCCCCCAGTGCACTTTGGTCATCATGTTGACCCAGTTGGGCAGGCTGGGCCGGGGCGGTACCGACAGTCCATTCTTGAGATCCTTGTGGCGCTGGCCGCTGATTTGTAAATCGAGCGTCAGCATCAATGCCGAGCAATTGGCCGCTTTGGCGCGGTCAATCAGGCGGGCGATGTAGTCGCGGTCACGCATCACATAGAGCTGAAACCAGAACGGATGCCCGCCGGTTTCCCTGGCCACGTCTTCGATCGAGCAAATGCTCATGGTGGACAGGGTGAACGGTACACCGAATTTTTTGGCTGCCCTGGCGGCCTTGATTTCACCGTCTGCGCACTGCATGCCGGTCAGGCCGGTGGGTGCCAGGGCGACCGGCATGGCCACGTTTTGCCCAATCATGGTGCTGGCGGTGCTGCGGTTTTCGATGTTGATGGCGACCCGCTGGCGCAGTTTGATTTTTTGAAAATCATCCGCATTGGCATGGTAGGTGCTCTCGGTCCACGAACCGGTGTCGACATACTCGTAGAACATGCGCGGCACGCGTTTTTGGGCCAGTACGCGAAGGTCTTCAATCTGGGTGATCACGGGCATAAGAGGGCTCCTGGACAGGGCCTCCATGGTAACGAGGTGCGGGGGCGAAAAACGGGACAGCCCTTCACTTACACTGTGGCCTGCCCGGGGTGTGCTGTGTCAGCACTGAGATGGACTTCCAAACCCGCGAACTTGATCCGGTTGATACCGGCGTAAGAAGTGCCAAGCGTTTTGTCATTGCCATGTTTCCTGCCACACGGGCATCATGGGTCAACCAGTGACCTGTCGCGTTTGATCTTGTCCTGTTTGCAGCTTGGTTGCCCAAACTCCCGCGCTGTTTTCAACCCAACAGGAGATCAATCCCATGAATGCCCCCGACAAATTCAGTCAGTTGATGCGTTTGACGCGCGAGCCCTTGCCGGCCTCGCGCAAAATTTATGTGCCCGGCTCGCGAGCCGATATCCAGGTGCCGATGCGTGAAATCATGCAGAGCAATGGCGAGGCAGTCACGGTGTACGACACCTCCGGTCCCTATACCGACCCTAATGCCGACATCGACGTGCGCCAGGGTCTGCCTGGTGTGCGCAGCCCGTGGATTGAAGCGCGTGGCGACACCGAGTGTTACACCGGGCGCGCCCCATTTGCGTTGGACGATGGCCTGAAAACCGGCGAATCCGAAGCGCTGGCGGCCTTGCGCGCGCAAGCCAGCGGGCTGCAACGTACCCCGCGGCGTGCCCGGGCGGGCGCCAATGTGTCGCAAATGCACTATGCCCGCCGCGGCATCATCACCCCCGAAATGGAATACGTGGCGATCCGCGAAAACCAGAAACAGGCCTGGATGGCGCAGTACCTGTCCAACGCCGAGCGCGAACAGCGCCTGGCCGGCAACAGCTTCGGCGCGGCCATTCCCAAAGTGATGACGCCCGAGTTCGTGCGCGACGAAATCGCGCGCGGCCGCGCCATCATCCCGGCCAACATCAATCACCCTGAAGTCGAGCCGATGGCGATCGGCCGCAATTTCCTGGTCAAGATCAACGCCAACATCGGCAACTCGGCCGTCACGTCGAGCATCGAGGAAGAAGTCGAGAAACTCGTCTGGTCGACGCGCTGGGGCGCCGACACGGTCATGGACCTGTCCACCGGCAAAAATATCCACACCACGCGCGACTGGATTTTGCGCAACGCATCGGTGCCCATCGGCACCGTGCCAATCTACCAGGCGCTGGAAAAAGTGGGCGGTGTGGCCGAAGACCTGAGCTGGGAAATCTTCCGCGACACGTTGATCGAGCAGGCCGAGCAGGGTGTGGATTACTTCACCGTGCACGCCGGCGTGCGTCTGGCTTTCATCCACCTCACGGCGCAGCGTGTGACCGGCATCGTGTCGCGCGGCGGCTCGATCATGGCCAAGTGGTGCATTGCCCACCACAAGGAGAATTTCATCTACAGCCATTTTGATGAAATGACCGAGATTCTCAAGGCCTATGACGTGAGCTACTCGCTGGGCGACGGCCTGCGCCCCGGCTCGGGCGCTGACGCCAACGACGAAGCCCAGTTTGCTGAACTGCGCACGCTGGGCGAGCTGACGCAGAAAGCCTGGCAGCAGGACGTGCAGGTCATGATCGAAGGCCCCGGCCACGTGCCCCTGCACATGGTGCAGGCCAACATGACGGAGCAGCTCAAGCACTGCCACGAGGCGCCGTTTTACACCCTGGGCCCGCTGACCACCGACATCGCGCCCGGCTACGATCACATCACCAGCGGCATCGGCGCCGCCATGATCGGCTGGTTCGGCACTGCCATGCTGTGCTACGTGACGCCCAAGGAGCACCTGGGTCTGCCGGACCGCGACGACGTCAAGGTCGGCATCATCACCTACAAGATTGCGGCGCACGTGGCCGACGTCGCCAAGGGCCACCCCGGCGTGCGGACGCGCGATGACGCCTTGTCGAAAGCGCGTTTCGAATTCCGCTGGTTGGACCAGTTCAACCTGTCGCTGGATCCCGACACCGCGCGCGACTTCCATGACGAAACCTTGCCCAAGGACGCGTCCAAGGTGGCGCATTTCTGCTCCATGTGCGGGCCCAAGTTCTGCTCCATGAAAATTTCGCAGGAGGTGCGCGACTACGCCAAGGACAAGGGCGTCAGCGATGAGCAGGCGATGACCGAAGGCATGGCCTCCATGTCGGATGCGTTCAAGCGTGCCGGTGGCGAGATTTACGTGCCGATCCAGAAAGTGGACTGACACGCGTTACAGTGTTTGCATGAGCTATCCCGATTGAAAACCATGCAAACCACAGACGTTCTCATCATCGGTGCCGGCATGGCTGGCGCTTCGGCGGCCTACTTTCTGGCACCCCATGCCAAGGTGGTGCTGCTGGAGCGTGAGCCGCAGCCTGGCTACCATGCCACCGGGCGCTCGGCTGCGCTCTATTCGGAAACTTATGGCAACGCCACGGTGCGCGCTATCACCACGGCTTCCAGGCCTTTTTACTTCCAGCCACCCGAGGGCTTTTCAGCCTATCCGCTGGTCACGCCACGCGGCGCCTTGATCGTGGGCGGCGCAGCCGAGCACGACGCGCTGCGCCAAACGCTGGACGCCATGCGCGCCCTGGTCCCCAACATCGAATGGTGGACGCAAGCGCAGATCATGCAGCGGGTGCCGGTGCTGCACCCCGAGGCCGCCGTCTTTGGCGTGTTTGAGCCCGATGCCATGGACATGGACGTGCATGGCATTCACCAGGGTTTTCTGCGCGGTGCCAAGGCGGCCGGGGCGCAACTCGTGTGCGACGCGGGCGTGAGCCGGATCAGGCATGACGGCCGGGCCTGGTGTGTGGACACTGCGGCAGGGTCGTTCAGCGCCCCCATCCTGGTCAATGCCGCCGGTGCCTGGTGTGACGAATTGGCACAACTGGCTGGCGTCAGACCGGTGGGACTGGTACCGATGCGTCGCACCGCGTTCACCTGTGAGGTGCCGGCGTCGGTGCAAATGCAGGATTGGCCCCTGGTGATTGATGCTGCCGAGACCTTTTATTTCAAGCCCGAGGCCGGCTTGTTGCTGGTCTCCCCGGCCAATGCCGACCCGGTGTCGGCGCAGGATGTGCAACCCGAAGAACTCGATGTGGCGATTGCCGTGGACCGGCTGGAGACGGCCACCACCTTGCAGATCCGGCAGGTACGGCGCAAATGGGCGGGTTTGCGTTCGTTTGTCGCTGACAAGACGCCTGTGCTCGGCTTTGCGCCGGATGCACCGGGTTTTTTCTGGCTCGCGGGGCAGGGCGGTTACGGCATCCAGACCGCACCCGCCATGGGTGAACTGACAGCGGCCCTGCTGCGCGGTCACCCGGTACCGCCCGCCATGGCGGCGCTGGGTGTGCGTCAGGCTGCGCTTGCGCCAGGGCGGTTCGGGGTTAATTAGTTGGGGTCAGAGCACATCGTTGCGGGAGTGGTCTGAATCCTAATCAGTTGAGGACAGAGCAAATTTGCTTCGCAAATCTTGGTCTGTCCCGCAAGGTCTCAGGTCTTTTAAAAAGCTTTCAGGATCAGCGCGCCGCGGTACAGGTAAGGCTGCAGCGGTTGCGCGCCTGGCTCGGCGCCACCGCGGTTTTCGACACTGATCGCCAGCTGCCGCACCGTGGCCAGGGCTTTTTCGGTCACCGGCAACTGGGCGGTCTTGAGCTTGGGTGTCAGCACCCCCAGCGATTGGGGTTGACCGCTGACGCTGGTGTCCCACAACTGGAGGCTGTCGTTGGGCCCTTCCTTGATGTCGGTCAGGCGCTGCAACTGCAACAAGCCGTCCTGCGGGTCAAAGGTGACCAGCACGCCGGGTGCCTGTTGGGCGTCGAGCAGCACCGCGATGTACTTGGTTTGCGGCACGTTCTTGAGCTTGGCCTGCAGGTGGCCGATCTGGGCGTTGAACATCTCGTACATGCCGACCCCGCTGGCCGCTGCCACGGCCAGGATCACCAGGCAGACGATGGTCGCCAGACGCCAGCCGGTGGTGTAAGGGGGAATCGGCTCGGTGGTTTCAGGTGTGGTCATGGGTTCAGCCCAGTCGGACCCGGTGCCTGGCAATTTGTGCACGCACCTGATTGGGTGCGGTGCCGCCCAGGATGTCGCGGGCGTTGAGCGAACCGCGCAGGCTCAACACTTCATACACGTCTTTTTCGATGTTCGGGTTATACCCTTGCAGCACCGCCAGCGGCAGTTCTGACAAGTCCACCTGGTGGCTGATGGCCGCCTTGACCGCATGGGCCACGGTTTCGTGGGCGTCACGGAACGGCAGGCCTTTCTTGACCAGGTAGTCGGCCAGGTCGGTGGCCGTGGCGTAGCCGCGCAAGGCGGCCTGCTCCATGGCAGGGGCGTTCACCGTGATGCCGCCTTCCTTTTTTCCGCTGGCCGGGTTCAACTGGCCGCCGATCATCTCGGCAAAAATGCGCAGCGTGTCGGTGAGCGTGTCCACGGTGTCAAACAGCGGCTCCTTGTCTTCCTGGTTGTCTTTGTTATAGGCCAGCGGCTGGCCTTTCATGAGCGTGATCAGGCCCATCAGGTGACCCACGACCCGGCCGGTCTTGCCGCGCGCGAGTTCAGGCACATCGGGATTTTTCTTCTGCGGCATGATGGAGCTGCCGGTGGTGAAGCGGTCGGCTATTTTGATGAAGCCAAAGTTTTGGCTCATCCACAGAATGAGCTCTTCGCTGAGGCGGCTGATGTGCACCATGCACAGGCTGGCGGCGGCGGTGAATTCGATGGCGAAGTCGCGGTCGCTCACTGCATCCAGCGAGTTCTGGCACACCTGCGCCTGGCCCTGCGCGTCGACCATGCCCAGGGCGCGGGCCACCCGCTCGCGGTCCAGTGGGTAGCTGGTGCCAGCCAGTGCGGCGGCGCCCAGCGGCAGGCGGTTGACCCGGCGGCGCACATCGGCCATGCGCTCGCCGTCGCGGCTGAACATCTCCACATAGGCCAGCAGGTGGTGGCCAAAGCTCACCGGTTGCGCCACTTGCAGGTGGGTGAAGCCGGGCAGGATGACGTCGACATGCTGCTCGGCCACCTCGAGCAGCGATTGCTGCACCTCCGTCAGCAGGGCGCTGATCAGGTCGATTTCACCGCGCAGCCACAGCCGCACATCGGTGGCCACCTGATCGTTGCGCGAGCGCCCGGTGTGCAGGCGCTTGCCGGCGTCGCCCACGAGCTGGGTCAGGCGCGCCTCGATGTTGAGGTGCACGTCTTCCAGATCGAGCTTCCACTCGAACGCGCCGGACTCGATCTCGGCGGTGATCTGCGCCATGCCGCGCGTGATGTCCGCCAGGTCCTGGGCGCTGATGATGCCTTGTGCCGCCAGCATGTCCGCGTGCGCCAGCGAGCCGGTGATGTCGGCCTGCCACAGGCGTTTGTCAAAAAACACGCTGGAGGTGTAGCGCTTGACCAGATCGCTCATGGGTTCGGAAAACAGCGCCGACCAGGCCTGGGACTTTTTGTCGAATTGGTTTTGGCTCATCGCGGATCAAAGTTAAGAGGAGGGCGGGTTGCCCGAGAATCATCAATAATGGCCCCAGTGACCAAGTGGGCCACCAATCAGGCAGATGCATGCAAGAACCCCAAATTTTATCGGTCTTCCACGACGCAGCCGCAACCCTGGCCGAGAACGCCGCGCCGGGTCAGGGCCGAGGTGCCCGCATGACCCTCCGCGTGTTGCTGGTGGACGACGAAAGCCTGGCGCGCAGCCGTCTGAAAACCTTGCTGGGCGATTGCATGCAGCCCGGTGCGCAGGTGCTGGGTGAGGCCGCCAATGCGGTGCAGGCGATCGATTTTTTGCAGCACCACGAGGTCGATGCGGTGCTGGCTGACATCCACATGCCGGGTGCCGATGGGCTGATGCTGGCGCAGGCGCTGCGCCGCTTGCCCCATCCGCCTGCGGTGGTTTTTGTGACGGCTTATGCCGAACATGCCGTGCAGGCTTTCGAGCTGGAGGCGCTGGACTACCTGACCAAGCCGGTGCGGTTCGAGCGCTTGCAGGCCGCGTTGCAAAAGATTGCCCGGGTGACACGGCAGGCGCAGGACACGGCCACGGACGTGGTCGAGGACGTCCTGGTGATCCAGGAGCGCGGCCGTGCCGAGCGGGTGCCGCTGGCGCAGGTGCTGTACCTGAAAGCCGAGCTCAAGTACATCACGGTGCGCACGGCCAGCCGCAGTTATCTGCTGGAAGGCACGCTGTCCGAGCTGGAAGCCCGTTATGGCAGTCGTTTCATTCGCATTCACCGCAATGCGCTGGTGGCCCGGCGTGCCGTGCGGGCGCTGGAAAAACACCATGACCCCGAAGAGGGCGAGGGCTGGGCGGTGCGGCTGGATGGGGTGGCGGAGGCGCTGTTTGTTTCACGCCGCCAGTTTGCCGCTGTGCGGGCGCTGGTGAGTGCGGTGTGAGGCTCATGGCACATACTGTCACACGCCTCAAAGTGCTGAGTGCCGGCATTTTTAGCCTGATTCTGGTGCTGGGTGTGGCCCGTTTTGCCTACACGCCGCTGTTGCCGCTGATGCAGCAACAGGCCGGCCTGGGCGTGGCAGAGGCTGGCTGGCTGGCAGCCATCAACTACGCCGGGTACCTGACGGGTGCGCTGATGGCCTCGCGCATCAGCAGCCTGGTGCTGAAAGACCGGCTTTATCGCATCGGCATGGTGCTGGCCATTGTCAGCACGCTGATGATGGGCCTGAGCACGAATCTGCTGGTGTGGGCCATCTCACGCTATGTGGCGGGCCTGACCAGCGCGGCGGGCATGCTGTTGGGCACCGGGCTCATCATGAACTGGCTGATTCGCCATAACCACCGTAGCGAGCTGGGCATTCACTTTGCCGGCATCGGCCTGGGCATCGCCGGCTGCGCCGGCGCGGTGATGCTGTTCACCCCCTGGCTGGACTGGCGCGAACAATGGTTTGCCTTCACCGCCCTGGGCTGCCTGCTGCTGGTGCCGGCGCTGCGCTGGCTGCCCCCGCCCGACACCAGCGGTCTCACCACCAGCGGCCAGAAGCTGCAGGACCAGCCGCCAAGCAGCCTGTATTTGCGGGTGTTCATGGCGGCCTACTTTTGTGCCGGCTTTGGTTATGTGGTCAGCGTGACCTTCATTGTCGCCATCGTGAACCAGCTGCCCGGTCTGCACGGCTGGGGCAATCTGGTGTTTTTGGCGATCGGCATCGGGGCGGCGCCGGCCTGCATCAACTGGGATTTCATCGCCCGCCGCAGCGGCGACCTGAACGCGCTGATTCTGGCCGCGCTGCTGCAGATTGTGGGCATTTTGCTGCCGGTGCTGGTGCCGGGACTGTGGGCCGCGATGCTGGGTTCCCTGCTGTTTGGCGGCACCTTCATTGGCATGGTGAGCCTGGTGCTGAGCATGGCCGGGCGCTACTACCCCGGCATGCCCGCCAAGATGATGGGCAAGATGACGCTGTCCTACGGCGTCGCGCAAATCATCGGCCCGGCCGTCACCGGCCAGATCGGCGCCCAGTTTGGCAGCTACAACGCCGGCTTGTACGTGGCGGCCGCCGTCATGGCGCTGGGTGCCGGGCTGCTGGTGCTGCTCAAGCTGGTGGAACGGCGCGACGCGCTCTCAGGCGCATGATCGGTGGTACGGCGATCATCGCCACGGCGCCGATCCACAAGCCCATGGAAATCGGGCTCTCGATCAAAATGCCCAGTTCGCCGTTGGTGATTGACAGTGCGCGGCGCAGGTTTTGCTCCATCATGTCACCCAGCACAAACCCCAGAATTAGCGGCGCCATCGGCACGCCCTGTTTGCGCAGCAGGAAACCCACCACACCAAAGGCCGACATCAGCATCAAGTCGAAGGTGGTGGCATGGACCGAATAGACCCCCACCGCACTCACGGCCAGGATGCCTGGCACCAGCGCCCAGTTGGGCATGCGCAGCACCCGGGTGAACACACCCACCATCGGGATATTGATCAGCAGCAGCAGCACATTGGCCACAAACATCGAGGCGATCAGGCCCCACACCAGCGTCGGGTTTTGCGTGAACAAGGCCGGGCCGGGGGTGATGTTGTAGAGCGACAGCGCCCCCACCATCACGGCAGTGGTACCAGAGCCCGGCACACCCAAGGTGAGCATCGGCACAAACGAGCCAGCAGCCGAGGCATTGTTGGCCGCCTCAGGGGCCGCCACACCGCGGATGTCACCCTGGCCAAACTGGCCACTGGCACCCGACAGGCGTTTTTCGGTGGAGTAAGCCATGGCGCTGGCGATCGTCGCACCGGCACCCGGCAACACACCCACCACAAAACCCAATACCGCCGAACGCACGATGACCCAGCGTGTGAGCAGCATTTCCTTGAAGTTGAACAACGAGCGTCCGGTCACCTGGAGCATGCCGTCGCTGCTGTGGTGCATCTCCAGCATTAGCAAAATCTCGCTGATCGAAAATACGCCAATCACCACCACAATGAACTGGATGCCGTCCGACAGGTGCAGGTTGTCGCCGGTGAAGCGGTACACGCCCGAGTTGGAATCCAGCCCGATGGTGGACAGCGACAGACCAATGATGGCCGCCAGCAGCGCCTTCATCGGTGCCTCACCCATCAGTCCGGTGATGCAGGCAAAGGCAAAACACATCAAGGCAAAGTATTCGGCCGGACCAAAGGCCAGCGCCCAGCGTGCCAGCAGTGGCGCGAACAACACGATGCCGATGGTGGCGATCAGTGAGCCAACGAACGAACTCCAAGCCGAGATCGACAGCGCCACACCGGCCATGCCTTTTTTGGCCATGGGGTAGCCGTCCAGCGCGGTCATGATGGCACCCGCGTCGCCCGGCACATTGAGCAGAATCGACGAGATGCGCCCCCCGTACTCACACCCCATGTACACAGCGGCCAGCAGGATCAGCGCGGTCTCGGGTGGCAGATGCAGGGCAAAGGCCAAGGGCATCAAGATGGCCACACCATTGATCGGACCCAGCCCGGGCAACATGCCGACCATGGTGCCGATCAAAGCACCGACGGCAGCCACCATCAGGTTGCTGGGCGTCATGGCAACGCCAAAGCCGGTCAGCAGGTATTGCAGCGTATCCATCAGCGGCCTCCGAAAATGAACGACAGCAAGCCGGTAGGCAACACCACGTCCAGCAATTTGTCAAACAGCAGGTAGAGCACCAAGCCCAGCCCGACACCACCGGCCAGAGATTTTTTCCAGCCCCCACCAAAGGCCATGCCCACTGGCAGCGCCATCAGCGCCGTGGCCAGGGTAAAGCCCAGCAACTGAAACAAGCCCGCATAAATAAACACCGCGAAGACCGACAGGCCAAACGGCAACAAATGGCTGCGTGGCATGTCAAAGACGTGCGGCCCCGGTCGCACCACCAGCCAGGCACCGGCCGCAGCCATCAGCCCGGCCATCAGCATCGGGAAAGAACTCGGGCCGACGGGCTCGTAAGAAATAGGCGCTACATAGCCGCGTGCTGCCCAGGCCATACCGGCGCCCACGGCAATGCACACCGCGCCAAGAATGCGGTCGCTCATTGATTTGTCTCCTTGAATTAAACCTGACCCGACCCGTGGGTCAGGTCATCACACGGGTTTACTTGGCGACGTTGAGGCCAAATTCAGCGGCCATGCCGCGGTAGGCCGTCACTTGCTTTTTCACATAAGCATCGAGTTCAGCACCCGTCATGGCGAACTTGAACAGGCCACGCTCACCGCGCAGTTTGTTGAATTCAGGCGTAGCCATCATCTTGTTGAAGGTATCGACCCAGACCTTGTAGTCCGCATCACTGACCTTGGGACCAACGTAAAAGCCGCGAACAATTGGCCATTCGACATCCATGCCCTGTTCCTTGGCCGTGGGTATGCTGGCCAGACTGCCTTCCAGGCGCTTGTCGGACATGACTGCCAGCAAGCGGATCTTGGCACCGCCCTTGATCTGCTCTTCGGCCTCGGAGGCGTCCCCCGAATACACCTGCACATGGCCACCTTGCAGTGCCGTGATGGCTTCGCCACCGCCTTCAAACGCCACAAAACGCATTGACTTGGGGTTCAGACCGGCAGCGCGTGCGGTCAGCGCAGCCTTCATCCAGTCCTGGCTGCCAATCGAACCACCGGCGCCAAAAACCACCTTGGTCGGGTCGGTCTTGACCGCTGCGATCAGGTCCTTGAGGGTCTTGAAAGGCGAGTTCTCAGCCACGATCACCGCGCCAAAGTCGCTGCCTACCGCCGACACCCAGCGCACATCGTTTTCGTTGTAGCGACCGAACTTGCCTTGCGCAATGTTCAGCAGTGAGCCGCCCGAATAGGCGACCAGGGTGTTGGCCTCGGCGGGGCGCTGCGCAATGATGGTGTTGTACGCCACCGCACCAATGCCACCGGGCATGTAGGAGATCCGCATCGGGTCGGCAATGTACTTGCCTTGCATCAACGCTGACTGCGCCAGTTTGCAGGTGAGGTCAAAGCCACCGCCCGGCTTGGCCGCTGCAATGCACTCGGTCTTATCGAGCGGACCGGCCGTGCCAATAGCAGCAACGCTGGCCAGGATCAGTGAAAGGAGGGGTGATTTCAGTTGCATGGTATCTCCAATAGTTTTCGGGTTACATCCCCTGCCATGGACGACGCTGCGGCAGGAGTGGGCGAACTTTATCGGGGTCGTGCTTTCAGGGTGCTTTCAGGAAAAATGCAAATTCATAAGGGAAAACCCTTGTCTTATCCGGCCGTTGGCCGGCGCGGCAAGACGATCGATGCGGCGAATCCCTGGTCATTGGCACCACTGTCCAGGCGCAGTTCCCCCCCATGTCGTTCGGCGATGGAGCGCACGATGGCCAGCCCGAGGCCGGTACCCTGCAGTGAGGCGTTACTGCCCCGAAAAAAACGATCAGCGGCGTGGGCGCGCTCCTGCATGGGGAGGCCGGGGCCGTTGTCGATCACGCTGATCACCCCCTCGCATTCGCTGTGCGTCAGCTTGACCGTGACCCGACCGCCACGCGGCGTGTAATTGAGTGCGTTATGCAGCAAATTGGACAAGGCTTCCTGGAGCAGCGCGGCGTCCGCCACCACACGCAGGGTCTCGGCGTCAGGCTCAAATCCCAGGTCGATGTTCAACTCACGTGCCGCCGGCCACCACTTGCGCGTTGTCTTTTCGACAAGCTCGGAAACATCCAGGGTGTCCGCCCTGAGCGCCGCGCTGTCCACGCGCGCCAGTGTCAGCATCTGATTGGTCTGCCACACGGTTTCTTCAAGCTGCGTCTTGATCGCGAGCAGTGCCTCGCGCTGCTTGGCCGGGTCGGGCTCACGCAAGGCAAATCCGATTTGCGTGGTCAGCGTGGCAAGCGGTGTCCTCAATTGGTGGGAGGCATCCTCTACAAAACGCTGGCGTGCCTGGGTTTGCTGGCGGCTGCGTTCGACATGGTGGTTGATCGCCTCGACCAGCGGCAGCACATCGGCGGGGATACCCATCGGCAGAATGGGGGTTAGGTCCAGAGCAGACCGTGCCTCGACTTCGTTGCGCAGCCGTGTCAATGGCCGTAGTGCCCAGCCGACCGCTCCTGTCATCAAGCCAATGGCCACGACCAGCAGCAACAGATCGCGCGCCACCGACTCCAGTACCAGCGCGCGCGTGAAGGCCTGACGCGACTCCAGTGTTTCTGCGATTTGAATGATCACGCGCTGCCCCGCAGCCTGCCCGGCCAGTGGCGGGTCGAGTACACGGGCGTATGAGCCAACCCGTACCGGTTCATCATAGTAGGTGGCGTCGCTGTATTGCGGTGATTCGGACACCAGCACCCGCGGCGGGGGCGGCAAGTCGGCGTTGCCAATGTCCACCAGGCCATCCTCCGTGGCGACACGGTAGTACACCCGGCCATTGGCGGTGAGTTCGAAAAACTCCAGCAAGCGATACGGCAGTTCGACACCGAGTCCGCCACTGGCGGTTGAGATGTTGGCGTCCATGGCCTTGATGGCACCAAGCAGCGATCGGTCGTAGGCGGCGTTGGCTGCGTCAACGGCGGTGCGCCAGGTCAGCCACACTTCGGCGCCGCCGACCAGCAACAATCCGGGAACAAGCACCAGCAGCAAGGTTCGCCGCAGGCTCAGGGTGTGCAAGGCGTTCAGGTTCACGGGTGGGCCTCCTCCAGCACGTAGCCCAGGCCGCGCAGCGTGGTGATGCGCACCGGGTGCCCCGCAAGGCGCTTGCGCAGCCGGTGCACCAGGACTTCAATGGCTTCCGGATGCACATCCTGCTCGTCGGAGAACACCCGGTCCAGGATGTCCTGCTTGGACAGGGGTTCGCCACTGTGTTGAATCAGCGCACGCAAGGCTGCGTGTTCGCGCGGCGTCAGCGTCAAGGGCTCGTGGGCCAGGGTGAACTGCCGGGTGGTGGCGTCAAAAACCAGTGGTCCGCAGGCGAAGCGCGGGTGCTCGCTGCCCCGCGCCCGGCGGATCAGCGCGATAAGCCGCGCCTCCAGTTCGGCCAGTTCAAACGGCTTGGCCAGAAAATCATCCGCACCCTCGCGCAAGGTGCTGACCCGCTCGGCCAGGGAGTCGCGCGCTGTCAGGATCAGGACGGGTAACCGATGATCGGCCTCACGCAGGTCAGCCAAGACGTCGTGTCCGCCCAGCCCGGGCAGACCGAGGTCAAGGATCAGGGCGTCGTAGCGTGTGCCTTTGAGGGCGCTGCGCACCAGCCGTCCGTCATTGACCCAGTCGACCTGAAAATCAACCTGCTGCAGCGCTCGCACCAGCCAAGTGGCGAGTTCGCTTTCGTCTTCTGCCAGGAGGATTCGCACGGTTTGGTTTCCGAAAAACTAGGATCAGGAGAATTCATGGGTCGGTGCGTGATTGTCTGGCAATAAATTGCGAAACGCGCGGACCCCAGACGAGCACCATCAGAAAGCGTGCCAGTTGCATCGCCATCACAAAGCCGGCATCGACGGCACTGGTCGCGGCGATGATGGCCACTGAATCTGCCCCGCCCGGACTGCTGGCCAGATAGGCGGTCAGCGGGTCATAACCCGCCCATTGGTTCAGGCCCACGGCAATGGCGACACCGACCCCCATCAGCGCCAAGATCGACCCCAGCACGGCGGGCAGGGCACGCAAGGCATGCCACAGGATGCTGGGTGTGAAGCGCAGGCCGATGCTCCAGCCGATCACGGCATAGGAAACGGCCAGCAGTGCGGGCGGCAATTCAATGACCAGCAGGCCCATGGCCTGCAATGCCGCGCCCAGGATCAGCGGCAGCACCATCGCGCCGCCCGGAATTTTCAGCCAGCGCGCCAGGCTTGAAACGGCAAAGGCGAGCACCAGGGTCCAGCCCAGGTTGCCTGTATGGAGGACCGAAAACCAATGCACTTCATGGGCTATGGGGGGCGCTGTCTGGATGGTCCAGAAATGGGCGACAAGCGCGGCCACCGCAGTCACCACCGCAACGCGCAAATACTGCATGAAGGCGACCAGCCGCACATCGGCCCCATAGGCCTCCGCCATCAAGACCATGGCTGAGGCCGCACCCGGTGCCAGGCCCCATACCGCTGTGGTTCCAGGGAACACCTGGCGCCGCATCAGGAACCAGCCCAGGCCGGCGCTGGCGGCGATGATCGAAACGGTTGCGCCCAGAAAGAGGGGCCAGTCCGCCGCGACCCGAGCCAGCGTGGCGGGTTGCAGGCTCTGGGCCATCAGGCAACCCAGCACACCTTGCGCCAGCGCAAACAGCGGCCTGGGGACACCCAGCCGAATATCCCGGGAAGACAGCAGGATTCCCGCCAGCATGCAGCCGAGCAGTACCCCGGCCGGTAAATGGAGTGTGGTAAGCGCCCAAGCCAGGACAGCACTGATCAGGAGCAGGACGCCCCACCATAAGGCAGGCATCGTTTGACGTGGGGTGGGAAGCATGGAAAGTCAAGATGCGACCAGCGATCTGGCCGCGAACGTTGTGCCGTTAGTTCAGGAAACTCAATCGAGGTGGTTCGTCAATGTCCGGGTTCAGGGCGGGTGCCTAGCCCGTATTGCGCAGCCCCGCGGCAATGCCGTTGATCGAGATGTGGATGCCGCGTTTGAGCCGGGCGTCGGTCTGACCGGCACGGAAGCGGCGTACCAGTTCCACCTGCAAATGGTGCAGCGGGTCGATGTAGGGAAAGCGGTGGCGGATCGAGCGTTGCAGTGCCGCGTTGTGCGTCAGGCGCTGTTTGTCGCCGGTGATCAGTTCCAGTGCCCGCGTGGTGCGCTGCCATTCCAGCTCGATGGCGCTGAAGATTTTCTTGCGCAGGCGTTTGTCGGCCACCAGCTCGGCGTAGCGCGAGGCCA
Source organism: Rhodoferax sp. (assembly GCF_023700745.1). Classification (GTDB taxonomy): domain Bacteria; phylum Pseudomonadota; class Gammaproteobacteria; order Burkholderiales; family Burkholderiaceae_C; genus Rhodoferax. The sequence continues at coordinate 89,674 of NZ_JAMPYG010000004.1, read as the reverse complement.
GGGCCAGGTCGCTTTTGGCCATGACCATGTCCATGTTGGACAGCAGCGAGCTGAAAAAAGGCCATTGTTTTTGCATCTGTTGTAGCAGCGCCAGGCGTTGCCTGGTGATTTTTGCGGTGGCGCCGGGCGGCTTTAGAAACGTCTCCACGGCGCTGCCAAAGCCGAACCAGCCGGGCAGCGTCAGGCGGCATTGGCCCCAGCTGAACCCCCAGGGAATGGCACGCAGGTCTTCAATTTTTTGTGTCGCCTTGCGCGAGGCCGGGCGTGAGCCGATGTTGAGTTCGGCAATTTCCCTGATCGGTGTGGCATCGAAGAAATATTCGGTGAAGCCGGGGGTTTCGTACACCAGCTTGCGGTAGGCCGCCATGCTCGATAGCGACAGTTCGGCCGCCGTTTCCAGATAGGCGGGCTCAGCGGATTGGGTCGGGTGCAACAGGGTGGCTTCGAGCGTGGCCGCCACCAGGGTTTCCAGGTTGCGTCGGCCGATTTCGGGGTTGGCGTACTTGGAGCCAATCACCTCGCCTTGCTCGGTCAGGCGAATCTGGCCGCGTACGGTGCCGGGGGGTTGCGCCAGGATGGCCTCGAAGCTGGGGCCGCCACCGCGCCCCACGGTGCCGCCACGGCCATGGAACATGCGCAAGCGGATCGGGCTGACTGCGCTCTGGTTGATGCCGTCAAACATGTCCACCAGCGATATTTCAGCCTGGTACAGCTCCCAGTTGCTGGTAAAAATGCCGCCATCCTTGTTGCTGTCAGAGTAACCCAGCATGATGTCCTGCTCGCCATACTGGTCTGGCGCACCGCGTTGCACCATCGCCAACACGCCGGGCAGGGCGTAATACTCGCGCATGATGCTGGCCGCATTGCGCAGGTCTTCGATGGTCTCGAATAGGGGCACCACGATCAGGTCGCAACTGGCATGGCCGTCCAGCGTGCCCTGCATCAGGCCCACTTCCTTTTGCAGCAGCATCACTTCCAGCAGGTCGCTGACGGTTTCGGTGTGGCTGATGATGTAGTGGCGAATGGCCTGGGTGCCAAACAGGGTGCGCGATTGTTTGGCAGTCTCGAAAATGCTGATTTCGCTGTTCACATGGGCACTGTAGGCATGGCCCATGACGCGCAGCGGGCGCGCGTCCCAGAGTAAATCCATCAACAGGGCCCGTTTGGCGGTTTCGTCGAGTTGCCCGTAATGCGGTGTGATGCGGGCCACGGCCAGCAGTTCGGCCAGCACCGCCTCATGTTGGTCCGAGCTTTGCCGCAGGTCGACCGTGGCCAGGTGAAAACCGAACACTTCCACCGCCCGGATCAGCGGTTGCAGCCTTTGCCCGACCAGGGCTTGTGCCTTTTGCGTGATCAGGGACGATTCGATCACACGCAAGTCGCGCAGCAGTTCCTCGGGTGTCAGGTAGGGGTTTTGCGGTGCCACCGCATGGCGCGCGGCTTCACCGCCGCTGAGGTCCTTGAGGGTGGCGGCCAGCCGCGCATAGACGCCGATCAGGGCACGCCGATAAGGTTCGTCCTTGCGGTGTTCGTTGGTGTCGGGCGAGCTTTGGGCCAGCGCCTGCATCTCGGGCGGAAAGTCCATCAGCATGGCAGACAGCGACAGTTCGCCGCCCAGGTAATGCACCTCGGTCAGGTAGTGTCTGAGCGCCATGTCCGATTGGCGGCTTAAAGCGTGGGTCAGGGTTTGGGCGTTGACGTTGGGGTTGCCGTCGCGGTCGCCGCCAATCCACTGGCCCATGCGCAGGAAACTGTGCACCGGGTGCGACCCCAGGGCCTGTTCCAGGTTGGCATAGAGTTTGGGGATTTCACGCAGGAAGGTGGATTCGTAATAACTCAGCGCGTTTTCGATCTCGTCGGCCACCGTCAGTTTGGTAAAACGCAGCAGCCGGGTGTGCCACAACTGCAGCACAAGGGCGCGCAACTGGGCCTCGTTGCTGGACAATTCGCGCGGGGTCAGTGCATCGTGCGCGACCTTGTTGGCGGCCGCCTGTGCCAGGATGTCGTCGCGTGCGGTGAGCAGCTGGGCAATGGCGCGTTCGGCGTCCAGAATGCTTTTGCGCTGTACTTCGGTGGGGTGGGCGGTGAGCACGGGTGAGACAAAGCTGTGAGCCAGCATCTCGCTGATGGCTTGCGGCGTGATGCCGCCACTGCTCAGGCGCTTGAGGGTCATGTCGATGCTGCCGGGGCGGATGCTGCCAGCACGCTCATGCACGGCGCGGCGGCGGATGTGGTGGCGGTCTTCGGCCAGGTTGGCCAAGTGGCTGAAATAGGTGAAGGCCCGCACCACGCTCACGGTCTGGTCGCTGCTGAGGGACTTCAGCAATTTGTTGAGCGCCTTGTCTGCCACCGGGTCGGCATGGCGGCGAAAGGTGACCGAGAGCTGGCGGATTTGCTCGATCAGGGCATAAGCAGCCTCGCCTTCCTGTTCACGAATCACATCGCCCAAAATGCGCCCGAGCAGGCGGATGTCTTCTACCAGTGGGCGCTCGCTGCTGGGGATGGCAGTATTTTTGGGTGCGGGGTTGGGCTTGGGCATGGCAGTTTTGAGAGTCGGTAGGAAATAGCTTAAGCAAAAGCCATGCTAGCATTCCCGGATTGAACAAGATTACGAAAAGGTTACGGCATTGTGCCAATCAATATGCATCAATTCACCATTGCAACAAGAGAAAGTCGCCTCGCCATGTGGCAGGCCGAGCATGTCCAATCCCTGTTGAATGACATGGGCCATCGGGTTGCGCTTTTGGGCATGACCACCCAGGGGGACCAGATTCTGGACCGCGCCCTGAGTCAGGTCGGTGGCAAAGGCCTGTTTGTCAAGGAACTCGAGGTGGCACTGGAAGAAAAGCGCGCCGACCTGGCTGTGCATTCGCTCAAGGATGTGCCGATGGAACTGCCCGAGGGCTTCAGTCTGGCCTGCGTCATGGAGCGCGAAGATCCGCGCGATGCCTTTGTGTCAAACACCTATGCCAATCTGGATGCCTTGCCGCAAGGCGCGGTGGTGGGCACCTCCAGCCTGCGCCGCGTGGCCTTGCTGCGCTCCCAGCGACCCGATCTGCGCATTGAGCCCTTGCGTGGCAACCTTGACACCCGTCTGCGCAAGCTCGACGACGGCATGTATGACGCCATTGTGCTGGCCGCGGCCGGTCTCAAACGCCTGGGCTTGTCGTCCCGCATTCGTGCCGTATTTGAACCCTCGGTGATGCTGCCAGCTGCGGGCCAGGGCGCGCTCGGCATTGAGGTGTGCTCCGATCGTGCCGATGTGGTGGCGGCGCTGGCACCGCTGGTGCACAGAACCACCTGGCTGGCCGTGGCGGCAGAGCGTGCCGTGAGTCGTGCCATGGGGGGTAGTTGTTCGATGCCGCTGGCGGCCTACGCCACGCTGGCCGACGACACCCTGACGATCGATGCGGCCTGGGGTGATACCGAGGGGCGGTTGCCGCTGGTGCGTGTATGTTTGAGCGGTCCGGTGAGTGATCTGGCCAGTGCTACCGATCTGGGTCAGCGCGTAGCGGATGACCTGCGCGCCAAGGTGCTGGCGCAAGGCGGTACTTTGGCGCATTTGGCCGGATCCGCCAGTCAACCGGTGTGAACGTGCGGCTCATCGTGACCCGGGTGCAGCCGCAGGCGCAGCAGTGGGCTGACCGGTTCCAGGCCATCGGCCATGATGCGCCGGTGTTGCCGCTGATTGAGGTGCGTGGTCTGGCCGATGCCACTGCGGTGCATGAGGCCTGGCTGGATCTGTCCCGCTACAAGGCGGCGATGTTTGTCAGCCGTCATGCGGTCGACTACTTTTTTCAGGCAAAACCGGTTCCGGAAATCGGTGCCCAGGCACTGGATGCCATGGCCACAAGATGGTGGTCCACCGGCCCCGGAACGGCCCATGCCCTGCTGGCGCACGGGGTGCCAAGGCCGTTGCTGGACACGCCTCCGGAACAGGCCGGGCAGTTTGACTCCGAGGCGCTCTGGCAACAGGTACAGACCCAGGTCCGACCAGGCGACAAGGTGCTGATCGTGCGCGGTGACAGTGTGGTGTCTGACGGTGCATCGGTGGATGACAATGACCAGGGTGTTGGCCGCGAATGGTTGGCCGAGCGGCTGCGTCAAAGTGGTGCCCAGGTAGATTTTCTGGTGGCATACCAACGTGGCGCGCCCGTTTGGACCAGCCAGCAACGTGCGCTGGCGCAGTCTGCTGCCAGCGATCGCTCGGTCTGGTTGTTCAGCAGTGCCGAAGCGTTGGGCCACTTGCACAGCTTGTTGCCTGGTCAGGACTGGTCAGCCGCACGTGCTGTGGCGACCCACCCCCGGATTGCGGCGGCAGCCCGGGGCTTGGGCTTTGGTGTGGTAGCGCAGACACGGCCCACTTTGGAAGATGTACTGGCCTCGATAGAATCCCTGGCATGAACCCCCAGCATTCTCCTGATCCCGCTGACATCAGCCTCCCAGCTGAACCAAGCTCCGGTACGGTTGCTGTGGACGCAGGCCCTGCGGCTACCAGCGCAACGATAGCGCGATCAGTCTTGTGGGTGCTCGGTTTTACGGCCTTGCTGGCCTTGTTGACGGTCGCTTTGCTGTGGCAAAAAGTTGCCGGCATGCAGGAGCAGCTGGCGCGCCAGAGCGCAGAGGCGCAGTCGCAGTCGCTGGAAGCGAGGGCACTGGCCAAGCAGGCGGTGTCCCTGGCGCAGGATACCGCAGCTCGCGCTGCGGTACTGGATTCACGCTTGAGCGAAGTGGCCCTGCAACGCAGTCAACTTGATGATCTGATGCAGAGCATGTCGCGTTCGCGCGATGAAAACCTGGTGATTGATATCGAGGCCGCCCTGCGTCTGGCCCAGCAACAGGCGCAGTTGACGGGCAGTGTGGAGCCCTTGCTGGCGGCCCTGAAAAGTGCTGATCAGCGTATCGTGCGGGCGGCGCAGCCTCGCCTGGTTTTGCTGCAAAACGCCATTGCTCGCGACATTGACCGGGTCAAGTCTTCCGCCGTCAGCGATACCCCCACCTTGCTTGTCAAGCTGGACGAATTGGTGCATCTTGCCGATGAACTGGTACTGGCCAATGCGGTGGCACCGGCGCGCCAGAATGAGAAAAGTCTGGTCGTGCGCCCGCCGTCTCCCGTCAGTTGGTGGCAAAGCGGGTTGCAGATGGTGATCGGGGAAGCGCGTAATCTGGTCAGGGTAAGCCGTGTCGAGACGCCCGATGCAGCGCTGCTGTCGCCCGAGCAGTCGTTTTTTCTGCGGGAAAATTTCAAGCTCAAGTTGCTTAACGCCCGTCTGGGGCTGCTGGCCCGGCAGATTGATTCGGCGCGGTCAGACCTTGCCGATGCCGAAGCCATGTTGAAGAAATACTTTCAGGCCAATGCGCGTAAAACCCAGGCGGCGGCTGCTTTGCTGCAACAGGTGCAGGGGCAAATGCGCACCCTGCAGTTGCCACGCATTGACAACACGCTGGCGGTGCTGGCGACCGCCGCTGCCGGACGCTGATCATGCGCGCCGCCTTGTGGTTTTTGGGTTTGTTCGGTGTGGCCGTCTTGCTGGCCTTGTTTGTCAGCAGCAATGAGGGCACCATCACCGTCTTCTGGCCCCCGCATCGGGTTGACCTGTCGCTCAATATGGTGGTGGTGCTGTTGGGCCTGTTGTTTTTGCTGGTCCATCTGGCGCTCAGGGCCCTGGCTGCCGTGTTTGCCCTGCCGGGACAGGCGCGCTCGTGGCGTCTGCGTCACCAGGAGCAGGTCATGCATGCCACCCTGCTGGAAGCCTTGTCCCATTTTGTTGCGGGTCGGTTCCTGCGGGCCAGAAAGGCGGCGCTGGAAGTACTGGCGCGTGAATCGGCCATGGCGGGGGGGGAGGGCGGTTCTGCCGCTGTGCGTTTGCGGGTAATGTCTTATCTTCTGGCGGCTGAAAGTTCCCAGGCATTGCAAGACAGGTCCGCGCGCGATGCTCACTTACAAAAGGCCTTGGCACAGTCTGCCAGTCTGGGTGCTTTGGGGGTGCGCGAGGGATTGTTGCTGCGTGCCGTGCGTTGGGCGCTGGAGGACCGTGATGCAGAGGCGGCTCAGGACTGGTTTGGGCTGTTGCCGTCCGGGGTGGCGCGGCGCACCGTGGCCTTGCGTTTGCGACTCAAGTTGGCGCGTTTGACGGGGCAGTCCGGTCTGGCGCTCGATACCGCCCGCTTGCTGGTCAAGCATCGTGCCTTTTCAGATGTCTCTGGCCGTGGGTTGGTGCGTGCCCTGGCGCTGGAAAACATTCAGGATGCCCGTGACACCGAACAACTGCAGCGCGTCTGGCACAAGCTTGAAGCTGCCGAACAAGCCATGCCCGAGGTGGCCAGTCTGGCCGCAGAGCGCTACCTGCTCCTGGGGGGGGATCATGCCCTTGCCCTGGACTGGCTGCTGCCGGTGTGGGAGCGCATGCTGACAACCCAGGAAGGCTTGGGTCAAAGCCAGAAAATTGGCCTGATCCGGGTGCTTGAAACGGTATTTTCCCGTTCCGTCGATTCGGTCTGGCTGGCTCGTATAGAGCAGGCGCAAATAGCCCAGCCGGGCGATGCCGTGTTGCAGTATCTGGCGGGCGTGGCTTGTCTGCACCTGGAGCTGTGGGGCAAGGCCCAACAATTGATCAAGCAGGCCTTACCGCGCCTGCACGATCACCGCCTGACAGCCCGTGCCTGGTTGATGCTGGCCGACCTGGCGCTGCGCCAGGGCGATACGGAACAGGCTGCGGCGGCCTGGCGACAAGCCGCACAGCTGGCGTTGCGCCAGGACGATTGATCAATTTGCTGTGGTGCAAGCTCACTTGCAGACTTTTTCCAGCTTGGTTTCTTGTTGCGGATGGTCTGGCGGTTAAAGTTGCCGGATGCACATCGCCATACTGACATTTGACGGGTTCAATGAACTCGATTCGCTGATTGCTCTCGGGATTCTGAATCGCATCCGCAAGCCTGGTTGGCGTGTCACGCTGTCCTGTCCTACGCCGACAGTGACCTCCATGAATGGTGTTACGTTGCACGGTCAGTCCACACTGGCGGAGGCTTGTGACGCAGACGCAGTGCTTTTTGGCAGCGGTATGAAAACCCGTGAGATCGTCAACGACCAGAGCATCATGCGGCAATTGAAGCTGAGCCCCTCAAGGCAGCTGATCGGGGCCCAATGTTCGGGCACGCTGATGCTGGCCAAACTCGGTTATTTGAAATCGATTCCCGCCTGCACCGACCTGCTGACGAAGCCGTGGGTACAGGAAGCCGGGATTGATGTCCTGAATCAGCCCTTCTACGCAGATGGCAATGTCGCTACAGCGGGTGGTTGCCTGTCTTCCCAGTATTTGGCAGCATGGGTCATTGCGCGTTTCGAGGGGCTTGATGCCGTCAGGTCAGCGCTGCACTACGTCGCCCCGGTCGGCGAAAAATAACTTTATGTTGGTCGTGCGCTGGCCAATATCTTGCCCTATCTGCCGATAAATTCTCGGCAATAAAAAAGGCACCCGAAGGTGCCTTTTGACTGGCGTGGCCAGGTGTTACGCTTCTTCGGTCTGCTCGAACGGCAGCTTCTGGTCGCGCAGGTCGCGTTTGGTCTCCACCAGGACCAGCGGCTGGTCGTCCAGCACGGGCAGCGGGGGGCGTTGACGGGGCACATGGACCGGCTTTGGCGTCGCTGCAATGGCTGCCTGGGCCGTGGCGACCTTGCTGGCATCGGATTGCACCCACTGCAAACCTGACGACTCGGCGACTTGCGCCAATTCGTCCAGCGGCAAGGCGAAGGGCTGCACCGCAGGCATGGCTTTGGCAGGTGCTGCCGGAGCTGCTGCCACAGGGGCTGCAACTGCTGCCACCTTGACGATCGGTGCAACAGTGGCAACTGGTGCCGGTGCAGCGACCGCTACTGCAGGTACGGTTTCTTGCGTTGCCACAGGCGCTGCCACGGGTATTGCCGGGGCTGCCACTACGGCTTCGGGCTGGCTGCTGGCTGCGGGTACCGTGAAGTAAGACTTGCGCACCGGTTCCTGTTCAGCGGCGGCTTCCGTAGCCTGCGGCTCCTGGTCTGGCTGATCGGTCGGCTCGCTGCGTTCAGTGCGCTCGGCGCGGGGTTTGCGGTCGCGGCCATAACGGTCACGCGAGCGTTTCTCCCTGGGGGCACTGTTTTCATCACGCACGGTGTTGTCCGCGCCGACCTGGTCCGCCAAGGTGGCGGAGCTGTCTGCCGCTTCGGCAGCGGCGGTGACACCTGACTCACTGGTGCGGAGTTCTTCTTCGGGGCGGGGGGCGCGCTCTGGGCGTGGCGGACGATCTCCGCGCTCGTTGCGGCCACCGCGTTCGGTGCGTGGCGGGCGATCGCCGCGCTCGGCATTGCGGCCACCGCGATCGGGACGTTGCTCGCCGCGAGCGGCTGTATCTGGCGCAGCGTTCAGTTCGGGGGTGACATTACCCGCGTCAAAAGAGCTTTGCACTTCTGTGCGGTCCTTGCCGGAGCCATTGCGATCAGGGCGACCTTGGCGGTTGCCCCGGTTGTCGTTGCGGCCCTCGCCGCGGCCACCGCGTCCCTGTCCCTCATTTCGCGGACCGCGTCCTTCGGGGCGGCCTTCGCCACGACCGTCCGGGCGACGGGTGCCGTCTCGGCCAGGACGGCCTTCACGCGGTGCGCGGGTTTCATCTTTGCTTGCAGCTGCGGCTACGGGAGCGACCGGGGCAGCCTCCGGGGCGGCGCCAAATAGATTTTTGAGCCAACCGAAAAAGCCTTTTTCGGCCACCACAGGCGCGGTTGCAGGCTTGACTGGGCGCGCCACCGGGGCGACCGCCTTCACTGGCTCGGGCTTGGGAACGGCCACGGGTGCGGGCGCATCAGGCAACACGCCCTTGATCACCGGGGTTTGCCGGTTGGTGGGTTCTTGCGAGCGACGTGTGACGGCCGTTGCTTCTTCAACTTCATCGGCCATTTTGTAGCTGGCTTCGATGTTGTCCAGACGCGGGTCGTCGTGTTTCAGGCGCTCCAGCTTGTAGTTGGGTGTTTCCAGCGATTTGTTGGGCACCATCAGCACGTTGATGCGCTGCTTGAGCTCGATCTTGGCGATCTCGGTGCGCTTTTCGTTGAGCAGGAAGGACGCCACTTCGACGGGTACCTGGCACAGCACGGAGGCGGTGTTGTCTTTGAGTGACTCTTCCTGGATGATGCGCAAAATTTGCAGCGCGCTTGATTCGGTGTCACGGATGTGGCCGGAACCACCGCAGCGCGGGCAGGGAATGGAAGCGCCTTCCGAGAGTGCCGGGCGCAGCCGCTGGCGGCTCATTTCCATCAGGCCGAACTTGCTAATGGTGCCGAATTGCACACGGGCGCGGTCCTGGCGCAGCGCGTCGCGCAGGCGGTTTTCCACTTCGCGGCGGTTGCGGCTTTCTTCCATGTCGATGAAGTCGATCACGATCAGGCCACCGAGGTCGCGCAGGCGTGCCTGGCGTGCCACTTCGTCAGCGGCTTCCAGGTTGGTGCGGGTGGCGGTTTCCTCGATGTCGCCGCCCTTGATGGCGCGGGCCGAGTTGACGTCGACCGACACCAGTGCCTCGGTGTGGTCAATCACGATGGCGCCACCGCTGGGCAGCGTCACGGTGCGGGCATAGGCCGATTCGATCTGGTGCTCGATCTGGAAGCGGCTGAACAGCGGTGCGTCGTCGCGGTAGCGTTTGACGCGTGCGGCGTGCTCGGGCATCACATGCGCCATGAACTGCTGGGCCTGCTCGTACACGTCGTCGGTGTCGATCAGGATGTCGCCAATGTCGTGGTTGAAGTAGTCGCGGATGGCGCGAATCACCAGGCTGGATTCCTGGTAAATCAGGAACGCACCCTTGCCGCCCTTGGCCGCGCCGTCAATGGCGGACCACAGCTTGAGCAGGTAATTCAGGTCCCACTGCAGCTCGGGCGCGGCGCGGCCAATACCGGCGGTGCGGGCAATGATGCTCATGCCGTTGGGGTATTCGAGCTGGTCCAGCGCCTCTTTGAGCTCGGCGCGGTCCTCGCCTTCAATGCGACGCGAGACACCGCCGCCACGCGGGTTGTTGGGCATCAGCACCACGTAGCGGCCGGCCAGCGACACAAAGGTGGTCAGCGCTGCGCCCTTGTTGCCGCGCTCTTCCTTTTCCACTTGCACCAGCAGTTCCTGGCCTTCCCGGATGGCGTCCTGGATGCGCGCCTGACTGACCGCGACGCCTTGCTGGAAATACTGTTTGGAGATTTCCTTGAACGGCAAAAAGCCGTGACGCTCCTCGCCGTAGTCGACAAAGCAGGCTTCCAGTGACGGCTCCACCCGTGTCACCACGGCTTTGTAAATATTGCCCTTGCGCTGTTCGCGCCCTTCAATTTCGATTTCGTAGTCGAGTAATTTTTGTCCATCGACAATGGCGAGGCGGCGTTCTTCCGCCTGCGTCGCGTTGATCAGCATCCGTTTCATGGGTCGCGTTCCTTCAATTCAAATAGCAATAACAAGCTCATGACGAGCATTGATACACGAACTGACGCTTTGAAACGAGGCGGAAATAGCCGGAGAACCCAAACTCAAGTACTGAGTCTGGGTATGGGCGCGTGGAGGGGAGCGATCGGGATGGGTGTTGGGTTTGCTATTGATCTAATAGCTTTTTGCGTCCGTTTGGCGGGCGCCGAAACCTGATAAATGCCAAATAGCAGCATGGCTTCACGCTGCAGGCAATTACACATCAGGTTGATCAACACAAACATATCGCTTCATTCCATTCACAGCACAGGTCTGTGAATTTTGGGTATTCCATATCAGGGTTTCAATGCGTCGTTTTGACCCTTCACCCACTCTGCCATGGCTGACAATGGGTCAGACATTTGCGGGCAAGGTGTCAGGCGGTATCGACTTTTCTGGCAGGGCAAGAGGCGCGTGAACTAAACTTCACCGACCTAAAGAATGAATGATTCGTTAAATCAACCACTTACAGCACACCACCAGTGAAAGTCATTATAGAGGGCAAACCCTCTGCGTCCGCACCCCAGGTTAAAACCGTCTGCATCGATGAGGACAGTGCCGGCCAGCGTGTCGACAATTTCCTGATGCGGCACCTCAAGGGCGTGCCAAAAACCCATATCTACCGCATGATCCGCAGCGGCGAAGTGCGCATCAACAAGGGCCGGGTGGGCGCCGACACGCGCCTGGCCGAAGGCGATCTGGTCCGTGTGCCGCCGGTGCGCGTGTCGGAACGGGTGGTCGAAAAGGCGCAGGCCATGGCCCAGGGCGCCGTGCGCGGTGTCCCCGCGCGTGACTTTGCGGTTCTGCTCGAAGACGAGCACCTGCTGGTGATCAACAAACCGGCGGGGGTGGCCGTGCATGGTGGTTCTGGCGTAAGTTTTGGCGTGATCGAGCAATTGCGCATGGCGCGCCCGCAGGCCAAGTTCCTGGAGCTGGTGCACCGGCTGGACCGTGAAACCAGCGGTATCCTGCTGGTGGCCAAAAAGCGCAGCGCGCTGAAAAACCTGCAAGACCAGTTTCGCGAGCGTCAGACCGGCAAAACCTACCTGGCCATGGTGCGCGGTGCCTGGCCTGCAAAGCTCAAGGTGCTTGACAAGCCTTTACACAAGTATTTGCTCGACGGCAAGGACAACCAGGCCGGGGAGCGTCGCGTCAAGGTGGTCGCGCGTGATGACGCCGACGGCATGCCTTCGGTGACCTTGGTCAAGGTGCGCGAGCAACTGGCCCAGGGCACCCTGCTGGAGGTCACGATCAAAACCGGCCGGACCCACCAGATACGGGTTCATCTGGCCAGCGAAGGGTATCCGATTCTCGGCGACGACAAATATGGCGACTTTGATCTCAACAAAGTGCTGGCCAGCGCCGCGGCCCGGCCCGGCCTCAAACGCATGTTTTTGCACGCCTGGCGTTTGCAGTTCAATCACCCCGCCACCGGCGAGCGCCTGGAAATTCTGGCAGAGTTGCCGCCCGAACTGGCTCAATTTTCTTCATCCCCGGCGCCTGTGCGCCCGCTACCATGACTTTTCGACGTTTTGACCTGATCGCCTTTGACTGGGACGGTACCCTGTTTGATTCCACCGCCATCATTGCCCGCTGTATCCAGGCGGCCGTGCTCGACGTGGGCGGGCAAAAACCCAGTGACGCGGCAGCCTCTTATGTGATTGGCATGGGCCTGATGCAGGCCCTGGCCCACGCGGCACCTGATGTGCCCAAGGAGCGCTACCCGCTGCTGGGTGACCGTTACCGGCACCATTATTTTGCGATTCAGCATGAGATCAGCCTGTTTGAGGGCGTGTTGCCGATGCTGGCGGCGCTCAAGGCACGCGGCCACCTGCTGGCGGTGGCGACTGGCAAAAGTCGCCGCGGACTCGACGAGGCCTTGGCCACGTCCACGCTGGCGGGCACGTTCGATGCCTCGCGCACGGCCGATCAGACCGCCGGCAAGCCCGACCCCTTGATGTTGCGTGAACTGATGGCCGAGTTTGATGTGCCGCCCGAGCGCACCCTGATGATTGGCGACACCACCCACGACCTGCAAATGGCGCTCAATGCCGGCTGCCCCAGTGTCGGCGTGAGCTACGGCGCCCATGAGCCGGAGGCATTTGTGGAACTCAAGCCGCTGGTGGTGGTGCACGATGTGGCGCAACTGCATGACTGGCTGCATGCCCACGCCTGAACGCAAGCCATGACCCAGGCGGTTTTCCTGTGTGAAGCGCACGCGCTGGTGGACAGCAGCCTGGCTGTGCCTTTCGAAGTGCGCTTTTTGGGCAAGAACCATGCTGCCTTTGCGGTGCGTTACCAGGGTCGGGTCCATGCCTATCTGAACCGTTGCAGCCATGTGCCGATGGAGATGGATTACCAGCCCAATCAGTTTTTTGACCTCTCCGGACAATGGCTGATGTGCGCCACCCATGGCGCCACCTATGCGCCGCAAACCGGTCAGTGCCTGCTGGGGCCCTGCCGTGGTGGCCTGGAAAAAATTGAGTTGAGCGAAGCCGATGGCCTGGTGCACTGGCATACTTCAGATAAATTTCAACTGCCTATCTAATATGAACGAACCTGTCCCCGAACCCTCCGAGCCGTCGACCGGGGCGCCCGAAACTGCGCAGGATCAGGCGCCAGGTCAAGCCATGAAGGCCCCCAAGGCGACAAACAAAAATGTAGACATGGCGTTACAAGATGGCCCGACTTGGGAACGCGCCACGCTGGAAAAGCTGCTTTTCGCGAATTTGCATGAGCAACGGCTGGCGCGTCGCTGGCGCACTTTTGTCCGGCTGGCCTGGCTGCTGTTTTTTGCGACACTGGGTTGGCTGGTTTTCAGTGAAGGGGTGGCCAATCAAAATGTGTCCACGCCGCACACGGCTGTGATTGAAATCAAGGGTGAAATTGCCTCGGGTGCCGAGGCCAGTGCCGAACTGGTCGTCGACTCCGTGCGTGCGGCATTTGAAGACACCGGCGCCCAGGCGGTGGTGTTGCTGATCAATTCACCCGGTGGCAGTCCGGTGCAGGCCGGCATCATCAACGACGAGATCAAACGCCTCAAGGAACTGCATAACAAGCCGGTCTATGCCGTGGTGGAGGAGTCGGCGGCTTCGGCGGCTTACTATATTGCGGTGTCGGCCGACAAGATTTTTGTCGACAAGGCCAGCATTGTCGGCAGCATTGGCGTTCTGATGGACGGCTTTGGCTTCACCGGCCTGATGGACAAGCTCGGCGTCGAGCGCCGGCTCATGACGGCGGGCGCAAACAAGGGTTTCCTTGATCCGTTCAGCCCGCAAACCGAAACCCAGCGCGCCTTCGCCCAGGCCATGCTGGACCAGATTCATCAACAGTTCATTGCCGTGGTCAAGGAAGGGCGGGGTGAACGCCTGAAAGAAACCCCCGAGACGTTCAGCGGTTTGTTCTGGAGCGGACAACAAGCCGTGGAAATCGGACTGGCCGATCAGTTGGGCAGCCTGGATTTTGTCGCGCGGGAAGTGGTCAAAGCCGAAGAAATCATCGACTACACACGCCGGGACAACGTGGCGGAGCGGCTGGTCAAACGCTTTGGCGTAGCCATGGGCGCCGGCGTCATGTCGGCGCTGAAGGCGGGCACGGCCCCGCACTGACGCTTTTGACCGGGCTGTTCAGGCCCTTCTCCGTCAAACAGGCGGTTTTCCTGATCAGCGGCCGATGGCAAACACGGCGGGTGTGGTGTTATACAGGCTTACCGGCTTGTTTTTCCAGTTCTTGACGCTGTCGCTGGCGATGCTGGCGCTCTCCAGGGTGAGCCCACTGCTGACGGCCAGCCGGGTGTTGTGCTGCAAGGTTTGCAGCAGAGCCTGCAGCATGGCCAGGTTGCGGTAGGGCGTCTCGATGAACAGCTGGGTCTGGCCGGTTTTGAGTGCCAGCCCTTCCAGTTCCCGAATGCGCTGAATGCGTTCCTGCGGGTCCTGCGGCAAGTAGCCCACAAAAGCAAAATTCTGGCCATTGAGCCCGCTGGCAGCCAGCGCCAGCAGCAAGGACACCGGTCCCACCAGCGGCACCACCCTGATGCCCAGATCATGGGCGGCGCGCACCACCGACGAGCCGGGGTCGGCGACGGCGGGCATGCCCGCCTCGCTGAGCAGGCCCATGGGGTGACCTTCGAGTGCGGGTTGCAACAGCGCACGGGCATCGAAGTTGCCGTTGTGGTCGCCTTTTTTGTGCACTTCGCGTGGCAGTTCCACCAATGCCAGGGCCTGGATCGGCTGGCACAGCGGCGTGATTTCGTTGACGCGTTTGAGGTAGGCACGCGCCGATTTGGCGTTTTCACACACCCAGTGCGCCAGGCTGGCCGCCATCGTGATGGTGGCCATGGGCAGGGTGTCGCGCAAATCGGCGCTTTGGACGCAACCAAAGTCCAGCGGTGCCGGCACCAGGTAGAGCACGCCTTTCATAACACCGGGCGCCCGGCGGCTTCGAGCAGGTGGCAGGTGCGAATCAGCGGCAGACCCACCAGCGCGCTCGGGTCGTCGTTGTCGATGCGCGCCAACAAGGCAATGCCAAGCCCCTCGCTTTTGGCACTGCCGGCGCAGTCGTAGGGTTTTTCAGCCAGCAGGTAGTGTTCGATCTGGTCGTCAGTCAGATTCTTGAACTGGACTTTGATGGGCGCGAGCTCGGTTTGGGCGAACCCGCTGGCCTGGCATACCAGCGCCACTGCGGTTTGAAAAATGACCGTCTGTCCGCGCATGCGCTGCAGTTGCGCCACGGCGCGGGCATGGGTACCGGGCTTGCCCAGGGCTTCACCATTGAGGTCGGCCACCTGGTCGGAGCCGATGACCAGGCAGTCGGGATGCAGCGCGGCGACCGCTTGCGCCTTGGCCAGTGCCAGGCGGCGGGCCAGTGGCTCGGGGCCCTCGCCGGGCAGTGCCGCTTCGTCCACATGCGAGGCGATCACGGTAAACGGCAAGCGCAGGCGTTCCAGCAACTGGCGGCGGTAAATAGAGGTGGAGGCCAGGATGATCTGGCGTGGCGGGGTTTTGATCATGCCCCGATTCTCTTACACTGCACCCATGACGCTACACCAACGCCCCCCAAAACTTGATGTCAGGCAAGCCGGACAAGCAGCGCAGCACGTCGTCGGCCAGGACGTGCTGTCCAATTACGAACGCCTGATGGAGGAAACCCAGGGTCTTGGCGCGCACAACACGCTTCATTGGACCGTGCGGGGTGATCTGCAGTCAGACGCCAAAGGCCAGCCACAGGTCTGGTTATTTTTGAAGATCAACACCGTCCTGCCCCTGACCTGCCAGCGTTGCCTCGGGCCGGTGGATGTACCGGTGCAGATCGAGCGGGCTTTCCGCTTTGTCGAGACCGAGGCGCAGGCCGAGTTGGAGGACGACACCTCTGCCGAGGACGTGCTGGTGCTGAGCCGGGACTTCGACCTGGCTGCGCTGATTGAAGACGAGGTGTTGATGGATTTGCCGGTGGTGCCGCGCCACGACACCTGCCCCTCGCCGGTCAAGCTGTCCGCTGTGGATGCTGACTTTGAAGAACCCTCGCCCAAGCCAAGTCCCTTTGCGGTGCTGGCAGGGCTGAAAGTGGTCGACAAGCGGTGATGTTTTCAAGTCTTCAAGCTTGAGTTATACTCTACAGCTTTTGCGCATGACGATGTGCGCTTTTTAATAATCCCAATGGGTTGCCGATGCGGCAGCTTATAGCCTTAAGGAGCGGAACATGGCCGTCCAACAAAACAAAAAGTCCCCTTCCAAGCGCGGTATGCACCGTTCGCACAACGCTCTGGTCGTGCCCGGTATCGCCGTGGAAGCCACCACCGGCGAAACCCACTTGCGCCACCACATCAGCCCCAACGGTTTTTACCGCGGCCGTCAGGTGATCAAGAGCAAGACTGAAGCCTGATTCTGTCAGACACCCAAGGCCCGGGGCTACCCAACGCGTAGCCCCGGGCCTTTGCTTTTTTGAGTCTGATGCATGTCGGACGCGTCATTGATGTTTGTTGGGCGACCTGTTATTCATGATCACTATTGCTGTTGACTGCATGGGGGGCGACCATGGTCCTGAGGTCACGTTGCCTGCGTGTTCCCGTTTTCTGGACCAGCACCCCGATGTGCAACTGATCCTGGTCGGTTTGCCGCAAAGCATGGCTGGCTTCACCCATGCGCGGGCGACCGTGGTGCTGGCCAGTGAGGTGGTCACCATGGACGATCCGCTGGAAGTCGCGCTGCGGCGCAAAAAAGACTCTTCCATGCGCGTGGCCATCATGCAGGTCAAGGACGGCGCGGCCCAGGCCGCGGTGTCGGCGGGCAATACCGGTGCCCTGATGGCCATTTCACGTTACCTTCTGAAAACCTTGGACGGGATTGACCGCCCCGCCATTGCCGGGCAAATTCCCAATGCCAAAGGTGCCGCTACCACCGTGCTCGACATGGGTGCCAATGTGGATTGCACGGCCGAACATTTGCTGCAGTTTGCCGTGATGGGGTCGGCGCTGGTGTCGGTGCTCAGCGGTGAAGACAATCCAAGTGTTGGGCTGCTCAATATCGGCGAGGAAGCCATCAAGGGCAATGAAGTCATCAAGCAGGCCGGCGAGTTGCTGCGCGCCGCCGGCAAGGCGGGCGACCTGAACTTTTATGGCAACGTTGAAGGCAATGACATCTTCAAAGGCACGGCCGACATCGTGGTGTGTGACGGTTTTGTCGGCAATGTTGCCCTGAAGGCCAGTGAAGGTTTGGCCGGCATGATCGTGGACTTCCTGAAAAAAGAGTTTTCGCGCAATATCTTCACAAAAATGTCAGCTCTGGCGGCTTACCCTGTGATTGCTGCACTCAAGAAGCGCATGGACCATCGGCGTTACAACGGCGGTGCCTTGCTGGGTTTGCGCGGTCTGGTGTTCAAGAGTCATGGCTCGGCCGACCAGATGGCTTTTGGCTACGCCCTGACGCGGGCGTATGATGCAGCCCGCAATAATTTGTTGGATCGTGTTCGGGTCCGGATCGCCCATGCCGCTCCGCTGTTGGCGGGTGACGACGTGCCAATTTAATCGCAGACGACTTCTTCGGTTTGATTCATGAAAACTTACTCTCGTATCACTGGTACCGGCAGCTATTTGCCACCACGACGGCTCACCAATGCTGATTTGGTGGCTGAACTTGCCACCCAGGGTGTGGCGTCCAGTGATGACTGGATTGTTGAACGTACGGGTATCCGTGCCCGGCATTTTGCCGCTGCCGGTGTGGTTAGCAGTGAGCTTGCCTTGCCTGCTGCGCGCCAGGCGCTACAGGCTGCCGGAGTACAGGCCGAAGACATTGACCTCATCATTGTGGCCACCTCGACGCCCGACATGGTGTTTCCCTCGACAGCCTGCATTTTGCAGGGCAAGCTTGGCGTCAAGGGTGGTGCTGCCTTTGACGTGCAGGCGGTTTGCAGCGGTTTCATCTACGCCCTGACCATTGCCGATTCCCTGATCAAGTCGGGTACCGCGAGCAAGGCGCTGGTGATTGGTTCCGAGGTGTTTTCGCGCATCCTGGACTTCAAGGACCGCACCACCTGCGTGCTGTTTGGTGACGGCGCCGGCGCGGTGGTGCTGGAAGCGTCCACCGAGCCCGGCATTTTGGCGACCGACATTCACGCTGATGGCAGCTATACCAACATCCTGTGTGTGCCAGGGCATGTCTGCGGCGGCAGCATTCTGGGGGACCCCCTGCTGCGCATGGATGGCCAGGCGGTGTTCAAGCTTGCGGTCGGGGTGCTCGAAGAGTCGGCGCGTGCGGTCTTGACCAAGGCGGGCAAGACCGATGCCGACATCGACTGGCTGATCCCGCACCAGGCCAACATCCGCATCATGCAGAGCACCGCGCGCAAGCTCAAGTTGTCGATGGACAAGGTGGTGGTCACGGTGGACCAGCACGGCAACACCTCGGCGGCCTCAATTCCGCTGGCCCTCGACACTGCGGTACGCCGTGGCCAGGTCAAGCCCGGGCAAACCCTGCTGCTCGAAGGCGTTGGGGGCGGTTTTACCTGGGGTGCTGTGCTGCTGAAGCTGTAGGCGACCTGCTTGCCTGTTCACGGACAAAGTCGTTTCCCTCCTTTCCATCTGAAAAAATGAAACCTTTTGCATTTGTATTTCCGGGCCAGGGCTCGCAATCCGTGGGCATGCTCGATGCCTGGACTGATCATCCGCAAGTCAGGCAAGCCCTGCAAGAGGCCTCTGACGCGCTGGGTGAAGACATCGGCCTGCTGATCAAGGACGGCCCCAAGGAGGCGCTGGCGCTCACCACCAACACCCAGCCCGTGATGCTCGTGGCCGGTGTGGCGGCCTACCGGGTCTGGATGGCTGAGGTGGGTGTGGCGCCGCAGGCCCTGGCGGGGCATTCGCTGGGTGAGTATTCGGCGCTGGTTGCTGCGGGCGTGTTGACGCTGTCGCAAGCGGCACCCCTGGTGCGTTTTCGGGCCCAGGCGATGCAGGACGCCGTACCGGTGGGCATGGGCGCCATGGCGGCCATTTTGGGCATGGATGCTGCGCAGGTGTCGGCCGGCTGTGCCGAGGTTACGGCCTCTTTTGGTCAAAATTCTGCCGAGGTCGTAGAAGCAGTCAATTTCAATGACCCCGGCCAAACCGTGATCGCGGGCTCCAAAGCGGCCGTCGAACAAGCCTGTGTGGCGCTGAAAGCCCAGGGTGCCAAGCGTGCCTTGCCCTTGCCGGTGTCGGCACCGTTTCACTCCAGCCTGATGAAGCCGGCCGCGCTCAAGCTCAAGGAAAAACTGCAGGCCACGGTCTTTGCTGCACCCCGGATTGCGGTGGTCAACAACATTGATGTCGCTGTCGAGCAGGAGCCCGACCGGATTCGCGACGCGCTGTACCGCCAGGCCTTTGGTCCGGTGCGCTGGGTCGAGTGTGTCCAGGCCATGGGCGCGCGCGGCTTGCCCACTCTGGTCGAGTGCGGCCCGGGCAAGGTGCTGGCGGGCATGACCAAGCGTATCAACGCCGAGATGCAGGGCATGTCCCTGTTTGATCTGGCCAGCCTGGCGGAAGTAAAAACTTTTATTCTGGATGCGCAATAACATGAGCGAAGTGAAATTTGAAGGTCAGGTGGCCCTGGTGACGGGTGCTTCGCGCGGCATTGGTGCGGCGATTGCGCTGACGCTGGCCGCGCGCGGCCTGAAAGTCATTGGCACGGCGACCAGCACCGACGGCGCCGCCAAGGTGTCGCAGTCGTTGTCGGCCTTTGCCGGCTGTACCGGCCGGGTGCTGGATGTCAATGACCCGGCCGGCGTGGATGCGCTGATTGACGCCATTGTCAAGGAGCACGGCGGCTTGCAGATCCTGGTCAACAACGCCGGCATCACGCGCGACAACCTGGCCATGCGCATGAAGGACGACGAGTGGGACGCGGTGCTCGACACCAACCTCAAGGCGGTCTTCCGCATGAGCCGTGCGGTCATGCGCACCATGATGAAGCAGCGCTACGGCCGCATCATCAGCATCACCTCGGTGGTGGGTGCTTCCGGCAACCCGGGGCAGGCCAATTACGCGGCTGCCAAGGCGGGTGTGGCCGGCATGACGCGCGCCCTGGCGCGTGAATTGGGCTCGCGCAACATCACGGTCAACTGCATTGCGCCTGGTTTCATTGAAACCGACATGACCGCCAATTTGGCCGATGAGCAGCAAAAAGCCTTGCTGAGCCAGATTCCCCTGGGTCATCTCGGCAAACCGGCCGACATCGCGCATGCGGTCACTTATCTGGCGTCGCCGCAGGCGGCCTATGTGACGGGTCAGGAATTGCACGTCAACGGTGGTATGTTCATGGCCTGAGGGCCAAGGCGCCATTGATGTCACAATAAAGCCGCGTTATCCGTACGGCAGCCGGGTTCAGGAGTCCTCTCCAAGCCCGGCTAAAATCACGGATCTTTTCACAACCCTTTGAGGGAACCCATGAGCGATATTGAAGCACGCGTTAAAAAAATCATTGCCGAACAACTCGGTGTTGAAGAATCCCAAGTCACCAACGAAAAAGCCTTCGTGGCTGATCTGGGCGCAGACTCCCTGGACACCGTTGAACTCGTGATGGCACTGGAAGACGAGTTTGGCATTGAAATCCCGGACGAAGATGCTGAAAAAATCACCACGGTGCAAAACGCTGTCGACTACGCCACCAACCATAAAAAAGCGTAAAGTTGCAGGCTGACGCCCTGCCTGGGCGTCGCCACGGTCAGCATTACAGGCCAGTCCTTGACCGGGTCTTGGATGCTGGCAGTACCCCATTCTGATCCCACCCTGTCTCGGGGTGAGATCCCATTTGGACGAACCTCTGACTGCTTATGAATATGCCCCGTCGTCGCGTTGTCGTTACCGGTTTGGGTTGTGTCAGTCCCGTTGGCAACACGGTTGACACGACCTGGGCCAACCTGTTGGCGGGTCAGTCCGGCGTCGGCCTGATCACCCATTTCGACGCATCCACGTTCAACTGCAAAATTGCCGCTGAGGTCAAGGGCTTCGACATCGAGTCCTACATGAGTGCCAAAGAGGCGCGCACCATGGACACTTTTATTCACTACGGCATTGCGGCCGCGGCTCAGGCTGTGGCAGATGCCGGCTTGCCTACGGGTGACGAACTGAGTGAAGAACTGGCCACGCGCATTGCCTGTGTGATCGGCTCCGGCATCGGCGGCCTGCCCATGATTGAAAACGTGCACGCCGAATTTGTGCAGCGCGGCGCGCGCCGGATCTCGCCGTTTTTTGTGCCGTCCACCATCGTTAACATGATTGCTGGCCACGTGTCGATTCGTTTTGGCTTCAAGGGCCCGAACCTGGCCATTGTGACGGCCTGCACCACCGGTTTGCACTGCATCGGCCAGGCAGGGCGCATGATCGAATACGGTGACGCCGATGTGGTGGTCGCCGGTGGTTCCGAGGCCACGGTGTCGGCGCTGGGTGTGGGTGGTTTTGCCGCCATGCGTGCGCTCAGCACCCGCAATGACGACCCCGCCACGGCCTCGCGCCCCTGGGACAGGGACCGCGACGGTTTTGTACTCGGCGAAGGTGCTGGTGTCATGGTGCTCGAAGAGTACGAACACGCCAAAGCACGCGGTGCCAAGATTTATGCCGAGCTGGCTGGTTTTGGCATGAGCGCCGATGCCGGCCACATGACCGCGCCCAACATGGACGGCCCGCGCCGTGCCATTGTCAGCGCCCTGACCAATGCCGGCATCAATGCCGACCAGGTGGACTACGTCAATGCCCACGGTACGTCAACGCCGCTGGGCGATGTCAATGAATCCAACGCTATCAAGGCAGCTTTGGGCAGTCATGCCAAAAATGTGGTCGTGAATTCCACCAAGTCCATGACGGGCCACCTGCTTGGTGGCGCGGGTGGACTCGAGTCTGTGGTCACGGTGCTGGCCTTGCACCACCAAAAAAGTCCCCCGACGACCAACATCTTCAACCAGGATCCCGAATGTGACCTGGATTACTGCGCCAATACCGCGCGTGACATGAAAATCGAGGTGGCTGTCAAAAACAACTTTGGCTTTGGCGGTACCAACGGGTCCCTGGTTTTTAAACGGGCGCCCTGACGTTTCGGCATCTGCCTCAAGCCCCATGTACAACGCCCCAGCGGTGACTTATCCGGTGGGGCGTTCGCATTTTCAGGCGGGCTTGACGCTGGCCGTGGTGGCGGCGGGTGCCTTCGCCCAAGGCGCCTGGGGGCTGTTGTCGGTCGCGTACGGTGCAGGTCATCTGCTTGGTTTTTTGCTTTGGCTGCTTGTTGGAGCCTGGGCGCTCTGGTCTGTCTTGCACACGCCCCGGTCGGAACTGGTTTGGGATGGCCAGAGCTGGTACAGGACCGCTGGTACAGCCATCCTGCTGGAGCGGCCGCAGGTGATTCTGGATGCCCAGCACAGTTTGTTGCTTTGTGTTCGGCAACAAGGAGGCGCTACGGCATGGCTCTGGCCTACCCAACGGACGCAGCCAGAGCGCTGGCTGGCCTTGCGTCGTGCGCTGTTCAATCCTGCGTCCCCAGAGGTCTGAATGCCGGCCGATCAGTTACCCGACAAAGACTTTGAACCGCAATCCGGCGACAGTGATGCCATGCTGGTGGAGCGGGCGGTTGCTGGTGACCAGCGCGCCTTTGAATTGCTCGTGATCAAGTACCAGCGCCGCATTGAGAGGCTGATCGGGCGCATGGTGCGCGACGCCAATCTGGTGGAAGACATTGCCCAGGAAACCTTTATTCGTGCTTATCGGGCGTTGCACCAGTTCCGCGGAGATGCCCAGTTCTACACCTGGCTTTACCGTATTGCCGTCAATACCGCCAAGCGTTTTTTGCTCAAACTCAAGCATGAACCTGCTGTTTTGCAGAGCGCCATGCAAGCCAATGACGAGGACGATGAAACTTTCCAGCGTAAAAATGAACCAAGTACAGACGAAACACCCGAGTCGGTGTTGGCGGCCAAGGAAATTGGCCAGGCAGTCAATGACGCGCTGGCGGCCTTGCCTGACGATTTGAAACAGGCATTGACCCTGCGCGAAATAGAGGGGTTGAGCTACGAGGAAATTGCTGACGTGATGAATTGCCCTTTGGGTACGGTGCGTTCGCGTATCTTCAGGGCGCGCGAGGCTGTTTCCAGCAAGGTGAGACCCATGCTGGAAAAGCAGACTGGCAAGCGTTGGTGAAAACAGTGGTTCTGATAAGGACAAGGCATCACGGCAAAGGCATATAAAAGCATGACAGACAGCTTGATTGAAAACAGTGAATTGGTTTCGGCCCTGGTTGATGGGCAATTGCGCGAAGCCGAATTTGCCCGGGCCATGGCGCACTTGGAGAGCAGCAGCGAGGCACGTCAGCGCTGGCACAGCTACCATGTGCTGGGCGACGTCATGCGTACCGGGCAAGCCGGCGTGCGAGCCCGTGATGCCGACTTTGTATTGCGGCTGCGCGCCAGATTGCAACAGGAAGCCGTGCCTCTGGTGGTGCCGAATGCGCCGTCTGTAATCGTTGCTGGCAGCAGCAAGTCAAGCGCCAACGACCATCGCTGGCGGCTGGTGGTGGGCTTGGCTTCGGTCGCCATGGTGGCGGTCGTCGCATGGCAAGGTTTTCAGGGTCAGGCTTCACCGGATCCGCAATTGGCCGCGGCTCCTCCCAGCGCTCAACCCACAGCGTCCCCGCTGGCGCAGTCCGGTGCACTGGCTAATGCGATGGGCGGCGCACCGGTCATGATTCGTGATCCGCAGCTTGATGCCTTGCTGGCGGCGCATCGCCAGTTTGGCGGCACTTCGGCATTGCAAATGCCCACCGGCTTTCTGCGCAACGCCACTTTTGAAGAAGGTGCGCGTTGAGTCGGCGCGGCGTTTTATTACTGGCCTTGAGCCTGGCCTGCATCGCCAGTCCGGGCTGGGCGCAAAGCCTGTCCAGCCCGCCAGTCACCCAGGCAATCAAGGCTGAAGACACGCCGATCAGTCGCTGGCTGATGCGCTTGCACGATGCCGCCAGGCAACAGACCTATGTGGGCACCTTTGTGGTGACAGCGGGTGACACCATGTCGTCCTCGCGCATCTGGCATGTGTGCGACGGCCAGCAGCAAATGGAGCGGGTAGAAGCCCTTACCGGTGTGGCCCGTACCACGTTTCGCCGAAATAACCAGGTGGTGACGTTCTTGCCTGAGCGCCGACTGGTCATTTCTGAAACCCGCGAGTCGTTCGGTCTGTTTCCCAATTTGCTGAACCGGGCCGATTCATCGATTGCCCGGTTTTACGGCCTGAAAGTTCTGGGGCGTGAACGCGTTGCAGGCCTGGTTTCTGATGTGGTGCAACTGGTGCCGGTGGATACCCTCCGATTTGGCTACCGGGTCTGGACTGAACGGGAAACCGGTGTGGTGCTCAAGCTGCAAACCCTTGATGCGACCCAGGGGGTGCTGGAGCAGGCTGCATTTTCAGAATTGCAGCTGGGCGAACCGGTCAGCATGGCCAGGCTGGCGGCACTGATGGACAACACAGAGGGGTTCAAGGTGCTCAAGCCGGAACTGGTCAAAACCACGGCTGCCCAGGAAGGCTGGTTGTTCAACGGCCAGGTGGCTGGGTTTCAATCCATGGCTTGCCAGAAGCGGGTGAGCGCAGCGCAATCAGGGGCCAGCGCCAATACCTTGCAATGGGTTTTTTCGGATGGTCTGGCGTCGGTGTCGCTGTTCATAGAAAACTTTGATGCTGCACGACATCGCGACATGGTGCCGCACGAGTCGCTTGCCATTGGTGCCACCCATATGCTGACGCGGCGCCTGGGGTCCTGGTGGATCACGGCCGTGGGCGAGGTACCGTCAACAACCCTGGCTATTTTTGTCCAGGGGCTTGAAAGAAACAAATGAGTCTCCAGATTTCTGTGTGTTTTTTAAAAAGGCCGATCATGATTCGATTCAACTTTAAAGCTTTGTCTGCCTGTGCCCTCAGTACCGCTCTGGCTGCCACGGTATCCACGGTGCTGTTGCCCATGACTCCGGCTGTTGCCCAAGTGCGCGTATTGCCTGACTTTACCGACCTGGTGGAGCAGGTAGGGCCGTCAGTGGTCAATATCCGGACGCTGGAAAAAGTTTCGCCCCGGTCGGCGCCAGGTGGCCAGTTCGATCCGGACATGCTGGAGTTTTTCCGCCGTTTTGGCTTGCCTATCCCCAATATTCCCAATGGCCCGCGGCAAAGCCCGCCACCCGGACATGGCCAGCAACCCAACCAGGAAGAGCAACCGCGCGGTGTCGGTTCTGGCTTCATTCTGACCTCGGACGGCATGATCATGACCAATGCCCATGTGGTCGATGGGGCTGACGAAGTCATCGTGACACTCACCGACAAGCGCGAATTCAAAGCCAAGATCATTGGTGCCGACAAGCGCAGCGACGTGGCGGTGGTCAAGATTGAGGCCGCCGGCCTGCCTGCGGTCAAGGTGGGGGATGTGAGCCGGCTCAAGGTGGGTGAGTGGGTGATGGCAATTGGTTCACCGTTTGGCCTGGAAAACTCGGTGACGGCCGGCATTGTGAGCGCCAAGCAGCGCGACACCGGGGACTATTTGCCCTTTATCCAGACCGACGTGGCCATCAACCCGGGCAACTCGGGCGGGCCGCTGATCAACATGCGTGGTGAAGTGGTCGGCATCAACAGCCAGATTTATTCCCGCTCGGGCGGCTCCATGGGTATTTCTTTCTCGATCCCGATGGATGAAGCCGTGCGCGTGAGCGAACAACTGCGTGCCACCGGGCGCGTGACGCGGGGCCGTATTGGCGTGCAAATTGAACAGGTGACCAAGGAGGTGGCCGAGACGAACGGCCTGGGTACGCCTTATGGCGCGCTGGTGCGCGGCGTCGAAACCGGTGGTCCGGCCGACAAGGCGGGCGTTGAAGCCGGTGACATCATCATCAAATTCGATGGCAAGAAAGTTGAAAAATCCAGCGATCTGCCGCGCATGGTGGGTGGCACCAAGCCGGGTGTCAAAAGCAATCTGACGGTGTTTCGACGTGGCGCAAGCAAAGACCTGACAGTCACCATTGCCGAGATCGAGGCTGAAAAAACAGCCGCAAAAACGCCAGAGAAAACACCAAAAGAATCCAAAATGGCTCAGGCGATGGGCCTTGAATTGAGCGATTTGACCGATGCCGTCAAGAAAGAGTTGAAGATCAAAGGTGGCGTGCAGGTCAATGCCGCCAGCGGTGCGGCCGCGCGCGCGGGTTTGCGCCAGGGTGACGTGATTCTGTCGGTGGCCAACGTGGCGGTGGCCAGTGTGGCCGGTTTTGAAAAAATTGTCGCTGATCTGGACAAATCCAAACCCGTCAATATCCTCTACCGTCGCGGCGACTGGGCCCAGTACACGGTGATCCGGTTCAATCCCTAATCAGTTGGGGTCAGAGCACATCGCTGCGCGAGTGGTCTGACCCGCAAGGTATTAAACGGTTGGGTTCAGAGCACGTCGCTACGCCAGTGGTCTGACCCGCAAGGCATGTCGGATGGGTACTGCCTGACTTAATTACAATCGGGCACTTAAGTTTGGTATAGCCAATCCGTTTGGTTCGGGGCGCGTCTCTCTGGAACGCGCCCTTTTTTCTGTTGCTCAATCACTCTTTACATCGGTTTCTTGGATGCATCACATCAGAAATTTCTCCATCATTGCCCACATTGACCATGGCAAGTCCACGCTGGCCGACCGTCTGATCCAGCGTTGTGGTGGTTTGCAGGAACGCGAAATGGAAGCCCAGGTGCTCGACTCGATGGACATCGAAAAAGAGCGCGGCATCACCATCAAGGCGCAAACTGCGGCGCTGCATTACAAAGCCCGCGACGGTCAGGTTTACAACCTCAATCTGATCGACACCCCCGGCCATGTGGACTTTTCCTACGAGGTCAGCCGTTCCCTGTCGGCTTGTGAAGGGGCCTTGCTGGTGGTCGATGCCAGTCAGGGTGTCGAAGCGCAAACGGTAGCCAATTGCTACACCGCGCTCGATCTCGGGGTGGAAGTGGTGCCGGTGTTGAACAAGATGGACCTGCCCAACGCCGACCCTGACAACGCCCGCTCTGAAATTGAGGACGTGATCGGGATTGACGCCTCCGAGGCGATCGCCTGCTCGGCCAAGAGTGGCATGGGCATTGACGACATTCTGGAAGCCGTGGTGGCCCGCATACCGCCACCCAAAGGCAATCCGAACGGCCCCTTGCGCGCCATGATCATTGACAGCTGGTTTGATCCGTACGTCGGCGTGGTCATGCTGGTGCGCGTGGTCGATGGCCGCCTGGCCAAGGGTGAGCGCATCAAGCTCATGGCCACCGAGACCACCTACAACGCCGACAGTTTGGGTGTTTTTACGCCGGCCAACGAGCCGCGCCAGGCCCTTGAAGCCGGCGAGGTGGGCTATATCATTGCCGGTATCCGCGAACTGCAGGCCGCCAAAGTGGGCGATACCATCACCCTGATCAAAGCCGGCAGCGGCGGCGCGGCGTTCACGGCCACCGAGCCTTTGCCGGGTTTCAAGGAAATCCAGCCGCAGGTCTTTGCCGGCCTGTATCCGACCGAGGCCAACCAGTACGAAGGTCTGCGCGACAGCCTGGAAAAGCTCAAGCTCAACGACGCCTCGCTGCACTACGAGCCAGAAGTTTCGCAAGCCCTGGGTTTTGGTTTCCGATGCGGCTTTTTAGGCCTGCTGCACATGGAAATTGTGCAGGAGCGGCTTGAGCGCGAATTTGACCAGGACCTGATCACCACCGCGCCGAGCGTGGTTTACCAGGTGGTGTCGGTCGACGGTGAGGTCAAGATGGTGGAAAACCCGTCCAAAATGCCCGACCAGGGTCGTCTGGACGAAATCCGTGAACCCATCGTCACCGTCCACCTGTACATGCCGCAGGAATATGTCGGGCCGGTCATGACCTTGTGCAACCAGAAGCGCGGCGTGCAACTCAACATGGCCTACAAGGGGCGCCAGGTCGTGCTCACCTACGACATGCCGCTGGGTGAGATCGTGATGGACTTTTTTGACAAACTCAAAAGCGTCTCGCGTGGTTATGCCTCGATGGACTACGAGTTCAAGGAATACCGCCCGGCCGACGTCGTCAAGGTCGACATCTTGCTCAACGGCGAGAAGGTCGACGCGCTGTCGATCATCGTGCACCGTTCCCAGTCGCAGTACCGCGGCCGCGCGGTGGTGGCCAAGATGCGCGAAGTGATCTCGCGCCAGATGTACGACGTGGCCATTCAGGCAGCCATCGGTGCCAACATCATTGCGCGCGAAACCATCAAGGCGCTGCGCAAAAACGTGATCGCCAAGTGTTATGGCGGCGACATCTCCCGTAAGCGCAAGCTGCTGGAAAAACAGAAGGAAGGCAAGAAACGTATGAAGCAAATTGGTTCGGTCGAAGTGCCGCAAGAGGCCTTCCTCGCCATTTTGAAGGTGGACGCGTGATGCAAGCGATCACTGCCGTGATTCTGGCCGCCTTTGTCGGCTATGTGGGGGCCTGGTATCTGGGGGCACTCGAAGGCAACTTCGCCCTGCTTCTGTTCCTGGCCACCGTGGTGACAGGCATCTACTGGCTTGCTGAGCGCTTTTATTTTTTGCCGAATCGCCAGAAAGCGGCTGCTGCCCTGGAGGCGCAGGCCATCACACGCCAGGTCGAACTCAGCAAAATGGGCATCAGCAAGGTTGACGGTGATCTGGCTGAGGGTAAGCAGCGCATCCTGGCACAGCCCTGGTGGCTGGATTGGACGGCGGGCTTGTTCCCGGTGATCATTGGCGTTTTCATCCTGCGCTCGTTCCTGTTCGAGCCTTTCAAGATTCCATCGGGTTCCATGATCCCGACGCTGTGGGTCGGTGACCTGATTCTGGTCAACAAGTTTCATTACGGGCTGCGCTTGCCGGTGCTTAACACCAAGATCACTGAAGGCACGCCGCCACAGCGCGGTGATGTCATGGTGTTTCGCTACCCACCCAAACCGAGCCTGGACTACATCAAGCGCGTGGTCGGGGTGCCTGGCGATGAAGTGGCCTACATCAACAAGCGACTGACAATCAATGGCAAGCCGTTGCCCACCAACGCCTTGCCTGAGTTCTTTGACGAAGACACCATGCGTTACTTTCCTCAGTTTGAAGAAACCCTGGGGGCACAGCCGCATCGCCTGCTTAACGATCCGGCGCGGCCTGCTTTTATTCCGGGTGTTGATGAATTTGAATTCAAGAACAATTGCCGCTACAGTATTGAAGGCGTGGTGTGCAAGGTACCCGAGGGGCATTACTTCATGATGGGCGACAACCGCGACAATTCGCTGGATTCGCGCTACTGGGGGTTTGTGCCCGACAAGAACATTGTGGGCAAGGCTTTCTTCATCTGGATGAATTTCGGCAACCTCAAACGCATCGGCTCTTTCAATTGACCAGGAGACGGACATGATTTCTTCTTGTAAATCCGGCCAGCGCGGCATCACCATGATCGGTGTGCTTTTTGTCGGGGTGCTGCTGGCGGGAGCGGGTGTGCTGACCGCCCAGGTGGTACCCACCGTGATGGAATATCAAACCATCTTGAAAGCCGTGAACAAGGCGAAAGAAGGCAATACCGTTCCCGAAGTGCGCATGATCTTTGACAAGGCCGCGAGCATTGACAACATCAGTTCAGTTTCCGGAAGAGACTTGGA
This sequence comes from Rhodoferax sp., assembly GCF_023700745.1. Taxonomy (GTDB): domain Bacteria; phylum Pseudomonadota; class Gammaproteobacteria; order Burkholderiales; family Burkholderiaceae_C; genus Rhodoferax. The sequence goes on along the minus strand of NZ_JAMPYG010000004.1, from coordinate 60,081 downwards.
GATTACTAAAGAAAATGACAAGGTGGTGGTCCGCTTTTTCTATGAACGCGAAATTCACCTGATGGGTCCGGCTTTTCTGACCCTCAAGTACAGCGGGAAATCGAATTGAAACAACAGGTGATGGTTTGAATGCCGGTCTGGCCGCGCTGCAACAGCGTTTGCAGCTTCAGTTTGCTGATGCCGATTTATTGAAGCAGGCGCTCACGCATCGCAGTTTTTCATCGGATCACAACGAACGCCTGGAGTTCTTAGGCGACTCGGTGCTCGGCGTGGTGGTTGCGGACATGTTGTTCCGGCGTTTGCAAAAATTGCCCGAAGGCGATTTGTCCAGGGTGCGGGCCAATCTGGTCAAACAAGACACGCTGCATCAACTGGCGGTGTCGCTGGGCTTGCCCGATGTGATTTTGCTGGGTGAGGGTGAACTGCGCTCTGGCGGCCAAAAACGACCTTCCATTTTGGCTGATGCCCTGGAGGCCGTGATTGGTGCGGTCTACCTGGATGCCGGTTTTGCCGCTGCGCAAGCTTTGGTGCAGCGGCTCTACCAGGCAGTGCAAATCAACTCCGAGATGGAGGCCATTGGCAAGGATCCCAAAACCGAGTTGCAGGAGTGGCTGCAGGGACGCCGCATGAAGCTGCCCAATTACCGGGTGGTGGCGACGCTGGGTGCTGCACACAAGCAGAGTTTTGATGTGGAATGCGAAATTCCTGAACTCAACCGTGCCGAGCGTGGCCTTGGCGGTTCGCGTCGTGCTGCAGAACAGGCGGCTGCGACGGCAATGTTGCAATTTTTGAAAGCGACGGTGACCTGATATGAATACCTCCAAGAAAACAGCTTCCGATGCCCCAGCAGTTGAGGTGCAGGACAACCTGGAGGATCTGTTGGCAGGCATGCGCCACGACATGCGCCCAGCGGGCGTCGCCGAAGCGCCGGTCGTGGGTCAGCGTTGCGGCCTGATCGCCATTGTGGGTAAGCCCAATGTTGGCAAATCCACCTTGCTGAATGCACTGGTGGGGCAAAAAATCAGCATCACCTCGCGCAAGGCGCAAACCACGCGCCATCGCATCACCGGCATGCACACCATGGGTCTGACCCAGTTTGTGTTTGTTGATACGCCGGGTTTCCAGACCCTGCATGGCAATGCGCTGAACAAGTCGCTCAACAAAACCGTGGTCGGCGCGGTGGCCGATGTGGACCTGATCCTGTTTGTGGTGGAAGCCGGCAGCTTCACTCCGGCCGATGCCCGCGTGCTGGCGCTGCTGGACAAAAAAATCCCCACACTGCTGGTTGCCAACAAGCTCGACAACGTGCACCGCCGTGGCGACATTGCACCCTGGCTGCAGACCATGCAGGAAAAACACGCCTTTGCCGAGTTTGTGCCGATGTCGGCCAAGAGCGCCAAAGATGTGGAGCGCCTGCTGGGTATCTGCGAAAAATACCTGCCCGAACAAGCCTGGTGGTACGCCGCCGATGAGCTCACCGACCGCAGTGAACGCTTCATGGCCGCCGAGATGGTGCGCGAAAAGCTGTTTCGGCTGACTGGTGACGAACTGCCCTACACCTCGACTGTCATCATCGACAAGTTTGAAGAAGAGCCACCCCAGAAAAAAGGCCAGAAGCGCCTGCTGCGCATTGCTGCCACCATTGTGGTCGAGCGTGACGGCCACAAGGCCATGGTGATTGGCGACAAGGGCGAGCGCATCAAACGCATCGGCATGGAAACCCGCGTCGAGCTTGAAAAACTCTTTGATTGCAAGGTCTTCATCGAGATGTGGGTCAAGGTGCGCTCGGGATGGGCCGATGACGAAGCGCGCGTGCGCTCCTTCGGGTACGAGTAAGTACGTTGAGAGGTGGCTACCAAGCGCATTTCTGACGAACCCGCCTTCGTGCTGCACCGCTACGACTGGAGCGAAAGCAGCCTGATTCTGGAGGTGTTCACCCGCCACCACGGTCGCATGGCGTTGGTGGCCAAAGGTGTGAAGCGGCCCAGTTCCAGTTTTCGGCCTATTTTGCTGCCGCTGCAACCGCTGCATCTGGCCTATGGTGGCGACGCTGAAATCAAGACGCTCAAAGCCGCCGAATGGCAGGGCGGTCACGTCATGCCCACCGGTGATGCGCTGATGTCAGGCTATTACCTCAATGAACTGTTGATGCTGCTGCTGGCGCGCGAAGACCCGCATCCGATGCTGTTTGATGTCTACGCGACCATCGTGCAGATCATTGCCAGCGAGCATGGTGAAGTGCTGGAAGCGGCCTTGCGCGCCTTTGAGTTGCTATTGCTGCGCGAAATTGGCCTGTTGCCCGTGCTTGACGCCCAGACCATGACGCTGCTGGCGCTGCACCCTGACGAACATTACAGCCTGGTGCCCGAAGGTGGACTGCGTCAGGCCAACGACACCGACCGCAGCAGCCTCAGCGGGGCCCAGTGGACGGCGCTGCAACAGGCCCTGGGCGAGCGCGTGCCGCTGACCACCGTGCTGCGCGTCTGCGCTGAAGTGGCCAGCGCGCTCAAGCCCCAATTGCGCGCCTTGCTCAATTACCATTGCGGGGTGCCCACCCTGCGCACCCGGCAAATGATGATCGACCTGCAAAGCCTATGAAAACTACTTCCTTGTCCGTCAACCTCAACAAGGTGGCGCTGGTGCGCAATACCCGGCACCTGGGGATTCCGAGTGTCACGCGCGCCGCCACGCTGTGCCTGCAGGCCGGTGCCAACGGCATCACCGTGCACCCGCGCCCCGATGAGCGCCACATCCGGGCCAGCGATGTGCCAGAGTTGGCAAAGTTGCTCCAGGACTGGCCGGACCGTGAATACAACATCGAAGGCAACCCCCTGCACAACCTGATGGACGTGGTGGGGTCGCTGGTGGCGCAGCAGCTGCCGGTGCACCAGGTCACGTTTGTGCCCGACGCGCAAGGCCAGTTCACCAGCGACCATGGCTGGACCTTCCCGGCCGATGCCCCCGTTTTGAAGCCGCTGATCGCCCAGGCCCATGCCTGGGGCCTGCGTGTCAGCTTGTTCATGGATGCCGACGCGGCGGCCATGGCGGCGGCCAAAGCCGTGGGTGCCGACCGGGTTGAGCTCTACACCGAGCCTTATGCCGCCGCCTGGGGCACGCCTGGTGAGGCCGCGCAACTGGCACGTTTTGCCCAGGCCGCCCAGGCGGCGCTGGACGCGGGCCTGGAAGTGAACGCCGGCCACGACCTGAACCGCGACAACCTCACAACCTTCATTGCCCAGGTGCCGGGTGTCAGCGAGGTGTCCATTGGCCACGCGCTGATCGCCGATGCGCTGGAGCTGGGCTACAGCGCCACCATCAAGGACTACCTGCGCTGCATTCGTGACGCCGCATGATTTACGGCATTGGCACCGACATCTGTGACGTGCGGCGCATCCAGGCCAGCCTGGACCGCCACGGCGAGCGCTTTGCGCAAAAAATACTCAGTGAAGCGGAACTTGCCACCTGGCATCAGCGCACGCAGCGCTGGCCAGAGCGCGGGGTGCGCTACCTGGCCACGCGGTTCAGTGCCAAAGAGGCCTTCAGCAAAGCCATTGGCTTAGGGATGCGCATGCCCATGACCTGGCGCCTGTGTGAAGTGGGCAAGCTGCCCAGTGGCCAGCCACACATCGTGTTGCACGGCGAACTCAAAACCTGGTTCGAGGCCCAATCCTTAAGCGCCCACATCAGCGTGACCGACGAGACCGACTATGCTGCGAGCTTTTGTGTGGTGGAAATCATTGGCAAAAACGGTCTTTAATCGCGATACATTCAGCGCCTGACGCAATTTACCTGGGAACACATCATGACCCTGCACGCCCCCCTGATCATCGACATCGCCGGTCTCACCCTCAGCAAACAGGACAAGCAGCGCCTCAAGCACCCGCTGGTGGGCGGCATGATTTTGTTTGCCCGCAACTGGCAGAGCCGTGACCAGCTCATGGCCTTGTGTCACAGCATCAAGAAAGTGCGCAAGGATTTGCTGATTTGTGTCGATCACGAAGGCGGTCGTGTGCAGCGTTTCAAGACCGACGGCTTTACCCATTTGCCGCCCATGCGCGCCCTGGGCGAGCTCTGGCTGAAAGACGGCAAAGCGGGCGAGGGCAGTGGTGCCCTGCGGGCCACCCGCGCCGCCACCGCCTGTGGCTACGTGCTGGGCGCCGAGTTGCGTGCTTGCGGCGTTGACCTGAGCTTTACCCCGGTGCTGGACCTCGACCATGGCGACAGTGGCGTCATCGGCGACCGCGCCTTGGCCCGCGACCCGCGCGTGGTGAGCCTGCTGGCCAAGAGCCTGATGCACGGCTTGTTGCAAAGCGGCATGGCCAACTGCGGCAAACATTTTCCTGGCCATGGTTTTGTCAAGGCCGATTCGCACACCGACATCCCGGTCGACAAACGCAGCCTGAAAGCCATTCTGGCCGACGATGCCCGGCCTTACGACTGGCTTGGCACGACGCTTGCCAGCGTCATGCCGGCGCATGTGATCTACCCCAAGGTCGATGCCCGGCCGGCTGGTTTTTCAGACAAGTGGCTGGGCGACATCCTGCGCGGTCAGCTTCGCTTCAACGGCGCGGTGTTCAGTGACGACCTGTCGATGGCCGGTGCCCGCGTGCTGGACGGCCAGCCGGTCAGCCCCACCCAGGCAGCCGTGGCAGCGCTGAATGCGGGTTGCGACATGGTGCTTTTGTGCAACCAGTCAACAGGCGAAGGCACCGAGCTCGATGCCCTGATCAACGGCCTGACCGAAGCGCAAGTCAAGGGGCTCTGGCTGCCGAGCGATGCCAGCGAAGACCGCCGGCTGGCCCTGTTGCCCGTCGGCCACGCCACGCCCTGGGACGATTTGATGGTGCAACCGGCCTACATGCAGGCGCTGGACCTGATCCCGTAAGTTCAGGGCGAACGGTGCAACCGGGGCGCCGACAACTCGGCGATCATGTCATTGGTGGCCGCGTCTACATTGGGCTGGGACTTGAGCAGGTTGGCCGCGCTCAGTAGCTTGCGCAGGTCCTGCAGGTCTTTGACGGTGGGCGCCACCTTGATCTGGGCAATGGCGGCGGTGCTGTTGCCGCCCTTGATCAAGGCGACGATTTTGGGTGCCCAAACGCTGGGACGTGACATGAGCTGATTCCTCTGAATGGGGTGGGGGCCTATTTTGGCTGATCCGGCCGCCTTGTGCGAGACAATGTGAACCTAAGAACTTTGCGGGTCAGACCACCCGTGCAGTGACGTGCTCTGACCCCAACGAATATGAAAGACAAACTCCTCAGCAGTGGCCTGGTGTACAGCACCGACAGCGGCCGCATGTGCCCGCAATGCCGCCGACCTCAGGCGCAGTGCAGCTGTCGCCTGGCCGTCAAACGCCCGGCGGGCGATGGTATCGTGCGGGTGTCGCGCCAGACCAAGGGGCGTGCCGGCAAGGGTGTGACGCTGGTCAAGGGGCTGGCGCTGGACGATGCGGCCCTGAACGCGCTGGGCAAGCAGCTCAAAACGGCCTGTGGCTCGGGCGGCACGGTGAAAGATGGCGTGATCGAAGTGCAGGGCGACCACATCGAGCGCGTCATGGAACTGCTCAAGGCCCAGGGCCACAATGTCAAACGGGCCGGCGGCTGAGATGAACCCCGACGACCTGCTTCTGCTGGTAACGCGAACGATGCCCTTTGGCAAGTACAAGGGCCGCCTGATTGCCGATTTGCCGGGCGACTACCTGCGCTGGTTTGTCCGTGAAGGGGTGCCCAAAGGGGAGATGGGCCGCCTGCTCGCGCTGATGCACGAGATCGATCACAACGGCTTGTCTGACTTGCTCAAGCCGCTGCGCTGATCAGTTGGGGTCAGAGCACGTCGCTGCGCGAGTGGTCTGACCCGCAAGGCCTCACGATGCCTCCCACAACCGCACACCTGCGGTTTCCAGGTGGGTCAAGTACACCCGCACCTCGAATTCAAGCTGGTGGTAGCCGGGCTCCATGTGCTTGCAGAGCTGGTAAAAAGCCTTGTCGTGGGCTTTCCCCTTCAGGTGCGCCAACTCGTGCACGGTGATCATTCTGAGGAATTCGTCGGGCACATTTTTGAACAGCGTGGCAATGCGGATTTCGCGCTTGGCCTTGAGTTTGTTGCCCTGCACGCGTGACACGCTGGTGTGGGTGCCCAGGGCGTTTTTCACCACATGCAGCTTGCTGTCAAAAAGCACCTTGTTGACCGGATCGGCACCACGTAGATAATCGGTTTTAAGCGCCTGCACGTAGTCAAACAGGGCGCGATCGGTGCGTACCGTGTGCGCCTGCGGGTATTTTTGCAGCAGCCAGTCGGCCACCTTGTCGTGCTGCAGCATCTGCGCTACCTGCACCAGCGTGGCAGCAGGGTAGCCTTGCAGGTATTTCAGCGCGACAACAGGTGGGGAGGCGAGTGAAGGGTTCATGTTCAGGTAGGGTGGCGGATCACCATGGCGCGCCTTTTACAATGCGCACTCTTCATCTTAGTGGCAGTGTTGTCCATTTCCCATTTTCATGCATCTCCCTCACGAACCTTCCCATTTACCCGTCGAGGTGCCAGACCCTGCCGCGCAGGATGAGCGCACCGTGGTCCCGCTCAAGATCGAGGACTGGCTCACCGTGATCGTCATGGGCTTGCTTGCACTCATTACCTTTGCCAATGTGTTGGTGCGCTATTTCACCAACCAGTCTTTTGCCTGGACCGAAGAGTTATCCGTCTTTTTGATGATTGTGCTGGCGTTGGTGGCGGGCTCGGCCTCGGTGGCGCGTAACCGCCACATCCGGATTGAATTTTTTGCCGACGCCGGGTCCCCCGCAAGGCAGCGGGCGCTGGCGCGTTTTGGCGCCCTGGTGGTGGCTGGGCTGTTCGCCTTGATGGCTGCCTTGAGTATGCGCATGGTGTATGACGACTTCCAGTACGGCGAAACCTCGCCCGGCATCGGTGTGCCGCAGTGGTGGTACAGCATGTGGCTGCCCATACTTGCCAGTGCAATTGCACTGCGGGCCCTGGGCCTGTTCATTCGCAGGGGGCGACGCACGTGATTGCCACACTGCTGTTTGTCGTATTCTTGGTCATGATGCTGGTCGGTGTACCGATTGGCGCCGCTTTGGGCTTGGCGGGTGCGGCCGCCATTGGGCTCGCCAACGCGGATGCGCAATGGTATGGCCTGCTGGCGGTACCGCAGAACTTCTATGCGGGTCTGGGCAAGTACCCCTTGCTGGCGATCCCGATGTTTGTGCTGGTCGGCTCCATTTTTGATCGCTCGGGTGTGGCGCTGCGCCTGGTCAACTTTGCGATTGCCATCATTGGGCGCGGCCCCGGCATGCTGCCCGTGGTGGTGATTGCTGTAGCCATGCTGATGGGGGGTATCTCCGGTTCCGGACCCGCCACCGCTGCGGCCGTCGGGGGCGTGATGATTGCCGCCATGACCCGCTCGGGCTACCCGCCGGCGTTTTCAGCCAGCGTGGTGGGTGCGGCGTCGTCGATCGACATCCTGATTCCGCCCTCGATCGCCTTCATCGTTTATTCGGTGCTGGTGCCGGGCGCCTCGGTACCGGCCATGTTCGCCGCTGGCATGCTGCCGGGCTTGCTGGTGGGTTTGGCCTTGATGGTGCCAAGCGTCTGGCTGTCGCGCAAATACCATATGGGCCAGCACGAGGCGCAGTTGCCCAAGCCGCCGTTCTGGGCCAGCCTGCGTGAAGCCTCTTGGGGCCTGGCCGCACCGGTGTTGATTCTGGGCGGCATGCGGGCGGGCTGGTTCACGCCGACCGAGGCGGCCGTGGTCGCGGTGTTTTACGGACTCTTTGTCGGCATGGTGATCTACCGCACCATCCGGGTTCGCGACCTGTTCCACATCCTGCGCGAATCGGGCGAGTTGTCGGCCATCATTTTGCTGGTGGTGGCGTTGGCGGGCATTTTTGCTTATTCGCTGTCCACCCTGGGCATCATTGACCCGGTGACGCAAGCCATTGTGAACTCGGGTCTGGGTGAATACGGGGTGCTGGTGCTGCTGATTTTGATGTTGGTGGCGGTGGGCATGTTTCTGGACGGGATTTCGATCTTCCTGATCTTTGTGCCGCTGCTCCTGCCCATCGTCAACTTCTACCACTGGGATACCGTCTGGTTCGGCGTGTTGTTGACGCTGATGGTGGCGCTGGGCCAGTTCACACCGCCGATTGCGGTGAACCTGATGGTGTCATGCCGCATTGCCGGGGTACGCATGGAGGAAAGTGTGCGCTGGGTGTTGTGGCTGATGGCCGCGCTGTTGTGCGTGCTGTTGCTGGTTATCATCTTCCCTTCGATTGCGCTGTGGCTGCCCACGCGCCTGGGCTATTGAGCTCTGTCATTTTTTTTTAAACAAGGAGATTGATGTCATGAAAGTTCGTTCGTTACTCAAATGGGTGCTGGCCGCTGGTGCACTGAGCGTGGCCACGCTGGGTTCTGCGCAAAGCTATAAGTCGGAATACCGCATGTCGCTGGTGCTTGGCCCGGCCTTCCCCTGGGGCAAGGGTGGCCAGATCTGGGCCGACCTGGTGAAGGAGCGCACGCAAGGCCGCATCAACATCAAGCTGTACCCGGGTGTGTCGCTGATCCAGGGCGACCAGACGCGCGAATTTTCAGCGCTGCGCCAGGGCGTGATCGACATGGCGGTGGGCTCCACCATCAACTGGTCACCGCAAGTCAAGCAGCTCAACCTGTTCTCCATGCCATTCCTGATGCCCGACTACGCCGCCGTTGACGCACTGACCCAGGGGCCGGTGGGCAAACAGATTTTTGCCACGCTGGACAAGGCGGGTGTGGTGCCGCTGGCCTGGGGCGAAAACGGCTACCGTGAACTCTCCAACTCCAAGCGCGCAGTGCGTGCACCGGCCGACCTCAAGGGCATGAAAATCCGTGTGGTTGGCTCACCGCTGTTTCTCGACACCTTCACCGCCTTGGGTGCCAATCCGACGCAAATGAGCTGGGCCGATGCGCAGCCCGCGTTTGCCAGCGGCGCCGTGGACGGTCAGGAAAACCCGCTGTCGATCTTCACCGCCGCCAAGCTGCACAACGTCAGCCAGAAGCATGTGACGATGTGGGGTTATGTGGCCGACCCGCTGATTTTTGTCGTCAACAAGGAGATCTGGGGCTCCTGGACGCCGGCTGACCAGGCCATCGTGCGCCAGGCTGCGCTGGATGCGGGCAAGCAGGAAATTGCGCTGGCCCGCAAGGGTCTGGTGGAGGCCGAACAGCCGCTGCTCAAGGAAATTGCTGCCCTGGGTGTGACTGTCACGCACCTGAGCCCGGCTGAACGCGACGCCTTTGTCAAGATGACACGCCCGGTCTACGACAAGTGGAAAAACACCGTGGGTGCAGACCTGGTCAAGACCGCCGAAGCCTCCATTGCGGCGCGCAAGAAGTAATTCAAGTCCTCTTGCCTGTACTGGCCTCCCTGCCCGGGAGGCCTTTTTTTTTGGCCTGACGGAATGGCGTCAGGCCGGTTCGTTGGTCAGCACTTCGCCGCGCAGCGTGAAGGTGCGGGTGTCGGTGATGGTGACGTCCACCATCTGCCCGACCAGGCGTGGCTGGCCGACAAAATTCACGACCCGGTTGCACTCGGTGCGCCCCATCAGTTCGGTGGCATCGCGCTTGGAGGCGCCCTCCACAAGAATGCGCTGCACCGTGCCCATGCGGCTCTCGGAAATGCGCTTGATGCTGTCGTTGATCACGCCTTGCAGGTGCTGCAGCCGGCGCAACTTGACCTCGTGCGGCGTGTCGTCGGCCAGATTGGCCGCTGGTGTGCCGGGACGCGGGCTGAAGATGAAGCTGAAACTGTTGTCGAATCCGATGTCGTCAATGAGTTTCATCATTTTGCCAAAGTCTTCCTCGGTCTCACCCGGAAAGCCCACAATGAAGTCGCTGCTCAGCGCCATGTCAGGGCGGATGGCGCGCAGCTTGCGCACCGTGCTCTTGTATTCCATGGCGGTGTAGCCGCGCTTCATGGCCATCAAAATGCGGTCGCTGCCGTGCTGCACCGGCAGGTGCAAATGGCTGACCAGTTTGGGCAGCTTGTCGTAGGCGGCGATCAGCGAGGGTGTGAATTCGTTGGGATGGCTGGTGACATAACGGATGCGCTCGATGCCGGGAATGTCGGACACGTATTCGAGCAGCGTGGCAAAGTCGGCCACCTCGGCGCTCGCCCCCATCGGCGCGCGCCAGGCGTTGACGTTTTGCCCCAGCAGGGTGATTTCCTTGACCCCCTGGTCGGCCAGCCCGGCCACTTCCACCAGCACGTCCTCGAACGGGCGGCTCACTTCTTCGCCGCGCGTGTAAGGCACCACGCAGTAGCTGCAGTATTTGGAGCAGCCTTCCATGATGCTCACAAAAGCGCTGGCGCCTTCCACGCGGGCGGCGGGCATGTGGTCGAATTTTTCAATCTCGGGAAAGCTGATGTCGACCTGCGAGCGGTCAAGACGGGCGCGCTCGTCGAGCATGTGCGGCAGCCGGTGCAGGGTTTGCGGACCAAAGACCACATCGACATAGGGCGCGCGGGCAATGATGGACTCACCTTCCTGGCTCGCCACACAGCCGCCGACACCAATCAGGGCGCCCCGCTTTTTCAGGTGCTTCACGCGCCCCAGGTCCGAGAACACTTTTTCCTGCGCTTTTTCGCGCACCGAACAGGTGTTGAACAAAATCAGGTCGGCCTCTTCCACGTTGTCGGTCGGCTCGTAGCCCTGGGCGGCGCCAAGCACGTCGCTCATCTTGTCCGAGTCGTACTCGTTCATCTGGCAGCCGTAGGTTTTGATGAATACTTTTTTGCTCATGGTAGAAATGGTGTGTTGTGTGTTGGTAAGGGGCACGCTTCGGGACGATGGCTTGTCAGGGGGCAATCGCGGCGAGGGCGCCGCTCCCACAAGGCGCCGCTCCCACAGGGTGCAGGTCCCACAGCGGGCAAAGCCCGAAATCTCACTGGCCCTGGTTGAACTTTGGCAACTGGTTGAACGGGGTTTTGCCGTCGTCAGTCTTGGGCTTGTCGGCATCCGAGCCGAAGACAAAGTTGGTCACCGGCTCCATGCCGGCGCGCTTTTCTTTCGCTTCGGCCGGATTCAGCAGCCACACTTCATGGACCTGGCCCTGCAGGTCGCGCAGGTAGTTGATCAGCAACGCCTGGCCGACCAGACTGCCCGACAGAACGATCATGTTGCTGGGGTTCTTGATGCGGGCACCGGGCGACAGGCGCTCGGGTTGGCCGTTGATCAAAATGTTGGGCGGCTGGGTGACTTCCAGCGTACCGCGCTTGGCCGCAGCCGGGAATTGCCGCACCAGGCCTTGCGCAGCCAGTGGTTCGGGCGCGAGCGTGACCAGCATCAGCAGCAGGGACATCAGTCCCAAAGACAAGCCCTTGAGGGCAGCGAGGCAGCGGTTCATGGTGTAAATCCAGAGGCTGTGAAAGAAGCCGCGATTTTAAGGCACAGGCGTTTTGCTGTTTGACGCCAGTGCGCGCAGCTTGTCTTTTTTGCTCGGGCGCAGGCCCTTGACGCCGCCGTTGCTGGGAGCGTCGGGAAGGTTTGAGGCTGGCGGGGCGGTCTCAAGGGCTTCAAAACCGGGGATGCTTTCCAGTTCAAGCGCCAGCCGCTGTCGTTTGGCGATCAACCGCCAGTGCGGCAGCGTGGCGGCACTGACAAAGCTTACCGCCAGGCCCGGTTCGCCAGCGCGGCCGGTGCGGCCGACACGGTGGGTGTAGTCGTTGGCCGAGCGCGGCAAGTCAAAGTTCAGCACCACCGGCAAGCCCGCAATGTCCAGGCCGCGCGCCGCCACATCGGTGGCCACCACCACGGCCAGGCGTTCTGCCTTGAAATCGGTCAGCACCTGGGTGCGTTTGCCCTGGCTCAGTTCGCCGTGAAAGGGCTCGGCCGTCACACCGACCTTGCGCAGCTTGTCGGCCACAATCTCGGCGGCAAATTTGGTGGCCACAAAGACCAGCACCCGTGACCAGGCGTTCTGCTGGATCAGGTGGCGCAGCAACTGGGTGCGCCTGGGTGTGTCGACGGCAATCGCGCGCTGCACGATCTCCAGCGGTGGCGCGGCGTCGGGACGCACGTCCACGCGCACCGGGTCGTGCAGCAGGGTGTTGGCCAGCGTCTGCACCGCTGGCGCGAAAGTGGCCGAGAAAAACAGGCTCTGGCGTTTCGCAGGCAGGAGCGCCAGCAACTGGTTCAATTCTTCGGCAAAACCCAGGTCAAGCAGGCGGTCGGCCTCGTCAAGCACCAGCAGCTGCACCCCCGAGAGCTTGACCGCGTTGTGCGCCACCAGGTCCAGCAGCCGCCCCGGTGTCGCCACCAGTACCTCGGTGCCGCCGCGCAAGCCCATCATTTGCGGGTTGATCGAGACGCCGCCAAACACCACGCTGACCCTGGGTGGCCGCGGCAGGTGTTGTGCCAGGGTACGAATCGTGTCGCCCACCTGGGTCGCCAGTTCGCGCGTGGGCACCAGCACCAGCGCCTGGGCCTGGCGGCCGGGCGAACCCGACAGGGTTTGCAGCAAGGGCAGGGCAAAGGCCAGCGTTTTGCCCGAGCCGGTGTGCGCGCAGCCCAGCAGGTCGCGGCCCTGCAGTGCCGGCCCGATGGCGCCGAGCTGGATGGGCGTGGGGGTGTCAAAACCCAGGCTGCTGACAGCTTCAGACAGCGGGCTGGACAATCCAAGTGTGGAAAAGGACATAAACGTGGTCTGAAGTGAGGGCAGGAGCGGCAAGCAGGAATAGCGACGTAGTGGGGCAGTTTACGTGTTTCGCACCGGCCGGTGCTGGCGGGCGGCGGTGATGGGGCTGGACGCATAATCACCCCCACGCATGGCAGCCTTGGCAGGCCGCCAACTATCGCTTCAAAGGACAGCATGAAAAAAACATTCCAACTCAACATCGAAGGCAAAAACCGCGACCGCGTGCTGGACGCCACCAAGCATGAAATCCGCCAGTACATCAAGCGCGAGCGCCGCAAGGCGCTGCCCGAAGGCGTCGACTTCTGGGACTTTGACTGTAAATTTGGCACCACCGCAGAGAATGCGCAGGGGGTTCACCTTGCCACCCTGACGGCTCTGATCGATGCAGTGGTCAAGGAGGGTGGCGATGCGTTTTACCTGGAACTGCTGGCCAAACCAGGGCACCGCATGCCTCGTACCGGCGCCGAGTCAACAGGTGCCGCCCTGCAGTAAATGAAAAAGCCGCAAAGGCTGTTGCCGATGCGGCTTTCAGGTGACCAAACTAAGCATATACCCTGATCCACAAAGATTTTTTCGTCTCGTGGATGCTGCGATTGGTCGAATCTGTCCCGTGCGGCCTATGCCGCCGCCTGGGTTTTGATGTAGTCACTGCCCGCGTCCATGTTGCAGAAGTTGCAACCCACGGTGCGCTCATCCGGTCAATGGCACGGATTTCAGGTCGCGTTGGCTGGCAAAATACTTTTCAGACCTGCCAGAAATGATTTGATTTGCAGTTCAATCACCTTCTCGACGTTCAAGGCCGTCTGGTCCCGGTAAATGTGTCGGCGTATCGCCAGATGGGACACTGCGCCATGCAAAATCCAGCAGATTTCCTGGGCCTGGGCTTGATCGATTGGACTTTGCAGGCCGGCCTCGTCAAGTGCCTCTTTCATCACGATGTCGAGCAAGTGCTTGATGATGGACCCAATATAGGTTGGCGCCATTTCAACTTCCGCCAGTGATGCATACAAAAACAATCGCATCCAGCTACGCGTCAGGACGGTATCGTAATACTCGCAATAAAAATCCTTGAGACGCTGTTCGATGGGCTTGCTTCTGTCCTGGAGCTGTACAAACCATACAGCCTTGAAGACGCCGGCAATGGCGGTTTCGTATACGGCATTGATCAATGCCGATTTGTTGGGAAAGATGCTGTAGAGAAGCCTTTGCGATACCCCGCAGGACTCGGCCAGTGCGCGTGTTTGTGCGGTCAGACCATATTCCGAGAAGAACTCGAAGGCTTTTTTCAGGATCTGTTCACGACGTTCTGCTGCAGGCATGCGCACGGTGACGCGCCTGCCCTTTCGTGTGGGAGCGCTATTTGCGGACTTTTGACGCAGGGTCGTTAGATGATCTGATTTGGCGCGCATGTGACGTTTAAATTGAAAAGGGTTCTACTTTAATGGCAAAATAAATCTTCAGTTGACGATGAGTGAAATGAAACTACTTTATGGCGTGCCTTCGGGTATTCCAAACCATTTATATATGGGGAAAAATCATGATTCTAGAAATGCGTACGTATCAGATTCAGGCTGGAAAAGCACCTGAGTTTCTGAAAATTTACCAGGCCAATGGCTTGCACATCATCACCCGTTATGCCAGATTAATCGGCTGCTGGACCAAGGAATCCGGGGTGCTGAATTCTGTTGTTTTCCTCTGGGCTTACGATGATTTTGCGCACCGCAGCGCCCAGCGCACCAAGATGGCTCAAGACGCCGAGTGGACGGCCTTTGTGCCCTCGATCCTGCCCTATCTTGTGCATCAGGAAAGCGTGTTTCTTAATCCCGTGGGTTTTTCGCCGATCCAGTGAGGCAGACCGGGTCAGGCTTGTCTGCACCGGCAGGGTGCATCAACCCTGGCACGCAAAATGCTTGGTCTGATTTGCCGAATATTTGTGCAAGCACGTTAGGGTTATCGTCAATTGACGATATAAAAAATTGGCGTAACAATGAACTCGGTTCAGTCTGACGGTGGGCGTCAATCTGATCGATAACAAGCAGCCATTTGGCGTGCTGTGGCCATCAACATAGGAGAAGGAAATATGAGCAATATATGGACAGAAGGTTCGAGTCGTCGTGATTTTCTAAAGATGACTGCCTCGGCTGGCGTGGCTGGATCCGGGTTGTTGTCGCTGCCCGGTCATGCGCAGACTGCGCCGCTGAACTTTTACACGTGGTCGGCTGCGGTGGATACCGTCAAGAGTCACCTGGGGGCGTTCGAGGCCAAGACCGGCATCAAGGTCAACTACAACAATGCGCCTTGGGCGCAGTACCGCGACACCATGGTGACCAAGTTTGTGGGCAAGGCGCCGCTGGACGTTTTATGGGTTTCCGACAGTTGGCTGCCTGAATGGGCGGACGCGGGTTGGTTGGCCCCAATCAACAATTTTCCCGAGTTGATGAAATACAACGCAGAGGCAGACGACTTCAGCACGCAGTCGATGCAATACAAAGGCAAGCAGTATGGCTTGAGCTATTACACCGACTATATGGCGTTCTTCTATGACGAGGAAAAGCTGAAAAAGGCCGGCATCAAGGCGCCACCAACGACCTGGGACGAGCTGGTTCAGCAATCACTCAAGATCAAGGCGGCCGGCATCTCCGAGTACCCCATGATGTTGCCCATGGCGCGTGAGAGCTGGCTGATCGAATTCCTGACCGCCATGGTGTATTCCAATGGTGGTGGGTTTACCGACGCCAGCGGCGCGGCCATCATGAGCGATCCGAAAAAAGGTGCCGTGCAGGCCTTGCAATGGATCGTCGATGCCGTCAACAAGTACAAGATCATTTCGCCTGCCTGCGTTGAAACCGGCGAGCTCAACGGCCTGAAGTCATTCAGCTCCGGCAACCACGCGTTTGCCCTGCTGAGCCGCTACCGCATCCGCACCCTCAACGATCCCAAGCAGTCGCAGATTGCCGGGCATGTCAAGCAGGCGCTGATGCCGGCTGGCGTCGGCGGATCTCATGCCACCGTGGGATGGATGCGTTTTCACGGCATGACGGCGCAGGCTGCCGCCGATAAAACGCGTGCCGCCAATGCGGCCAAGCTGATCGAATGGTTTGGCGGCAAGGCCGAGGGTCAATACCGGTTCCAGAAAATGCTCTTTACCGACATTGGCTCCGGTTTTGCGGTGAAGGACTTGTTCAAGGACCCTGAAGTCCAAGCCTCCTACGCAAAATACTCCGATATAGCCATGTTCGAAAAGCAGCAACAGTTCGCTCGCAAAAAGGACGTCATCACGCGTTGGTTTGGCGAGTGGGACGAAATCAACGGCTCCGCCTGGCAGTCGGCCGTCATCGGCAAGATCACGCCGGCTGACGCGCTGAAGAAGTCGGCCCAGGCCTGGAACGACCTGCGCAAGCAGTCCTGAGCATATGGCGATTCCGGGGGGGGACTCACAACGCCCCCGGATGTGCATCCTGAAAGAGGCAATTAGATGAGCAACAAAAGCAAGGGGCTACGCCGGTTGATCGGCACCCCGGTCAGTGCGTATGACCAGAAAAGTGCCATGCTTTTTCTCGCACCCATGATGGTCATCCTGACTGCCGTGGCGGTTTTTCCGATCCTGTATTCGTTCTGGATCAGCCTTTTCGACCTCAAGCTGACGCGCCCGCACCGTGCGCCCTTCGTCTGGTTCGACAACTATGCCAACATCTTTCAGGATCAGATGTTTTGGGATTCGGTTGGGCGCAGCACAAGCTTTACCCTGATGTCGGTGACGGCCATCATGTTGATCGCGATGCTGATGGCCTTGCTGCTCAACGAGGAATTCCGGGGCCGCCGCATTCTGTCGGCCATTTTGTTGATTCCCTGGGCGATTCCCTATGTGGCCAACGGGCTCATGTGGAAATGGATTTACGACTCCGGCTACGGCGCCCTCAATGGTCTCCTGTTTCAGCTCGGTCTGATCGACAAGTACCTGGTGATGCTCGGGGACGTCGAGAAGACCATGTTGCTCATCACCAACTCTTTTGTCTGGAAAGAGGTGCCACTGGCCACCATTCTGTTGCTGGTGACGCTCAAATCGATTCGCGCTGACTTGTACAGCGCCGCCAAAGTCGATGGCGCCAATGTGTGGCAGCGCTTCATTCACATTACCCTGCCGGCGCTGACGCCGGGCTTTGCCTTGGTCATGATTTATGAAACGATGATGGCCATACGGCATTTCGATCTGTTTTTCATTCTGACCGAAGGCGGACCGGCCGATGCATCGCACGTGGTCGCTTGGCAGGTTTACGTGGAAACCTTTCGCAAGCTTGCGTTTGGTACCGGGGCGGCGCTCGCCTACATCATGGCGATCGTCACCTTCACGCTGGCCTTTTTCATCATCCGAAGCACGAGCCGCAAGCTCTAGCCGGACATTGCAACCCGAGTTCCATGCAACCTATGAAAATCCCCCACCTTGGCAGACGGGCGCTGCTCTTTTTTGCCTCGCTGCTCTTTGCCCTGTATGTGCTGGCGCCGATCGGCTGGCTGGTCTCATCGTCATTTCAGTCGGAGGCAGAGATCACTTCGGTGCCACCGCACTGGATACCCGATCATCCCACGCTTGAAAATTTTGCGACGATCTTCACCGCCAAGGACAAGGTGGTGACCTATGAAAATCGCAAGGAGGGGGATACCGCAACGGGAGGCTTCATTCCTTCCACGGCCAAAAATCTGCTCCCGTCCATGTGGAACAGCCTGGTGGTGGCGGTGGCGGTGGTGATCCTGAACCTGCTGGTCAGTGTGCCGGCGGCCTATGCGCTGGCCAAGATCCGTTTCATCGGGCGGGACAGTTCGATCTACTTCATGCTCACCACCCGTGTGATCCCGGACATTGCGCTGGTGGTGCCGTTCTTCCTGTTCGTGCAGCAGCTCGGCTTGCTCGACAGCAAGCTGTCGCTCATCATCACCTACCTGGCCATCACGGTGCCGTTCAGCACTTTCATTCTGACCGGCTACTTCGAGTCGCTGCCGGATGACCTGGACAAGGCGGCGCGGGTGGATGGCTGCTCACGCTTCCAGACCTTGACGCTGGTGTACCTGCCACTGGCCCTGCCATCCCTGGTGGCGGTGGTTCTTTTCACCTTCCTCACCAGCTGGAATGAGTTTTTGCTGGCGCTGATGTTCACCCAGACCCTGGCATCGCAAACCATGCCCATCGTGGTGGCTTCGTTCACATCGGATTTCAACATCAGCTTTTCGTTCATCAATGCCGCTGGCGTGCTGGCCATTGTTCCGCCGGTGGTGGTGGCCATCATGTTTGAGCGCTATATCGTCTCCGGCCTGACCGCCGGTGCAGTCAAAGGTTAAAGGAGTAAATACGTGGCCCGGATCAAATTTGAAAGCGTCGGTAAACATTATCCCAATGGGTTCGTCGCACTGGAAAATCTCAACCTCGACATCGCCGACAAGGAATTCCTGGTGTTGCTCGGCCCCTCCGGTTGCGGCAAGTCGACCACCCTGAACATGATTGCGGGGCTGGAAGATGTGACCGAGGGAAATCTGTATTTCGACAACGAGGTGATGAACATCGTCCCGCCGCACAAGCGCGATGTGGCGATGGTGTTTCAGAGCTACGCGCTGTACCCGAACAAGACGGTGTACGAGAACATCGCGTTTGGCCTGCGCATGCGCAAACATCCCAAGGATGAAGTGGATCGCCGCGTGCGCGATGCGGCACGCCGGCTCGAGATCGAGCCGCTGCTGGAGCGGCGCCCGGACCAGTTGTCAGGCGGCCAGCGCCAGCGCGTGGCACTGGGGCGGGCCATGGTGCGGCAACCTGCGGTCTTTTTGATGGACGAGCCGCTGTCGAACCTGGATGCGACGCTGCGTATTTCCATGCGGGCCGAGATCAAGCAGTTGCATCAGGCCATGCAGACCACGTTTGTCTACGTCACGCACGATCAGGCCGAAGCACTGACGCTGGCCGACCGCATTGTGGTGATGCGCAGCGGCGTGGTGCAGCAGATTGGCAAGCCGGACGACATTTACGAGCGCCCGCGCAACATGTTCGTGGCTTCGTTCCTGGGCAATCCGCCGATCAATTTCATGGACGGCACCCTGGCCATGGAGGGAGGACAGATGGTGTTCCGGCGTGGCCAGCTGACGCTGATGCTGCCGCCACACGTTGCCGAGCGGGTCAGCGGTCAGGCCGGGCGCGACGTGGTGCTCGGTATTCGCGCCGAGGACGTGACATCGCACAGCGGCGAATCAGCCGGGGATTGCCTGCAGGGCCGCATCCTCTCGGTGCTGCCGGTCGGGTCCGACCAGTTCCTGGAAGTGGAAGTGGAGGGAACCAAGTTGTTCTTCCGCGTCGGCAAGGAAGGCCAGCACAAGGACGGCGAAAACGCCGTCCTGCGCGTGAACCTGAACCGCCTGCACTTGTTCGACAAGCAGGACAGCCAGAGCCTGGTCTGGTAGGACGCGTTTGTGAAACCCGCTGCATTTGACTACCTGCGCCCCAGCTCGCTCGAAGAAGCGCTGCAACAACTGGCGGCTGGCGGTGACCATGCCAAGGTGATTGCCGGTGGCCAGAGCCTGGGGCCCATGTTGAACATGCGGCTGGCGATGCCGTCGGCGCTCATTGACCTGAATGACTTGACGGAGCTCGCCTACATCCGCGAAGGTGGCGCTTTTCTGAGTATTGGCGCGCTGACCCGACATGAGCAGATTGCCGGCTCCGCGCTGGTGCAATCCCGCTGCCCCTTGCTCGGGCAAGCGGCAAAAACCATTGGTCACTATGCGATTCGCCAGCGCGGCACCCTCGGCGGGAGTCTGGCGCATGCCGACCCGGCCGCGCAGTTTCCCCTGATTGCGATGACGCTGGGCGCGGAAATCGAGATCGCACGCCAGGGCGGGTCGCGCCGTGTGCCGACCCAGGCCTTTTTCCAGTCCGCCATGACGACGGCGCTGGCGCCGGATGAAATCATCCGTTGCGTGCACTTTCCGACGCTCAGCGGGAATGAGGGGACGTCTTTCGAGTTGTTCAATCGCCGTCATGGTGACTACGCGATCGTCGCGGTGGCCGCCACGGTGGCACTGCAGGACGAGCGCGTCGTGCGCGTGCGCCTGGGCCTGAGCGGCGTGAGTGCCATCCCGCGGTCGTGCGATGACACGGTGCGCCCGTTGCTCGGTCAGCTTGCCAATGCGGCCTGGGCGGCGGACGTGGCGCGCGTGGTGCGTGCCGCCGTGGCGCCCGAAGACGACGCGGGCGTCACGGCGGTGTACCGCAAGGAATTGACCGAAAAGCTGGTGCAACAGGCATTGGAGCGCGCCTTGGGTCGCGCCAAAGGATGAATCAAATGAGTCATGTGGAGAAACGAGCGATCACGCTGACGGTGAATGGTGAAAACCACGAACTGTGGGTTGAACCCCGCAAGCTGTTGGCAGATGCACTGCGCGAGGACTGCCGTTTGACCGGCACCCATGTCGGCTGCGAGCATGGTGTGTGTGGCGCCTGCACCGTGCTGGTGGATGGCAAGCCGGTGCGCTCTTGTCTGACCTACGCCATCCAGATGGAGGGGCATGAGGTGTCGACGATCGAGTCGGTGGCCGTCAACGGCGCCTTGTCACCGTTGCAGCAGGCGCTGCACGAGGTCCATGGCTTGCAGTGCGGCTTTTGCACGCCCGGCATCGTGATGACCTTCGAGGCCTTTCTCAAAATCAATCCGGTACCAAGCGAAGAAGAGATTCGTGATGTGCTGTCGGGCAACCTGTGCCGCTGTACCGGCTACCAGAATATTGTGAAGGCCATCCAGATGGCGGCGGCCCAGATGAGAAGGAATGCGGACCATGTCGCAGCCTGAATTTCGTCACATCGGCCAGCACCTTCCGCGCAAGGAAGACTACCGGCTGCTGACCGGGCAGGGCCGCTTCGTGGACGACATCGACATACCGGGCGCCCTGCATGCCTGCTTTGTGCGTTCACCCCATGCCCATGCCCGCATCGTTGCCATCAACGCCAGCCCGGCGCGTGAGATGCCCGGTGTGGTGGCGGTGTTCACGGGGCAAGATCTGGCGCAGTGGACCACGCGTCAGCGCATGGCGCCGCCCATCGCGGGGCTGCAGCCGATGGAGATGGACACCCTGCCCATCGACAAAGTGCGCTTTCAGGGCGATCCGGTGGTCTGCGTGCTGGCGACCGACCGTTATCTGGCAGAAGACGCTGCCGAGCAGGTGCTGGTGAATTACGACGTGCTGCCTGCGGTCAGCACCATGTGGCAGGCGCTGACGCCGGAGGCTCCCCGGGTGGATGACAGTCTGAGCTCCAACCTGTTGTCGCATCAGCATGCGGACCACGGTGATGTCGCAGCGCGCAAGCGCGAGGCCTACCGGGTGATCGAGAGCACTTTTTCCCAGCACCGGCAGACCCATTTGCCGATTGAGACGCGCGGCTGCATCGCGGTGTGGGATGACGGGCGCCAGCATCTGACCTTCCACGTCGGAACCCAGGTACCGCATCCTTACCGTACCACCTTGGCCAGCCGATTGCGCCTGTCGGAATCCCAAGTCAGTGTCATTTCGCCGGATGTGGGAGGCGGCTTCGGCCAGAAAATCGCTCTGTACCGTGAAGAGTTGACGGTGGCTGCGCTGGCGCGTCAGCTGAAGCGGCCGGTGCGCTGGCGCGAGGACCGGCTGGAGAACCTGTTGGCCTCTTCACAGGCGCGAGAAGACTTCTGCCGGACCCGTGCCGCGGTCAGCGCCGACGGCCGCCTGCTCGGCCTGGAGCTGGAGATCGTGGAGGACTTTGGCGCCTACAGTTTTTATCCGGGCAACTATCTGGCCCGCGTGGTGGCCATGATCCTCACCGGCCCCTACAAGGTGCAGGACTACAGTTACGACGTCAAGGTGGTGTTGAGCAACAAGGTCGGCAATGGCCCGATGCGCGCGCCCATGGCCATCACGAGCTGGGTAATGGACGGCACGATGGACGCGATTGCGCGCGAACTTCAGCTGGATCCGGTGGCCGTGCGGCGGCTCAACATGCTGCAGCCACAGGATTTTCCGTACACCATGGCGACCGGCGAGGTATTGGCCGACATCACCCCGCGCGAAACCCTGGAAGGGGCGCTCGCCGCCATCGATTACGAGAATTTTCGCCAGCGCCAGCAGCAGGCGCGCGCCCAAGGGGTTTATCTGGGTCTGGGCATTTGCACGGTGGTCGAGTCCACCACCTATGGCTCCCGTTTTTACAAAGCCGCCGGCATTGCGGGGTCGGGGCATGAAGCGGCCTGGCTGCGCATTGAGCCCTCGGGCGCGGTGAATGCCTCGGTGGGCCTGGGCGCCACGGGCCAGGGCTATGAAACCTCGTTGGCCCATGCCGTGGCCGAAGGCCTGGGTATTTTGCCGCAGCAGGTGCATTTGCATATCGGCCATACCGACATCGCCCCCTACGGCATGGGTAGCCGGGGCGCCCGCGGCGGTACGGCTGGCGGTGGCACGCTGTATTTGTGTGCCCAGGAGGCGCAGGTCAAGGTGCTGGCGATTGCAGCCAGGCTGCTGGACCTGGGCGACAGCGTCGCGCTGCGCTTGCAGGATGGCTGCGTCGAGAAGATCTGCGACGGCGTCTGGACCGCCACCGGCGTGGGTTTGGCCGATGTCGCGCGCACGGCCTATCTGGACCCCTTGGCCTTGCCCGCCGGGATGGCTCCCGGGCTGGAGTTTCACAAGACCTATGAGCCACCGCCCATGACCTATTCCAATTCCACGCATGTGTGCGAATTGGAGGTGCAGGTCGCCACCGGGGCCATCCGTTTTGTCCGTTATGTGGTGGCGGAGGATTGCGGCACGGTGCTGAGCCCGGTGGTGGTGGAGGGGCAGCAGCACGGGGCGATTGCCATGGGCTTGTCCGGTGCATTGTTCGAGCAGGTGCGGTACGACGCAGCCGGACAGAACCTCTCGGGGACCCTGGCCGATTACCTGGTGGCCACGGCCTGTGAACTGCCCCATTTCGAGCTCATTCCGATGCACACGCCGAACCGGGCGACGCCGGCGGGCATCAAGGGCATGGCCGAGGGCGGCGTGATGGGCGCCATCGGGGCGCTGACCAACGCCGTCAATGATGCGCTCGCACCTTTCGACGTGGTGGCCGACCAGCAGCCGCTGACCCCAATGTATTTGCGCGATCTGCTGCGCGAAAAAACCGTATTCATCAACAAGGTATGACAAATGACTGATAGCAAAAACAAACCCCGCGTGGGCTTTATCGGATTGGGCAATATGGGCCAGAGCATGGCCGGGCACATCCTGCAGGCGGGTTATCCGCTGCGTGTCTACAACCGGTCACGCGACAAGGCAGAGACCTTGCTGGCGCGTGGTGCTGTCTGGTGCGACAGCCCGGGCGAGCTGGCAGCCAACGCCGACGTGATCATCACCATCGTCGGTTATCCGCATGACGTGGAGCAGGTCTATCTCGGCGACAACGGCATTGTGGCGCGGGCGCGCGGGGCCTTGCTGATCGACATGACAACCTCCAGCCCCGAGCTGGCGCAACGTATTGCCAAGGCGGCTGCCGAGCAGGGCTGCAGCGCGCTGGACGCGCCGGTTTCCGGTGGCGACATTGGTGCACGCGACGCCAAACTCGCCATCATGGTGGGCGGTGCGCAGGCGGCGTTCGATGCCGCCCTGCCGATACTGCAATTGCTGGGCCCCAACATTGTGCTGCAGGGCGGCCCTGGTGCTGGACAGCATACCAAGATGTGCAACCAGATTGTGATTGCTGCCACCATCATGGGCGTGTGCGAAGGGCTGGCCTACGGCAAGGCTGCCGGGCTGGACCTGCCGACCGTGCTCAAATCCATTGGCGGTGGCGCCGCGTCGGGGTTCCAACTGACCGTGATGGGGCAGAAAATCATCAATGGTGACTTCGCCCCGGGTTTCTACATTGAACACTTCATCAAGGATCTGGGCATTGCCCTGGCTGAAGCCCAGCGCATGCAGCTGGACCTGCCGGCGCTGGCATTGGCACGCCGGCTGTATGAGGAACTGGCGCAGCAAGGCCACGGCCGGCTCGGTACCCAGGCGCTGTTCAAACACTACGAGGCATAAAACATGGCGATGGAATTCTCCGGGGAATACCGCATCCCTGCCCGGCAGCAACAGGTCTGGGACGCGCTCAATGATCCCGCGGTGCTTCAAGCGTGTATCGTTGGTTGCAAGCAACTTGAGAAATTGTCGGATACCGAAATGTTTGCCACCGTGGTGGCCACCGTGGGCCCGATTTCGGCGACTTTCAAAGGCAATGTGGTGCTCAGCGACCTCGATGCGCCCAATGGCTACACCCTGACGGGGCAGGGGCAGGGTGGCGCGGCCGGTTTTGCCAAGATGGCGGCGAAGGTCGCGTTGAGCGAAGATCAGAACCAGACCGTACTCAAGTATCTGGCCAGCGCCGAAATCGGTGGCAAGCTGGCCAGTGTTGGCAGCCGTCTGGTGCAGACTGTGGCGAAAAAAAATGCAGATGACTTTTTTGCCGCCTTTGCCCGCCAGCTGGGCGGCACGGGCGTGAAAGAAGCGGTGGTGTCAACGCCAGCAGCCGCGCCAGCGACGCCGGTGCCCGGCGCGATAATGCCGGTCGCAGCTGCTCCTGCCAGATTATTCAGCTCGCTGGGCGCGCCGGTGCCGGCCTGGCTGGTGGTGTTTGCCTGCGGTCTCGGCATTGCGCTGGGCTATTGCTTCGCACGCTTGCCCTGAGCGTCGGTATTACACATCCTGTTGGGACCGCATGGCTATATCAGTCTTTGATTTGTTCAAGGTGGGCATCGGCCCCAGCAGCTCGCACACGGTAGGCCCGATGCGCGCGGCCGCCATGTTCGCGCTGTCGCTGGAGAAAGAGGGGCTGCTCGATCAGGCCGCCAGCGTCAAGGCCGAGTTGTATGGCTCGTTGGGTGCGACCGGCAAAGGCCACGGCTCCGACATCGGCATCATGCTCGGCCTGATGGGCCAGACGCCGGAGTCGGTTGACGTCGATGCGGTACCCGGTCTCATCAAGGCCGTGCGTGCACAGCAGACGCTGGCCTTGCTGGCGCGTCAGCCGATCGTGTTTTGCGAGAAGGAACACTTACTGATGTACCGGCGCGAAGCGCTGGCCGAGCATCCCAACGGCATGCAATTCAGCGCCTTTGATGCGGCAGGCGGCCTGCTACGTCAAAGCAAGTACCTGTCCGTGGGCGGCGGTTTTGTCGTCACGGTGGGCGCCTGCAATGATCAGGTGCTGACGGCCTACCAGCAGGTGCCTTATCCTTTCACCTCGGGTGACGAACTGCTGGCCGTGTGCCAGCGCCAGGGCTTGACGATCAGCGAGGTCATGTGGGCGAACGAGCGCACCTGGCGCAACGATGATGAAATCCGCTGCCAGTTGCTGGCGCTCTGGCGCACCATGCGCGAGTGCGTGCAGCGGGGCCTGACGCACGAGGGCACGCTGCCGGGCCCGTTCCGGGTGCAGCGCCGGGCGCCGGTGCTGGCGGCACAACTGCGGGCCCGCGCGGAACGGGTGCTGAGTGACCCGCTGTCGGTGCTGGACTGGGTCAACGTCTATGCCTTCGCCGTGAACGAAGAGAACGCCGCCGGTGGACGCGTGGTCACGGCGCCGACCAACGGTGCGGCAGGAGTGATCCCGGCCGTGCTGCATTACTACGACAAATTCATCACCAATGCGACCGACGAGGGCGTTATGGAGTTCCTGATGACCGCAGCGGCCATCGGTATTCTCTACAAGCTCAATGCCTCGATTTCAGGCGCCGAAGTCGGCTGCCAGGGCGAGGTCGGGGTGGCCTGTTCCATGGCTGCGGCTGGCTTGGCGGCGGTGATGGGGGGCAGCCCAGGGCAAATCGAAAACGCCGCCGAGATTGGCATGGAGCACAACCTGGGGCTGACCTGTGACCCCGTCGGCGGCCTGGTCCAGGTGCCGTGTATTGAGCGCAACGCCATGGGGGCGGTCAAGGCACTCAATGCGGCACGCATGGCGCTGCAGGGCGACGGCCAGCACGTGGTGAGCCTGGACAAGGTGATCAAAACCATGCGCGAGACTGGTGCGGACATGAAAACCAAATACAAGGAAACCGCACGCGGCGGGCTGGCGGTCAATATTGTTGAATGCTGAACAGGAATCGACATGAAAGTCATTGAATTCATCGCTGCCCAGGCGGCGACCCTTGCCGTGGCCCGGCGCGAGATCCACTCCCATCCCGAGTTGGGTTTTGAGGAAATTCGTACCGCCGATCTGGTGGCCCGGAAGTTGACCGAGTGGGGCATCCAGGTGCATCGCGGCCTGGGCGGAACCGGTGTGGTCGGCATGGTCAAAAACGGCAGCTCGCAGCGGGTCATCGGCTTGCGCGCCGACATGGACGCGCTGCCCATGCAGGAGTCCAATACCTTTGCGCATGCCAGCCAGCATGACGGAAAAATGCACGCCTGCGGCCATGACGGTCATGTCGCGATGCTGCTGGCAGCGGCCCAGTACCTGGCGCAGCACCGCAATTTCGATGGCACGGTGTACCTTGTTTTTCAGCCGGCCGAAGAAAGTGGCGGCGGAGCGCGCGAGATGGTGCGCGACGGCCTGTTCGAGAAGTTTCCGATGCAGGCGGTGTTTGCCATGCACAACTGGCCGGGTATGCCGGTTGGCAGCTTTGCCGCCAGCCCGGGACCGGTGATGGCATCCAGTAGCGAGTTCAAGATCACCATCCGTGGCAAGGGCGGGCATGCGGCCTTGCCACACAACGGGCTCGATCCGGTGCCCGTCGCCTGCCAGATGGTGCAGGCCTTCCAGACCATCATCAGCCGCAACAAGAAGCCGATTGACGCCGGTGTCATCTCGGTCACCATGATCCATGCCGGCCAAGCCAAAAACGTGATCCCGGACAGCTGCGAACTGCAGGGCACGGTGCGCACCTTCACACCGGAAGTCCTCGATTTGATTGAACGGCGCATGCAGGAGGTGGCCGAACACACCTGCGCGGCATTTGGGGCCAGCTGCGAATTTGAATTCGTGCGCAAGTATCCCTCGACCATCAACTCGGCCCGTGACGCCGCCCTGGCCCGTCAGGTGATGATCGACATTGTGGGCGAGGCCAATGTGCTGGTGCAGGAGCCGACCATGGGCGCTGAAGATTTTGCTTTCATGCTGCAGGCCAAACCGGGGGCCTATTGCTTCATCGGCAACGGCGAAGGCAGCCACCGTGAGATCGGCCATGGCGGCGGTCCCTGCATGCTGCACAACCCGAGTTATGACTTCAATGATGCTTTGATACCGCTGGGCGGTACCTACTGGGTTCGATTGGCAGAAGCATGGCTGGCGCAGGACGTGTGACCAGACGCCAATGGCAGCCTGATTTGAAAATGTTGAGGGGGATGGATGGAAAGCCTTGATCTCAGAGTGCTGGCAGATGCCCTGGCGTGGCGCCGTGCCAGTCATGCCGTCACACTGGTGACAGTTGTGCAGACCTGGGGCAGCGCGCCACGGCCAGCAGGTTCCATGTTGGCCGTGCGCGACGACGGCGTGGTCAGTGGCTCGGTGTCCGGTGGTTGTGTTGAAGATGATTTGATTGCCCGCACCAAGGCTCGTTTCAGGCAAGTCGATGGCGGAGCTTTCGGGCTGGAGAAGCCCGCCATGATGGCCTATGGTGTCAGCCAGGACGAAGCTGCCCGCTTTGGCTTGCCCTGCGGCGGCAGCTTGCGACTGGTGCAGGAGCCTCTGCTGGACACCGCCTGGGTCGAACAATTGCTGGCCAGCACGGCAGCCCACCAGTTGGTGGCACGCACGCTGACCTTGGCGACCGGCGCGGTACAGCTCACCCCTGCGCTGCGTGGCCATGCCATGCAGTTTGATGGCAGCACGCTGACCACCGTGTTTGGCCCGAAGTGGCGCCTGCTGCTGATTGGCGCCGGCCAGTTGTCGCAGGCGGTGGCGCAGATGGCCATCATGCTTGATTTTGACGTGCTGGTATGCGACCCGCGCGAGGAATATGCCGCTGTCTTGATGGCGGGCATGCCAGGGGTGCGGCGTATTGACGGCATGCCCGATGATGCTGTTCGCGAACTGGTACCGGATGCCCACACGGCCATCGTGGCCCTGACGCATGACCCCAAACTCGACGACATGGCATTGCTCGAAGCGCTGCAGTCCAATGCCTTTTATGTCGGCGCCTTGGGCTCGCGGCGCAACCAGGCAACCCGCAAGCTGCGATTGGCTGAACACTTCGATGTGAGCGCCGAGGCGCTGGGCCGCCTGCATGGTCCGGTGGGGCTGGCGCTGGGCGCAAAAACGCCAGCCGAGATTGCGGTCTCCATCGTGGCCGAGATTGTGCAGACGAAAAATGCGGCTGCCTCTGTCACGGTGACAGCCCGTCCGGACAGCGGGGTGCTGACTTGAGTTTGCCCACCGTCGTTATTCTGGCCTCAGGGCGTGGGGAACGTTTTGCTGCATCTGGCGGAACCACCCATAAATTGCAGGTGCGGTTAATGGGGAAAACCGTTCTGCAGCACACGCTGGACGCCGTGCGGGGCAGTGGGTTGCCGTGGCATCTTGAAGAAAGCGCACATCCCGGCATGGGCGACTCCATCGCCGCGGCGGTACATAAAACATCGCAAGCGGCTGGCTGGCTGATCCTGCCGGCGGATTTGCCGCTCATTCAAAGCGGCAGCCTGGTCGCGGTCGCGACTGCGTTAACGGGGCAAGACGTGGTGGTGCCGGTGTACCGGGGGCGGCGCGGCCACCCGGTGGGTTTTTCCGCTGTTTGTCGCCGGTCCCTGCTGAACCTGAAGGGAGATAGGGGCGCGGCTCTTGTCGCTCAAGCTTATGCTGCTATGGAATTGGTTGTGGAGGATGTCGGTTGCGTGACTGACATTGATACCATTGATGATCTGCGAGTCGCAGAGCGTCTTTTGCACAATATGGGTGTCTACGGGCAGTGTTTTGTTGATGGATATGCCTTGCCCCCGGATTGCCTTGGCAGTCAATTCCCGTCGATAGCAGCCGATAGACGCAAAAAAACCCTAAGCCGTTGAATAACTTAGGGTTTTATGGTTTTCGACAGGCGAAAGCATGAATCTTGGTGGTGATAGGTGGATTTGAACCACCGACATCAGCATTATGAATGCTGCGCTCTAACCAACTGAGCTATATCACCAACGAGGCGAAATTATAGCGGGTTGTGAGCCGCTTTTGGCGGCCTGGCGTCATTGGTGGGTAAAAACGGCTTTGCGTTTGTTGACGAACGCGTCCATGCCTTCTTTTTGGTCTGCCGTGGCAAACAAGGCGTGAAACAGGCGGCGCTCAAACATGATGCCGTCGTTCAGGGTACCCTCGAAGGCGCGGTTGACCGACTCCTTGGCCGCCATAACGGCCACCTGCGAGAATTCGCTGATCATCAGGGCGGCGCCCAGCGCTTCTTCCATCAGCTTTTCCAGCGCCACCACACGGCTGACCAGTCCTGAGCGCTCCGCTTCCACAGCGTCCATCATGCGCCCGGTCAGTGCCAGGTCCATGGCCTTGGCCTTGCCCACGGCACGCGGCAGGCGCTGGGTGCCACCGGCACCGGGGATGATGCCGAGCTTGATCTCGGGCTGGCCAAAACGCGCGTTGTCGGCGGCAATGATGAAGTCGCACATCATGGCCAGCTCGCAGCCGCCACCCAGGGCAAAACCGCTCACCGCGGCAATCACGGGCTTGCGCACAGAGCGGATTTTTTCCCAGTTGCGGGTGATGAAGTCCTGCTTGTAGACATCGGCAAAGTTGTAGTTGCTCATGGCGCCAATGTCGGCACCGGCGGCGAAGGCTTTTTCACTGCCGGTGATGATCATGCAGTGGATGCCGGCGTCGGCATCGAAGGCTTGCAGTGCGTTACCGAGCTCGGTCATGAGCTGGTCGTTGAGCGCGTTGAGCTGCTTGGGGCGGTTCAAGGTGATGATGCCCACCTTGTCGGCTTCGGTGCGGACGGTGATCAGTTCGTAAGTCATCGGGTCTCCTGTATGGTAAAAAAATAAGGGATCAGGCGGGGCTTTTGCCATCAAGCCAGGTGTCGACCTGTTTCGGGTCAGTCACCCCGAGTTTGACATTGCGCACCGTGTCCGGCAAGCTCAATGACAGCGTCAGCAGGCGCTGGTCGCGGGCAATCAGGGCTCGGCAGTGGGTGTCGCTGCCAAGGTAAGTGGCCAGATCGTCGAGCTTGTTCAGGCGCCAGCGTTGGCTGCTTTTGCCCTGGCCTGTGGCCACGCCCAACCACTCGTCACCGGCGGCAAAACCCGCCTGTTCGGCGGCACTGCCGCGCAGCACGCTCTTGATGCGGATGCCTTGTTGCTCATGGACTTTCATGCCCAATTGATCCGGGCGTGGAACGGGCTCTTCGTCATAACGGACGCCGTGCTGCTTGAGCAACTTTTTAAGCGGCAGGTCGGCCGTGCCATGGACCCACTGCTGCAATTGCGCCGCATAGGATTGGCCCGACAAGTCTGTCAGCACCGCCAGCAGGTCGTCCTGCGTCATGGGGCCGCCCTGGCAACGCTGCCACAGCGCGCGCATCACCGCATCCAGGCTGGTTTTGCCGCCGTGGCGCAAGCTCAGGTCCAGGCACAGCGCAACCAGCGAACCCTTGGTGTAGTAACTCACCGTGGCATTGGCCGTGTTCTCATCCTGCCGGTAGTACTTGACCCAGGCGTCACGGCTGGACTGGGCCACGCTTTGCACCTGGCGTCCGGGCGTTTGCAGCACCTGGTTGATGGTTTTGGCCAGTAATTTGAGATAGTGCGTGGTGTCAATCCGCTTGGCCCGACGCAGCAGCAGGTCGTCAAAATAGCTGGTAAAACCTTCAAAAAACCACAGCAACTCAGTGTAATTTTCCTGGTCGTAGTCGTAGCGGACAAATTCGGCCGGGCGCAGCCGCTTGACGTTCCAGGTGTGAAAGTACTCATGGCTGATGAGGCCGAGCAGGGTGGTGTAGCCATCGGATGGCTCGCCCGTGCCGGCTTGCCCCAGGCGAGGCAAATCGGCCCGTTTGCAGATCAGTGCGGTCGAATTGCGGTGTTCCAGCCCGCCATAGCCGTCCTGCACGGCATTGAGCATGAACAGGTAGTGGCGCTGCGGGGCCTGTTGCGGCTGGCTACCGTGCCAAAAGCTGATTTCAGCCTCACAAATGGCCTGGGTATCGGCCAGCAGGCGCGCGCCGTCAAAGCTGGCGGACGCGCCCGAGACAATAAATTGGTGCGGGATACCGGCGGCGACAAATTCACCGCGCCAGAACGGGCCAAGCTCGACCGGGCTGTCCACCAGTTCGTCGTAATTGGTGGCCAGATAATCGCCAAAACCGCGTTTTGTGACGCGTTGTGCGCTCAGCGCCGTGGCGGCTTGCCAGTCTTTGGGCAGATCATCGTCGGTCAGTGTCAACTGGTGTGGCCTGTCTTCCTGTCCGTGCACGCGCAGGCACAGGCTGGTGCCGTTGAAAAAACCGCGCTGGCTGTCGAGCCAAGCCGTGCGCACCGAGCTGTCAAAGGCATAGACTTGGTACTTCAGCGCCAGCGCCTTGCCTGCTTGGGTGTGGATTTGCCAGCTGCATTTGTCAAGCTGGCTGATAGCCACCGGTTTGTTGCCTTGCCGCGCCTGCAGGCCCTGCAGGTGTTTGGCGAACTCGCGCACCAGGTAGCTGCCCGGAATCCACACTGGCAAACTGACGACCTGATCGGCAGCGGGTTGGGCCACGGTGAGCGTGACTTCGAACAGGTGCGCATGAAGGTCCAGCGCGCGCACCCCATAGCCCACCTGGGCTGGGGCGGTGGAGGGCGTCCGCGATTTCATCAGTTCAGGCGTTTTTCAACCTGATCGGCACCAATCGCGCCGGGCACGCGGCTGCCGTCGGCAAACACCAGCGTCGGCGTACCGTTGATTCTGAACTTGCGGCCCAGTTCCACATTGCGGGCCACGGCTGCGCTGTCGCAGGTGGCCGCTGTTGGCGTGACATCGCGCACCATCCAGTCCTGCCAGGCCTTGGCCTTGTCCTTGGCGCACCAGATGTTTCTCGACTTTTCGCCAGAGTCGGGGCCCAGGATCGGGTAGAGAAACATGTAAATCGTGACATTGTTGACTTTTTGCAGGTCCTTTTCAAAACGCTTGCAGTAGCCGCAGTTGGGGTCCTCGAAGACCGCCAGCTTGCGCTTGCCGTTGCCGCGCACCATGGTGAAGGCATCCTTGAAAGGCAGGGCGTCAAAGTCAATGGCCGAGAGTTTTTCGATGCGCTCTTCGGTCAGGTTGCGCTTTTGCCGGGTGTCGATCAGATTGCCTTGTACCAAGTAGTTGGCCTCGGCGTCGGTGTAGTAAATCTCGTTGCCATTGACGCGAATCTCGTACAGGCCGGGGATGGGCGATTTGATGACCTCGTCAAGTTGTTGCAGTTGCGGAATGCGTTCGCCCAGATTTTTGCGAATGGTGCTTTCTTGCGACCAGGCCGTGCTGGCCAGCAACAAGGCGCAAGCCATCAGGGAAGTGAAGAGTCTTTTCATGGATGTCCAGTGAGGTGTTAAGTGGTGTCAGACCAGCTTGCGTGCAATAAGTTCTTGGTTTTGCGTTCAGATGCCCATGGCCCGTCGCGCTGCCCAGTGTTTGGAGAAGCCCACCTGCTCAAAGCCCGACATGCCCCAATTGCGCAGTTTTTGCCAGCCATCGCCAGGCTTGTCGAACAGCTGTTGCAAGGCTGTCATGGCGGCGTCGGTGGCGGTGACTTCGGTTTTGCGGGCACGTTCGTACTGGCGCAGCAACCTGACATCGTTCACCGGGCGCCAGTAGGCCCGGCTGTGCAGAATGTGCGTGAGCTCGGCCACGTCCCCCAAGCCCAGGTTCAGACCCTGGCCCGCCAGCGGATGCACGGTATGGGCTGCGTCTCCTGCCAGCGCCCATGATTGACCATCGGCGACGCCGATCCAACGACTGGCCTGCGCCGACTGCAGCGGCCAGGCTTTGCGCGGGCTGACCAGCGTGAGTTTGCCCAAAACGCCTTCGCTCAAGTGCTCAATCTGCTCGCAAAAGGCGTCTTCGCTGTCGTCGAGCATCTCCAGCGTGCGGCCGTCGCGGACCGACCAGACCATGGCCACGGTGTTGCCCCGGGCACCGTGGAGCGGCAAAAAAGCCAGAATCTCACCCTGGGTGAACCACTGGCGTGCGACTTGCCCATGCGGTTTTTCGCAGGTGAGCCGTGCGGCAATGGCGTGTTGCGGGTAACGCGTGGCGGCAAATTCGACGCCAAATTCTTCGCGTGTGCGGCTGGCCTTGCCTTCGCACACCACGGTCAGGGTGGCCGGACGAGGTGCGTCAAGCAGTTCGATATGCGGCTGGAAACGCACCGCGTCCCGCAACTGGGCTTCCAGCGCGGGTACATCCACAATCCAGGTCATCGCGGGCACCGCCAGTTCGGTGGCCGAAAAATTGACCAAACCACCGTCATCGCCCTTGACCTCCATGTCCAGCACCGGCGTGGCATGCGCCAGGTCGGGCCAGCAGCGCACCGATTCGAGCAGCGCTTTCGATTTGGCGTTGAGCGCATAAGCCCGCACGTCGGGCTCGTTGTTGGCAGGCATTTCGGGTGCGAACAAGCCAATACGCAAGCGGTCGCGCGCCAGCAACAGCGCCAGGGCATGCCCCACAATGCCACCACCACGGATACAAATATCAAAACGTTGTGTCATGGCCGGGATTGTAGGAGGTGGTTAGCTCGGCACAAGCAGGTGAAATCAAGCGTTTGACTCGGTCAGACCGGCATTCCTTTCAAGGACTGGCAGTAGTTTGCTACAAACCAGCTTCACACGAAGGCTAAACGCCACGGCGTTTGCGTGTAAAAATTCCTTCCATGTGGCAACGATTGATTTCCAGACTCTCACCTTTCAGAAGCATGCGCGGACGATTTTCTGCGGCCATGGGGGTGAGTGGCATTGTTTTTGGTTTGTTGTTGACTGGACTGATGCAGTGGCGCTGGGAGGCCAGCGCCAAAAACAGCGAATTTGAGGCGCTCCATCAGATCGCGCACCGGATTGCGAGCAGCCTGGATCAGGACTTGTCGCACCGCAAGGAAGAATTGCAAATAATCTCGGACCTGTTGCAGCGGGCCAAGCTGTCCAACCCGACTGAGATTCGCGGCGTCTTTGACAAGCTGCAAGCCAGTCAGCCGGAATACGCCTGGATTGGCTTGGCTGGATCCGATGGCACGGTCCTGGCGGCCAGCGCCGGCTTGCTGGAGCAGCAGGACGTTTCGAAACGCCCTTGGTTTGTGGGTGGGCGACAAGGGCTTTTTTTTGGTGATCCACATGTAGCCGAACTCCTGGCTTCGGTCCTGAACGTACCTGAATCGGGTGAACCCCTGAGGCTTGTCGACGTGGCCGTACCGGTCAAAATCGCCGGTAATTCCAACACCGGGGTATTGGGTGCACACCTGCATTGGCATTGGGTCAGGGGCATTATCGAAGCAAGCCTGGACGCCACAGACAAGAAAAAACAGGTTGAGGTGCTGATCGCCGATGAGCGGGGGGAGTGGCTGCTGAAACCCCCTGCAGAAAGCGCCGCTAATCTTGTGGCGCTTAAAGAGCAAACAAGCTGGCGCGACTATTTTTCCGCGGAGACACGCATTCAATCCTCCCCGAGCCAGCAGGGACTCGGGTGGGTCGTTGTTGTGCGCGCATCATCAAGTCTTGCGCTTGCCGACATTCACCAGACACGCCTGTTGATGTTATGGCTCAGCTTGATATTTTCCGCCAGCTTCGCGGCCGTGGCCTGGTTCATCTCGGCAAGGGTGGTACGGCCCATTGAGGCACTGGCTGATCAGGCCAGGGCGCATCAAAACGTCAGGAGTGTGCCTGCAGATATCAACCGGGAACCCCCGTCCCGCGATGAGGCTGGAATGCTCGGCCAGGTCATGCATGAGTTGGCCTTCTATGACAGGGTCACAGGACTGGTGAACCGGCGCTTGTTGATGGAGCGCCTGGAAATGGCCTTGAGTGACAACGCCAGGACGCGCAATCAAGGCGGTCTGATTCTGATCAATCTGGACCATTTCAGCTTGCTCAACAACACCCGCGGCCATGATATTGGTGACCTCTTGCTGA
The DNA here is from genome assembly GCF_023700745.1 of Rhodoferax sp. Classification (GTDB taxonomy): domain Bacteria; phylum Pseudomonadota; class Gammaproteobacteria; order Burkholderiales; family Burkholderiaceae_C; genus Rhodoferax. The sequence goes on along the minus strand of NZ_JAMPYG010000004.1, from coordinate 25,302 downwards.
TTGCAGTGGCCCAACGCTTGTCGACGGTGGTCCGTTCCCAGGACACCTTGGCGCGCCTCCGGAGTGATGAATTTGGCGTCTTGTTGGGTTCCCTTGATCCTGAGCCTGACAAGGCCAAACAGCAAGCTTCGGCCATTGGAGCGCAAATTTTGGCGAGCTTTCAGCAGCCTTTCGAACTCGCGGGTGAAGCGTATACAGGTAAAGCTTCTATCGGCATCAAGATGTTCATCGGGGGTGATATCTCCGCTACCGACGTGATCAAGCATGCCGATGTTGCCATGTTCGAGGCCAAGCGCGTCGGGCATGACCGTTGCCAGTTTTTCGATGACAGCCTGCAGGTCTTGGTGGATGAACGATTCCAGCTGGAGCGCGACCTGCGCAAGGGGATTCCGGCTGAGCTTTTGCTTTTGTACCAAAAGCAGGTTGATAGTCGCGGTCATATTCTGGGCGCCGAATTGTTGGTCCGGTGGACCCACCCGGTCCTGGGGATGGTGTCCCCCGCCAAATTCATTCCGCTGGCAGAGGAAACCGGTTTAATCATGATGTTAGGCAGTTGGGTGCTGGAAACCGCTTGCACCCAGCTCAAACGCTGGGAGCAGCACCCTGAAAGACGCGACCTGGTGCTGGCTGTGAACGTCAGTGCCAAAGAATTCAACCAACCCGGTTATGTGGAAAGTGTTGTCGGCACGCTGAAGCGCACAGGTGCCAACCCGAACCGCCTGAAGCTTGAAATGACCGAGAGCATTCTGGCGGCAGATATTGAGTTGGTGGTGCAAAAAATGCAAGTCTTGCGTGCCCTTGGTGTTAGCTTCTCGCTGGATGACTTTGGTACGGGTTTCTCTTCCTTGGCCTACCTTCAGAAAATGCCGCTTGATCAGCTCAAGATCGACAAGTCATTCGTGCAAGATATGGCTACCAATGTGAACGATGCGGCCATCGTGCGCACGGTGATTGGCTTGGGCCAAAGCCTTGGGCTGCAAGTGATTGCCGAGGGTGTTGAAACTACCGAGCAGCTAAATTTTCTTGAAGTCAACGGCTGTCATCTGTACCAGGGCTACCTGTTCAGCCAACCCATCACGCTGGAAGAGTTTGAAAAACAAGTAGGGGCTTGATACATCAGACGGTTGAGGCTGCTCGGTTTAAATGATCAGCGTTGCTTTGTCCAGCTTGCCGACCTCGCTGCATAAGTACAATCGATGCCACTTCTCCAGAATAAATGCCGGACAAAACTTTGCAATATTGCGATGTTTTGAAACGTCGCGTTTTGGTCTTTTTTGCCTCGCTGTCAGCTATGGATCGGGTGCGCCAGAGATGTCCGCAAAGGATTCGATGGTGCGAGCGGGTTGTTGATTCTTAAGGATATTTCATGAAATGTGGCATCGTGGGCTTGCCCAACGTCGGTAAATCGACCCTGTTCAATGCGCTGACCAAGGCGGGCATTGCGGCTGAGAACTACCCCTTTTGCACCATCGAGCCCAATGTGGGCATCGTTGAAGTGCCTGACTCGCGGCTTGACGCGCTATCAGCCATCGTGCACCCGGAGCGCGTGCAGCGCGCCATCGTCGAATTTGTCGATATTGCCGGCCTGGTGGCTGGCGCCAGCACCGGCGAGGGCTTGGGCAACAAGTTTTTGGCGCACATCCGCGAAACCGACGCCATCATCAACGTGGTGCGCTGCTTTGAAGACGACAACGTGATCCACGTGTCGGGCCGGGTTGACCCGATTTCTGACATCGAGGTGATCCAGACCGAACTCTGCCTGGCCGATCTGAGCACGGTCGAAAAGTCGCTGGCGCGTTATCAGAAAGCAGCCAAATCGGGCGGCGACAAGGAAGCGGCCAAACTGGTCGGCATCCTGGAGCGCTGCCAGGCCGCCCTCAACGAGGCCAAACCGGTGCGCGCACTGGACTTCAGCAAGGAAGAACAGCCCTTGTTGAAACAGTTTTTCCTGATCACGGCCAAACCCGCCATGTTTGTCGCCAACGTGGCCGAAGACGGCTTTGAGAACAACCCCTTGCTGGACCGCCTGACCGCCTACGCCGGCGCACAGAAAGCCCCGGTGGTGGCCATTTGTGCCAAGCTGGAGGCCGAAATGGCCGACATGAGCGACGAAGACCGGCAGATGTTCCTGGAAGAAATGGGCCTGCATGAGCCGGGCCTGAACCGCCTGATCCGCGCCGCCTACGATCTGCTGGGCCTGCAGACCTACTTCACCGCCGGTGTCAAGGAAGTACGCGCCTGGACCATCCACAAGGGCGACACCGGCCCGCAGGCGGCCGGCGTGATCCACACCGATTTTGAAAAGGGCTATATCCGCGCCCAGACCATTGCCTATGACGACTACATCACCTACCAGGGCGAGCAGGGCGCCAAGGATGCCGGCAAGATGCGCGCCGAAGGCAAGGACTACGTGGTCAAGGACGGCGACGTGATGAACTTTTTGTTCAGCTCCTGAAATTTTTTCTAGCCACCAAAAACGCCCATCAACGCCGCCGTCATGGTGATATAGCGGGCGCATTTGCCGATGGCCATGTAACCCAGGCAGGGCCAGAACGGCAGTTTCAGCCAGCCTGCGACCGCACACAGCGGGTCGCCCACAATGGGCAACCAGGCCAGCAGGCAGGCCTTGGGGCCGAGCCGCTCCAGCCAGGCCAGGGCGCGCAGGTGGTGTTTGGAGTGCTGGTATTTGTCCACCACCTTGTGCGACGCCAACCCCATCCACCAGCTCACGGCGCCGCCCAGGGTGTTGCCGATGGTGGCCACGGCGATGGCCGGCCAGAACAGTGACGGATTGAGTTCCACCAGGCCGAACACCGCAGGCTCCGAGCCCATGGGCAGTAATGTGGCTGACACGAACGACACCACAAAAACACTGCTGAGTCCAAACTTGGGCAGTGCCAGCAGGGTTAGAAGGTGATCGAGCCAGAGGTCCATGGGTGACGGAGTATAGGTTTTGTGCCCCATCTCCCCCACATCGGTATTTATTTCATTTGCTGAAATTTTGGGCAGCTAGAATCCTCCATCCCCAAACACTTTGTTACCTATCTTCCGTTGGCATTTCCATTTGCTTTGAACACGTTCGCATGAACATCGGTCCCTACGTTTTGCCCAATACCTGTTTTGTCGCCCCCATGGCCGGGGTGACCGATCGGCCGTTTCGCCAGCTGTGCAAGCGGCTCGGCGCGGGCTACGCGGTGAGCGAGATGGTGACCAGCCGACCCGACCTGATGCGTTCGCTCAAGACTTCGCAGCGCGCCAACCACGACGGCGAGCCCGGCCCCATTGCCGTGCAGATTGCCGGCACCGATGCGCCGATGATGGCCGATGCAGCGCGCTACAACATCGACCGGGGTGCCCAGATCATCGACATCAACATGGGCTGCCCAGCCAAAAAAGTGTGCAACAAGTGGGCCGGTTCCGCCCTGATGCAGGACGAGGTGCTGGCGCTCGACATTGTCTCGGCCGTGGTGCAGGCCTGTGCGCCGCTGGGCGTGCCGGTGACGCTCAAGATGCGCACCGGCTGGTGCCATACCGCCAAAAACGCGGTGCAATTGGCCAGGGCGGCCGAGTCGGCCGGCGTGCAGATGGTGACCGTGCATGGCCGTACCCGCGAGCAGGGCTACCGCGGCCAGGCCGAGTACGACACCATCGCGGCGGTGAAAGCCGCGCTGCGCATTCCGGTGGTGGCCAATGGCGACATCGACAGCCCCGGGAAAGCGCGCGCCGTGCTGGCTGCCACCGGTGCCGACGCGGTGATGGTTGGCCGCGCAGCCCAGGGGCGGCCCTGGATTTTCCGGGAAATCGTGCATTTTCTGGCCACCGGTGAGCAACTGGCGCCGCCGCTGGTGGCCGAGGTCAAGCAACTGTTGCTGGCCCATCTGCAGGACCATTACAGCCTGTACGGTGAATTTATCGGTGTGCTCAGTGCGCGCAAGCACATTGGCTGGTATGTACGGGCGTTGCCTGGTGGCGAGGCCTTCCGGGATCTCATGAACACCTTGCCGGATTGCCGGACGCAGTGGGCTGCGGTGGCTGATTTTTTTGACGAACTCAATGCGCGCATGGATCGCCTGCCCCAGCCCATGCGCCCGACACATCACCTTGATAGCGACCTCAATAAGAACATGGAGACACTTCAATGAAACCTCTGCATATTGCAGATTGTGTACGTAGCAACCTGGAAAATTACCTGAGCGATTTAGGCCACAGCGAGCCCAATGGCATGTACGACATGCTGCTGGCCGTGGTGGAAAAACCGCTGCTGGAAGTGGTGATGCAGCGCGCTGACAACAACCAGTCCAAAGCCGCCCAGTACCTCGGTTTGAATCGCAACACCCTGCGCAAAAAACTGCTGGAACACAAGCTCATCGAATAAGCCAATGAAGTCTCGCGACTTGACCACCGTCACTGCGAGGCCGCAGGCCGCGGCAGTCCATGAACTCTGGATTGCCGCGCCAGGCGCGCAATGACGAATTCGGGGCTCCCTCCTTTTTTTCCTAAATTAACCACCTTTTAACCCATGAACGCTCTTCTATCTGTCTCCGACAAAACCGGCATTGTTGAATTTGCCCAGGCGCTGCACGCGCTTGGCATCAAGCTGCTGTCCACCGGCGGCACAGCCAAACTGCTGGCCGACCAGGGCCTGCCGGTGACTGAGGTGGCCGAAGTGACCGGTTTCCCCGAGATGCTCGATGGCCGCGTCAAAACCCTGCATCCCAAGGTGCACGGTGGCCTGCTGGCCCGGCGCGACCTACCCGAACACATGGCCGCGCTCAAGGCCCATGCCATCGACACCATCGACCTGCTGGTGGTCAACCTGTACCCGTTCGAGGCCACCGTGGCCAAGGCCGGCTGCACGCTCGAAGACGCGATCGAGAACATCGACATCGGTGGTCCGGCCATGGTGCGCAGCGCAGCCAAAAACTGGAAGGACGTGGCGGTGCTGACCGACGCCTCGCAGTATGCGCAAGTGCTGACCGAACTCAAGGACGGCGGTTTAACGCTCCAGACCAAGTTTGCCCTGTCGGTGGCGGCGTTCAACCGCATCAGCCAGTACGACGGCGCCATCAGCAATTACCTGTCGTCGATCGCGTTTGAAGAAGGCGCCAGCACGCCGGCGCGCACCCTGTTTCCGGCGCAGGCCAACAGCCAGTTTATCAAGCTGCAGGATCTGCGCTACGGTGAAAACCCGCACCAGAGCGCTGCCTTCTACCGCGACCTGTACCCGGCCCCTGGCTCGCTGGTGACCGCGGTGCAATTGCAGGGCAAGGAACTCAGCTACAACAACATCGCCGATGCCGACGCCGCCTGGGAATGCGTCAAGAGCTTCGACACGCCGGCCTGTGTCATCGTCAAGCACGCTAATCCCTGCGGCGTCGCCGTGGGTGCCGACGCGCTGGAGGCCTACAGCAAGGCCTTCCAGACCGACCCCACCTCGGCCTTTGGTGGCATCATTGCCCTCAACTGTCCGCTTGATGAGCGCGCAGCGCTGCAAATGTCCAAGCAGTTCATCGAGGTGCTGATGGCGCCCAGTTTCACGCCCGAAGCGCTGGCCGTGTTCAAGAGCAAGGTCAACGTGCGCATCCTGCAAATCGACCTGCCGCCGGGGGGCGCCAGCGACTGGGACAACGGCCGCAACGCCATGGACATCAAGCGTGTCGGTTCCGGCCTGTTGATGCAGACGGCTGACAACCACATCCTCACGCTGGCCGACCTCAAGGTCGTGACCAAACTGCAACCCACGCAGGAACAGTTGCAGGACCTGCTGTTTGCCTGGAATATTGCCAAGTTCGTCAAGAGCAACGCCATCGTCTTCTGCAAGGGCGGCATGACCATGGGTGTGGGCGCGGGCCAGATGAGCCGGCTTGATTCGGCGCGCATTGCCAGCATCAAGGCCGAACACGCGGGCCTGAGCCTGAAGGGCACGGCGGTCGCCAGCGACGCTTTCTTCCCGTTCCGCGACGGGCTCGATGTGGTGGTCGATGCCGGCGCCACTTGTGTCATTCAACCGGGTGGCTCCATGCGCGACCAGGAGGTGATCGACGCAGCAGATGAGCGCGGTGTGGCCATGGTGTATTCAGGCGTGCGCCATTTCAGGCATTGAGCTGCCAGGAACCGCTGTCAGTTGCCCCGATGGGGGCTTGGGCCCCCGCCTCATACTGTCAGACGCCCAGAAATCGGCGGGAACCCAAGCCCCCATCGGGGCAGGGTCTTATTGCTTTGACAAGGCCTTAAATACCTCTGCCGCCGCCGCCACGGTCTCTGCAATGTCGGCATCGGTGTGGGCCGCGCTGACAAAGCCGGCTTCGTACAACGCCGGCGCAATGTAGACGCCACGGTCGAGCAGGCCGTGGAACAGCTGGTTGAATTTGGCACCATCGGTCTTCATGACCTGGCTGTAGGTGTGGGGCAGGGTGTCGAGCAGGAAAAAGCCCATCATGCCGCCTTCCGAGTCGCCACTGAATGCCACGCCTTCGGCTTTGGCAGCCTGGCTCAGACCGCTGATCAGGGCGCGGGTCTTGCGGGCCAGCTCCTCGTAAAAACCGGGCTTGGTGATCTCATTCAGTGTGGCCAGACCGCAGGCCGTAGCCACCGGGTTGCCACTCAGGGTGCCAGCTTGGTACACCGAGCCCAGCGGCGCCAGGTGTTCCATCACCGCCCGCTTGGCGCCAAAGGCGGCCAGCGGCATGCCGCCGCCAATCACCTTGCCCATCACCGTCATGTCGGACTCGAAGCCCGGAATTTCTTTGGCATAAACACTTTGCGCGCCGCCCAGCGCCACGCGAAAACCCGTCATGACCTCGTCCAGCACCAGCAGTGCGCCGTACTGGGTACACAGCTCGCGGCAGCGCTTCATGAAGGGCACGGTGGCGCGCACGAAGTTCATGTTGCCGCAGATCGGCTCCATCATCAGGCAGGCGATCTCGTTGCCTTGTTCGGCAAAGGCGGCTTCGAGTTGTTCGATGTTGTTGAATTCGAGCACCAGCGTGTGCTGCACCACTTCGGGTGGCACGCCGGCACTGGTCGGGTTGCCAAACGTGGCCAGACCCGAGCCGGCCTTGACCAGCAGCGCATCGGCATGGCCGTGGTAGCAGCCTTCAAATTTGATGAGCTTGCTGCGGCCGGTGGCACCGCGCGCCAGGCGGATGGTGCTCATGCCCGCTTCGGTGCCCGAGCTCACCAGGCGCACCATGTCCATGCTCGGCATGAGTTTCAAAATAGCCTCGGCCAGTTCCACCTCGCGTTCGGTCGGGGCGCCGAAAGAGAAGCCTTCCAGCAACGCTTTTTGCACGGCTTCCACCACCGCCGGGTGGCCGTGGCCCAGGATCATCGGGCCCCAGGAGCCAATGTAGTCGGTATAGCGCTGGCCGTTGGCGTCCCACATGTAGGCCCCTTGGGCCCGGCTGATGAAGCGGGGTGTACCGCCGACTGCACGAAAAGCGCGCACGGGCGAGTTGACACCCCCCGGGATCACCTGTGTGGCGCGGGCAAACAAAGTGGCATTGCGATCAGAGGAGTTGTTCATGGTTTGGATCAGGCAGAATAAGGCGATGGGTACCGGGCTTGTTTGTTGGAATCAAGTCAGGGTGCGAATGATGAGACATTCTATTGGAAGGCCTTGGACACTGTGACGCAATCGACAACCTGGATGTGCCTGATTTGTGGCTGGATTTACGACGAGGAAGCGGGCGATCCCGAACATGGCGTGCCGGCTGGCACGGCCTGGCGCGATGTGCCACTCAACTGGACCTGCCCCGAATGCGGTGCCCGCAAGGAAGATTTCGAGATGGTCCAAATTTGAGGCCTTCCCGGATTGCGCTGAACTTCATCCGTGCTACTTTGCCTCCGGCACACCTGACTTCTTGACCACCGCATAGCGCTGCAATGTTTTGGCCCGGGCCTCGTCGTGGGCCACCACGGGGTGCGGGTAGTTTTGGCCCAGCACCACGCCGGCCATTTGCCGCTCCAGCGGTTTGGCGGCCCAGGGTGCGTGGATGGTTTTGTCGGACAGTCCGGCCAGTTGCGGCAGGTAACGGCGGATGAATTTGCCTTGCGGGTCGAACTTTTCACTCTGACTGACCGGGTTGAAGATGCGAAAGTAGGGTTGGGCATCACAACCGCTGGACGCCACCCACTGCCAGCCGCCGTTGTTGGCCGACAGGTCGAAGTCGTTGAGTTTTTCGGCAAAGTAGCGCTCGCCCCAGCGCCAGTCAATGCCAAGATCCTTCACCAGGAAACTGCCCGCCACCATGCGCAGACGGTTGTGCATGTAGCCGGTCTGGTTGATCTGTGCCATGGCCGCGTCGACCAGCGGGTAGCCGGTGCGCCCCTCACACCAGGCCTTGAACAGTGCTTCTGCGCCCGGACCACTCTCCCACTGGATGGCATCGTATTCGGGCTTGAAGGCGCGCTGCGCCACCTGCGGGACGTTGGCCAGAATGGCAAAGTAAAAATCACGCCACACCAGTTCGCTGAGCCATACCGCTGCGCCCGCGCTGCCCGCGGCCTGGCGTTGCAGGGCGATACGCACCAGCTGGCGGATCGACACGGTGCCAAAGCGCAGGTGCACGCCCAGGTAACTCGGGCCCTTGACCGCCGGGAAATCCCGCGTGGCGTGGTAGTCGTCCATGCGCTCAAAAAAGGTGTCCAACAAGGCCTGGCCACCGCTTTCACCGGTTGGGATTTTCAGGTTGGCCAGGTTGGTGGGCTCGAAACCAAGCGCGTGCAGGCTGGGCACGGGCTGTTGCAGTGCTGGCGGACGTTCCAGCAGGCGCTGCCCCAGCGGCGTGCTGTCGTGCTGCGCCAGGTGTTCCGGCGCGACCCGTGACAGCCAGTTGTTTTTGTAGGGCGTGAAGACGCCGTAGGGCGTGCCGGACTGGGTCAGGATCTCGTGGCCTTCAAAAATGACCTGGTCCTTGCAGGTAAAAAACGCGCAGCCGGCTTGTGCCAGCGCTGCGCGCACTGTGTCGTCGCGCGCCAGCGCTTGCGGCTCGTAGTCGCGCGCGGCAAATACCGCCTGCACTTTTAGAAGCGCCGCCAACCGGGGCAACTCGTCGCTGGCCAGCGCATGGCGCACGATCAGGCCGGCCCCCACCTTGCCACTGAGCTGGCGCAGGGCCGCGTCCAGTTCCACCAGGGATTCGCGGATAAATTCGACGCGCCGGTCCGCGTGCGGCAGGTCCGCCAGAATCGCTTTGTCATAAATAAAAACGCAGTGCACCTGACGGCACCGGGAGAGTGCCAGGTGCAGCGCGGCATTGTCCGCCACGCGCAAATCGCGCCGGAACCATATCAGACCGGTGTCAAGATTTTGGGTCATGTTCATCGCTAAAATTGTTCCATGTCTTCTGATTCTGCTCCCATCAACCTGACGAATCATTTTTTGATCGCCATGCCCGGCCTGCAGGATCCGCTCTTTGAACACAGTGTCGTTTATCTGTGCGAGCACAGCCCACGGGGAGCCTTGGGGCTGGTCATCAACAAACCCTGCGACATTGACCTCAAGGGTCTGTTTGACAAGGTGGAACTGCCACTGAGTCGCTCCGACCTGCAAACCGCTCCTGTTTTCTTTGGCGGGCCGGTGCAGACCGAACGCGGCTTTGTCCTGCATGAAGCCACCTTTGCCGATGATGCTCAGCCCGAGCAACCGGTTTATGCCAGCACCATGGTGATCCCTGGCGGCCTGGAGATGACCACCTCGCGCGATGTGCTGGAGGCCATCTCTACCGGCGCTGGGCCACGCAAGGTTTTGATTTCATTGGGGTATTCTGCTTGGGGTGAGGGTCAACTGGAATCTGAACTGGGTGACAACAGTTGGCTCACTGTCGAGGCCGACGCCCGGCTGATCTTTGAGACCCCGGTGCCCGAGCGCTATGCCCAGGCCCTCAAGCTGCTGGGCCTGGAGCCCTGGATGCTGGCCCCCGACGCCGGACACGCATGAGCACTTTGCCGGACAGTTCAAGCGTCAACCCACAGCCGGTGGTGCCTACCCATTTGCAAACCTTCATGGCGTTGGACTTCGGCCTCAAGCGCACCGGCTTTGCGGTGGGCAACCGACTCATGCGCACTGCCCAGCCGCAGGGCACGATCGTTGCCGAGGGCAAGGCCCGGTTTGACAAGGTGGCGCAGCAGCTCAACACCTGGCAGCCCGACGCGCTGGTGGTCGGCGTGCCGTTTCACCCCGATGGCGCCGCGCATGAAAACACGGTGCGGGCGCGCCGCTTTGCGCGCCAGTTGCACGGTCGCTTTAGCCTGCCGGTCTTTGAGGTCGATGAGCGCTACACCACCACCGAGGCCCACTCGCATGGTGCCCGCGACGCCGATGCGGCGGCCGCCTGCATCATCCTGGAACAGTTTTTAAGGAGTCTTCCATGAGCACACTGGCACTTGATGCCGAGGCCCTGTATGCCGATCTGGCACACAATTTACGCCCCTTGCTGCAACCGGACACGCAGCTGTTGGGCATCGCTTCGGGCGGCGTCTGGCTGGCCGAGCGCCTGCAGCAGGACCTGGGCCTGCTGCAGCCGTTTGGCGTGATCTCGTCGGCCATGCACCGCGACGATTTCGCCCGTCGCGGCATGACCAGCAGTGCGCAGACGCAAATCCCGTTTGACGTCAACGGCGCCCATGTGCTGTTGCTCGACGATGTGCTGTTTACCGGGCGCACGGTGCGCGCCGTGCTCAACGAGCTGTTTGACTTTGGTCGCCCGGCCAGCGTCAGGCTGGCGGTGCTGGTGGACCGCGGCGGCCGCGAACTGCCGATCCAGGCCGACCTGTGCAGTGCACGCATCCATCTGCCCGCCAGCCAGTCGTTGGCGCTGGTGCGCCATGAGGATGGTCGCTTCAGTTTTAACGTGAAGGACATTTAGCCATGTTGTACCAGCGTAACCCGCAGCTCAATAAAAACGGCGAGCTGATCCATTTGCTCTCGACCGAGGGCCTGCCCAAAAGCATCCTGACCCAGGTGCTCGATACCGCCGCCAATTTCGTTTCGGTGGGCAACCGCGAGGTCAAGAAAGTTCCTCTGTTGCGGGGAAAAAGCGTCTTCAACCTGTTTTTTGAGAACTCCACGCGCACCCGCACCACGTTCGAGATTGCCGCCAAGCGTCTGAGCGCCGACGTCATCAACCTCGACATTGCCAAGTCGTCCGCCGCCAAGGGCGAGTCGCTGCTCGACACCATTGCCAACCTCAGCGCCATGGCTGCCGACATTTTTGTGGTGCGCCACAGCGAGTCGGGCGCGCCTTACCTGATCGCCCAGCACGTGGCGCCGCATGTGCACGTGGTCAACGCCGGTGACGGCCGCCACGCCCACCCCACCCAGGGGCTGCTCGACATGTACACCATTCGCCATTACAAGGGCGACTTTGCCAACCTCACGGTGGCCATCGTGGGCGACGTGTTGCACTCGCGTGTGGCGCGCTCTGACATCCACGCGCTCACTACGCTGGGCTGTGCCGAGGTGCGCGTGGTCGGCCCCAAGACCCTGGTGCCGTCAGACATGGCGCAGATGGGCGTGCGGGTTTGCCATACCCTTGAGGAAGGCATCAAGGACGCCGATGTGGTGATCATGCTGCGCTTGCAAAACGAGCGCATGAGCGGTGCGCTGCTGCCGTCCAGCCAGGAATTTTTCAAGAGCTTTGGCCTGACCCCGACCAAGCTGCAATTGGCCAAGCCCGACGCCATCGTGATGCACCCCGGCCCGATCAACCGCGGCGTCGAAATTGATTCGGCGGTGGTCGATGGGCGCCAAAGCGTGATCCTGCCGCAGGTGACCTTTGGCATCGCGGTGCGTATGGCGGTGATGAGCATCGTGGCTGGCAACGAAGCCTGAACTTTTTTGAGAACAACCAATGAACAAGCAAACACGTGTGCTCATTCAAGGCGGCCGGGTCATCGACCCCGCCAGTGGTCTGGACGCCAAAGCGGATGTCGCCCTAGCCAATGGCGCGGTCGTCGCGATTCAAGATATCCCTGCGGATTTCCAGGCTGATGTGACGATCCAGGCTGGTGGCTGCCTGGTCTTGCCGGGCCTGGTGGATTTGGCGGTGCGCCTGCGCGAGCCGGGCAACGAGCACGCCCGCATGCTCGAATCCGAAATGGCCGCAGCCATGGCCGGTGGCGTCACCAGCCTGGTCTGTCAGCCTGATACCGACCCGGTGCTGGACGAACCGGGCTTGGTGGAGATGCTGCGCTTTCGGGCCGAAAAGCTGGAGCAGGCGCGCGTTTACCCGCTGGGCGCGCTGACGCGCAGCCTCAAGTGCGAAACGCTGACCGAGATGGCGATGTTGAGCGACGCCGGTTGTGTGGCTTTCAGCCAGGCCGAGGGAATGCTGGGCAATACCCAGGTGCTGCAACGCGCTTTCCAGTACGCGACCACTTTTGGCTACGCGGTGTGGCTGCGCCCGCAAGACTATTTTCTGGGGCAGGGCGTGGCGGCCAGTGGCGCACTGGCCACCCGCATGGGCTTGAGCGGCGTGCCGGTCATGGCCGAGACCATTGCCCTGCACACCATTTTCGAGTTGATGCGCGCCACCGGGGCGCGTGTGCACCTGTGCCGCATCAGCAGCGCCGCTGGTGTCGCCCTGGTGCGCCAGGCCAAGCTGGACGGCTTGAAAGTGACTTGCGACGTCAGCATCAACTCCTTGCATCTGACCGACGCCGACATCGGCTACTTTGACAGCCGCGCGCGCCTGAACCCACCCTTGCGCCAGCAGCGCGATCGCGACGCGCTGCGCGCCGGTCTGCTGGATGCCACCATCGACGCGCTGGTGTCGGATCACACGCCGGTGGATGAAGACACGAAGAACTTGCCGTTTGCCGAAAGCGAGCCCGGTGCCACCGGCCTGGAGCTGTTGCTGAGTCTGGCCTACAAATGGCATCTGGACAGCGGCATCGATCTGGCGCGCGCCATCGCGGTGGTCACCGACGGCCCGGCCCAGGTGCTGGGCGCGGCGCTGGGCCCCCGGCTCGGTCGCACCGGACGCTTGCAGGTGGGTGGTCTGGCCGATGTCTGTGTGTTTGACCCGCAAGCCGGCTGGACGGTGCAGGCCGACAGCCTGGTCAGTCAGGGTAAACACACGCCGTTCTCGGGCTACGAGTTACCTGGACGTGTGCGCTGCACCCTGGTGGCTGGTCGCGTGGCGTATCAGGCGGGTTGATCTGGCAGTCCATGCATGAAAAAAGTTTTCTTTGCCCTGGCTTTCCTGTCCGCATCGCTGGGCGGTGTTGCTGAAACCGTGGGCGACGTCAGTACCACCTTCAAATTATTGAGTCCCAACGACAAAGTGGTTGTGGAAGTGTTTGATGATCCTGACGTGGCCGGGGTAGCCTGCTATTTGTCGCACGCTAAAACAGGTGGCTACAAAGGCGCGCTGGGCTTGGCAGAAGACACGTCTGACGCCTCGGTGGCTTGCCGCCAGATCGGGCCGATTGCCTTCAAGGGCAAGATCGCCATGCAAGACGAAGTGTTCAATGCCCGCACATCTTTTCTGTTCAAGCATGTGCGCGTGGTGCGTATGGTTGACCGCAAGCGCAACACGTTGGTCTATCTGGTGTACTCCGACAAACTCATTGATGGCAGCCCGAAAAACAGCGTGACGGCAGTGCCGGTGCCGGCAGCGCAGCCCATACCGCTGAAGTAAGCGCTGGTCAATGGTCTCGGGTCGGTCGAAACCGGTCGGGGTGGTCAAACCGGGATCGCGTCACACGCCGGGTTCAATGCTCTCAAGCGGGCCAGCTTTGCGCAGCAGGCTGGCGAATTCTTCTGCGGGGACCGGATGTCCAAAGAGGTAACCCTGAATTTCGTCGCACCCCTGGGCACGCAAATAATCAAGTTGGAACTGTGTTTCCACACCCTCTGCGATGGTCTTGAATCCAAGCCCGTGGGACATATTGATGATCGCTCGCACAATGGCGCCGTCATTGTCATCATGCCCCAACTCGCGCACAAATGACTGGTCAATCTTGAGTTTGTCGATTTGGTAGAGCTTGAGGTAACTCAAAGAGGAATACCCGGTGCCGAAGTCGTCAATCGACAACGTGACACCCATGGCATGCAGCTTTCTTATCTGCTCAACTGCCAAGCTGGAATCCTCCATGGCAATGCGCTCGGTCAATTCCAGTTCCAGAAGCGCAGGCGACAACTGGCTGTTCTGCAAGGCCGCACCTACTGTTTCACACAAGGTGGACTGGTGAAACTGGAGCGCCGATAAATTGACTGCCACGGGGACAACGGACAGACCTTCGCGTTGCCAGCTGGCGACCTGCTGTACTGCCGTGCGCAAAACCCAGTCACCGATCGCCAGGATCTGACCGCTGTTTTCCGCAATGGGAATAAAGCGGCTTGGCAAGACCAGGCCCCATTCAGGGTGCTGCCAACGTATCAGTGCTTCTGCGCCAATCATCCGACAAGTCAGAGCATCGACTTGCGGTTGGTAGTAAAGCAGCAGTTCCCCCTTGGACAGCGCTTGGCGGAGCTGATTCTCGATGAGCAAGATGTCGTTCACCTGCCCATGCATTTGTTCGGTAAAAAACTTGAAGTTGTCTCGGCCGTTGAGTTTGGCCTGCTTCAAGGCGGCACCGGCACACTGCGTCAATTTTTCAAGGTCAGTGCCGTTGTCGGGGTAAATGGCTGCCCCGACGCTGGCTGTCAGCCGTAGCTCCTGCCCGCTGTCAAGCACCACAGGCTCTTTGATGATGGCCAACATTCGACTGGCCGCGTGTGCCGCGCCGTGGGCGCTGGTATTGGGCAGAAGCAAGATAAATTCATCAGCGCTGTGCCGGCACACGGTGTCATCGGCCTGCAAGTTCCTGACCAGGCGGGTGGCAATCGTCCGCAAAACCTGATCACCCACAGACCGGCCAAGTGAGTCGTTGATGTACTGGAAACGGTCGATGTCAAGAAACAACATGGACACGCGGCCGCTGGTGCGTTTGGCGGTTGCCAGCGCAAGGGCGGCTCGGTCAAACAAGAGATCAGAATTGGGCAGCTGGGTCAGTTTGTCATAGTGGTCCAGGTAAGCAATGCGCTCCTGGTCAGCTTTCCTGTCGGTGAGGTCTGACAGGATGCCGATGTAGCTGGTAATACTTCCCGAAGCGTCTTTGACGGCACTGATGGACAGCCACTCCGGATAAATGACCCCATTTTTGCGTTTGTTCCATAACTCTCCCTGCCAATAGCCATCCGTCTGGATGTCCTGCCACATCGCAGCATAGAAGGCCTGGTCGTGTCGACCGGATTTAAGGAAGCCGGGAGAGCGGCCAATGGTTTCGGCTTCGCTGTAGCCGGTAATGGTCGTGAACGCCGGATTGACCGAGAGCACACGGTTGCGTGCATCGGTGATCACGATGCCATCGCGGCTGGAGGTGAACATCTGCGCGCCAAGTCGCAATTGCTCCTCACTTTTCTTGCGTTCCGTGATATCACGCGAAATCACGATGAAACGGGGCTCGCCGGCACCGATGTCATTTTTGCGGGCAATGGAGAGCTCAAACCAGTGGAGCTCGCCGCCAATCGGAATCTCGATTTGTTGCCCTATGGAAAAGCCATTGGCATTGGCCTCCTGCAAGGCGTCGCGGGAAATCAAGGAGGCCTGTGCAGGCAGGACTTCGGAGATCAACTTGCCCAAAAACATTTCTGGCGGAACCGCCAACAGGTTGAGCCGGGAGGTACGAAACGCGTGATAACGCCCCGCCAGATCGACTTCGAACAAAACATCAGGCACGGCATCCAGCGTGGCTTCCAGCTCGGCCTGGGTCTGGCGTAATTCCTGCGTCATTTTGCTGGCCAGTACAACGGCCCGTTCACGCCCGGTCAAGAGGAGCCAGGACAGCCAACCCAGCAAGAAACTCAGTGCGATGCCCATGAGGGCGATCAACGAATGTGCATGTGTGTTGTTAAAGTTGTTTTCAAATGCCGGCAGTGTGCGAAAGACCAGGGTCCAGCGCTTGCCACCCATCTCCAGCGTTCGGGTGATGTTCAGCTCAGATGTCGGGTCTGTTACACCGGACGCAGTTTTCCAGCCAACAAGTTGCGCCCCCGGCAACGCTGCTTCGCCTTCATAAATGTCAAAACCAACATCGTCTGGAATCTGTTGTTCCATGCTGCGCAACAGGTTGTGTATGTGAAAAGGGCCGCTGACCCAACCAACCAGCGCCTCACGGCGCCCCTCTTGCGTACCGATGCGTCCGTCTTTGGCGTAAATGGGTACATACATGACAACGGCTGACAAAGCATCCGTGTCGTCTTGCACCAGTTTGATGCGACCGGTCAATGCCATCTCTCCCGTGTCGCGCGCCCTTTCCAGTGCGTCTAGCGAGCCAGGGTTGGACGTAACGTCAAATCCAAGCGCTTTGACATTGCTGCCCTCAAAAGGCTCAATCAAAACAATCGGTGCATATTGGGCGCGTTCTCCTTCCGGCTTGATCCGGTAGTCGGAAATACCGAGGCTGTTCATCTCAGCAAGGTGGCGGGGCTTGTGTGCCTGGGACACCCGGACGGCGATGGCAAGCCCCTGCAGGCTGTGCCTTATATGTTCCAATTCCAGCGACTTGTAGTACTGTCGAAAGTCGCTGCGCGTTACCTCACTGGAGCTCTCGTACAGCCCCTTGACGCCGCGCAGTACCACATTGATATTTGAAATGCTTTGGTCAATGTTTTGTGTGACCAGATTGGCGGCCTCCTGAAAAACTTGCTGACGCTTAGCAAGCAACTCACTTTCCTCGTTGGCCCAATAGCCAGCCGTGACCCCCAGCATGGTCAGCGTGACCAACGGTGCGACTAATTTATTCGGTTGCCAATGAGTGGACATCTTTTGACTGACATTTTGAAATAGCAGCTTGTCATGCTACATGCGTTCCTGCTGATGCCTGAACACAAATGTCAGTCAAATCGAATATTTTTCTGGGTGCTGCACCAGCTCGGCCGGTCGCACGGTGTACTCGCAGGGCATGCGGCACATGCGGCCGTCGTGCTGCGGGCAGTCGCGGTTGAAGGTCACCACATGGTCAACCTGGGCGCGAATGCCAATCCACTCGCCCAGGGAATGGTCATGATGACTGGGCACCAGCGCCATCACGGTTTCGCCTGTGGCCAGGCGCAGCGTGTACAGGAATTCGGCACCGCGAAACGCCTTGCGCATGATCTGCGCCTTGACCGGCGCATCGTCGTCGTGCACGATGTCGTCGGCGCGCAGCAATACATCACAGGCACCGTTCGAGTAGGCGCAGGGCAGCGGGCACTCGGCCATGTCCGACAGGTTGCCCAGCGGCGTTTGCACCACCACCTGGCCTGCCACGTCGCGGATCACCGCCGGGGTAAAAACGCCATGGCCGATGAACTCGGCGACAAAGCGCGAGGCCGGACGGTGGTAAAGCGTGTAGGCGTTGTCCCACTGGTGCAACTGGCCCTCGTGCATGACGCCAATGGTGTCGCCCACAGCAAAAGCCTCCAGCTGGTCGTGGGTGACAAACAGGGCTGTGGCATGGGCCGCCTTGAGGATGCCGCGCACCTCGTAGGCAAGCCGCTCGCGCAAGTCCACATCAAGGTTTGAAAAAGGCTCGTCGAGCAACAACAAGCGCGGTCCGGGCGCGAGTGCGCGCGCCAGCGCCACGCGCTGTTGTTGTCCCCCCGAGAGCTCGTGGGGGAAGCGTTTCTCCTGCCCCTCCAGACCCACCAGCGCCAGCACCTCGGCCACCCGGGCCTGGCGCTCGGCACGCGGCAAATGCGCAATGCCAAAGGCCACGTTGCGGCCAATGCTCAAGTGGGGAAACAGCGCGTAGTCCTGGAACACCATGCCCACATGGCGCAACTCCGGCGGCAGCGACTGGCCGGCCTGGCTTACCACCTCACCCCCGAGTCGGATGACACCTGCGCTGGCTTGCTCCAACCCGGCCACCGCGCGCAACAGCGTGGTTTTGCCGCAACCCGACGGCCCGATCAGCACGCCAATATCCCCGGCACGAAGGCCGAAAGACACGTTCTGCACGGCCGGACTGCTTTGACCGGCATAGGTGACACTGAGCTGAGAGACTTCTAGAAACATGAAAATGATTGTAAATGCCTACAATTCGCATTTGCTCTTTTAACCCATTTATCCCTACATGCGCTTGCTCAGACTGCGTCAGTTTTTGTTTTTGCTGTTGACGGCGGTCTTCATGCTCCCGGTGTTGGCCGTGATGGTTTCCTGGTTGTCCATGGGCGACGCCGACAGTGCGGCCTGGCAAATCCTGCGTGAGATGGCGCAAACCGTGTTGCCTGATTACCTGGGGACGACGCTCGTCCTGAGTGTGCTGGTGGGTGTCGGGGTGGTGGTGGTGGGCTTGTCTTGTGCGGCGGCGGTCACGTTGTTTGATTTTGCCGGAAGGCGGTTTTTTGAGTGGGCGTTGCTGTTGCCGCTGGCCATGCCGGCTTACGTGGTGGCTTATGCCTACACCGACTTTTTGCAGTTCAGCGGCCCGTTTCAAACCATGGTTCGCGAACTCACGGGCTGGCAGGGCAGGGTGTTTCCCGAAGTGCGCAACCTGGGCGGTGCCGCCTGGGTGTTCATCTTTTCGCTCTACCCCTATGTCTATTTGCTGGCGCGCACCGCCCTCAGTGAACGGGCGGCGCAGTTGATGGAGGCTGCCCGCCTGCTCGGCGCGCCCATGCGCCGGCGCATGTTCGAGATCGCCTTGCCACTGGCGCGTCCGGCGGTGGCGGCTGGTACCGCGCTGGCCCTGATGGAAACCCTGGCCGACTTTGGCGTATCGAGCTACTTTGGCATTCAAACTTTTACCGCGGGCATCTACAAGGCCTGGCTTTCAATGGACAACCGCCTGGCTGCGGCCCAGTTGTCCACCATGCTGCTGGTGATGGTGGCGCTGCTGCTGTTTCTGGAGCGCCGTTCCCGCCAAAAATTGCGCTTTGCGGCCAGCCGCGGCGCCCGGGCCGGGTCCATGGATGCGCGGGCGCAGCACCTCACGGGCGGGCAGCTGGGTCTGGCCTGGCTGCTGTGTGGCTTGCCGGTGCTGGCCGGCTTTGTGTTGCCGGTGTTGTTCATGCTGCGGCCACTGATTGCCGATTGGTCGGTGCTGTCCTGGGGCTCATTTTCAGGCTGGGCCCTGAATAGCGTGCGTTTGGGTTTGATCAGCGCGGTGCTGGCGGTTGCCCTGGCTTTGGTGCTGGCGTTCAGCGTACGGCGCCGCCCTGATGCGCCCACCCGCTGGGCGGTGCAACTGGCGGGCCTGGGTTATGCGGTCCCTGGCGCAGTGATTGTGGTTGGCCTGCTGCTGCCCGTGGGCTGGTTGCAGGCCCGCTGGCCCGGGAGCGGTGCGGGTTACCTCATGACCGCCACGGCGCTGGGTCTGGTGTGGGCCTATCTGGTGCGCTTTTGTGCGGTGGCACTGCAGTCGGTGCAAAGCGGCTATGCCCGTATCCCGGCCAGTTTTGACGACTCCGCACGCATGCTGGGCAGTGGCGAATGGGGGCTGTTGAAACGGGTGCACTGGCCGCTGCTCAGGCGCTCCACCGCGGGTGCCTTGTTGCTGGTGTTTGTCGATGTGATGAAGGAGTTGCCCGCCACCCTGGTGCTGCGTCCCTTCAACAGCGACACCCTGGCCGTGGTGGCTTACCAGCTGGCGCGCGACGAGCGTCTGGGTGAAGCGGCGCTGCCGTCGCTGGTGCTGGTACTGGTCGGCTTGATTCCGGTGATCATGTTGAGCCGCACGCTCAGGTCCAGTCCGGCTTGAACGTAAAATCAAAAATGTAAGTTTGTTGCAAGTTGCGAGTAAACTTTTGATAGCTTCAAGAACAGATTTCACCCGAGCTCCATGAGCCATAAGGACACTGCGTCATGCCACTTCAGCCGACTTCCACGGATAAGCCAAAAACACTCAAAACCGATCAGACGTTTGAGTCGGCTGCTGACTTGTTTCGTGTCATGTCGGCGCCCATGCGGCTCAAGATCATCAATTGCCTGTGCGATGGCGAAAAAAATGTCAGCTACCTGCTGACACAGGTGGACACCACGCAGCCCAATATGTCGCAGCATCTCAATACCCTGTACCAGGCCGGTATCCTGGGCAAGCGCCGCGAGGGTGTGCAAATTTTTTACCGCATCATTGATCAGCGCATCGTGTCGATTTGTGAGGCGGTGTGTCACGAAATCGACCGCAAGTCAACCCCTCATCCGTGATGACGGAAACACACACTGCGTGCCCTGGCGGATGTGTCTATCTGGTGGGCGCCGGCCCGGGTGAGCCCGAGCTGTTGACGCTGCGCGCCGTGCGCCTGCTCCAGCAAGCCGATGTGGTCGTTTATGACAACCTGGTGTCCGATGGCGTGCTTGAATTTGTGTCGCCCAAGGCCGAGCGCATCTACGCTGGCAAACGGCGCAATGAGCACACCCTGCGCCAGGCGCAGATCAACGCCCTGCTGGTGAAGCTGGCCCGCGAGGGCAAGCAGGTGGTGCGTCTCAAGGGCGGCGATCCCTTCATTTTTGGCCGCGGCGGCGAAGAACTCCAGGCGCTGGTCTCCGCCGGGGTGGCATTTGAAGTGGTGCCCGGCGTGACGGCCGCTGCCGGGGTGGCGTGTTATGCGGGCATTCCGCTCACGCACCGCGATTACGCGCAGCGTTGCCTGTTTGTCACCGGTCACCTCAAGGATGGCACGGCCGACCTGGACTGGCCCAGTCTGGTCAGATCCAATCAGACGGTGGTCATTTACATGGGACTGAGTGGCTTGCCCGATATATGCAGGCAGATGGTGCTGCATGGGGCGGCGCCCGACCTGCCCATTGCCGTGGTTCAGGACGGCAGCATGCCGACCCAGGTGGTTGTCACCGGTACCTTGTCGAACATGGCAGAGCGGGTGGCGCAAGCCGGTCTGAAATCACCGTGCCTGACGATCATTGGCGAAGTGGTCAAGCTGCACCAGGAACTGGCCTGGTATGCGCTTGCCAATGCCACGCTGGACTGACTGACGCAGTCTGCGTTATCCGCGCCACGGTGGCGCAGCAATTCGATCGATCTCACCCGGGATGGTCGCAAAGCCGCCATCCGCCCAGCGCCTGGCTGCTTCGGCAATGCGCTCCCGATCCGATGCCACGAAGTTCCACCACATGCGTACCGGCTGTGCCAGTGGCGCGCCACCAATCACCACCAGCCGCGCGCCACGCGGGCCGGGGCGCAGTGTTGCGCCTGAGTGGGTGGGCAGCACGGCCATCTCCTGTGCCGCCATCGCCTGACCGTTGACTTGAAGGCTGTGCTCCGGGCTGTAGAGCGCCATCTCGGCGGCCAGTGGTGGCAGCGTCCATTCACGGTGTGCGGCCAACTGCAGGTCTAGGTAAAGGGTGGGCGACGCGGTCAGCACCGGGCTTTGCACGCCAAAGGCCGCGCCGACCAGCACGCGGATGAGGATGCCGTCGTTTTGCTCCAGCGTGGGCAGATCGGCCGCTGGCACATGCTGAAAAGCCGGGTCACATGTTTCGCGTGCCGGTGGCAGTGCCACCCAGAGCTGCAAACCGTGCAGGCGGCGTGACTTGCCACGTTGCGCATCCGTCACACGCTCGCTGTGCACGATGCCGCGCCCGGCCGTCATCCAGTTGATGGCGCCCGGTGTGATGGTCTGCACCGTTCCCAGACTGTCACGGTGCAGGAGACTGCCCTCAAATAAATAACTCACCGTCGCCAAGCCAATGTGCGGGTGGCCGCCAACATCACTGTCAGTGCTGGCCTGCAGGGTGACGGGGCCGAAGTGATCAAAGAACACAAAGGGCCCGACCGCGCGCCGGGCTGCCGAGGGCAGGATGCGGCGCACTGTCAGACCTTCAGCCAGGTCGCTCACACGGCCGCTCAGGCGCAGAAGTTCGGTCATGGTGGTGCTCTCTCAGGCGATTTCCCCGAGCCGGCCATCGCGGAAATCGCTCAGCGCCTGGTAAATCTCATCCTGCGAGTTCATCACAAAAGGGCCGTACTGAACGATCGGTTCCTTCAGGGGCTGGCCTGAAACCAGCAACACCCTGGCGTCCACGCTGGCCTCGATCACGACCCCATCGGCCTGCGCCGCATTGGCCAGTATGGCCATGCGCTGAGCAGGCACCGCCTTGCCGGCAATGCTGACCTCACCGCGGTAGACATACACAAAAGCATTGTGACCGGCCGGCAACTGCTGGGCAAAATGCGAGCCACCCGGCAAATGCAGATCCAGGTAATTGGGCTGCGTGGCATCGCGCGTCACGGCACCGTGCACGCCATGACTGGCGCCGGCAATCACGGTGACAACCACACCTTCTGCCGTGGTGAACTTGGGCAACTCATCGGCCTTGAAGTCGCGGTACCAGGGCGTGTTCATCTTGTCGCGCTTGGGCAAATTCAGCCAGAGCTGAAACCCCTCCATCACACCTTCTTCCTGCTGCGGAATCTCGGAATGGATCACGCCCTTGCCGGCGGTCATCCACTGCACCCCGCCGTTCTCCAGCAGGCCTTCATGGCCGGCGCTGTCACGGTGCAACATGCGCCCGGCAATCATGTAGGTAATGGTCTCGAAACCGCGGTGCGGGTGGTCGGGAAAGCCGGCGATATAGTCGTCAGCCTGGTCGCTGCCAAAAGCATCGAGCATCAGGAAAGGATCGAGCCGATGCTGCAGGTTCTGCGTCAGCACGCGGTTGAGCTTGACGCCAGCACCGTCCGAGGTGGCTTGGCCGGCAACCAGCCGCTCAACCGTGCGCGTGACCTCAACACTGGGCTTGTTCGTGGTGGTATTCATGTGCAAATTTTTCATCAGGCCAGGATGCGCATCGGCACCCTGGCGGGTTCAGGCGTTCTTCAAAAACCAGATTCAAGCGCGGCGCGAATCGAGACTCCAGGCGCCTGCGCCATTGGCGGCAATCGCCAGCAAGCCACCGACCACGGCCATGTTCTTGTAAAACAGCAGTTGCTGCATGAAAGCCTGATCGGCAGGAACACCCCAGTAAGCGTGGAAGAAAAAGCTGGCCACCAGCGTGAATGCCGCCAGCACCAAGGCCGCGATGCGGGTACCGAAACCCGCCAGCAGTGCCAGGCTACCGACAATTTCAACGATCATGGCTACGGCGGCTGCCAGAGTGGGCAGTGGCAAACCCACCGAAGCGATATACCCCACGGTGCCGGCAAAGCCGGTGAGCTTGCCGATGCCGGCGGGCAGGAACAAGGCGACCATGAGCAGGCGGGCGGCCAGGTTAAGCGGGTTTTGAATGGCTGTGGACATGATGGGATTCCTTTAAAAGTTGAGATGAACTTAGGGTGTTGCGATGGATGAAGTTTATTTGTCAACAATGAAATTGAGAATCCCTTGATATGGATATGATTGATCCAATTTAGGAACAATCAAACCCGGGCATGGACCCCAATGCACTCTTGACATGGCCAACGTCGTGGCCTTGGGGCAGCGCCGGGCCTGCCGGTTCAGGCGCGCTCAGGCGCCGAACAACTTGTTGGCGGTCTCGGCGATCAACCTGCCCTGAAAGCGGGCCCCGTCCAGCTCAATGGCGCTGGGTTGACGCTGGCCCTGGCCACCGGCGATCGTGGTGGCACCGTAGGGGCTGCCGCCGACGATCTCATCGAGCGTCATCTGACCCTGATAGCTGTAAGGCAGGCCAACGATGGTCATGCCGAAGTGCATCAGGTTGGTGATGATGGAAAACAGCGTGACTTCCTGCCCGCCGTGCTGGGTGGCGGTGGAAGTGAAGGCGCCGCCCACTTTGCCGTTGAGTGCGCCGCGCGCCCACAGGCCGCCCGCGGCATCGAGGAAAGCGGCCATTTGTGCCGGCATGCGGCCAAAGCGGGTGGGCGCACCGACGATGATGGCGTCGTAGCTTTCCAGTTCTGCCACGGTCGCTACAGGAGCAGCCTGTTCGACCTTGAAATGGGCCGACCTGGCAATCTCCAACGGCACCGTTTCTGGCACGCGCTTGACCTCAACCGTGGCCCCGGCTGAGCGAGCCCCCTCTGCCATCGCTTGCGCCATGGTCTCGATGTGGCCATAGGTTGAGTAATAGAGGACGAGAACTTTGGACATGGAAGCTCCTTGGGGAAGATTGCGCCTGTTGAATCGCCGGCCGCATCGCGAAAAGCACTATGGGCCGTCCATCTTAATCACAAAGTCAGGAACGCGTTGATTGGCCAATTGTTGGCGTTGTCCGCAGGGGCGCCATTAGCAGACCTCACAGGCCTGTACCGCCTGGTTGACTTCGATGCGCGTCTGCTCAGTCAGATACTCCAGGAAAACACGTGTGCGCTCAGGCATGAATTGACGGCTGGGAAGTGCTGCATACAAGCTGAGCCGGCCCGTGATCCACGGGCGCAAGACGCGCACCAGTTCACCGCGTGACAAGTAGGGCGCTACCAAATCGACGGCGACCGAGGTAATGCCGGCCCCATCCAGGGCCGCCCGCAGCAGGGTATCGGTATGGTTGATCCACAGACCGGGTTCCACCATCACATCCAACGCCTCGTCCTGACGCGCTGAATTCAACAAGCGCCAGGTGTGCGACCGCAGGCCCGGCGCCTTCAAGCGCAGAATCTCATGGGCAGCCAGATCCTGCGGTGTTGCTGGCGCGCCTTTACGCTGGAGGTAGGCGGGTGAGGCGACCAGAACGGCTTCCGTGGCGGAAATCTTGCGCGCAATCACATTGGCGTCAAAGGCTTCATCGGTCGGCAGCAGCGTGATGTCGTAGTCCTCAATGGGTGGCTCCTTGAAAGAGGCCACCTCGATGTTGAGCAGGATCTTCGGGTAAAGCTGCCTGAACCCTGCAATCAGGGGGGCCAGAATATGTGATGCCAGCACGGGTGGCGCCAGCACACGCAAGACACCACTGAGTTCATGCGTTTGGGAGCTTGCCAGCCTGTCGGCCTCGTCAATGTCCTGCAATATGGCGCGCAACCGTTGCAAATAGGTCTCACCTGCCACACTGAGTGACAAACGGCGGGTGCTGCGGTGCAGCAAGCGCGTGCCCAGATGGTCCTCCAGATCGGCCACCAGGCGCGTCACCACCGCTGGCGACATGTCCAGCGCCCGGGCGGCTGCGGCAAAGCCACCTTCATCGATGACTTTCTGAAAAACCCGCATTGACATCAATCGATCCATGGTACTTCCGGTGAATTGGACGCCGTGATTATTGCGCAATCAACAACATGCCAATGATTATTGCATCATTTATCTTTTGAAATAGAAATTTAATAATTCAACCCATCGATGAGGCGCACACCATGAAACGCTTCAGAGAGAACGGACAGGCAAGAAATGACCTTCATCTGCCCAGACTTTTTTAACTTATCAAGGAACCT
>NZ_JAMPYG010000002.1 GCF_023700745.1 Rhodoferax sp. | reverse complement strand
TCAAAACCATCGGCAAAGCGGGTGCTGGTGTTGACCATCACACTGGCCGAATCGACTTCGCGCAGGAACTGTTGCGCGTGCATGTGGTCACGCGTCAGGATGGCATCGGTGTGGTGGCTGGAGTACTGGTTGATGTGGGCAATGGCTTCATCGACGCCGGCCACGACCTTGATGCTGATGATGGGCGCCAGGTACTCCTCATACCAATCGGCCTCTGAAGCGGGCTGCAGGGCCATGGCTTGCGGGCCGGCCTGCAGCAGTGCCAGCGCCTCGGGGTCGCAGCGCATCTCGACGCCCTTGGCCGCATAAATGGCGCCGATCAACGGCAAAAATGCTGCGGCCACGCCGCGTGCCACCAGCAGACTCTCGGTGGCATTGCACGGGCTGTATTTGCTGGTCTTGGCGTTGTCGGCCACGGTGACGGCCATGGCCAGGTCGCAGGGGTCATCGACATAGGTGTGGCAATTACCGTCGAGGTGCTTGATGACCGGCACTTTGGCGTCGCGGCTGATGCGCTCAATCAACCCCTTGCCGCCGCGCGGAATGATCACATCCACATACTGTGGCATGGTGATGAGTTCCCCCACCACGGCGCGGTCGGTGGTTTGCACCAGTTGCACGGCGTTGGCAGGCAGGCCGTTCTCGGTCAAGGCTTGCTGCACCAGCCGGGCCAGTGCCCGGTTGGAGTCGATGGCCTCCGAGCCGCCGCGCAAGATGCAGGCGTTGCCGCTTTTGATGCTCAGGCTGGCAGCCTCGATGGTGACGTTGGGGCGGCTCTCGAAGATCATGCCAAAAACGCCGATGGGTACGCGCATTTGTCCCACGCGGATGCCGCTGGGCTGCTGGCGTAGTGCGGTGATTTCGCCAATGATGTCGGCCATGGCGGCCAGCTGCTCGCAGCCCTGGGCGCAGGTTTCGATCACCTGGGGGGTCAGTTTGAGCCGGTCCACCATGGGCGCTGCCAGGCCTGCGGACACAGCGCGTTCCAGGTCCCTGGCGTTGTCGGTTTGTAGCGTGTCCACATTGGCGCGCAGCAGTTTGGCGAGGCTGCGCAGCGCGGCATTTCTGGTCGCTGCGGGTGCTTTTGCCATGAGCGCAGAAGCCTGCTTGGCCTGCCAACCCAGGGTCTGGGTGTCGGTGATTTGATGTTGTGTTGTCATGGGGTGTTAGGGTTGTGGCATCGCCTCCGGCAGCGGCCGGCCCAACTGCCGCTCCAACTGGGTGAGGGAGATGACGCCGCGAATGCGGGCCGGGCCTTGCACAGTGGCTGCTTGCACCACCAGCAAATGGCTGTGTTTGAGTTTTTTGAAGGTGGCAATCACCTGGCCCACGGTGCTTGATTTCAATTCATCGTAGTCGAGCGCATCCAGCGCTGAAAGCGCCGTCATGACGTCGGCCACAGACAGGTCCTGACGCCTGAGATGGCGGTCGTTGATCTGCTGCATCGGCTTTTCGCCACCCAGGTCGGCGAACGTGATGAGACCATCCACACAGGGAAAATTGCTCACGACAAAGAGCGAGCGTACGCCTTGGTGGATCATGGCCTGCTCGGCCCTGTCCAGCGACGTGTGCGGATCAATCGTGGCCGCCTTCATGCTGGCCAGGTCGGTCATCACCTCAATGCCGGGCGATTGCTCAGTCACCGTGCCTTGCACCTTAGGCTGGGCTTGCGGAATGCAGGTGTTCTTCGGTAACCGGAAGGTTGACAGGGCAGTGGCGTGCATGGCAGGTCTCCTGAGGATGGTGGGCTGAGGGTGGCGGTAACTCCGCGAAGCGGCAATCAAGCTGTCGTCCAGGTCTGGAATCGTACTTGATTTGGCCAACGGGTGTGCCGTATCCCAGGCCAACAAAATAATCCAGCTTACCGGGGGAAAACA
Organism: Rhodoferax sp.; assembly: GCF_023700745.1. Classification (GTDB taxonomy): domain Bacteria; phylum Pseudomonadota; class Gammaproteobacteria; order Burkholderiales; family Burkholderiaceae_C; genus Rhodoferax. The sequence goes on along the minus strand of NZ_JAMPYG010000002.1, from coordinate 357,601 downwards.
CCAGCACACATGGTGAGCGAATTCGCCAATAATAAGCACACACTGAACATTCATCCACAGCTCAATTACCGGAGATTGAATCCCATGCGACTGATCAAAAAAATTGCCATCACCTTGAGTCTGGGCGCAGCCCTCGTCAGCAGCGCTGCGTTGGCACAGCAGCAACAGTTCATCAATGTGCTCACCGGCGGCCAAAGCGGCGTGTATTACCCGCTGGGCGTGGCGCTGTCGCAAATCTACGCCAAGGCCATCCCCAACGTCCGCTCGACGGCGCAGGTCACCAAAGCCTCAGCGGAAAACCTCAACCTGCTGCAAGCTGGCCGCGGTGAGTTGGCGCTGGCGCTGGCTGACTCGGTGTCGGACGCCTGGAAGGGTGATGAAGAAGCGGGCTTCAAGACCAAGCTGGACAAGCTGCGCGGCCTGTCGGCCACCTACAACAACTACATCCAGATCGTGGCCAATGCCGACTCCGGCATCAAGACCGTGGCCGACCTCAAGGGCAAGCGCATTTCCGTGGGCGCGGCCAAATCGGGCACCGAGCTCAATGCCCGCGCCATTCTGAAAGCCGCCGGCCTTTCCTATGCTGACCTCGGCAAGGTCGAGTACCTGCCTTTTGGCGAGTCGGTCGAACTCATGAAAAACCGTCAGCTCGACGCCACCCTGCAATCCGCGGGTCTGGGCGTGGCCTCGATCCGCGACCTCGCCACTGCGATCAAGATTGTGGTGGTGCCGGTGCCCGCTGACGTGGTGGCCAAGGTGGGTGACGCGGCCTACCAGCCAGCCATCATTCCGGCCAACACCTACGCCGGCCAGACTGCTGACGTCGCCACTGCCGCCATCCCCAACTTTCTGGTGACCCATTCGGGCGTGTCCGATGAGCTGGCCTACCAGATGGCCAAGGCCATGTACGACAACATCGACACCCTGTATGCGGCCCACAATGCGGCCAAGGCCATCAAGCGCGAGAATGCCATCAAGGGCATGCCAGTGCCGCTGCACCCTGGTGCGGCCAGGTACTACAAGGAAGTGGGCCTGATCAAGTAAGTGCCTGTCCTGACGGTTGCGGCCCCACTGCTGGGGCCGTTTTTGTTTCAATTTCCGCGAGATGCCCATGAGTCACGACCACGAACCTCAAATCAGGACCATGAGCCTGGCCATTTTCTGGGTGGCCTTGCTGTTTTCCAGTTTTCAGCTCATCACCGCCGCGTTCAGTCCGCTGTCGAGCCAGGTGGTGCGCGCGGTGCATGTGGGCTTTGTGGTGTTGCTGATCTATGCGCTTTTCCCGCCCTTTGAGTACAGTGAGCGCCATGCTGCCAAGGGGCGCATCCTGGGTTGGTTGCTGGGCCTTACCGGTTTTGTCTTCAGCTTGTACCACTGGCTGTTCGAGGCCGATCTGACCCAGCGTGCCGGTGAACTCATTCCCCTGGATTGGGTGATTGGGGTGGTCACGGTGGCCCTGGTGTTTGAAGCGGCCCGGCGCGTCATGGGTTGGGGGCTTCCCATCATTTGCGGCATTTTTCTTCTTTATGGCCTGTTTGGCCAGTACCTGCCCGGCAACCTGGCGCATCGCGGCTTTGGTGTCGACCAGATCATCAGCACGCTCGGTTTCGGTACCGAGGGCATTTACGGCACGCCCACCTATGTGTCGTCGAGCTACATTTTCCTGTTCATTCTGTTCGGCGCTTTTCTGGAGCAGGCCGGCATGATCAACCTGTTCAACGACTTCGCCATGGGCATGGTCGGTCACACCCGCGGCGGACCAGCCAAGGTGTCGGTGATCTCGTCGGGCCTGATGGGCACCATCAACGGCTCGGGTGTGGCCAATGTGGTTACCACCGGCCAGTTCACTATTCCGTTGATGAAGCGTTTTGGCTACAGCCCGGCCTTTGCCGGTGGCGTCGAGGCCACGTCGAGCATGGGCGGCCAGATCATGCCGCCGGTGATGGGGGCGGTGGCCTTCATCATGGCCGAAACCATCAACGTGCCTTACGTGGCGATCGTCAAGGCGGCGCTGATTCCGGCCATTTTGTACTTTGTCACGGCCTTCTGGATGGTGCACCTCGAAGCGGGTCGCAAGGGGCTCAACGGACTGCCCAAAGACCAGTGCCCCAACCCCTGGACGGCAGTGCGCCTGCGCTGGTACCTGCTGTTGCCGCTGGTGGGCCTGGTGGTGTTGCTGTTCTCGGGCTACACGCCGCTGTTTTCCGGCACCGTGGGTCTGGCGCTCACGGTGGTGCTCATTTTTGGCGCCGCCGTCATGACCGGTGTCTCGTCGCTGGCCTTGCGCGGTCTGTTCTGGGCGCTGCTGGGGCTGGCTTGTGCCGGTTTCTTCCAGTTTGGCGTGGGCACCTTTTTTGTCCTGGTGGCGCTGCTGGTGGCCTTGACACTGATCCGGCGCGTGGGCGACGACGCACGCAAGCTGGCCATCCAGGCCATGGTCGATGGTGCCCGCCATGCGCTGCCGGTAGCGATTGCCTGCGCGCTGGTGGGCGTCATCATCGGCATGATCAACCTGACCGGGGTGGCCGCCGAGCTCGGTGGGCGCATCATTGCCGTGGGCGAGGAAAGCCTGTTTCTGGCGCTGCTGCTGACCATGCTGATCTGCCTGGTGTTGGGCATGGGCATTCCCACCATTCCCAACTACATCATCACCAGCTCGCTGGCCGCGCCGGTGCTGCTCAAGCTGGGCGTGCCACTGCTGGTTTCGCACATGTTCGTTTTTTACTTCGGCATCATGGCCGACCTGACGCCTCCGGTGGCGCTGGCCGCGTTTGCGGCGGCACCGATTGCCGGCACCAGTGGGTTGAAGATCAGTATCCAGGCACTGCGGGTGGCTATTGCGGGCTTCATCGTGCCTTTCATGGCGGTCTACAGCCCGGCGCTGATGCTGCAGACTGGCGACTGGCTCGACACGACCTGGATCGTCTTCAAGGCACTGGTGGCAATTGCCATGTGGGGCGCTGGGGCCATCGGCTTTTTGATCACGCGGCTCAACCTGGTGGAGCGCGCGGTGGCCATAGCGTCGGCCAGCCTGCTGGTGGTGGCCTTTCCCTTGACTGATGAGCTGGGCCTGGGTCTGATCGCCATTTTTGTTGCCTGGCACGTCTGGCGCAGCCGTGCCCACTGAGCCCTTGGCTGTCTGATCCATGGTCTCACTGGGTATCTGCCTGAGCCTGGTGGCTGGGTTGCAGGGCGGCTCGATGGTGTTTGTGCCCGTGACCGAATTCACGCTGGCCTGGACCCATTCGATTGAAAAAGTGCGCTGGGAAGAAGACTATGTGGTGCAGCTTGATGCAGCGGGTGCGCAGGCGGTGCTGCACGCTGTGCAAGCCCGGGTTCGCGGCTCCGCCGCCGGCATGGAGCCACCGTCTGGTGCCGTGTTGCGCCAGGGCTGGTACCACTACGTGCCGGCAATCCAGACCCCGCCCGAGCTGCGTCTGACCCGTTCGGAGTTCACGCCCGATTACGTGGTGTGTGTGCAGGGCCGCTGCCAGTCCATGGCCGACTGGATGATTTCCGACGGTGGCATTACGCTGCTCAAGGCCTGCCGCAAGCCTGAATAAGCAGGCGCTGGCTTAGCGCGTAGCGGGCAAAAACAGCGCTTGCAGGTCGTTCAAAAAATCAAAGCCGCGCGTACTGGGCTGGACGTGGTTGCCGTCCACGGTGAGCAATCCTTGCGTTTGCGCCTGCTGCAAGCCGGTTTGCAACGCCGACAGCGGCATGCCGGTGCGCTCGGCAAACAGGGGCAACTCGAACCCACCCGCCAGCCGCAGCGCGTTGAGCATGAACTCGAACGGCAATTCGGACCGCTTGACGTCGCTGTCCTGCACCACGCACTGCCCAGCCAGTGCCTGGCTCATGTAAAGCGCGGGGTTGCGCGCGCGCACCTGGCGCACCACCCGGTGCGCAAAGCTGAGTTTGCTGTGGGCTCCGGCGCCGATGCCCAGGTAGTCGCCAAACTGCCAGTAGTTCAGGTTGTGCACGCTGGCGTGGCCGGGCAGGGCGTAGGCCGAAACCTCGTAGCGCTGCAGGCCAGCCGCCCCGGTCAGGTCGGTGATCAGGTCGAGCATGTCGGCGGCCAGATCGTCCTCCACGGCGGGCGGTGGGAACTTGGCAAAGTAGGTGTTGGGCTCGATGGTGAGGTGGTAGATCGACAGGTGCCGGGGTGCCAGCGCCAGCGCGGTGCTGACATCGGCGCGCAACTGCGCGAGCGTCTGGCCGGGCAGGGCGTACATCAGGTCGAGGTTGAAGGTGTCAAAGGTTTGCGCTGCTTCTTCGACCGCCGCGATGGCCTGGTCGCGGTCATGGACCCGGCCCAGTGCGCGCAAAAAATCGTCGTTGAAGCTCTGCACGCCCACCGACAGGCGGGTGACGCCGGCGGCCCGGTAAGCCTTGAAGCGGTCTTTCTCGAAGGTGCCGGGATTGGCTTCGAGCGTGATTTCGGCGTTGGCCGCCAACCGGACCCGGGCCCGGATGCCGGCCAGCAGCTGGTCGATGGCTTGCGGCGAAAACAGGCTCGGTGTGCCGCCGCCCATGAAGACGGTTTGCACGCTGCGGCCCCAAATGAGCGGCAGCGCGGCTTCGAGGTCGGCCATCAGCGCGTCGATGTAGGCTTGTTCGGGCAGATCGGTGGCGCGCATTTCATGCGAGTTGAAGTCGCAATAGGGGCATTTTTTGAGGCACCAGGGCAGGTGCACATACAGTGACAAGGGCGGCAAGCTGCCCAGTTGCAGCGTGCCGGGGCGCATGTAGTGCTGGATGTCGCGCGGTCTGGTTGCCAGTTCTTGTGATGAGTTTTCAGGCTGGATCGGGATCATGGGGTCGCTTCAAGATGGTAGGGTTCAGGGTGTTTGGCGTGCGTGCCGCGCAGCAGCCCGATGGGGCGACCGCCTCATACTGGGGTACCAGAAATCGGCGATCACCCCATCGGGCTGCTGCTCTGACAGGGCGGAGCGCTTGCAAAAGCCTTTTGGAGTCCAGCAGCCAAAATAACAAATGGCGACCGATGTTTCTGATCGAGCATCTAGCGAGGTAGGCCCTTTGGGGGGCTGACGATTTCTGGTACCCCAGTATGAGGAAGCCGCCCAAAGGGCCTGCCTCGCGGGTTTGGTTGCACAGGTTTCTGGCGTTTGGCCTTTCACAACCAGCGCTCACGCATCAAAGCCACCATCGCCGCCGCAGCGCGTCCTCTGTGGCTGTGGGCGTTTTTGATTTCGACCGGCAGTTGGGCAAAGGTTTTGCCAAACTCGGGGATAAACATCACCGGGTCAAAGCCAAAGCCATTGCTACCCATGGGCTCAGGGGCAATTTCGCCCACCACGCGGCCTACCGCCACCAGGGGTTCCGGGTCGTCGGCCGAGCGCAGCGCCACCAGCGTGCTGACCATCGCTGCGCGCCGGTTAGTGATGCCCTGCATTTGCTCCAGCAACGCGCGCACGTTGTTGTTGTCGCTCTTGGGGTAGCCGAATTGGGTTGCATAAAAAGCGGTTTGCACGCCCGGCAGGCCGCCAAAGGCGTCGACACACAGGCCGGCATCGTCGGCCACGGCGGGCAGGCCGCTGTGGCGGGCGGCATGGCGTGCCTTGGTCAGCGCGTTCTCAATGAAGGTGTGAAACGGCTCGGGCGCTTCCGGAATGCCCAGGCTGCCTTGTGATATCAGCTCAAAACCCAGCGGCGCAAACATGGCGTGCAATTCGGCCAGTTTGCCGGCGTTGTTGGAGGCCAGAACGATTTTCATACAGGTGATGGGCGGGCGAGAGCGGTGCGTTGAATTTGTACCAGTTCACGGATGCCCTGGTCGGCCAACGCCAGCAGCGCATCCATTTCCATGCGGCTGAAGGCGGCACCTTCGGCCGTGCCCTGGACCTCTACATAGTGGCCGGATCCGGTCATGACCACGTTCATGTCGGTGTCGCAGGCCGAGTCTTCGGTGTATTCCAGGTCGAGCAGCGGCGTGCCTTGCACGATGCCGACCGAGATGGCGGCCACATGGTCGCGAACGGGGGAGAGGCGCAGTTTGCCTTGCGACAACAGGCCGTTGACGGCGTCTTGCGCCGCCACAAAGGCGCCGGTGATGGCCGCGGTACGGGTGCCACCGTCGGCCTGGATGACGTCACAATCCAGGTGCAGGGTGCGCTCGCCCAGCAGTGCCAGGTCAAACACCGAGCGCAGGGAGCGGCCAATCAGGCGCTGGATTTCCTGGGTGCGCCCGCTCTGCTTGCCGCGTGCGGCCTCGCGGTCGCTGCGGCTGTGGGTGGCGCGCGGCAGCATGCCGTATTCGGCGGTGACCCAGCCCTGGCCGGAGCCTTTTTGGTGGGGCGGCACCTTGTCGAGCACCGAGGCATTGCACAGCACCTTGGTGTGGCCAAATTCCACCAGTACCGAGCCTTCGGCATGTCGGGTGTAGTGGCGGGTGAGGCTGATCGGTCGCAGGGCGTTGGCGGGGCGCGCCCCTGCTCTTGAAAATTCGGTCATGTCAGTGTTTCATTGGGTTGATGTTGACGTGTCGGGTGTCAGCCAGTTGAGGGCAAGACAGGTCACGTTGTCGCTGTGATCTCCAGCCTGTTGCAGCGCCTTCTCAACCAGCGCCGGAACCGAGATTTCCACCGGGTTTCGACCCAGTTCAGTCACGATGTCCTGCTCGGGCAGGCTTGCCCACAAGCCATCGGAGCAAAGCATGAGGGTGTCGTCCTGCCGCAAGTCCAGTGGTTGGGTCACGCTGAAGACCGGCCTGACGGGAGAACCCAGGCAGGTAAACAGCACGTTGCGGTTGGTATCCATGGGCGCTGCGCTTGTCGTGCCGTGCGGGCGACGGCTCCGTTCGGCAAAAGAATGGTCCTGGGTACGGGTCAGCAGTTGTTGTTGTCGCACCAGATAGAGCCGCGAGTCGCCACAATGGGCCCAGCGCACCTGGCCCGACTGGATCACCGCCATCACGAGGGTCGTGCGCGGCGCGTCCGGCATGGCATGTTCTGCGGCGTAGTTCAGGATTTGGTTATGCGCCGCCATCATGGCCAGCTCCAGGAAATGAGCCAGGTCGTCCAGGCTGGGTTGTGCCAATTTTTGAAACAGACGGGCCACTGTTTCCATGGCCAGGCGCGCAGCCACTTCTCCCGCGGGGTGCCCGCCCATGCCATCTGCCAGCATCAACACCACACAGTCGCTGGTGTAGCTGTAACCCATGCGGTCCTCGTTGTTCTTTCTCCCGCCCTGGCGACTGACCTGGAAAACTGAAAATCGCATCAGGTTTTTTTACCGACGTCTGTCGATTTAAGAACATTTTTTTTGGTGCTTTCGAGCATGCTGCCGAGTTGCTGCTTGACCTTGTCACCCACTGTGAGCTGGGTATAGCGGCGGGCACCTGCGCGGTTCAATTCCTTTTGCAGGGCAAACACAGACTGTGGCCGTTCCAGGGGGTCCAGTGCCATGCACCATTGCACGATCTCTACCAGATCGTCTGAATAAATACCACGGAAACGTTTCAGGGTCTGCGCGGCCTTGTCTTCGGTCACGCGTTGTGGCGCTTCGCTGGGAGGAAAGCCGTGCATGCAGGCAAACATGCAGGCGCCAATGGCGTAAATGTCGGTCCAGGGCCCCATGGTGGTGTCGCGCCGGTACATTTCGGGGGCCGCAAAGCCCGGGGTGTACATGGGGCGAATGAAGTTGCCTTCTTTGGACAGGACTTCGCGTGCCGCGCCAAAGTCGATCAACACGGACCGGTTGTCGTCGGTAATGAATATATTGGCGGGCTTGATGTCCAGATGCAGCATTTTGTGCTGGTGGACAATGCGCAGGCCGCGCAGGATTTCATCAAACAGCGAGCGAATCGTGGATTCGCGAAAGACCTTGTCGTTTTTGAGATCCCGTGCCACCACAATGAAGTCCTGCAGGCTGGCACCTTCGAGAAATTCTGTCACCAGGTAAACGGTTTCGTTTTCCCTGAAAAAATTCAGCACGCTGACCACTGAAGGGTGGGAAATCTGCGCCAGTGAGCGTCCCTCTTCAAAGAAACTTTTCAGGCCCAGCCGATACAGCGACAGCTTGTCTGGAGCTATTTGCGGTGCCAGCAAACCTGGTTCGCGGGTGACCAGCGAAGGCGGCAGGTATTCCTTGATGGCAACCATTTGTTGATCTGCGCCGGCCGCCAGGTAAACCACGCCAAATCCACCTGCGGCAAGCCGGCGCACCACCCGGTAGCCACCAATCAGGGTGCCAGGCGGTAGCGGGAATGGTTTGGATTTGGACATGTCGTCAATGAGGCAGGGTTCGGTTTTTGCTGGAACCGGATGTTATTCTTGAGACCACCTAACACCACAGATGATTGATATGCCAGTTTACAGCATGACAGCTTATGCCAGCGGCCAGCACAGCAGTGCCGCCACCCCGCCCACGGCCGAAAGTACAACGTCGTCAGCCACCCGTCTGGGTCTTGAAATCCGCTCGGTCAACAGCCGGTATCTGGATCTGACATTCAAGTTGTCGGAAGAGTTGCGCAGCTTTGAGCCCGCTTTGCGCGAGTTGCTGGTACGCCGCCTTAAGCGCGGCAAGGTCGAGGTGCGCGCCGCGCTGGAAAGCAGCGGTACCAACCTGGTTGCCGAGCCGTCGTTACGACTGCTACAGCGACTCAACACAGTCCAGGAAAGCGTCAAAACCTGGTTGCCACAAGCCAACCCCTTGAGCGTGGCTGATGTGCTTCGCCTGACGGCGGGCGCCACGGTGAGCGAACACGATTGGCAGGCCGACCTGCTGGCCCTGGCCGAGCAGGTGCTGCAGTCGCTGCTGGCAGCGCGAGAGCGCGAAGGCGCCCGGCTGGTGCTGATGCTGCAGGACCGCATGGCGCAATTGCGCAGTCTGGCGGCGCAGGCCGGACCGTTGGTGCCGCAATTGGTGGCGCAACAACGACAGCGTTTTCTGGACCGTTGGCGTGATGCCTTGGGCCTGGTCGAGGGCGCCTTGCCCGAAGCCGCGCAGGATCGGGCGCTCGCTGAAGCGACTGCATTCGCCATCCGCATCGATGTTGCTGAAGAGCTGACACGGCTGAACTCTCACCTCGATGAACTCGACCGGCTGCTGGCCAAAGGCGGCGAAGCTGGCAAACGGCTCGATTTTCTGATTCAGGAACTGCACCGCGAAGCCAACACGCTCGGCTCCAAATCGGCCGCACTGGAGCTCACGCATATTTCGGTAGATATGAAGGTGCTGATCGAGCAGATGCGCGAGCAGGTACAAAACATAGAATAAGCCCCATTGTCGTTTTTGATAAGAGCCCCGTTGTGATCGACTACCCCGGAAATTTGTTTGTTGTGGCCGCTCCGAGCGGCGCTGGCAAGTCCAGTCTGGTGAATGCATTGCTGGAACTGGATGCACTGGTGCGGCCTTCGGTGTCGCACACCACGCGCGCGCCGCGCGGCCAGGAAAAGCACGGCCGCGAATACTTTTTTGTTTCCGAGCCCGAGTTCGATGCGATGGTGCAGGGCAATGCATTTGTCGAGTGGGCGCATGTGCACAACCATCGCTACGGTACGTCGAAAAAAGCCATCGAGGAGCGCATTGCGCAAGGCTCGGATGTGATTCTGGAAATTGACTACCAGGGGGCCCTGCAGATCAAGAAGATTTTTGCCAACGCCGTCACGATTTTCATTTTGCCGCCCAGTTGGGACGAGCTGAGATCGCGCCTGGAGCGCCGTGGCGAAGACGCGCCTGAAGTGATTGACACCCGGCTCGAAAATGCCGCCGCCGAGATGGCGCAGGTGTCGCAATTCGACTTCGTTATAATCAACGAGTTATTTGATCGCGCCGTGTTTGATCTGAAATCCATTGTGCATGCACAGCGACTCAAGTATCTGGCGCAGCGCCGTGCCAGAGCAGACACCTTTAAAGCACTGCATATCGCCTAGTGCACACCCACCTGGTTTAGGAGAATTCATGGCCCGTATCACTGTCGAAGACTGCCTTTTGCAGATTCCCAACCGTTTTCAGCTGGTGTTGGCGGCATCTTACCGCGCTCGCATGCTCAGCCATGGCCACACCGCCAAGGTCGAGAGCAAGAACAAGCCTGGCGTGACGGCCCTGCGTGAAATCGCAGCCGGCAAGGTCGGCATCGAAATGCTGAAAAAAGTACCTTTGTAAAGCACGCTTTCCTCACTCCTATAAAAAGGCACCGCTTGCGGTGCTTTTTTGTTGGTGCTGTCCAAATCCGCATCCGGCGCGCTATATTCATGGCATGTGCGCCGCCATCAACAAGACTCCGTCAGATTCCACCCATGGTGCGCCCCTGCCCAAGGTGTTGAGCGCTGCCGAGTCGAATGCGGCGGCGGCCAGTTTTGCGCGCCTGACCAGCAAGCTCGATTACCTCAGTGCCAGCGACCTGGCCAGTGTCAGGTCGGCCTACCGGTTTTCAGACGAAGCTCACCTGGGGCAGTTGCGCAACAGCGGTGAGCCTTACATTACCCACCCGATTGCGGTGGCGGCGCAATGTGCCGAATGGAAACTGGACGCCCAGGCCCTGATGGCGGCCCTGTTGCACGATTCCCTGGAAGACTGCGACGTCACCAAGCCCGATCTGATCGAGCATTTTGGCTCGCCGGTGGCCGAGTTGGTGGACGGCCTCACCAAGCTCGAAAAACTGCAATTCAACACACGCGAAGAAAATCAGGCCGAGTCATTTCGCAAAATGCTGCTGGCCATGGCGCGTGATGTGCGTGTGATTTTGATCAAGCTGGCTGATCGCACCCACAACATGCGCACCCTGTCTGACGCCCCACGCGCCAAGTGGGGACGAATTGCCGCGGAAACACTCGAGGTGTATGCGCCGATCGCCCACCGGCTCGGGCTCAATCAAACCTATCGGGAATTGCAGGACCTGTCGTTTCGCTACCTGCGACCCTGGCGCTACGCTATTTTGAGCAAGGCGGTGGCCAAGGCCCGGGGGCGACGTCGGGATCTGATTCAGAAAGTACAGGCCGACCTGGAGGCCATGTTTGCCCGTCATGGCATGGCTGCCCGAATCGCGGGCCGGGAAAAGACCCTGTATTCCATCTATCACAAGATGACAGAAAAAAACCTGAGCTTTGCCCAAGTCACCGACATCTATGGTTTCCGGGTCATTGTGCCGGGACTGATTGATTGCTACACCGCACTTGGGTTGTTGCACCAACTCTACAAACCAGTGCCTGGCAAGTTCAAGGACCATATTGCGATCAGCAAGATCAACGGCTACCAGTCCCTGCACACCACCCTGGTGGGGCCGTCCGGCATCAATGTCGAGTTTCAGCTGCGCACCGAAGCCATGCATCTGGTGGCTGAAACCGGTGTTGCCGCGCACTGGCTGTACAAGGAAAGTCCCAACGAGGCCAATGCCAACCCTGACCGGCTGGGCTCGAAATGGCTTCAGTCACTGCTTGATATTGGCGATGAAACCCACGACGCTGCCGAGTTCTGGGAGCATGTCAAGGTGGACCTGTTTCCTGATGCGGTGTATGTCTTTACCCCGAAAAGCCGCATCATGGCGATGCCGCGTGGTGCCACCGTGGTTGATTTCGCCTATGCCATTCACAGCAACGTGGGCGATCATGCCGTCGCGGCCAAAGTCAACAATGAGCAGGTGCCGCTGCGCACGGAACTGCAAAACGGGGATGTGATCGAAATCATCACCGCAGAAGGCTCTTACCCCAATCCGGCCTGGCTGGGTTTTGTGCGCACAGCGCGGGCACGTTCCAAAATCCGCCAGCATCTGCGCACGCTGGCACAGGACGACTCCCAAAACCTGGGGGAAAAAATGCTGGCGCAAGCGTTGCGTGCCGAAGGCATTGAGCACCTGCCCGGCGAGCAGGGCCCGACGGCGGATGTCTGGGACAAGTTATTGCGCTTCAGCGGTAATCGCACCCGTTCTGACTTGTTGGTCGAAATTGGCCTGGGCCGGCGTATTGCCAGCATTGTGGCCAAGCGCCTTGCCAAGTTGTTGTCGGATGTCGGTCAAAAACCCGATCCCCTGTTGCTCACGCGTGAGCGTTATACCGCTGGCGACTCGCTGGCTCAGGGCAGTGTGGCCATTGACGGCAGCGAGAACACCTCGGTGCGCTTTGCCGCCTGCTGTCGTCCCATTCCAGGCGATGCCATTGTTGGTTACCTGGGCCGGGGTGAGGGTCTGACCATTCATGACCGGGATTGCCAGGTCGCCGTCAAGCTCAAAAACAAGGACAGTGAGCGCTTCATTGCGGTGGAGTGGTCTGATGAACCCGTGCGCGCCTTTGAGACCGGCATTGTGGTCACGGTCAATAATGGCAAAGGCGTGCTCGCCAAGGTGGCTGCTGCCCTGGCTGTCGCGGAGGTTGACATCACCCAGGTCAACATGGCCGACGAGTCTCCGCAAGGTGCCATCGATATGAAATTCATCATTACCGTGCGTGATATCCATCAGCTGGATAACGCACTGCGCAATTTGCGCCATACCCCGATGGTGCTCAAGGCGCAAAGAAGCAAGAATCACCCTTGACCGGGCGGTCCCCGCCCTGACGCCATGCTGGATGGCCACCATCACGCCAAAGTACGTCGAGGCAGCTGTGAAAGATTGAGTAACATCGGGTTTTGAAATACGATCTTCACCATGCCTGACATCAGCTCCTCCCTGTTCTGGATCGCCGTGCTCCAGATCATCGCCATCGACATCATGCTCGGTGGCGACAACGCCGTGGTCATTGCCCTGGCCTGCCGCAAACTGCCACCCGAGCAGCGCAAGAAGGGTATCTTCTGGGGCGTGGTGGGCGCCATCGGCCTGCGCGTGGTGATGATTTTCTTTGCCCTGCAACTGCTGGCGCTGCCCTACCTCAAGATCGTTGGTGCGCTGCTGCTGCTATGGATCGGCATCAAGCTGCTGCTGCCCGAGCATGACGACGAACATGGCAATATCGACGGTGGCACCACGCTGATGGCGGCCATCAAGACCATTGTCGTGGCCGACGCCGTGATGAGTCTGGACAACGTCATTGCCGTTGCCGGCGCCTCGCACGGCTCGATGGTGCTGGTCACCTTCGGTATCCTGGTGTCCATCCCGATCGTGGTCTGGGGCAGCAAGCTGGTACTGACCCTGATGGACCGCTTCCCCGTGGTGATCACGCTCGGTGCGGCGCTGCTGGGCTGGATTGCCGGCGGCATGCTGCGGACCGACCCGGCCATGCCGACCGCGCTGATGGCAGGCATCCCGTACCCCAATTATGTTTTCTCAAGCATAGGAGCGCTGCTGGTGGTGATCGTCGGCAAATGGCTGGGCAGTCGCAGCAAACCCGGCAAGGCACTGGAACTGTCTTCCGAGTCCTCCAACCCGAAAAACTGAGGAACACCGCAATGAACACAGCCTGGCTGATCGCCCTCGACGGCTCCGAACCCTCTCTCAAGACCATTGACTATGTGATCACCGAGGCCGTCAGCCGGGTGAACAGGCCCAAACTTTTTCTGGTCAATGTGCAGGCACCGCTCTCAAGCGACATCACCCGCTTCATTGACGAAAAAGTGGTTGCAGATTTCCATCGCGAAACGGGCGAAGCGGCGCTGGCGCAAGCCAGGCAAAAACTTGACGCAGCCGGCCTGGCCTATTCAGCCCACATCATGATCGGGGAGGCCGCCCCGACCCTCGTCGAGGTGGCCAAGGACAAAGGATGCAGCCTGATCGTCATGGGCGCCCATGGCTTTGGCAGTGTGGTGGGCCTGTTCATGGGCTCGGTCACCACCAAGGTGGTGCAGTTGTCCACGGTGCCGGTGCTGGTCGTCAAGTGATTCCGTCCCTTCAATTCACGACGACTTTTCGCACCGCAACCTCGATTCGGTCATAGTTGACACATCCTTCCCTATGCACGGGTGAAACCACCATTTCAAACATGGGGCGGCTGCCGGGATAGGCATTGCTGACGGGATGGGTCAGGTCACGGAACGACTGTTTGCCGCCACTGAAAAAATTGAAGTCGATAACCGTTTGCCGACTTAAAACCTGATTTGAATCATTGTTGAGCGTTCCTGTGATGAAGGCGTAGCAACTGATGCCATTGATCGACGAGATCTTGCGCTCTATCTGGTAATCGACGCTGACACCCGCGCCTAATTCGACATGGTGTTTTTCCAGTTTCAAGGTGGGTGTAGGAGTCGGCAAGACGGGCGAAGCAGGAGGCGCTGAAGGCTTGATGGCGCAACCGCCCAGCGTCATGATGAGCAGCACGAGGCTTGTCCATTCCTTGAGGAATGAGGAAAGGTAATATTTCATGGCAGGGTTGATGCCTCTGTAGGAATCTTGAAATGATGCCTGTTGTCAAATGAAGTGAGTCAATAAAGTCCGTCGAAGGCCCCGATTTTTAACATTAACGGAAAGCTCGAAAAATCAGGCTAATTGCCGCCCGTGCAGATCAAGTCGATGTCTCCAAGCTCTTCGCCGAAGTTTGATATACCAATCGCTTGTTCCTGCTGTGACTCAAATCTATATCATTTTGAAGTCATCCGTCAAAATTACTCACTAACTGAACTACTCCACTGTGACGGACTTCGCCAGATTACGTGGTTTATCCACATCGGTGCCGCGTGCGCAGGCGGTGTGGTAGGCCAGCAATTGCAGCGGCACCACGTGCAGCATGGGCGAGAGTTCGCCGTAGTGCTCGGGCATGCGGATCACATGCAGGCCTTCGCCGCTGGCAATGTGCGAATCGGCGTCGGCCAGCACATACAGCACGCCGCCACGGGCGCGCACCTCGTGCATGTTGCTTTTGAGTTTTTCCAGCAGCGCGTCGTTGGGTGCCACGGTGACCACCGGCATGGCGCTGGTGACCAGTGCCAGCGGGCCGTGCTTGAGCTCGCCGGCGGGGTAGGCCTCGGCGTGGATGTAGCTGATTTCCTTGAGTTTGAGAGCGCCTTCAAGGGCTATCGGGTAATGCAGGCCGCGACCCAGGAACAATGCGTTTTCCATCTTGGCAAAGTCCTGTGCCCAGGCGATGACTTGAGGTTCCAGTGCCAGCACGGCCTGCAGCGCGGCGGGCAGGTGGCGCATGGCCTTGAGGTGGCGCGCTTCCTCGGCTTCGCTGAGCAAACCGCGCGCTTGTGCCAGCGCCAGCGTCAGCAAAAACAGGCCGGCCAACTGGGCGGTAAAGGCCTTGGTGGAGGCCACGCCAATTTCCACGCCGGCGCGGGTGATATAGGCCAGTTCGCATTCGCGCACCATGGCGCTGGTGGCTACGTTGCAAATGGTCAGGGTGTGCGTCATGCCCTGGCTCTGCGCGTGGCGCAGCGCGGCCAGTGTGTCGGCGGTTTCGCCCGACTGGGTGATCGTGACAATGAGCGTGCGCGGATTGGGCACCGAGTCGCGGTAGCGGTATTCACTGGCCACTTCGACCTGGGTCGGGATCTTGGCGATGCTTTCCAGCCAGTACTTGGCGGTACAGCCGCTGTAATAGCTGGTGCCGCAGGCCAGGATCAGCACCGAGTCGATGTCCTTGAAGACCCGGGCCGCGCTGGTACTCGCGCCGTCAAACAGCTCCGGCATGATGCTGGTGATGCCCTCCAGGGTGTCGGCAATGGCGCGTGGCTGCTCGAAAATTTCCTTTTGCATGTAGTGGCGGTAGGGGCCCAGCTCGGCCGCGCCGCTGTGCGCATGCACCGTTTTGACCGGACGCTGGGCCTGGGTCAGGGGCTTGAAGGTTTTGTCCACCAGCCAGTACTTGCCCAGCTGGATGTCGGCCACGTCCCCTTCTTCGAGGTAAACGATCTGGCTGGTGACGCCGGCCAGGGCCATGGCATCGCTGGCCAGGTAATGTGCTTGTGCGTCGGCCCCGATGCCCAGGATCAGCGGTGAACCGGCGCGGGCGCCAATCAGGCGATGCGGCTCGTCCTTGCAGAACACGGCAATGGCATAGGCCCCCCGGAGCGATGCCAGTGCAGTTTTGACGGCTTCAAACAGATCGCCGTCGTACAGGCTGTCGATCAGGTGGGCGATGACCTCGGTGTCGGTCTGACTCTGGAACACGTAGCCCTTGGCCTGCAAGGCGGCACGCAGTTCGTCATGGTTCTCGATGATGCCGTTGTGCACCAGTGCAATGCGCCCTGGCCGGTTGACTGCGTCAATGCCTGGCCCGTGGCTGAAGTGGGGGTGCGCGTTGTGCACGGCGGGTGCGCCGTGGGTGGCCCAGCGCGTGTGGGCAATGCCGGTGGTGCCTTGCAGATGGGTGGTGTTGATTTGCGCCATCAGCTCCGAGACGCGCGCCGTGCTGCGTGCGCGCTGCAAGCCATTGGCGTACACCGCGACGCCACAGGAGTCATAACCCCGGTATTCCAGTCGGGCCAAGCCCTGCACCAGCACAGGGACGATGTTTTGATCGGATACGGCGCCAACAATGCCACACATAGACTGCTCCAGAAGTAAGTTTGCCAATGGTACAAGTGCTGTAGAGAAATATTTAATCAAAAATCATAGATAAATTGCTATTAATTTCTTAATTTATTTTTTATGAATTTTATTTTCATAAAAAATTTATTAACGAAATATATAAACAGTATGAATGGTGGTTATGGACAGCCACCCTTGGGCGCACATGACACACGTTGCTGATTGCTTTCGCGATGGTGGCTTATACGCTGGATGTACATTGAGCAGATGGTGAAACTACTTAAGTGATTACCCGCTATCGAGTCGAAGCGCAAGCCGTTAGCATGCCATTTCACGTTGCTGGCCTCGATGCCGGTCAACCCCAAACAGTCAGATGGAGCGCAATTTGTCCGTGGAGTTTATTCTTGAGACCCGTGGTTTGACCAAAGAATTCAAGGGCTTTGTGGCGGTCAACCAGGTGGACCTGAAGGTTCGCCGCGGCCACATTCATGCGCTGATAGGCCCGAACGGGGCAGGCAAAACCACTTTCTTCAACCTGTTGACCAAATTCTTGCAGCCAACCTCGGGCAGCATCCTGTTCAATGACACCGACATCACATTGGAAAAACCGGCACAAACCGCACGCCGCGGGATCGTGCGCTCGTTCCAGATTTCAGCGGTGTTCCCGCACATGACGGTACTGGAAAACGTGCGCGCCGCCTTGCAGCGCAACCTGGGCACTTCGTTCCATTTCTGGAAAGCAGAAAGCACCTTGCTGCCGCTGCACGAGCGAGCCCGCCAATTGCTGGCCGATGTTGACCTGCAGGACTTCGCCGATGAAATGACCGTCAATTTGCCCTATGGCCGCAAGCGTGCGCTGGAGCTGGCCACGACGCTGGCGCTGGAGCCGGAGTTGATGCTGCTGGATGAGCCCACGCAAGGCATGGGCCACGAAGACGTGGACCGGGTCACGCAACTGATCAAACAAGTGTCGGCCGGGCGCACCATCCTGATGGTGGAGCACAACATGAATGTGGTGTCGAAAATAGCCGACCGCATCACGGTGCTGCAACGCGGCGCCATCATTGCGGATGGCCCCTATGCCGAGGTGTCAAGAAACCCGCTGGTGATTGAAGCCTACATGGGAACGGTCGACAGAGAATTGCAGGGTGCTCACTGATGAAGAAGGAATTACTTCGTATTGAAAACCTGCACGCCTGGTACGGCGAGTCACACATCCTGCATGGCGTCAACCTGACCGTCAACGAAGGCGAAGTGGTGACGCTGCTGGGGCGCAATGGCGCCGGACGCACCACCACCCTGCGCGCCATCGTGGGTCTGACCGGCAGCCGCAAGGGTGCCATCAAGATCAACGGCGTTGAGACCATCCACATGGCGCCGCACAAGGTGGCGCATCAAGGGGTCGGTTACTGCCCGGAAGAGCGTGGCATTTTTGCCAGCTTGACGGCAGAAGAAAATTTGATGTTGCCGCCCACCCTGGCATCTGGCGGTATGAGCATCGCTGAAATCTATGCGATGTTCCCCAACCTGGAGGAGCGCGCAGCCAGCCCTGGCACCCGCTTGTCCGGCGGTGAGCAGCAGATGCTGGCCGTGGCGCGCATTCTGCGCACTGGCGCGCGCCTGCTGTTGCTGGATGAAATCTCGGAAGGGCTGGCCCCGGTGATCGTGCAAAAGCTGGCCGAAATGATTGTCACGCTGAAAAGCAAGGGCTACACCATCGTGCTGGTGGAGCAGAACTTCCGCTTTGCAGCGCCGTTGGCCGATCGTTTTTATGTCATGGAGCACGGCAGCATCGTCAAACAGTTTGCCCAAGCCGAGTTGAGCCAGAACATGGGTATGCTGCAGGAGTACCTGGGCGTTTGACGCCTGGCCTGCCGCCCCAAGAATTTTCCCCGCTTCGCAACAACAACTTAACCCTCAGGAGACCTTATGAAACTCAAGACGCTTGTTACCGCACTGGCCATCGGCTTTGCTGCGGCCGCATCGGCCCAGAACACCGACCCGGTGAAGATCGGTTTCATCACCGACATGTCCAGCGTGTACGCCGACCTTGACGGTCCTGCCGGCGGCGAAATGGTCAAGTGGGCGGCCCAGGATTTCGGCGGCAAGGTATTGAACCGTCCGATTGAAGTGCTGACGGCCGACCATCAGAACAAGGCTGATGTGGCGAGTTCCAAAGCCCGCGAGTGGATTGACAAGGAGGGCCTGTCGATGTTGATTGGCGGCACCAACTCGGGCACGTCGCTGGCCATGGCCAAGTTGGCAGAGGAAAAAAAGCGTCCCTTCTTTTCAATTGGCGCCGGCTCGGCGCGTCTGACCAACGAAGCCTGTTCCCCCTATACCGTGCATTACGCCTATGACACCGTGGCCCTGGCCAAGGTGGGCGCCTCCGCCCTGGTCAAGGCAGGCGGGAAAAGCTGGTTTTTCCTGACCGCCGACTATGCTTTTGGCCATTCGCTGGAAGCAGACGCGTCCACCATCGTGAAGGCCAACGGTGGCACGGTGGTGGGTGCCGTGCGGCATCCGCTCAATGCCTCTGACTTCTCATCCTTCCTGCTGCAGGCGCAGTCGTCCAAAGCCCAGGTTCTGGGCCTGGCCAATGCCGGCGGTGACTTCAGCAACGCGATGAAGTCGGCCAAGGAATTTGGCATTCTCAAGACCATGAAGCCCATCGGCCTGCTGGTGTTCATCAACGAAATTCACAGTCTCGGCCTGGTCAACACCGAAGGGCTGCAAGTGGCCGACAGCTGGTACTGGAACCAGGACGATGCTTCCCGCAAGTTTGCCAAGCGCTTCTTCGAGAAATACAAGCGCATGCCGTCCAGTGTTCAGGCTGCCGATTATTCAGCTGCGGCCAATTACCTGAAAGCCGTGCAGACTGCCGGTACGACAGATGCAGACAAGGTCATGTCGACCCTGAAGGGCATGAAGATCGACGATTTTTACAACAAAGGTCAGATCCGCGCTGACGGACGCATGATTCACGACATGTACCTGTACCAGGTCAAGTCTCCCAAAGAGTCGACCACCCCCTGGGACTACTACAAAACGATCGCCAAGATTCCTGGCGATCAGGCCTTCACCTCACCGGCTGAATCCAAGTGTGCGCTGCTTAAGAAGTAAGCTGATACAAGAATATCAGTGTTTCGGTGTCTTCATCGTGAGTCCCGCATGGCCATCCAGGCAGGATGGTCATGGCCTGCGGCCTCGCGATGATGTGTCAATGGTGGCATTCCCCAAAGCATGAATTAACGAGCTTCCATGGAAATTTTCGGTATTCCCCATCAGGCTTTTCTCGGCCAGTTGCTGCTGGGTTTGGTCAATGGCGCGTTTTATGCCCTGCTCAGCCTCGGGCTGGCAGTGATCTTTGGCCTGCTGGGCATTGTCAACTTTGCCCACGGCGCGCTCTACATGCTGGGCGCCTTTGCCGCTTGGATCATGCTTGACACGTTTGGCATCAATTACTGGTGGGCGTTGCTGCTGGCGCCGTTGACCGTCGGGGTGCTGGGGGTGGTCATCGAGCGGCTTTTTCTCAAGCACCTCTACAAGCTCGATCCACTCTATGGCTTGCTGCTCACCTTTGGCCTGGCCCTGATCGCCGAGGGTATTTTCCGTGAACTGTATGGTGTCTCCGGCCAACCTTATAACGTGCCGGAACTGTTGTCCGGCGCCACCAATCTCGGCTTCATGGTTCTGCCCAACTACCGTGCCTGGGTGGTGCTGGTGTCGCTCGGGGTGTGCCTGGGGACCTGGTACCTGATTGAGCGCACGCGCCTGGGCGCCTACCTGCGCGCCGGCACTGAAAACGCTGCGCTGGTGCAGGCCTTTGGCATCAATGTGCCCTTGATGGTGATGTTGACCTACGGCGCTGGTGCCGCCCTGGCCGCGCTGGCCGGTGTGCTGGCTGCGCCCATCATCCAGGTCAACCCACTGATGGGATCCAACCTGATCATCGTGGTGTTTGCCGTGGTGGTGATCGGTGGCATGGGCTCGATCCTGGGTTCGATCCTGACCGGGCTGGGACTGGGGGTGATCGAGGGCCTGACGCGGGTGTTCTATCCGGAAGCGTCCAGCATCGTGGTTTTTGTCATCATGGTGATCGTGCTCATGATTCGCCCCGCCGGCCTGTTTGGCAAGGAGGCATAAGCCATGAGCCGCGCCACGAACCCCATCAACGACAACAAGCAGATGACCAAAGCCGCCAAACTCCTTCGTTTCACTTACCTCGGCCTGTTGATCCTGGCGCTGCTGGCGCCCATGCTCGGGCTCTACCCGGTGTTTGTCATGAAGCTGCTGTGCTTCGCACTTTTTGCCTGTGCCTTCAATCTGCTGCTGGGCTTTACCGGTTTGCTGTCCTTTGGTCATGCCGCATTTTTTGGTTCTGCGGCTTACATCACCGGTTACCTGATCAAGTCGCAAAACTTCACGCCGGAGCTCGGCATGGCTGCCGGCATGATCGGCGCGGGTCTGATCGGTCTGGTGGTGGGGCTGGTGGCGATCCGGCGCCAGGGCATCTATTTCGCCATGATCACCATGGCCATTGCGCAGATGGTGTACTTTGTCTGCCTGCAGGCCCCGTTTACCGGGGGCGAGGACGGTCTGCAAGGGGTGCCACGGGGCGCCTTGTTCGGCCTGTTGCCGTTGCAGTCGGACACCGCCATGTACTACTTGGTCGTGGCTATTTTTGTGGCGTGTTTTCTGGCTATCTCGCGCATCGTGCACTCCCCGTTTGGCCAGGTGCTGAAGATGATCCGCGAAAACGAGCCGCGCGCGATTTCACTGGGCTACCAGGTGGATCGCTACAAGCTGCTGGCCTTCGTGTTGTCTGCGGCATTGTCCGGTTTGGCGGGCTCGCTCAAGACCCTGATCATGGGGTTTGCGACTTTGTCGGATGTGCACTGGACCATGTCGGGGGAAGTGATCCTGATGACCCTGCTCGGTGGCGTGGGCACTTTCTTTGGCCCGGTGATGGGGGCTGGCATTGTGATCGCCCTGCAGGACACACTGGCCGACAAGGTGGGCTCATGGGTCAACGTGATCATCGGCGTGATTTTTGTGCTCTGCGTGCTCGCTTTCCGCAAAGGGGTGATTGGCGAGCTGCAGGCTTACCTGGAGCGTCGCCGCGCTGCGGCAACCCCCAAGGCCTAAAGGCGGCAAGCGCCACACCTGTCAGGGCAAGCGCCTCAATCCCGTGTTGAGAAGACACGGGAGTCCGCTGGCGTGGTTGACAATCTGACCATGCATACCATTCTTTCATTGCGGCATTTTCTTTTGGCCCTGGCCGTGGTGGCGGTGTGGGGCACCAACTTTGTGGTCATCAAACTGGCCTTGGGGCAAATGCCGCCCCTGCTGTTTGCCACCCTGCGGTTTCTGGTGGTGGTGCTGCCGATGGTGTTCTTTTTGCCACGGCCGGCTGTGCCCTGGCGCAACCTGGCGGCCTATGGCTTGTTGATTGGCGTGGGCCAGTTCGGCTTGCTGTTTGTCGCCATGAACGGACACATTTCACCGGGCCTGGCCTCGCTGGTGGTTCAGACCCAGGTGTTCTTCACCATCGGGCTGGCGATGCTGATGGCGGGTGAATCACTCCAACGGGTGCAGTGGCTGGCGCTGATGCTCGGCGCGGCAGGCCTGGCTGTGATCGTGTCGCACACCGACGGCAGCACCACGCCACTGGGCCTGGGTCTGATTCTGCTGGCCGCGCTGTCATGGGCTGGTGGCAATCTGGTGTCGCGGGCGGCCGGGCGCATCAACATGGTGGCTTATGTGGTGTGGTCCAGCCTGTTTGCGGTGCCACCGCTCGCCGCTTTGTCATTCTGGGTGGAGGGCTGGGATGCACTGGCTGCTGGTTTGCAGCAGGCGGATGCCTTCACTTGGGCCGCAGTGGCCTGGCAGGCCTGGGGCAATTCGCTGTTTGGCTACGCCGCCTGGGGCTGGTTGTTGTCGCGCTACTCGGCTGCCACCATCACGCCCATGGCGCTGCTGGTGCCCTTGTTCGGCATGGGCGGCTCGGCACTGTGGCTGGGTGAGGGGTTGCCGGGCTGGAAACTGCTGGCCACCGCTCTGGTCATGTTGGGCTTGGCACTGAACCTGTTGTGGCCGTGGTGGGCTCGCCGCTGGCAGCGCCGTTGAATTCTGGAGACTGACATGAGCGTATCCCAAGCTAAGCTGGATGCCATCGACCTGCAACTGCTGGAACGCTTGCAAACGGACGCGTCGCTGAGCAACCAGGCCTTGGCCGAGCTGGTGCATGTGTCACCGCCCACCTGCCTGCGCCGCGTCAAGCGCCTGCTTGATGCGGGCTTGATCGAGCGTGAGATTGCCGTGCTCAGTGTCGACACCATGGCACGCGTCGTCGGGCATGGCCTGTGCGCCGTGGTCGAGATCACGCTGGACCGGCAGGATCAGGATGCGCTGGAAGCGTTTGAGTTGAAAGTGGCGCAGGAGGACGCGGTGCAACAGTGTTACCGCGTGTCACCCGGGCCGGACTTTTGCCTGGTGGTGCACGCGCACGACATGCCCGACTACCTGGCGTTAACGCAGCGCTTGTTTACCTTTGACGCCAATGTGCGCAACGTCAAGACATTTTTCAGCATCAAGCGCAGCAAGTTTGGCGCGCGGGTGCCGCTGCCGGCAGCGCCTTGAAGACTATTTCCTCGGCCGCTTCCAGTTCGGAATGCTGAGCTGGCGGCCGCGCGCCACCGTCAAAGCCAGCGGCGGGGTGTCTTTGGTCAGCGTCGAGCCGCCGCCGACTGTGCCACCCGCACCAATCGTCAGCGGCGCGATCAGCACGCAGTTGCTGCCAATGTGGACATCGGCTTCGATGACGGTGCGGTGCTTGAAGGCGCCGTCGTAGTTGGCGGTGATGCTGCCGGCGCCATAATTGACGCGCTCGCCGACTGTGGCATCGCCCAGGTAGGCCAGGTGGTTGGCCTTGGCGCCCTTGGCCAGGGTCGAGTTCTTGACTTCGACAAAGTTGCCGATGTGGACCTCGGCCCCCAGCCTGACACCGGGGCGCAAGCGCGCAAACGGGCCAATCAGGGCACCGGCGCCGACCTCGACCGCGTCCTTGCTGCCCGGTGGACCGCCCTCGATGTGGGTGAACGGGTGGATCACGGCGCCAGCGGCAATGCTGGCGTTGCGGATCACGCAGTTGGCACCCACGCGCACGCCTTCGCCCAATGAAACCTCGCCTTCAAAGATGCAGTTCACGTCGATCGACACGTCCTGCGCACAGTTCAGTTTGCCGCGCACATCCAGGCGCGCCGGGTCGGCCAGGCGCACCCCTTGTTCCATCAGATGCAGCGCCAGGCGCTGCTGGTAGGCGCGTTCCAATCCGGCCAGTTGCACCGGGCTGTTGACACCCGCCACCTGGACGGCATCGGTTATTTTGTGCGCCACCACCGGCACACCGTCGGCCACGGCAAATTTAACGATCTGGGTCAGGTAAAACTCGCCCTGGGCATTGTGGTTGTCGAGTCGGGCCAGCCAGCGCTTGAGCTGCAGTGCGGGCACGGCCATGATGCCGCTGTAGACCTCGGTGATGGCGAGTTGCCCTGGCGTGGCGTCTTTTTGCTCGGCGATGGCCTGCACCGCGTCGCCGCTGCGCACAATGCGGCCGTAACCCGTGGGGTCGGCAAAATCAATCGTCAGCAAGGCCAGTTGGCTGCCAGCACTGGCCGTAATCAGGTGTTGCAATGTGTCTGCCTGCGTCAGCGGCACGTCACCCGAGAGGACGACCACGATGCCGTCGTCACGCAGTACCGGCACGGTCTGCTGCACCGCATGTCCGGTGCCCAGTTGCGGTTCCTGGCGCACAAAGCCCAGTTCAAAGGTACTGCTGCTGGCGGCCAGCGCCTGCTCAACTTCCTCCGCTCCATGGCCTGTGATGACCGTGACCTGGCGTGCCGACAAGGCTGCTGCCGTGTCCACCACATGCTGCACCAGGGTCCGTCCGGCCAGCCGGTGCAAGACCTTGGGCAGTTTGCTTTTCATGCGTGTGCCCTTACCCGCTGCCATGATGACCACGTCCACCGGGGGTGTCGGGCCGTTGTTTGAATTCCCTGCCATGTGTGCTCCGCTGTGCAATGAGTTAACTTGACTGGATTATCGCTATGGCAATGCGGGCCCTGCAGGCTGTCAAAATAGAGGTATAGGAAACCACGAAATGAACATGGACACCACCACCTTGCACCGCCTGTTGCGCCAACCCTGCACCATCGCCGTGGTGGGCTTGTCGGCCGACTGGCGCCGACCCAGTTTCGAGGTGTCGCAGACCATGCAGGCCCAGGGTTACCGGATCGTGCCGGTCAATCCGCGCTATGCTGAAAAGAACGAAAAAATCCTGGGTGAGTCCTGCTATGCCAGCTTGACCGATATTCCGTTTCCGGTAGATATCGTGAACGTGTTTCGTCGCACCGAAGACGTGCTGCCCGTCGCCCGGCACGCGGTGCAGATCGGCGCGAAGTGTCTGTGGCAGCAACTCGGTGTGGAAAACCGGGAAGCGGATCAACTGGCGCGCGCCGCCGGGCTGGACTCGGTGATGAACCTGTGCATCAAAATCGAACATGCGCGCCTGGCGGGCGGGCGTCATTGAGACACGCCTTTGCCTGCGGATGTCAATGGACGTTACGGGTCAGGTCGGAAAACAGATCCAACTTGGGTTGCGACTGGTTGGCCTTACCGATCAGGGCAACATAGTCGGCCAGCGCCTCGTCCTGAATAAAGCTGGCTGACGACCTGGCTGTGAGCAGTTTGTCCGGGTGCTGTGATCGTGCGATGGCAAACCCTTGCACGTAATCGACTCCGATCTCGGTCAGCGTTTGCACGGTGGCATGGTCCTCGGCCCATTCTGCAATCACTTTCATGCCCAGGTTATTGGCCAGGCTGACAATGGCTTCGACGATGGCGATGTTGGCCGGATGCTGGTTCATGTCAACGATGAAGCTGCCATCGATCTTTAGCAGATCTGCCTTGAACTCCTTCAAATAGGAAAACGAGGTGTAACCCGCGCCGAAGTCGTCCAGCGCCACCTTGGCACCATAACCCCGCACCTTGTTGACAAAGCGGCGGGTATTGTCGAGGTCGTGCAAGGCCACACTCTCGGTGATTTCAAGACACAAATAACGCACCAGGTGCCTGTTTTGCTCCAGCATGGCGTAGATCTCACCAAGAAACTCTTCATCGTTGAGTGACGCACCGCTCAAATTCATGCACACAAACCGGGTGTGTTTCAGCTGTTCAAAATGGCTGTTGAGCCAGGCCAATGTGGATGTCAGGACCCAGCGGTCGATCATGCCCATACGGCCACTCGCTTCACCTGCCTTGATCAGATGCTCCGTGTTCACCTGGTTGCCTTGTGGGTCACGCATGCGCAGCAGAACTTCAAAATTGAGCGATTCATGCGGTGCCATCAGTGACATGATGGGTTGCATTTCGAGGTAAAGCCAATCGGTGGCAGAAGGGGTGGCGAGCAGGGCAATCAACTTCAGTTCGGCCTCGTGTAGTGCAAATGCCGCGGCATGCCTTTCGTACACGACCAGGCCACCGGTATTGCTGGTCTTGGCCTCGCGGCAGGCACGGTCGACTGTTGACATGACGTCATTGAACTGCATGCCGGGGCTGACTTCAATCAGCCCGATGGAGCAGCGCACACTGAAGGCATTGTTGCCAACACGGAAGGGCTGGTTGCCAATGCTGTCAATCAGTCCCCGGCACATTACCGTGGCCATGGTGATGGGGGTTGCCGGGAACACGATGACGAATTCATCGCCACCTACGCGGCCAAATTGAAAATCGTGCGACAGCATCTCTGACACACGGCCACACATTTGTTGCAGCACTTCATTGCCGGCACCATGGCCAAACAGGTCATTGATGAGCTTGAACCGGTCCAGGTCGAGATAGGCGACCGCCAGGGCCTTGTTTTCCGGCAACTTCGTGATGGCGTTGTTGAGCGCTTTCTCGATCCCACGCCGGTTCAGCACCTTGGTCAGTGAGTCATGGTTGGCCAGAAAATACAGATCGGCGGTGGCCTTGGCTTTTTCCGTGACGTCCTGCAACGAGCCTTCAATCCTGTCGCGTGCCAGGGCGGCCTTGACCAGAAAACGTTTGCAGTCGACCGAGCCGGGGAGCACTCGACCATTGATTTCCATTTCGTTCTGGGTTTTATTGAAAACCATTTGATGCAGCATGGTCCAGGCACCGTCGGCGAAATACTGTTGCCAGCCGTTCCCTTCATTTTTCAACACGTTGGGCCCCAGCATGTCGAGCAGGGCGGGGTTGGCGCTCAAGAACCGGCCGTGCAGATCCAGGGTGAACAGGCCGATGGGCATGGCCTCAAAAGTGTGCGCCAGTTCGGCCTGCACTTGCAGATGTTGTTCATGCTCTTGTCGCATATGTTCCGCAATGGCCAGCGCTGTCAGCAGGCTTGATGACAGCGCTGCGGTAACGCTGTTGACCGATCCAATCAGTCCCTTGATCCCTAACGCTGCAGCTAGCACTTCGTAGAGGCTGGCAACCAGCGTGATGCTGATGGCTGTGCCATACCAAATGGCAACGCGGGAATTTGTTTTTCTAAGAATGCGCGCCAGCAGAAAAATCAGCATGGCAATGCCGACGCCAGAGATATACCAGATCAGTGGCAAAAACAAAGCATAAGGTAGCGCAATGGATAACAGAAGCAGGGGGATGCAGGTCCATTGCGCCACTCTCACGATATATTTGTAGCCGACAAGTGATAAATCTTCCCTGAAAAGCGAGGTAAAAAGTGTCAAGGTCAGTATGTAATACAGGGTCAAGGTGACGGACCTCGCCTGTACCAGCCACTCTGTCGGTACCGTGTTGCCCAACCATTGCGTGTCCCAGCCGGCGGAAAGGGATGCCATCCTCAAATTCACCACCAGCCAAGCTGCGAACAAGACGTACAGGCCATTTCGGTTGATCACGGCCGTGACCAGGATAAAGCCCGCCAAAATCAGAATACCCCCATCCAAAAGGCCCGACTTGCGGTGGAACTCCAAGGCAGAAATTTTTAGATCGGAGGCCTGCCATGTCAGTGCCGACAGGCGCGCCGGACCAATGGCGCTGCTGCGACATACCAGTGACCGGTTTGCCAGTACCGGATCGAGTTCAAGTGCAAAACCCGCCTTCACTTTGGAGATGCTGCCTGTCGTGCTATGTCGGTTGCCGCTACCAAGCGGACTCAGCGTCCCGGCATCCCAGCACGTCACGTCCATCGCATGTCGGGATGGAAATTCGACCATCAGCGGTGTGGCTGCAGCATTGTTGGGGATCACGAAAGAAAACCAGACGGGCGACTCTGCAAGTCGGGTGTCATGGAACTGGCTTGAAGGGCGGTCCTGCAACTGCGCTATCGCTTGTGCAGGTTCAGTAATTTCGGCAGACCCTTGAATAACCTGGATTGGCAGTTGTTGTGGGGCGGCAACGGTATATTGTGATTTCCAGCTAAAGAGGGCCAGCAAAGACAGCAATCCGATCACAAGGGGCAGGGCATAAGTTGAAAAAGCATGCAGCAACAGATCCAGACCCTGGTTGAGTTGATCCATCCGCTTGTGGGGGTACCTGGATTTGGCCGTCATTTCGTTCATTTTTTGTATTTCAATTCCAACCTTGGCATGATAAGGCCGACCGCACGATCTCAATTTGCCAAGGGTCAGAATTGGGTGGGCAGGAGCAGTGAACGGCCCCCGGCCCGGTCTGCTTACATGGGCAGTCTTATGTCATGCGTTGGAAATGCGGACAGCGAGTTGGACGGCAGGTGATGTAACTGTTGGCTGCCCAGGTCGATGTCCGGGTGGGAGATGTTGCACATGAAGCCGAGCAAGGGGTGCTTGACCTGTGTCCAGCGATCTTCGGCTGTCTCGACGTTGAACGACATCACACGGTGCGGCAGGTTGCCAACGTGGTGAATCGGGATGTAGCCTGCGTCGGGAAAGACATCGGTGAATAGCAGGCGGTCGTACGTCCGGTCAACGGGCGCGCGCGCGGTGACAATCATCCATTCGACGCCAGTTTTCAGGCAATATTGGTAAAAGGCCTTGAACAGCACGGTGGTGACGAGGCGTCCTCCCTTTTCGTTGGTAACGCCCAGGCGCGTGGCCTCTGCCAGTGATCGTGACCTGAGCCATACAGGCAGCTCGATCGACTGCTCCAGACAAAGAGGTTTGTACTGGTTGGTCTGGATGCGCATGGTACCCAGCGGTGAACCATCAAGTTTTGACTCCGCGAGCAGCACGACCACGCCGTTTTCTGCATCATCGGTTTCGGCTGTCCTGAGTGTTTCAGCGAAGGTGGGCAGATGGCGTGCATAGGCCGCGTGGCGAATCTGGACGGCCTTGTTCAAGTCCTCTTCGTTGCGAACCAGCCTGACCGTGAACGGTAGCAGTTCTTCGGGCCAGCTTGCTGTCGTTGCTGCTCCGTAAGGTGAGGGCCGGGTGTTGAAGTTGTAAACCGTGGAGATATCGGGAGTAGCATGGTGAATCATGATGATTTCCTCGCAAAAGTTGAGTTGAACAAGCCTTATGGGCCAGAATGGCCCATTCGACGCGTCAAAGTTTACTTAGGCAGCAGAAATATTCATACCCACAATTCGATACTTCTGGTTACAAAGTTGATTGTGTTGTTACAAAAAAAGTCAACAACCTTTTGCGCATGCACAACACCGCCTGGTCCTTGCTCAGCAGCAGGGATTGGTGCAGTACGGCCAGATCAATGAATTTCTGATCGTCTGGGTCGCGGCAGGTGACATGGGCTTTGGGGGCCGTGTCGACCAGCGTGGCCTGGCCGTCGAACTGGGCCAGCACATGGGCGGCACTGACTTGGTAAAAGGCCATGCGCGGCACAATTTTGGGATAGCACAGCACCCGCGCCAACTCGTCGCGCATGGCTTTGGTGGCGATCCATTCCAGCTGATGCGCGGCCAGTGCCGATTTGAGCGAACGCGCCGCCGGGTCGTCAAAGACAAAGGCGTCGAGCACGATATTGGTGTCGAGCACCACCGGCGTCATGTTTTTTCAGCCATCTTGCCCGCCACCATGTCAAAGCGGAACAGGCGGCATTCGATCGGGCCGTTCCACATGGGCACGCGGCGGGTTTCCTTGAGGCGCATCTTGCCCGGCAGCTTGAGGTCGGGCGTCAGCACCCAGGCAGTCCAGCCGGCATAATTTTTCTTCCAGTGGCTGGCCAGCTGGTTGAAGAAGTCACCGGCACCCTCGGTCTGCGGCAATTCGCGGGCACCAAAGCGCGGCACATTGGGTTCATCTTCAAAGCCACCGGCACCGCGCGCCGCGCCTTTGGCAACACCGCCCACGTCGATGCGCTCGCCATAGGGCGGATTCAGCACCATGACGCCGCCGCCGGTGGTACGCACGTCAATGGGCGGCAGACGCTGCAGGGCGTCGCCGCCGCGAAACTCGACCACGTCGGCGACACCGGCGCGCGCCGCATTGCGCTGCGCAAAATCGACCATGCGGTGCGCCACGTCGCTGCCAAAGATGATGGGTTTCTGGTCGGGTGAGCGGACCACTTCGGCCTCCAGGGCCTCCCGTTTGAGGGTGTCCCACACCTGCTTTTGGAACGGCACGTATTTTTCGAAGGCAAAACGGCGACGGCTGCCGGCCGCAACATTGCAGGCCATTTGGGCCGCTTCAATGACGATGGTGCCGCTGCCGCAGCAGGGGTCGTACAGTGGCAGCAAATCGGCATCGCCGTCAAACCAGCCGCTGGCAGCCAGCATGGCGGCGGCCAGGGTTTCTTTCAGGGGTGCGTCACCCTTGTCTTCGCGCCAGCCGCGCTTGAACAGCGGTTCGCCCGAGGTGTCGATGTAGAGCGAGCAACTGTCAGTGGTCAGATGGGCGTAGATACGCACATCGGGCCACTGGGTGTTGACGTCGGGGCGCACGCCATGGGCCACGGCGCGAAAGCGGTCGCACACAGCGTCCTTCACCTTGAGCGCGGCAAAGTTCAGCGAGGTCAGCGGGCTGTGCTGCGCGGTGATTTCGACCTTGATGCTTTCGCGCGGGGTGAACCAGCGTTCCCAGGCCACTTCGGAAGCTGCGCGGTACAGGTCCTGTTCGCTGCGGTATTCGGTATAGCTCAGCAGCACCAGCACGCGTTGGGCCAGGCGGCTGTGCAGGTTCAGCAGCATGGCTTGTGCCAGCGAGGTGCGCACGGCCACCCCGCCGCGCTGCTTGGTGATGCAGCCCGGCGGCAGGCCGGTGATGCGCAGCACTTCGGGGGCCAGGTAGTCCTCGACACCGGCGGCGCAGGGGAGAAAGAGTTGGAGCTGTTGCATAAATTTCTTAATCAGTTGAGGACAGAGCTGGTGGGTTTCACAACTCTTTCCTTAAGCTCGCCGGCGCGATGCGCAGGCCTTCGCGGTATTTGGCCACCGTGCGGCGGGCGCATTCAATGCCCTGTTCCTTCAGCATGTCCGACAACTGGTTGTCGCTCAGCGGCTTTTTCGGGCTTTCGGCAGCGACAAACTGCTTGATCAGGGCGCGCACCGCGGTGCTCGACGCGTTGCCGCCCGAGTCGGTGCCGAGTCCGGAGCCAAAGAAATACTTGAGCTCGAAGGTGCCGAACGGCGTTGCCATGTATTTGGCGGTGGTGACGCGGCTGATGGTGGACTCGTGCAGGCCCAGTTGATCGGCAATTTCGCGCAGTACCAGCGGCCGCATGGCCAGTTCGCCGTGCACAAAGAAACTTTTCTGGCGCTCCACGATGGCGCTGCTGACGCGCAGGATGGTGTCAAAACGCTGCTGGATATTTTTGATGAACCAGCGCGCCTCCTGCAGGCGCTGTTGCAGCGCGGCCAGGTTGGCGGCATCGCTGCCCACGGCCTTGTGGCCCTTGAGCGCGTTGGCGTAAATGTCGTGCACGCGCAGGCGCGGCATCACCTCGGGGTTGAGTCGCACCTGAAACTTCACCATCGGGCCTTGACCCACGGCGGTCACCAGCACGTCCGGCACCACGATGTTGCGCTCCACGTCGACAAAGCGGCGGCCGGGGTTGGGCTCGAGGCGGCCAATCAGGGCAATGGCGGCGCGCACCTGCGCATCGGTGGCATTGCACAAGGGCACCAGGTGCTTGATGTCGCGCCGGGCCAGCAAGTCCATGGGCTGGGCACAAATGCGCAAGGCCACCTGCACCGTGCCGGTATCGACGCCCGGATCGGCGGCGAGTGTCTGCAGTTGCAGGCGCAGGCACTCAGCCAGATTTCGGGCGCCAACGCCAGTGGGCTCCAGGCTTTGCAGCAGGCTTAAGCCCACGGTGAAATGGTGTACCAGTTCCTCGATCTGCTCGACGTCAGCACCGGCCAGGCCACGTGCCAGATCCGTCAGGTCGTCTTCCAGGTAACCGTCGTCATTGAGCGACTCAATCAGGAAATGGAGTGCGGCCTGGTCTTCCGGGTTCAGGCGCAGGGTGAGTGCCTGGCGCTGCAAAAAGCTTTGCAATGACTCCTGGCTGCGCGCCAGTTCGGTGGCATCCGTCTCGTCGTCACCACTGAGGTTGTTACCGTGCGCGCGTGCCTCGCCACCCCATTCGCTGTCGTCCGGGCTCAGGCTGACGCTGCCGTCGCCATCCCAGCTCGGGGGTTCTTCCATTGAGGCGACAGGGTCTTCTGACGCGGCATCCGAACTGGCCCTGGCGGTGTAACCGTCATCGGTGCCGGTATAAGCGGCAGATTCCTGCTCGCGGTCATCGCGGTTGACCGCTGTATCGGCTCGATCCAGACCAAACGATTCACGTTCCGCCTGCTCTTCCGAGCGTTCCAGGAAAGGGTTTTCGTCCAGCATCTGATTCACTTCGCTGCTGAGCTCCAGCGTGGAGAGTTGCAGCAGGCGGATGGATTGTTGCAACTGCGGCGTGAGCGCCAGGTGCTGGGAGGTGCGTAACGAAAGACCTTGCTTCATTACATTCTGAAGTGTTCGCCCAGATACACCCGGCGCACGTCGACGTTGTTGATGATCTCCGCGGGTGTGCCCTGGGCCAGCACGCTGCCATCGCTGATGATGTAGGCGTGGTCGCAAATACCCAGGGTTTCACGCACGTTATGGTCGGTGATGAGCACGCCAATGCCCCGGTTTTTCAGGAAGGAAATGATGCGCTGGATCTCGATCACGGCAATCGGATCAATGCCGGCAAAAGGCTCGTCGAGCAGGATAAAGCGGGGCTGTGTGGCCAGGGCACGGGCAATTTCAACCCGCCTGCGCTCGCCACCGGACAGGGCCAGGGCGGGCGATTCGCGCAAATGATCGACCCGCAAGTCCTGCAGCAATCCGGTCAGGCGTTTTTCGATCTCGGCTCCGGTCAAGGTCTTGCCCTGTGCATCCCGCTGCAATTCGAGCACCGCACGCACATTGTCGGCCACGTTGAGCTTGCGGAAGATGGAGGCCTCTTGCGGTAAATAGCTCAAGCCCAGCCGCGCCCGCCGGTGAATCGGCATGTGCTCGACGGACTGACCGTCAATGGTGATGTCGCCTGAGCTGGCACGCACCAACCCGACAATCATGTAGAACGAGGTGGTTTTGCCGGCGCCATTGGGGCCCAGCAAACCGACCACTTCACCCTTGCGTACGGTCAGGGAGACGTCCTTGACAACCTCGCGCTTGCCATAGAATTTTTGCAGGTGACGCGCTTCGAGGCGGCTCTCAAGCGGGGTGTCGGGCGGCAAGGGTGTCGTCATGGTAGCGATACCTGTTCGGTGTGGAAGAACGTCGTCATGGCGAACGCAGTGAAGCAACCCATAACCTCAGACTGCATTGACATGGCCGTTAACGTTTGCCATCGTTCAATTCGGGGCTGATGCGAAGCGGCGTGGAACTTGCTGGTGCTGGTTTGCTTGCTGTATCAGGCTTGGGCGTCAGCATGGCACGCACCCGGCCTGCAGGCGCACCGGGCTGGCCTGTGCTGCCTTTGGCGCCCGCACTGGGTGCACCATCAATGGTGAACACATCCGTCAAATTGTTGTAAACGATGATGCCGCCACTGAACTCGTCGTTGAGTTTGGCTCCCTGGTAGCGACGCAATTGTGCCTGGCCGATAAATTTGACCGTATCGAGAAGGCTGTCGTAGTCAATGGTTTCGCCTTCGCCCTCAATGGTTTCGTCCAGACCTTCGCGTTTTTGCCGGAAAAATGCACGTTTCCCGGCTTCTGCCGTGACCACACCATGCTGATTACCCTGCGGGTCCTGGCGCACTTCCAGCCTGGCGCCGCGTATCAGGATGGTGCCCTTGGTCAACACCACCTGGCCTGTGAAAATGCTCAGCTGCTTGATGTCGTCATAGCGCAGCGCATCAGCCTCGATGTTCATGGGCTTGTCGCGATCGGCTTTCTCAGCATGGGCACCCCATGTCGATAACACCAATACACAGGGTAAAAACCAGGAATGGAGGGGGTTTTTCATAAAGGCATGAATCTTGCGTAGGGTTTTGCAAGATTGTAACGGCCAGTGCCTGCCCAAACGGCTCGGCGCACCAATTCTGCTGGCTGCGGCGTGCAGTATCGACGGGTTCAGGCCGCGCGGCGGATTTGGTTCGTCAAATGGTCAACCACCTGCAGCACCCGTCCCATGCTTTTGGCCAGGGATCCGTCGGTGTAGTAGCGCCCGGCGACGCCCAGTGCCGGCACCCCTTCCACTTCATAAGCCGTTTGTAACTGTCGCGCACGCGTGGCCTTGGTTGTGATTGCAAATGAATTGAATTGTTCGACGAACCGTTCTCTGTCGATGCCTTGTTTGGCCACCCAGTCGATGATGGCGTTACCTTGGCTCAGGTTTTGTTTTTCGACATGAATGGCGGCAAAGGCTCGGGCGTGCAGAGTGTCGATCAAATTCAGTGCCTCAAGGGCATAGAACAGGCGCTGCTGAGGCACAAAGTCATCACGGAAAGCAACGGGTACCCGTTTGAATACAACGTCTTTGGGCAGTTTCCTGACCCAGTCCGACAGCACTGGCTCAAACGCATTGCAGTGCGGGCAGCTGTACCAGAAAAATTCAATGAGCTCGATCTTGCCTGCCGGTGTTTCGACCGGGGCTGGGCGATTCAGTACCTTGAAGTCTGTGCCATCACGTGGCGTATTGGCTTGCGCCAGCGACAGGCTGGGCGTTAGCACGGCGCTGCTTAGTGCCAGTGATCCGGTGTGTGTGAAAAAGGTACGACGTTGCATGCTTTATTCTCCTGACGGGTGTGTTTGGGAGAACGTGAGAGCGTTCAATGCAGACAAAGTTCAGCGTTGCACACGGACCAGGGCAGTTTCAATGCCAGCACCATCCAGTCGTGTTTTTGCCGCCTCGGCTTCTTCGCGTTTGTCAAACGGACCCATCCGGACCCGGTAAACCGTGCGGCCCGATTGCTCGCGTTCAGAAACTTTGGTTTCAATCCCTGCCAGTGACAATTTGGCGCGCTGCGCTTCGGCGTCTTCGGGGAGGCGGAACGCGCCCACCTGGATAAAGTAGGTGAATGGATCGGGGCTGCTGGTCTGTGCCGATGCCGCGCTGGTTTTTGCGCGCGCCTTGACCAGATCACCCAGCGGGTCGGCGGTGACCGCCGGTTTGTTTTCTGCAGGGGGGGCAACGGGTGTTGTGACCACGGTTTCCGCAGGGCCCGCCGGTTTGGCTGGATTTTTGCCATACAGCGGCGCATTGGGATCCCAGTTTTTATTTTTCTCAAGCTCGTTGGCATCCTGGTTGGTGTTGCTATTGGCCGCCTTGTTGAAAAACAGGATCGGCACTTTGGTCACATACACCGCCACCGCCAGTGCCAGGCCCAGACCAATCAGAAGACCGAGGATAAAACCCAAAAAGGTGCTGCCGCGCTGTTGTTTCATGTTTGGTTTTCGTTTGTCGTTGGTATGGAAATCACAGCTTACATTTTTTTAGGGGCGCTGACGCCGAGCACGGCCAAGCCATTGCGCAGCACCTGGGCGGTGGCTGCCACCAGCGCCAGACGGGCCAGTTTGAGCGCTTCGTCGTCGACCAGAATTCGCTCGGCATCGTAATAGCTGTGATAGCAGGCCGCCAGCTCGCGCAGGTAAAAAGTCACGTCGTGGGGCGCAAAACCTTCGGCGGCGGCTGTCAGCATGTCGGGGTATTTGGCCAGCAGCAGCATTAGGGCTTGTGCCTGCTGACTTTGCAGTGGCGACAAATCCACCGTGCTCAAGCCCTGGCGGTCACCGCCCCAGCTGGCCAGCACCGAGCAGATGCGGGCATGGGCGTACTGCACGTAATAGACCGGGTTGTCGTTGTTCTTTTGCACCGCCAGGTCGACGTCGAAGGTGTATTCGGTGTCGGGCTTGCGGCTCAGCAGGAAGAAGCGCACCGCGTCCTTGCTGGTCCACTCGATCAAATCGCGCAGCGTCACGTAGCTGCCGGCACGCTTGCTGATCTTGACCTCCTGACCACCGCGTACCACGCGCACCATGGTGTGCAGTACGTAGTCCGGAAAGCCCTGTGGGATGCCCACGTTGGCGGCCTGCAAACCGGCGCGCACCCGGGCAATGGTGCCGTGGTGGTCGGTGCCTTGGATGTTGATGACCTTGGAAAAGCCGCGCTCCCACTTGTTGATGTGGTAGGCCACGTCGGGCACAAAGTAGGTGTAGCTGCCATCCTGCTTGCGCATGACGCGGTCCTTGTCGTCCCCGTAATCGGTGGACTTGAGCCACAGCGCACCGTCCTGCTCATAGGTCTTGCCGGCCTCGATCAGGCGTTTCACCGCGGCATCCACCTTGCCGCTGGTGTAGAGGCTGCTTTCGAGGTAATAGTTGTCAAACTTGACGGCAAAGGCCGACAAGTCGAGGTCCTGTTCATGGCGCAGGTAGGCCACCGCAAACTGGCGGATGCTGTCCAGGTCGGTCGCATCACCGGAGGCGGTGAACGCACG
This sequence comes from Rhodoferax sp., assembly GCF_023700745.1. GTDB lineage: Bacteria > Pseudomonadota > Gammaproteobacteria > Burkholderiales > Burkholderiaceae_C > Rhodoferax. The sequence goes on along the minus strand of NZ_JAMPYG010000002.1, from coordinate 321,345 downwards.
GTCGTCTGAGGTGACCGTCTTTTGGGCCAGGAAATCAGCCGCAATGTCGGCGATGTACTCCCCGTTGTAAAAGTTTTTGCTGACCGGGTTGTCGGGGTCGGTCGGCCAGCAGGCGTCACCCGGCTTGAAGCCTTGCGCACGCAGTTGTGTACTGGTGGCCAGCGTGCCAATCTGCACCCCGGCATCGTTGTAATAAAACTCGCGGTGCACCAGCCAGCCCTGGCTGTCGAACAGGTTGCAGATGGCGTCGCCCAGTGCCGCCTGGCGGCCGTGGCCCACGTGCAGTGGTCCGGTCGGGTTGGCCGAGACAAACTCCACCAGCATGCGCTGGCCGTTGTCGGCCTGGGTGCCGTAGCGGTCGGCTTGCAGCAGCACCGAACGCACCACCTGTTGTTTGGCTGCAGGTTTGAGCCTGATGTTGATGAAGCCGGGCCCGGCAATCTCCAGGGACTCCACCCAGGTCTGGTAAGGCTGCGCGGTGCGCAGCAATGCACAAAGGCTCTCTGCCAGTTGCCGGGGGTTTTGCTTGAGCGGCTTGGCCAGTTGCATGGCGGCCGTGGTGGCCAGGTCGCCATGGGCGGCCACTTTGGGCGACTCGAAGGCCGCTTTGGCGCCCGCGCCGGGCTGTAAATCTTCCAGCGTGGCACGCAGGGCTTCGAGCAGTTGGGTTTTGACGATCAGCATGGCCTGATTTTACGGGGTGGCCAGGCTGCCCGTGGCCACGGCGCGGGCCAGGCACAGGTCGGCCCAGGCCCTGGCTTTGTCCTGGCCGTTGCGCAACAGGTAAGCAGGAGGATAGGTGACCACCACAGGCACACCGGCAAAACGCCAGACCTGGCCGCGCAACTTGCCGAGCGGCAACCTGGCTTGCTCGGACGGGGTTTCACTGAGCAGCAGTTGCATGGCAAAACGCCCCATGGCGATGATCACCCTGGGTTGCGTCAGGATGATTTCACGGCGCAGGAAGTGGGCGCAGGTGCTGAGTTCGCTCGCACTCGGGGCACGCATCAGGGCCGGCCGGCACTTCAGCACATGGGTCAGATAGGCGCGTGACGCGGCCCCCTGGTCCGCGCCAGTCTCATGGTTCCAGCGCTGCACACCCACCGCGCGCAACATGTTGTCCAACAATTGACCGGCTTCCTCGACAAAGGGCTGTCCGGCACGCTCCTGCGCTTCATCGGGGGGGTCACCCACCAGCAGCCAGTCGCAGGCGCTGGTCTGTCGTGGTGCTGCCAGCACCGGTGTGCGCCGCCCCAGGCACATGGCGCAGGCCTGGCAGTGGCGCACGACTTCGGTCAATGCGGGCCAATCCATATGGGCAATGCCGCTGGCCAGTTCCGTCAGCCGGGTCGGGCCTGGCAGCGGGTCCGGTGCGCGCAGGGTTGGCTCCGGACTGACCGGCTGGCTGGCTTCCGCCATCGGCGCTATAGGGGCAACAGGCAAGGCCAAGGCTGCCACTTCAGCCCGCGGCGGGGGGCTGACGCTGTCGGTCAAAAGGGCTTGCGACTCGGGCACATTCAGGGGTTGCCAGACGTGCACCCCCATCTCCAGCAGCATGGCACGCTGGCGCGCATCCAGCACCAGGCTCATGACGAGGGCTCCTGGCTTGGCGTGGCATGGAGTGGCAGGCTCATGACCACCGCATCTTCACGCTGCCCCGAGGTGCCCGGGTAATACTGGCGGCGCACGCCGACGTGGCGAAAGCCGTGGGCTTGGTAAATATGGATGGCCCGGGTGTTGCTGTGGCGCGCTTCCAGCCAAAGCCATTGCGCACCCTGGCCGCTGGACCACAGGACGAGGGCATCGAGCATGATGCGGGCCCAACCTTGACGCTGGTACGGTGGCGCAACCGTGATGTTGAGCAAATGCACTTCATCAACCCCCTTCATCGCCACAAAATAACCCAGCAAGTTGTCACCCGCCATGAGCAGTTGTGCCTCGTAGGCGCTGGCCAGGCAGTCGACAAAATGGCGCTTCTGCCAAGGGTGCGGGTGGGCTTGCTGTTCCAGCGCCGTGACCGCATCAAGATGGCTTTCGGTCATGGTCTCAAAACGGACCTGCAGAGCCTGACCTGGTGTGCTCATGGCGCGACCCCGGCCAGTGCCTTGCTGGCGCTGCGTTCCAGTGTGGTTTGTGCCACCTTGTCGCGAATGTAGGTGGGCAGCGCGTTTTCGGCCGATACGGCGGCTCCGCAGGCCAGCAGGGCGGGGGCCAGGCGCAGCAGCGCCGTGGCGGTCGGCAGCGCCAGCGTTTGTGCTGCCTGCGGTGGCAAACGCGCGCCATAGCCTGCAAAGACATTGCCAGCCAGCACATCCGTGCCGTTCCAGTCCAGGCTTTCCGGCTTGATCAGGCGCTCGCTTTTGTCCTGCGTCCAGTGGCCGGTCGCAAAAACATAGCCCGCCGTGTAGAGCTCGTCCATGCGGGCGTCGAGCAGGGCGGTCACGGCAAAGCTTGGGCTGGCAGCGTTCTGCCAGCGGGCTTCTTCGGCCACGGCGAGCAGGGTGTTGACCGGCAGCACCGGCACCGCTGCACCGAAGGCCAGGCCCTGGGCCACCGAGCAGGCGGTGCGCAAGCCGGTAAACGAGCCGGGTCCGGCACCAAACACAATGGCGTCCAGATCCTCAAAGCGCAGTTGTGCCAGTGCCATGAGTCGCTGGATTTCAGGAATCAAATGGGTGGAGGTGTGTGCGCCGCCCGCGGCCGTGTGTTGGTACAGCAGACAGGCCTCACCCGCACCGCTTTGCACGGCAATGGACATGGTGTCGGTGCTGGTGTCAAAGGCCAGCAAATTCATGCGGTTACCTCGTGCTTCATCGATCAACTCCCCGCGCTGGGTTGCAAGTTGTGCGCCGCCTTGCCGGGGGCGCATGCCAGACTGGATGCGCGTACCCCGAACAAAATGCCTGTGGTCACCAGTACCAGCCCGGCCACCAGGTTCCAATGCAGGGGCTCACCCAGCCACAGCACGGCACCAATGGCCGACAAACCCGGTACCAGGGCCGTGATCATGGTCGAGCGCACCGGGCCAAAGTAACGGATCATTTGCGTGAATGTGATGCCCGAAATCACCACCGACCCCCAGCCCTGGAACAGCATTTGAAACAGCACCTCCTTGAAGGGTGCGCTAAAGACATGGGCTGGCACCACCCCCGTGAGGGCCAGCACGCTGTACACCGGTACATATGAGACGGCGGCAAAGGTGGTGACGGCGATGGTGGCGCGCACCGCATCCAGCCGGTGGTGACGCGCCAGTACGCTGTAAGTGGCCCAGCACAGGGCGGCACTCATGAACAGCAGATCACCCAGCCAGACTTGACCCCCCTCAAAAGCACGCAACAGGCTCAAGCCCCCCACCAGCAGGTCACCCAGCACAATCAGTCCCAGCCCCACGGCACGTGCGGGGGTGATGTGATCGCGCAGCAGCCAGGTTGCCAGCAGGGCCGTCCACAGAGGCAAACTGCCCGGCATCAGCACCGAGGCATGCAGCGCCGGTGCATGGACAAAGCCGCTGTAGGCCAATAAGGCGTAGAGCAGGCCACCAAAAAAGCCGATCGAGATCGTGATGCGCAGGGACAGGGGCGACACCCCCAGCCAGGAAGCGCCCGCCATGCCGTCGGCACGGTCCCGGCGCACCAGGTAGGCACCCCAGGGCAGCAATAGCAGCGCCGCGCCGACGATGCGGCAGTAGGCAATGTCCAGCGGTGTTAGCAGATTGCCACGCGCTGGATCCGCCGAGGCGCGGGCGATCAAGATGAACGATGTCCAGATCAGCACCGTGATCACGGCAGCCGCTATGCCAATGGTGCGCGGCGAGAAACGGGGAGGGGAGGCAGAAGGTGTTGGCATGCGCGAATTATCCGTGGTACGCCACATGTCTTTGGAAAAATTGAATTTTCAGGACGGCAGCCGAATCTCGTCAATTTGCATCGGGTCGACAAACTCGTGGGCATAACGCAGGTAGACACCTTGCTGGATGAAAACATCAAACAAATCGGCGTCAATATGGCCGTCTTCTTTCATCTTGACCATGATGCTGATGGCCTGCGAGAGTTTCATGCCCAGCTTGTAGGGCCGGTCCGAAGCGGTGAGGGCTTCAAAAATATCAGCGATGCCCATGATGCGCGCCTGCACCGACATCTGTTCCCGCGTGAGTCCTTTGGGATAACCCTTGCCGTCCATGCGTTCATGGTGGCCGCCGGCATATTCGGGTACGTTTTGCAGGTGTTTGGGCCAGGGCAACTTCTCCAGCATCTTGTTGGTTGCCACGATGTGGTAGTTGATGGTGTCGCGCTCGGCCGCAGTCAGGGTGCCTTTGCGGATACACAGGTTGTCGACCTCGTCGATCGACAGGAAATCGGTTTGCCGGTGTTCGGGGTTGCGCCATTGGTAATGGCTGCCAATATGCCGGACACGGGCCACGGCAGCATCACTCATGAACTCACCGCCTGAATTGGCGGTGCGCAAAAAGTCCCGGTCAGCGTCAAGCGTGTCGAGCCGGCTTTGCAGGCTGCATGTGGCCGCACGTTCTGCTGCGGCATCAACGCAGGGGCGCAGCGCCAGTTGCTGGCGCAGTGCCTCAATTTCGGCGTCGCGTTTGAGGACCTCGAAACGCGTGTCAATCAGGTCGATCCGGTCATACAGGGTTTGCAGCTTGGTCGCCTTGTCCACCACGTGTACCGGCGTCGTGACTTTGCCGCAATCATGCAGCAGCCCTGCAATCTTGAGTTCGTAGCGGTCCATTTCGGTCATGGAAAAACCAGCCAGCGGACCTTCCTGGTGTTGTGCCGTGGCATCGGCCAGCATCATGGTCAGGGCCGGCACCCGCTGGCAGTGACCGCCGGTGTAGGGCGATTTCTCGTCAATGGCCATGTTGATCAGGCTGATGAAGGATTCAAACAGATCTTCCAGCTGTTTCATCAGCAAGCGGTTGCTCAGCGCAATGGCCGCTTGTGACGCCAGCGATTCCACCAGTTGCTGGTCGGCCTTGGAGAAGGTGGTGACCTCGTTGCTGCCGGGCTCCAGGGCATTGAGCAATTGCAGGACACCAATCACATCACCGTCCTGGTTGCACATGGGTACGGTCAGGAAGGATTGCGAGCGGTAGCCGGTGTTCTGGTCGAATTTGCGGGTGCCCGAAAAGTCAAAATTCGGGTCGCTGTAAGCGTCTTCTATGTTGACGGTGACCGTGTGAATGGCCGCATAGGCGGCGACCAGCGAGTCGTTGGGTGTACCGTTGGCATGGGTCAACGGCAGGTCGGCGAAGTTGATTGGCTGACCGGCGCTGCCGCCCATGGCAATGTTCAGCGAATCGGTGCGCATGATCTCAAAGCGCAAACTGTCAGCGCCCACGACCTTGCTGTATATGGTGCCGCCGTCAGCCCGGGTGATGCCTTTGGCCGCCATCAGGATGTATTCCAGCAGGCGCGTGATGTCGCGCTCCTTGGACAGCGCCACACCGATGTCATTGAGTTGCTCGAGTCGTCCCAGCAAACCCTCAACCGTGTTCATGTTGGTATTTGTTGCAATGCTTGTCATGGTTTTATTTTGTCAAAAGGTGCTGGTGCCATTCCAGCCCAGAGATGGTGCATTACCGGCAGGCTCCCATTATTGCTGTGCGCGCGGGTTCCTGACTACTGCCGTGCATTGCGGCGATTGGCAGGCAGGGCCTGTGGGTAGCTGGTGCGAAACGGGTTGATGTCGAGCCCGCCGCGGCGCGTATAGCGGGCATAAATGCTGAGTTTGTGCGGCTGACACCGTGACTGGATGTCCATGAACATGCGCTCCACGCAGTGTTCATGAAAACCCTGGTGATTGCGAAAGCTGATGATGTAGCGCAACAGTCCGGCCTGGTCGATTTGCGGGCCAAAGTAGCTGATCTGCACACTGCCCCAGTCGGGTTGGTCCGTCACCGGGCAGTTGCTGCGCAACAAATTGCTGGTGAGCACTTCGGTCACCGGGGCCTCTTCGGTGGCTGCGCTCAGCAGTTCGGGGGCGGGCGTGTAGCGGTCGCAGTCCAGCTCCAGCCGGTCCAGGCTCAGGCCGTCGAGCTCCTCGATCGGCTCGCGATCAAACCACTCGGGTGCCACCAGCCGCACGCCCACGCTGGACTGCACGATGCCGCCGCGCCAGGCCGCTTCCGTGAGGTCGGCGCGCAGGCGGGACAGGACCTCGGCGGCATCGGGGAAGCGGGTGTTGTTGAAGCTGCCCAGGTAGAGCTTGAGCGATTTGCTCTCGATGATGTTGATCGACTCGCAGGGCACCGTGATGTGCGCCAGTGCGACCTGCGGCTTGCCGCGCAGATTAAGCCAGCTCAACTCGAATGCGGTCCACAGGTCGGCACCCAGAAAAGGCAGGGTGGTCCCGATGCCCAGCTCAGTGCGCTGCGGCGCGCGTGCGATGGGAAACAGCAGGGCGGCGTCGTACTGGTCTGCATACAGTGTGGGTTGACCGAGCGGGGAATGGATGGACGAGGTCATCAAAGAAGCCAATCAAGTAAAAACGCCCGGTCACATGACCGGACTCTGATCAGCCTGAATCTACCACCAGTATCAACCTTGGTCTGTGGTGCTTTTCGTGATCGCGTCCAGCGCCAGCTTTTTCGGTTTGACGACGTTGCGCACGGGTGCGGCCCAGAGAGCGAGAGATTTCATACGAATCATGAGTCGACGCTGCGCAGCGCAGTTCGGCAGACCATGCAGCCGCAAGTCATGGATTGCTTCACTTGCGTTCGCAATGGCACCGTTTTATGCGTTACTGCCGGCGCCTGAACACCAGCCGCTCGGGCCGGGAGACGCCGCTGTCAAAAGCGTAACCGTCGAGATCAAAACCCTTGAGCTGCTCTGGCAGGCTCAGGCGCCGGGTGGCGGCAAAGCGCGTCATCAGGCCGCGTGCGCGCTTGGCGTAAAAGCTGATGATCTTGTACTTGCCGTCCTTGAAGTCTTCGAACACGCAGTCGATCACCCGTGCCTTGAGGGTCTTTGTGTTCACCGCCTTGAAGTATTCCTGGCTGGCCAGGTTGATCACCACTGGCGTTTTGTCGCGCTGCAAGCGGGTGTTGAGGTAGTCGGAAATCTGTGTGCCCCAGAACTGGTACAGGTCCTTGCCGCCCGGATTGGGCAACCGGGTTCCCATCTCCAGCCGATAGGGTTGCATGTAGTCGAGTGGCCTGAGCACCCCGTACAGGCCGCTCAAAATGCACAGGTGGTCTTGCGCCCAGGCCAGCTCGTCGGCACTCAGGGTTTTGGCATCGAGGCCGTCATAGACATCGCCGTTGAAGGCCAGTACCGCCTGCTTGGCGTTCTCTGCGCTGAATTTGGGGTGCCAGGCCTGGTAGCGTGCCACGTTCAGGCCCGCCAGGCTGTCGCTCAGGCTCATCAGGCTGGCAATCTCCTGGGGCGACTTCTGGCGCAACAGGCCGATCAATTCCCGCGCCTGCGACACAAACAGCGGCTGGCTGTGCGGCACGTCGGAGGCGGGGGGGGCAAAGTCGAGTGATTTGGCGGGGGAGAGTAAAAACAGCATGGGTGTCAGGGCCTGGACATAAAAAGAGCTTCACGAGGAGGCCCTGATGATAAGCACCCTGACCGGCTTAATGGAGGTCGCAAGCCAGCGATGCCAGTGTGTCATCGGCCACAGTCACATGTGCCGGGTAGTTGGTGTGGTCGCACCCCACCTTGACCGCCGCACCCGCCTTGACGGCGGCGCACATGGCCGGAGTCAACTCGAAGCGGGCAAAGTGCACGGCCGAGGTTTTTTCTTCGTTTTCACGGTCCATGTCCTCATCGGCAATGGCATAGACGCGCTTTTGGCCTTCCACCTCGACAAACAGATGGTCTTCCACACCGATCAGGCGTGCCAGTTCACGCTTGCGCTCGCTCACATCAGGGTATTCCAGCAGCACCGTCGCTGTCCAGTTGCCGCCGCCGGGTACGAGCGCGGCATAGGCGTCGATTTCCTGCTGGATGCCGTCTTCTTCAAAGATTTTCTCAATGCGCAGCATCTCCTGGATTTGGTAACGGATCGTGGTCTCGGACTCGAACTGCAGCGTCATGTGCTCACCCAGATGCACATTGCGCAACTTGCGGTGCGCCATCACGGTGGGTTTGTTGGCCTTGCGCCATTTGCTGTAAGCCTCCAGGCTCATCAGGCTGTCGGGGGTGATGTGGCCGGTGATCTGCATGGTGTGTTCCGTGTTATTTCAGTCCGTAGGCTTTGGCGATCAGGCTCAAGGGGTGTTGCAGTTCGGGCGTACCAAGCTGGTTCACCTCAAAGCCCTGGGCAATGTGGTGGCCACCGAGCGGGCAGTCGGAACTGATGTAGTCGGGCTTGCTGCCGTCTTTCATGCTGGCCATGCCCTTGAACAGCGGCTTGCCGATTTTCATGGCTTGCTGGTGGTACAGCTTCTTGACGCCAAAGGTGCCGGCGTGGCCCGAGCAGCGCTCGAAGGTATTGACCGTGGTGCCGGGCACCATCTTGAGCATTTCCTCGGTTTTCTTGCCGATGTTCTGTACCCGGCCATGGCATGGGATCTGGTAACTGACGTTGCCCAGCGGCACCGGAAACTCTTCCTTGAGCAGGCCGTCACGCTTGCGCTGCATCAGGTACTCGAACGGATCCCACATGCTCTCCTTGACCAGCTGCACGTCGGCCTCATCGGGGTACATCAGCGGGATTTCCTGCTTGAACATCAAGGCGCAACTGGGTACTGCCGCCAGAATGGCAAAGCCGTCCCTGGCGTAACGCACCAGCATCGGAATATTGGCTTCCTTGCTGGCGTTGACAGACGCCAGGTCGCCCAGTTCCAGCTTGGGCATGCCGCAGCATTTTTCTTTCTCAACCAGCACATAAGGGATGTCGTTGTGGTCGAGTATCCTGAGCAGGTCCAGGCCAATGCCGGGCTCGTTGTAATTGATGAAGCAGGTAGAGAAAATGACCACCTTGCCCGGGGTCTTTGCGCCATCTTTGACGATGGTGGCTTGTGCCTCGGGTGCCGCCGAACGGAATTTTTTGCTGGCCAGGGAGGGCAGCCAGGCGTCCTTGTCCACGCCCGCCACCTTTTCCATCACGCTGCGCGCCGCCTTGGTCTTGTTGACCGCGTTGGCCACCTGCACCACCACCGGAATGCCTGCGAGTTGGCCATGCACGTCGGTCGATGCCAGAAATTTCTCGGCAGCTCCCACGTCGCCTTTTCTGAACTTGATGGCCTTGGCGCGCAGCATGGTGTGCGGGAAGTCGAGGTTGAACTGGTGCGGCGGCACGTACGGACACTTGGTCATGTAGCACAGGTCGCACAGGTAGCACTGGTTCACCACTTTCCAGTAGTCTTTTTTGTCAACGCCATCCACTTCCATGGTCTTGCTCTCGTCCACCAGGTCGAACAGTGTGGGAAATGCGCCGCACAGGCTGACGCAACGGCGGCAACCGTGGCAGATGTCAAAGATGCGTTCCAACTCGACAAAGGTTTTTTCTTCGTCGTAATACTCGGGGTTCTTCCAATCAATCGCATGACGGGTGGGTGCTGACAGATTGCCCTCGGTGGCCATGGTGATCTTCCTTGTCAAGACGGTTGTGGTGGCTCGGGAAAAGCAAAGGCACGTGGCGCAGTCGCGCGACTTGGGGTCGGCATTGGGCGCTGCAGGCAGCGCCCAACACGAATCACTCAAACATCAATCAACCAGCTCGGCCAAGGCCTTGGCGTAGCGGTTGGCGTGCGAACGCTCGGCCTTGGCCAGGGTTTCAAACCAATCGGCCACCTCGTCGTGGCCTTCTTCGCGTGCGGTCTTGGCCATGCCGGGGTACATGTCGGTGTACTCATGGGTTTCGCCAGCGACAGCCGAGGCCAGGTTTTGGCGGGTGGCGCCGAACGGCATGCCAGTGGCCGGGTCGCCACATTGTTCAAGCCATTCCAGGTGACCGTGGGCGTGACCGGTTTCGCCTTCCGCGGTAGAGCGGAACAGAGCCGCCACGTCAGGCTGGCCTTCCACGTCGGCCTTGTTCGCGAAATACAAATAACGCCGGTTGGCCTGGGATTCGCCAGCGAATGCGGCTTTCAGGTTGTCTTCCGTTTTCGAGCCTTTGAGTGCTGCCATGGAAATCTCCTTGAAGTTGACGAAAAAAGAAATTGGCTTTGAGCAAAATGTGCCAAAGACAAATCCAGCATATATGGCCAAACAGCGACTGGTCAAATTGGTACTGTCAATGCGCTTGATTGATCCGGACTATTGAATGCCGCTTATCGATGCAAGGGCGCGCCGTCGCGTCATTAAATTTGACTATCAATAGCTTATTGATAATGCATCATGAATTCGATAGAAATGGACTATGATAGATCCTATCGGCAAACAACCGACCTATTTTTTTCAACCTTCAAGGAATTACTTATGTCATTGATCAACACGCAAGTTCCCGCTTTCAAAGCCCAAGCCTTCCACAACGGCAAATTCGTCGAAGTCAGCAACGAAAGCATGAAAGGCAAGTGGTCGGTCGTGATCTTCATGCCGGCTGCCTTTACCTTCAACTGCCCGACCGAAGTTGAAGACGCGGCCGACAACTATGCCGAATTCCAGAAAGCCGGCGCTGAGGTCTACATCGTGACCACCGACACCCATTTCTCGCACAAAGTCTGGCACGAGACCTCTCCCGCTGTGGGCAAGGCCAAGTTTCCGCTGGTTGGCGATCCGACCCACACCTTGACCAACGCCTTTGGCGTGCACATCCCTGAAGCTGGTTTGGCCCTGCGCGGTACCTTTGTGATCAACCCGGACGGCGTCATCAAGACCATGGAAGTACACGACAACGCGATTGCCCGTGACGTCAAGGAAACCCTGCGCAAGCTGCGCGCCGCCCAGTACGTGGCTGCTCACCCCGGTGAAGTCTGCCCTGCCAAGTGGAACGAAGGCGCCAAGACCATTGCACCGTCGATCGACCTGGTCGGCAAGATCTGATCAGCTTGACCGCCCCTGCCTACCCGGCAGGGTGTTGAGCGCAGCGCAGGTGCCGAAACATCCCCCGGCACGTGCGCTACCCTCAGCAAATCCCATCAACTTGTGCTTCCACGGCCTGCGTCATGAACGCAAGGTCGCAGTGGACTGCACCCTGAAACCGGAGAAAACCATGCTCGACGACAGCCTCAAATCGCAATTGCAGCAATACCTGGCCCTGCTGCGCCAGCCCATCCAACTGATTGCCTCGCTGGATGCGAGCCAGACCAGCGTCGACATGCGCGAACTGCTGGAGAGCATCGTCAGCCTGTCCGACAAGGTCACACTCGACACCAACGGCGTGGATGCCCGCAAGCCTTCGTTTGTGGTGGCGCGTCAGGGTGAGACGCAGGGCGTGCGCTTTGCTGGCCTGCCGCTCGGCCACGAGTTCACCTCGCTGGTGCTGGCCCTGCTCTGGACCGGCGGCCACCCGCCCAAGTTCGAGGCCGATGTGCTCGACCAGATCAGGGCGCTCGATGGCGACTTCAACTTTGAGGTCTTCATGTCGCTGAGCTGCCACAACTGCCCCGACGTGGTGCAGGCGCTGTCGTTGATGGCCATCCTCAACCCCAAGGTCAAGACCACGGTGATCGAGGGCGGCGCCTTCCAGGAAGAAGTGACACGCCGTGAAATCATGGCCGTGCCAATCGTTTTTCTCAACGGCGAGAATTTCGGCTCGGGCCGCATGCTGCTGGAAGAAATCGTCGGCAAGCTCGATACCGGTGCGGCGGCGCGCGACGCCGCCAAGCTCAGTGCCAAAGACCCCTATGAGGTGCTGATCGTTGGCGGCGGCCCGGCCGGTGCCGCAGCCGCCGTGTACGCCGCACGCAAAGGGATTCGTACCGGCGTGGCAGCCGAGCGCTTTGGCGGTCAGGTCAACGACACCATGGCCATCGAAAACTACATTTCGGTGTTAGAGACCGACGGCCCGAAATTTGCCGCTGCAATGGAGGCCCAAACCCGGGCCTACGACGTTGACATCATGAACCTGCAGCGTGCCGACGCCATCGTGCCGGCCAGCCAGCCCGGTGGGCTGATTGAAGTCAAGCTGGCCAATGGCGGCACGCTGAAATCACGCACCGTGATTTTGTCCACGGGTGCCCGCTGGCGCAATGTCAACGTGCCCGGCGAGCAGGAGTACAAAAACAAGGGCGTGGCTTATTGCCCGCACTGCGACGGCCCGCTGTTCAAGGGCAAGGACGTGGCCGTGATCGGCGGCGGCAATTCTGGCGTCGAGGCCGCCATCGACCTGGCCGGTGTCGTCAAGCACGTCACCGTGATCGAATTCATGCCTGAGCTCAAGGCCGACGCGGTGCTGGTCAAGAAACTGCACAGCCTGCCCAACGTGACAGTGCACACCAACGCCCAGACCACCGAGATCACCGGTGCCGACGGCAAGGTCAACGGTATGCGCTACAAGGACCGCGCCAGTAACGAAGAGCACCTGGTGCCGCTCGAAGGCGTGTTTGTGCAAATTGGCCTGGTGCCCAACACCGAATGGCTCAAGGGCACGGTCGAACTCAGCAAGTTCGGTGAAATCGTGGTGGACGCCAAAGGCCACACCAATCTGCCCGGCGTGTTTGCTGCGGGCGACTGCACCACCGTGCCGTACAAGCAGATCGTGATTGCCGCCGGTGACGGCGCCAAAGCCGCGCTGAGTGCCTTTGATCACCTGATCCGCACGCCAGCGGCGGAAAAACCAGTGGCTGTCGCTCCTGCAGAAGCGGCCCTGGCCTGAGCCCGGGTGGAGCAAGGCGGGCTCGGTAAAATCCCGGCCAGCCCCTCTTTTTATCTTGAGCGGCGCCTGTTGGGCGCCGTTCGTCATTTTTGGCACCATCCCATGACCGATACCCTTGACCAGCCCGGCCTCAACAGCCTGTCCAAATCGTTTGAACCCGCCGCGCTCGAAGCGCATTGGGGACCGGAGTGGGAAAAGCGCGGTTACGGCATCGCCGGCGCAGGCGGTACGGGCCAACCGAGTGCGGACGCTGCCGCGCGGGGCGACAATTTTTCCATCCAGCTGCCGCCGCCCAATGTGACCGGCACGCTGCACATGGGGCACGCGTTCAACCAGACCATCATGGACAGCCTGACGCGCTACCACCGCATGCGCGGCTTTAACACGGCCTGGATTCCTGGCACCGACCATGCCGGCATTGCGACGCAGATTGTGGTCGAGCGCCAGTTGCAGGCGCAGGGCATCAGCCGCCACGACATGGGCCCGACACCGGCCGAGGCGCGCAAGAACTTTGTCTCAAAAGTCTGGGAATGGAAAGAAAAGTCTGGCAACACCATCACCACCCAGATGCGCCGCATGGGTGACAGCGTGGACTGGAGCCGCGAGTACTTCACCATGGACCCCAAGCTGTCCAAAACCGTCACCGAAACCTTTGTGCGCCTGTACCAGCAGGGCCTGATCTACCGCGGCAAGCGTCTGGTCAACTGGGACCCGGTGCTGATGAGCGCAGTAAGTGACCTGGAAGTGGAAAGCGAAGAGGAAGACGGCAGCCTGTGGCACATCCTGTACCCGTTTGCCGACGGCCCGCAGTTGGTGAATGGCGAAATGGCCCCCGGTTTGGTGGTGGCCACCACGCGCCCCGAGACCATGCTCGGCGACGTGGCCGCCATGGTGCACCCTGAAGACGAGCGCTACGCCCATCTGATCGGCAAGCACGTGACGCTGCCCCTGTGTGGCCGCACGATTCCGATCATTGCCGACGACTACGTTGACAAGGCTTTTGGCACCGGCGTGGTGAAAGTGACGCCGGCCCACGACCAGAACGACTACGCCGTGGGCCAGCGCCACAAGCTGCCCATGATTTGCGTGCTCACGCTCGACGCCAAGATTGAAGCCAACGCACCAGCAGCCTATATCGGCATGGACCGTTTTGCCGCGCGCAAGCAGATTGTGAAAGACCTGCAGGCGCTGGAACTGATGGTGGAGATCAAAAAACACAAGCTCATGGTGCCGCGCTGTGCCCGCACCGGTCAGGTGATTGAGCCGATGTTGACCGACCAGTGGTTTGTGGCGATGACCAAGGTCAGCGACCAGGATCCCACGGGAAAAAGCATCACGCAAAAAGCCATCGACGCGGTGCAGTCGGGCCAGGTCAAGTTTGTGCCCGAGAACTGGGTCAACACCTACAACCAGTGGATGAACAACATCCAGGACTGGTGCATCAGCCGCCAGCTCTGGTGGGGCCATCAGATTCCGGCCTGGTACGACGAGGATGGCCAGGTCTACGTGGCACGCAACGAGCTTGAAGCCCAGGCCCAGGCGCCAGGCAAGATACTGCGTCGCGACGACGACGTGCTCGACACCTGGTACTCCAGCGCGCTGGTGCCGTTCAGCACTATGGGCTGGCCCGAAAAAACGGATGATTTCGACCTGTATCTCCCGTCCAGCGTGCTAGTCACCGGTTACGACATCATCTTCTTCTGGGTCGCCCGGATGATCATGATGACGACCCATTTCACCGGCCAGGTGCCGTTCAAACACGTGTACATCCACGGCCTGGTGCGCGACGCGCAGGGCCACAAGATGAGCAAGAGTGAGGGCAATGTGCTCGATCCGGTCGACCTGATCGACGGCATTGGCTTGCCCGAACTGCTGGTCAAGCGCGCCGAGGGCCTGCGCAAGCCTGAGACCGCACCCCAGGTGCGCAAGAACACCGAAAAAGAATTCCCGGCGGGCATTCCGGCCTTTGGGGCCGACGCGCTGCGCTTCACCTTTGCCTCGCTGGCCTCGCTGGGCCGTTCCATCAATTTCGACGCCAAACGCTGCGAGGGCTACCGCAACTTCTGCAACAAGCTATGGAACGCCAGCCGCTTTGTGCTGATGAACTGCGAAGGCCAGGACTGCGGCCTGAAAGAACATACCCAGGAAGAATGCGCGGTGGGAGGAGTCGCCCAAGGCTATCTGGAATTCAGTGCTGCTGACCGCTGGATCGTCTCCTTGCTGCAAAAGGTCGAAGCTCAGGTCGCCCAGGGTTTTACCGACTACCGCCTGGACAACGTCGCCGCTGCGATTTACGACTTTGTCTGGAACGAGTTCTGCGACTGGTACCTGGAAATTGCCAAGGTGCAGATCCAGCAGGGCAACGCCGCACAACAGCGCGCCACGCGCCGCACGCTGATCCGCACACTGGAGACCATCCAGCGCCTGGCGCATCCCATCATCCCGTTTGTGACCGAAGAGCTGTGGCAAAAAATAGCGCCGGTGGCCGGGCGCTCCGGCGCCTCGGTGGCGATTGCCGCTTACCCGGTGAGCCAGCCCGAGCGCATCGACGAAGCAGCTATCGCCCATGTGGCCAGGCTCAAGCAACTGGTCGACGCCTGCCGCAACCTGCGTGGCGAAATGAGCGTGTCGCCGGCCACCCGCCTGCCCCTGTTTGCCCTTGCCGGCTCAGCCGCCGAGGCGACCTTTATCACGCAGGCCGCGCCGGTGCTGCAGGCGCTGGCCAAGCTCAACGACGTGCGGGTGTTTGAAGACGAGGCCGCCTGGGCTGCCGCTGCCCAAGCCGCGCCAGTGGCTGTGGTGGGCGAAGCGCACATTTGCCTCTTTATGGAAATTGACGTGGCCGCAGAAAAAGCGCGCCTGGGCAAGGAGCTGGCGCGCATTGAAGGCGAGATCGTCAAAGCCAGGGGCAAGCTGGACAATGAATCTTTTGTGGCCCGCGCGCCTGCCGCCGTGATCGAGCAGGAGCGCAAGCGCCTGGCCGACTTCGAAGCCACGCTGGTCAAGCTCAGGGACCAACTGGCCCGGCTGGGCTGAGTTCGCCGCAGCCGTCGGGACGGGCCAATGCTGAATTGTTGGCGTTTCCCGTTTCAATACAAAATGCGGCAGCGGATGGTTTCGGGCACGGCACACAGCTCGTCCATGGCCGCCTGGCTGGCGGTGCAATCCACGTCGATCACCACGTAACCGATTTCCTCATGGGTGCTGAGGTACTGGGCGACGATGTTGATGCCTGCGGCCGACAGTCGTTCATTGACGTGTGCCAGCACGCCGGGCACATTGCGGTGGATGTGCAGCAGTCGGCTGCGCCCGGTATGCGCAGGCAACGCGACTTCCGGGAAGTTGACGGCGGAAGTGGTCGAGCCGTTGTCACTATAGCGAATCAGCTTGGCCGCCACCTCCGTGCCGATGTTGATCTGCGCTTCGAGTGTTGAACCGCCAATGTGAGGCGTCAGGATCACATTGTCGAAACGCGTCAGCGGTGAAGTGAACAGGCCATCGTTGCCGTGCGGTTCGACCGGGAAGACGTCAATCGCCGCGCCGTGCAAATGGCCACGCTCAAGCGTTGCAGTCAGCGCGTCAATATCAACCACACTGCCACGTGATGCATTGATCAAGTGACTGCCCGGCTTCATGGCGGCCAGCTGCGCGGCCGCGATCATGTTGGCGGTCTGCGGTGTCTGCGGCACATGCAGGCTGACCACGTCGGCGGCATTGAGCAAGGCGTCAAGGCTGGGCATTGCCAGCGCATTGCCCAAAGGCAGCTTGGCCTCGATGTCAAAAAACAGCACACGCATGCCCAGCTGCTCGGCCAGTACACCAATCTGGGTGCCAATGTGACCATAACCAATGATGCCCAGTGTCTTGCCTCGCACCTCATAAGAATGTGCCGCACTCTTGACCCAGCCACCACGGTGCAGGATGGCATTTTTTTCAGGAATCCCGCGCATCAGCATGATGATTTGTGCCAGCACAAGCTCGGCCACGCTGCGGGTATTGGAAAACGGTGCGTTGAAGACAGGAATGCCCAGGCGCAGCGCTGCTTTCAAATCCACCTGGTTGGTGCCAATGCAAAAGCAGCCAATGGCGGCCAGTTGCTGCGCCTGCTGCAGCACGTTGGCCGTCAACTGGGTGCGTGAACGGATACCCAGCAAATGGGCGTCGCCAATGGCTTCCTGAAGTTGGACGCCAGAGAGCGCCTGGGCATGGGTGACAATACGGGTATAGCCTGCTTCTTGCAGCGATGCCACTGCCGAAGGGTGAATGCCTTCGAGCAAGACAGCTTTGAGACCGCTTTTGGCGGTGGGGAAATCAATCAATTTTTGGATCATGTCAGATGGGTTGAGGTTGGGTTGTTGTGGCTATGTGATGGCAGGACGTCCGCTTGGCGCGACGGCCGGGCGTTGATGAAACGACACGGTTTGTGCTGTTTCGCCGCCCATGCCCTGGGTCAACAGGTCGGCCAGCGTGTAACGGTTGAGATAACTCATGAAACTTTGCAGTGCACCGTTCATGATGCCAGTCAACTGGCAGGTGTTGCTGAGCTGGCATACGGTGTTGCCGGAAAGACATTCGACGATGGCGAAATCCGGCTCAATGCTGCGCACGACAGCCCCCAGATTGACATGGTCAGGACGGGTTGCCAGCCGCATGCCGCCGCCCTTGCCACGCACGGTCTCAAGCCACCCAGCCAGGGCCAGTTGATGCGTGATCTTCATCAGATGCGCCTCCGAAATCGCGTAGGCACGTGCCACCTCCGAAATGGTGCACAGGCGCCCGGGATGCTGGGCGACGTACATCAGAAGACGCATCGCGTAATCGCTCATGACGGTCAGGCGCATGGGCTAACTCCGTCGTTCAGAGTCCGGAAATGGCAAAGAGGGTTCATGCGCATCAACCTCAGGCCGCAATGACTTCGAGGTCGGGTTCCAGTGTGCGCAGTCGGTTCTCGATGCCCTGGAGCGTGCCGGAGATGGAACTCGGACAGGTGCCGCAGGCGCCCTGGTAATGCACGATGAGCTGGTTGCCGGAAAGGCCAAGCACATGCAGGTCACCGCCGTCACCTTGCAGGTAGGGCCGGATTTCAAGATCCAGCACCAGTTCGATGTCGTCAAGGCGCTGGCGGTCTTCCGCGCTCAGGTCGGCCACGCTGGCCCGTGCTGCAAAAACCGCGGCAGCCGATTGCGCGCCGGCGGCGGGTGCGGCCCGCAAGGGGACGGCAATTTCGCGCAATAACTGCTCCCAGTCAGCCTGGCCGTCCTGGGTCACGGTGAGCCAGCTGTCAATGTAAAAAACGTTGCTCACATGCGGGATGGCGAACAGTGCGCTGGCGAGTGCATCGCCCTGGGCCTGTTCAGCGTTTTCATACGAATGGGCGATACCCCAGGTCAGGGGTTCGCGCAAGAGGAACTTCCGCGCGTTCGGATTGGGTGTTTCATCGATGTCAACGATTTTGGGCATGGTGCGTTCCTGTGGGTAAAGCCAGGCTTGTTGCTTCCGTGGTGCGCCGCATCAGGCATCGCCGAGCGGCGCGTGCATCGGGTCGGCTTCAGCCTCGGTTGATACGCTGGGCTCGGCGTTGAATGCGGCCTGCATTGTGTGCCACGGCAAAATGGCACATTTGACGCGCATGGGCAATGCACTGATGCCGGAAAAAACCGCCAGCCGGCCGATGTGGGGCGCGTCCTTGGCGTCGAGGCGGCCGGTGGCCATCTCGACAAATTCGTGCATCAGTGTCTTGGCCTCCAGTGCGCTCCTGCCCTTGACCGCCACCGTCATCATCGACGCCGACGCCTTGCAAATGGCACACGATTCGCCCTGGAAAACGATGTGTTCAACGGTGTCGTCCTTGAGGTCCAACGCAATGTGAATGTGGTCGCCGCACAGCGGATTGACGCCTTCGGCATGGTGGCTGGGGTGTGCCAGTTCGCCATAGTTGCGCGGCTTGCGGTTG
Organism: Rhodoferax sp.; assembly: GCF_023700745.1. GTDB lineage: Bacteria > Pseudomonadota > Gammaproteobacteria > Burkholderiales > Burkholderiaceae_C > Rhodoferax. The sequence goes on along the minus strand of NZ_JAMPYG010000002.1, from coordinate 302,675 downwards.
TGGTCCAGGATGACTTCCTGGTAGAGGGCTTTGGGATCTGCGCTCATGCGAATACCTTTTGCACGCTGCGAATACCTGCCACCAGCGCGTCCACATCGGCCAGCGTGTTGTAGAACGCAAACGAGGCGCGTGAGGTAGCCGCCACGCCCAGTCGCCGCATCAAGGGCTGGGCGCAGTGGTGGCCGGTGCGCACCGCGACGCCCTCCTGGTTGAGCAAGGTGCCCACGTCATGCGGATGGATGCCGGCAAGCACGAATGACAGCACCGCCGCCTTGTCCCGGGCGGTGCCCAGGAGCCGCACGCCGGGCAGCGCACTCAAGTGTTCGGTGGCGTAGCGTAGTAGCGCATGCTCGTGCGCTGCAATGACCGGCATGCCAATGCGGCAGAGGTAATCCACTGCGGCGCCCAGACCAATGGCCGCGGCAATCGGCGGCGTGCCGGCCTCGAACTTGTTCGGAATCGGTGCGTAAGTGGTCTGCTCGAAAGTGACGGTATGGATCATGTCGCCGCCGCCCTTGAAGGGCTGCATCGCCTCTAACAGCGCGGCGCGGCCGTACAAAACACCGATGCCGGTCGGGCCGCACAGCTTGTGGCCCGAGAAGGCATAAAAATCACAATCCAGATCCTGCACATCCAGCGCCAAGTGCGGCGCGGCTTGCGCGCCATCGACCAGCACCGGCACGCCGTGGGCATGCGCCAACGCGATCATTTTTTTCACCGGATTGATGCTGCCCAGCGCATTCGAGACGTGGCCGACGCTCACCAGGCGGGTGCGTTCGTTGAACAGCGCCTCATAGTTATCAAGCAAAAGTTCTCCCGCGTCGTTCATCGGCACCACGCGAATCACGGCGCCTTTCTCAAGCGCGAGCATTTGCCACGGCACGATGTTGGAGTGGTGCTCCAGCACGGTCAAAATGATCTCGTCACCCGCCTTGATGTTCTGGCGGCCCCAGCCATGCACCACCAGGTTGATGCCCTCGGTGGTGCCGCTGGTAAAGATCACCTCGCGTGCTTCGCGCGCATTGATGAAGCGCTGCAGCGTGATGCGCGCAGCCTCGTAAGCGGCAGTCGCCGTTTCTGACAGGTAATGCACCGCGCGGTGAATGTTGGCGTGCTCGCTGGTCTGGTAGCGCCGCAGCCGGTCCATCACCGGTAGCGGCATCTGGCTTGATGCCGCGTTGTCCAGATACACCAGCGGCTTGCCCGCCACCGTGAGCTGGAGGATCGGGAAATCAGCGCGAATCCGTGCCACGTCCAGAACGGGGGGTGTACTGGATGTGGATGATGTGAACGGGGTATTCATGGCTGGCCTGTGGTTTGTTCGAGCACGGTCTGCTCAAGTTGCCGCCGCAGCGACGCGACCGGAATCCGGTTGATGACCTCTGCGCCAAAAGCGTAGGTCAGCAGATTGCGCGCCACGGACTCTGACAGACCGCGGCTTTGCAGGTAAAAAACTTCATCGCTGTCAAGCTGGCCCACGGTGGCACCGTGCGTGCATTTGACGTCGTCGGCAAAGATTTCGAGTTGCGGCTGGGTATCGACCACGGCTTTGCTGGAGAGCAGCAGGTTGCGGCTGGATTGCGCAGAATCGGTTTTCTGCGCGCCGGGCCGCACCATCACCTGGCCGTTGAACACCGCGTGCGCGGCGCCGCCCACGATGCACTTATGCAATTGGCGGCTGACGCCGTGCGGCTTCGCGTGGTCGATGAAGGTGTGGGTGTCGGCCAACTGCTCGCCGCCGATCAGCGCCAGGCCATCAAGCCTGCACTCGGCCGACTCGGCGGTCTGCCGCACCGTCATGTCGAGTCTGGAAATCTGCCCGCCCAGGGCGATGCTGGCCGAGTGGTAATGACTGGCGGCGCCCAGCGACACGCTGCAACTGGCCATGTGAAAGGCCTGCAGGCTCTCGCGCTGGAGGCGGACATGGTCCAGTTGAGCGCTCGCTCCCAGGGCCAGTTCGGCTACCGCGTTGGTTAAATACGTGCCCTTGTGCAAGGCCACGTAGTCTTCAACCAGAGTCAGCTTGCTGCCGGCGCCGACCACCAACAACAGGCGTGGGTGGCTGGCGACTTCTGGCTGCGTTGAAATGAAAAGCACATGCACGGGCTTGGCCAGTGCGGTGTCGGGCGGCACGATGAGGGCGGCCGCATCCCTTAAAAATGCGGTGTTGAGTGCCGCGAACAAGGCGTCCTGGAATGCAAGGTGCTGGCCTAGATGTTGCGCAATGGCCGGCGTTTGCGTGGCCAGCAGGGAGGTCATGGTGCCCATGAACAGCCCGTCATCCCGGCTGAGGCTGGAGAGCTGCGGCGCATGCACGCCATCGACAAAAACCAGCCGCGTCGCCGCCTCTTCGATATCCAGATGCTTGATGTCTTGCGGCTGCAGAGTGGTAGGCGTGCGCAGCGGCTGAAACGACTGGCTGGCAAAGGTCGCCAGCGGGGTGAAGCGCCAGGCCTCGTCGTGCGTGCTGGGCAAGGTGAGTGCGTTCACGCGCTCCAGCGCCTGGGCGCGCAGCCTTTTCAGCCATGGCGGCTGCGTTGGTGCCGACTTGTCTGGCGGCAGGGCCAGGGCTGCAAGCAGGCTGTCCAACACCCCGCGCTCAGACACTGTGGCTGTGCTGGCGTTCATGACACCGTCCCCGCAGCCTCGGCTTCGATCCAGTCGTAACCGCGTTCTTCCAGTTCGAGCGCAAGCTCCTTGCCGCCGGTGCGGATGATGCGTCCTGCGCTCATCACATGTACGTAGTCGGGAACGATGTAGTTCAGCAGGCGCTGGTAGTGCGTGACCAGCACCATGGCGTTGTCCTTGCTGGCGAGGTGATTGACGCCTTGCGACACCACGCGCAGCGCGTCGATGTCCAGGCCCGAGTCGGTTTCATCGAGAATCGCCAGGCTGGGTTCGAGCAACGCCATTTGCAAGATCTCGTTGCGCTTTTTCTCGCCGCCGGAAAAGCCTTCGTTGACACTGCGTTGCAGAAACTCCGGGCTCATCTCCAGCAGCTTCATTTTTTCGCGCACCAAATCATCAAACTCCAGCGGATCCAGTTCCTCCTGGCCGCGCTCGGCCTGCACCGTGTTGTAGGCGAGACGCAAAAACTGGCTGTTGCCGACGCCGGGGATTTCGATCGGGTACTGAAACGCCAGAAAGACACCGGCGCGGGCGCGCATTTCGGGGGCAAGTTCCAGCAGGTTCCTGCCTTCAAACAGCACCTCGCCGGCCGTCACTTGGTAGGCCGTGTGGCCTGCCAGCACCTTGGCGAAAGTGCTCTTGCCCGAGCCGTTCGGCCCCATGATGGCGTGGACTTCGCCGCGCTTGACGGTAAAGTCCAGGCCCTGGAGAATTTCGGTCCCGTTAACGCTGGCGCACAGGCCGCGTATCTCCAACAGGGTCTGGCTATTTTGAACAATCATCCTACGCTCCCTTCAAGTTTGAACCCAAGCAATTTGGTGGCTTCGACCGCGAACTCCATCGGCAACTGGCGAAACACGTCCTTGCAAAAACCATTGATGATCATCGAGACGGCTTCCTCGGCACCGATGCCGCGCTGCGCGAAATAAAACATCTGGTCTTCGCCAATCTTTGAGGTGGACGCTTCGTGCTCAACCTGGGCGCCGGGGTTGCGCACCTGGATGTAGGGAAAGGTGTTGGCGCTGCACTTGTCGCCCACCAGCATCGAGTCGCACTGCGAATAGTTGCGTGCGCCGGTGGCGCCGGGCATCACCTTGACCAGGCCGCGGTAGCTGTTGCTCGATCGGCCCGCCGAAATGCCCTTGCTGACAATGGTGCTGCGGGTGTTTTTGCCGATGTGGATCATCTTGGTGCCGGTGTCGGCCTGCTGGTGGTGGTTGGTCACCGCCACCGAATAAAACTCGCCCACCGAGTTGTCGCCCAGCAGGATGCACGACGGGTATTTCCAGGTGATGGCCGAACCGGTTTCGACCTGGGTCCAGGAAATGCGCGAGTTGACACCCCGGCACATGCCGCGCTTGGTGACAAAGTTGTAGATGCCGCCGACGCCGTTTTCGTCGCCTGCGTACCAGTTCTGCACCGTTGAATATTTGATGTCGGCGTTGTCCAGCGCCACCAGTTCAACCACGGCTGCGTGCAGCTGGTTGGTGTCAAACTGGGGCGCGGTGCAGCCTTCGAGGTAGGACACCGAGGCGCCTTCCTCGGCGACGATCAGGGTGCGCTCGAATTGGCCGGTATCCTGGGTGTTGATGCGGAAGTAGGTGGACAGGTCCATCGGGCATTTGACGCCCTTGGGGATGAAACAGAACGAGCCGTCGGTGAACACCGCCGAATTGAGTGCGGCGTAATAGTTGTCACCCGCCGGCACCACGCTGCCGAGGTATTGCCTGACCAACTCGGGGTGGTTTTGCACCGCCTCGGAAATCGACCCGAAAATGATGCCGACCTCGGCCAGCTTGGCCTTGTAGGTGGTGGTCACCGAGACGCTGTCAAAAATCACATCCACCGCCACACCCGCCAGCGCCGCGCGCTCGTGCATCGGCACGCCGAGTTTTTCGAAGGTGCGCAGCAGTTCGGGATCGACCTCGTCCATGCTTTTCAGCTTGGCCTTGGGCTTGGGCGCCGCGTAGTAGCTGATCGCCTGGAAATCGATCGGCGGGTGCTTGACCCTGGCCCATTGCGGATCTGTCATTGTCAGCCAGTGGCGGAATGCCTTCAGGCGAAACTCAAGCAGCCACTCGGGTTCGTTCTTCTTGGCCGAAATCAACCGGATGGTGTCTTCGCTCAAACCCTTGGCAGCCACGTCGGACGCGATGTCGGTGACAAACCCGTGCTTGTACGGCTGGTTCACCAGGTTTTGCAAAACGGCGCTCATCCTGCAACTCCCTTGCCGGCACCCTGCTTCAGGCTGAAGCTTTCACCGCAACCGCAGGTGTTCCCAACGTTGGGGTTGTCGACCTGGAAGCTCTGCCGGAGTCCTTCGGTGACGAAGTCAAGGCGCGCGCCATCAAGACTTGGCAGGTCGCGCTTGGCAATCAGCAAGGTGACGTCATGGCTCTCAATGCGCAGCTCGTCGTCGCGCACGTCGTCGGCCAATGCATAGGTGTAGGCATAGCCCGAGCAACCTACTGGTTTGAGACCCACGCGTAGCCCGATACCACTGCCGTGCCTGGCAATTTGCGAGCGGATTTGCCTGGCAGCCGCTTGCGTCAATGTGATTGAAGTCATAAAGCCTCCTATAGGTTTATTTTAAATATATCTTATCAAGAATGCCAAATTTTTGGTAATCCATCAATTCAAGTAGGGGGAATTAACAGCTTGCGAATCCCGGCACCCACATCATGCCAAGTCAACGACGGCGCAACACATGGATGAACTCGGCGCCCACCGTCTGTTGTTCCAGCAACTCGTTGCCGGTCTGTTTGGCAAAGGCCTGGAAGTCGCGGAGGGAGCCCGCATCGGTCGCCACTACCTTGAGGGTCTGCCCGCTTTCCAGCTCGGCCAGCGCCTTCTTCGCTTTCAGGATGGGCAGGGGGCAGTTCAGTCCGTGGGTGTCAATTTCTTTGTCGATGTGCATGTTGGGTTCCTGGAATGGTGTAAGCGCCCGGCATCAAGCCGGAAAGACCCCGGTCGACAGATAACGGTCACCGCGGTCGCAGACGATGAAGACGATGGTCGCATGTTTTTCACGCTTGGCAATTTCCCTGGCCACCCAGCACGCTCCGGCGGCTGAAATGCCAGCAAAAATGCCTTCTTCGCGGGCCAGCTGGCGGCACATTTCCTCAGCGTCTTCCTGGCTCACGTAGAGCATCTCATCAATATGGGTGGGGTCATAAATTTTGGGCAAATAGGCTTGCGGCCACTTGCGAATGCCCGGAATGCGAGAGCCCTCGGTGGGCTGCACGCCGATGATTTTGATGGCCGGGTTCTTTTTCTTGAGGTACTGCGAGACCCCGGTGATGGTGCCGGTGGTGCCCATGGCGCTGACAAAGTGGGTGATCTTGCCCTTGGTGTCGGCCCAGATTTCAGGGCCGGTGGTTTCCACATGGATGCGCGGATTATCCTGGTTGGCGAACTGGTCCAGTACGCGGCCTTTGCCTTCGCGCGCCATCTGATCAGCCAGGTCGCGCGAGTATTCCATGCCGCCGCTTTTGGGTGTCAGGATCAGCTCGGCGCCAAACGCTTTCATGGTTTGCGCACGCTCAATCGACAGGTCCTCGGGCATGATCAACACCATGCGGTAGCCCTTGATGGCTGCTGCCATGGCCAGGGCGATGCCGGTGTTGCCCGAGGTGGCCTCGATCAAGGTGTCATCTGGCTTGATCTCACCGCGCTCCTCAGCGCGCCGGATCATCGACATGGCAGCGCGGTCCTTGACCGAGCCCGCCGGGTTGTTGCCCTCCAGCTTGCCAAGAATGACATTGCCGTGAGCCGCATTTTCAGTTGCCCCAATGCGCTGCAGGCGCACCAGGGGGGTCTTGCCGATCAAATCTTCGATGGTTGGATATTTCATACCCTGCACTGTGCCATAATTCGGGCCTCAAAGCGTCGCCCGGGTGGTGAAATTGGTAGACGCAGGGGACTCAAAATCCCCCTCCGAAAGGAGTGCCGGTTCGATTCCGGCCCCGGGCACCAATTAGTCGTTTCAGACAGTATCAAATCCTCTCAAGACCCGCACGTTTCCCCAGCGTTGCGGGTTTTTTGTTGCCTCAACCGATGTCGCAAGCTGCTGGTGCGATACGAGAAGCTTGATCGCAGCTTCATGGCATTGAGCCACGTGGCCGTATCAATCATGGCGCTGTGAAAAGTCAAGCCCGACATAAACATTATTTACAGATAGGTTCTGAATCGTCGCAGTGAGTGACGATCTCTGGTCGCAGCAGGACTTTGCATGTGGGTTGAATCACTTTATTATTGCTGAATCAGAAATTATTTAGTGACGTATTGGTTATTTATCTATTGATTTAGAAACTTTACAGTTCATCCCATCGACGCGACGCCAACTTAAACGCCACGCGATGTTGCCGGGAAAGGCCCATGCCAACCGGATTCACGCATCAATTGTTAAAGGATTTGAACCATGAAAACTTCTTACGCTGCCATCCTCATCACCCTGTCTACCCTTGCCGCAGGCTATGCGAACGCTGAATATAAGGTGACAGACTTTAACACCGCCACCACAACAACCACCTCTGGCAAGACGCGCAATCAGGTTCGCGCCGAGTTGGTTGAAGCCCAGCGTACCGGCGACATTTATGCAAGTGGCGACACCGGCAAGAAACTCAACGAGCTGCGCCCCGACCTGTACCCGGCCAAAGCCGTTGTCCAAGGGAAGACTCGCGAACAAGTGCTGTCGGAGTTGGTTCACGCGCAACGCTCGGGCGAATTCACGCTCAACCAGAATTACGGCAGTTAAGCCACAACAACCGTCAACTACTTCATTCAATTGTTTAATCTTCCAGAGAATTCCATCATGTCCAAATCAATTCAAAGCAGCTTGGCCTTGGCCGCACGTTTGTTGTTCGTCGCCTTCTTCCTGCCCGCTCGCAAAGCCTAATTGAGTTTTGACCCGAGGACATGAACATGAAGCCGGACGCCTTTGCTCACCTTCCCCATCTTCGGGGCAAGGTGACTGCGCCCTGCGATTCTGAGCTGCGCACCACAGCTGAAGTTCTTGCGGTCTGGGATCAGCGTGCCCGCAGCCTGGGACGCCCAAACAACTGGCGACTTTCCAATCAGGAACTGGAGGCGTCGATGCATGCCTTTCTGGCCGGCATCGCACCCAGGCAGGATTTATGGGTGTTTTCTTATGGCTCCCTGATGTGGAATCCGGGCTTTCACTTTGCAGAAGTCCGCATGGCCAAGCTTGACGGCCATCAACGCTGCTTCTCGCTGAAAGTCGATCTTGGCCGCGGCACTGTCGAGTTCCCGGCGCTGGTGCTGTCGCTGGAAAATCAAGCTGGCTGTTGTAGCGGGTTGGCCTTTCGGGTCGTGGCAGACCAGCTCGAAGACGAATTGGCCATTCTCTGGCGGCGCGAGATGATCCAGGGCAGTTACGTCCCGGCCATGCTGCCGATGGCCACACCCCAGGGCAACATCACTGCATTGGCTTTTACTTCCAATCGTTCCAGTATCAACTATGTTGGCGCGCAGGCGCTTGACGAAACGGCTGCGGTGATCGCGAGGGCGTCGGGTTTCATCGGGAGTAATCAGGAATACCTCGAACAACTGGCGACGCAATTGGCGTGTCTGGCTATCGACGATCAATATGTCACGCAGTTGCTTGCGCATGTTCGCAACTTCGCCACCCCCTTGAAATGCCACCACCCTGGGCTGCCAGCAGACCTCAAAGACTCCACCGGACGATATCGTGTTGACCGAGCCTGATCTGGTGTCGATCTGCGTGGCCTTGGTCAAAAGCGTGCCTCGTGATTCCCTTACCCGCGCAAAGGCGAAGTCCGCAATGACAAGATACCCACTTGAGGCATGGCGGCAGGACGGGTGGCAGACACATTGCTGCGCCGCGTTTCATTGCGATTGAATTTGCTACGTCACTCAATTCAAATTCTCCATTGGCCAAGGCTTGAAATCCCCATAGGAATCTCCAATGTCCATCAAACTCAACCGTAAAGCAGGGTCTACATTCGCCCAGGACCTGTATGTTCGTGACCATCATGTGGTTGCCGACGCAAGTCTGGCTGAAGGCGGCGATGACGCTGGTCCCAGTCCGCATGACCTCTATGACGCCGCCCTTGGCGCCTGCAAGGCATTGACGCTGCTTTGGTATGCCCGCAAGAAGGGGCTGGCCGTCGATGATGTCGTAACCGAAGTGACCCATGACAACAGCCAGGAGCGTCAGGGGCTTTATCGCCTTCATACCAAGTTGGTCATCCAAGGCAATCTGACCGAGGCTCAGATGCAGGAGCTGTCCGCAGTCGCCGAGAAGTGCCCGGTGCACAAACTCATGACCACGGTCACAACCGAAATCACCACCACGGTGATCCATGCCGATGCCCACCAGGTCAATCCATGAAAGCGTTGCGCACGGACTTCCTGGGCGTCGACCAACAGAAGCTGGCCGCCCGACTCGACATGCCCGATGGCGAGGTCCGCGCATTTGCCCTGTTTGCACACTGCTTCACCTGCGGCAAAGACATTTTTGCGGCCCGGCGAATTTCACAAGCTTTGACAGAACACGGCATTGCGGTGCTCCGCTTTGACTTTACCGGACTGGGCAACAGCGAAGGCGAATTTGCCAACACCAATTTTTCTTCCAACCTGGACGACCTGGTGGCGGCTGCCGACCATCTGCGCGAGGCTTATCAGGCCCCAAAGATTTTGATTGGTCACAGTTTGGGTGGGGCCGCCGTGCTGGCTGCCGCTTCCCGTATTCCCGAAGTCCTGGCCGTTGCAACCCTGGGTGCGCCCAGTGATCCTTCGCACGTCAGGGCACTGTTTGGTGACCAGCTGTCCGAGATCGAGGAGAGTGGCGAAGCGGATGTGCAACTTGCCGGACGGCCTTTCAAGATCAAACGCCAGTTTTTGCTGGACGCCCGAGAGCACACATTGACTGACAAAATCGGCAAACTCAGGCGCGCGCTTTTGGTGATGCACGCACCACTGGATGCCACCGTGAGCATCGACAATGCCATGCACATCTTCAAGGCCGCCAAGCATCCCAAGAGTTTTATTTCACTCAATGATGCGGACCATCTGTTGATGCGCAAAGAAGACGCGGTGTATGCCGCCAATGTGATTGCCGCCTGGAGCGAAGGCTACCTTCCATCGTCGGAAGCTAAATAAAGAGCCACGGTGCAAGTCATCCAGCCATGCATGTCCGATCCGGGCACCGATGGCCGGTATCCTGGGCTCAACTCACTTCAGCACCATCCGTATCACGCTCTCAATGATGTTGGCGCGTCGCAAAGCGATGGCTTCGGGTGATTCGAAGTCCTGCTTGAATATCAAAGCAAAGGTTCTTCGATTGGACACGTTGTAAAACGACTGTGCGCTGATCAGGAAATGCAGGTCGATCGGCCTGAGTCCCGCGCGGAAAACGCCCGACGCGACGCCCTGTTCATAGACTCTGGCAATCATTTCAATGGCCGGGTTGTTGACGGTCTGAATCACTTTGGAGCGTGCCAGGAAAGCGCCATTGTGGATGTTTTCTGTCATGACCAATCTTACAAATCCGGGGTTTTGCAGATGGTAGTCGTAGGTGAACCCGGTCAACTCCCGAAGTGCATTGACGGGGTCCAGGTCTTCCAGATGGAGTGAAGGCTCAAGTTCGCGGATCCGGCGATAGGCAGCTTCCAGAACGGCGATATACAGCCCCTCTTTGCCTTCGAAGTGGTAATAAATCATCCGCTTGCTGGTGCGTGTGGCTTCAGCAATGGCGTCGATGCGCGCACCGTTGTAACCCTTGCTCTCAAATTCACGGGCAGCAACTTCCAGAATGTTCTGCAGCGTTTTGGCGGAATCACGGACATTGCCGGATGCCACACCCCCCTTGGCGGCGCTCTCCGTACTTTGATGCAAAGTCTGATGGCTGGCTTGCGCGGTAACGGATTTACTCATGGGCGATGAAGTCATTCTGATCAGTCTGATTATCCCCAGGAAAGAGCTACTGCTGGTGTTGAGTTGCTTACCCCCACACCACGTGTCTCTTGATCTCATTTCGTCATTAGGGTTTAACCCTAGATTTTTCTCACTCACTAGTTCGTACACTAAATCCAATGGTAAATCACTGACTGCATTGCAAGCACTTCGACGATTTTTATAACGCAAACCAGGAGCACCGACCATGACCGATAAAACGATGACTGCCAGCGCCGCTACGACGCTTTTAAAAGATACCGAGATCCAGCAGGAAAAGTTGTCACGCAGACTATTTGGCCAAATGCTGGGCCTTCCCGCTTTGATGGCCTCGGCAGCCACCGCTACGGTTGTTACAGGTTGCGGCGGTGGAGACGATGTGCCCCAACCAAATCCAGATGCAGCGACCATGACACGTGCTAGCTTCGTTGCATCCATCTCAAAATATTTCGACTGGGTGCATTCGTCGGAGTACAACGACCCGTACAAACTGCCGCAGCCCACCTTTGTCGACGTGAAGTTTGGTGTCACCCCCAATGCAAAGGAAATTGAAACGGCACTTGAAGAGTCCATCGTCAGCAATGTGCTCGGTTACTTCTATCCTGAGCAACAGGTGACGCGCGAGGAAGCGGCAGAAATCTATGCCAAGGCGTTCAAGATTCCTGCATCCAGCACGAATGCGCTGTCGTCGTTCACTGACGTAGGGGAAGTCACCACAAGCCGCAGGGCCAACGTCAACGCGTTGGTTGCTGCTGGTTACATGAAGGGCAGCAGTGCCACACAGTTCGCCCCCGCTGCAGCGCTGACGGCAGGTGAAGCCAAGGCCATCTTTGACAATATCACCAGTCAGTTGGTCGCGCCGCCTCAGGTGATGTGTAAATCAGGCACGACAGCTCCCCGTCGGTACGTCACGATCACCACACCAACGCCAGGCGCCAAGATTTATTACACGTACACCTTTGATGGGACCGAGCCCGCCGATCCAGTGACCTCCGGTATCGAATACAACTTCGAGGATCACGGTGTGCTCCAGTTTGTCAATCCGCTCACCTCTACCACTGACTTCCGTCTCTACCGATTGAAGACTGTTGCGAAGAAAAGCGGGCTAGTGACCAGCGCCGTCCAGACCTTCACATGGAACATTGTTCGACCTCGAACAGGTGCTTTCCAGGCGAAGCTGGTTCATGCCGCCACCGATACGTCGCCTACGGTTTGGAAGATCAACAACCCGGCGGAATATTTTCAGGCCTTCGTCTTTTACATCGAGGGGAGCGCACGTGGCCTCGTCTTCGACGCAGGTGAATACGGCTATCAGAAGGCCAACCTGAAGACTTTCATTGACACGATCGCGACCAAGCCATACGACATCGTCGTCGGTCACAACCATCCGGACCACGCAGAACAAATCTACAACTTCACCTCGGCGGGCATCAAGTTGTATGCTTCGGCCATCGAGAAAGCTGCCATCTCCGCATCGTCCCGTGCAGATTTCCAGTCGGCCGGTGCGTTGGCCGTGGCGATCGATGACGGATTCCAGTTCGACTTGGGCAACGTTCAAGTCACGGCATTCATTCAACCCGGTCATACAAACGGACTCGTGACTGCCATCGTCAATCAGACGGGTTGGGTGTTCGGATCTGATAATTTCGGCTGTAACCGAGCGTACACGGCGGACACCACCCAATACAACGGTGTCAAAGTTGACCTGTTTCTTTCCCTGACCCAACAATTGATCGCGAATTACATGAAGCGCAGTGTGAGCGGCCAGATCACCGAGTTGACCAACGCACACCAGGAAGTGCCTGTGGGCATGGAGGGGGTTAATAACTTCGTCAAATGCTTCCAGCAGCTCATCGATCGTGGTGATGCTGCAAGTGCACCGTCGATCCGCGGCGGCCGCTTGGGCAACCCGACCAGCCCGACCACCAGGAACTCGCGCATGAGCATGGTTGGTGACATGTGGCGGGATAAGAACTGGATGGCTGTTGGTAATTCACTGGGAAGCGGTCTGGATAAACCGGTCGACTATTTCACAACTCCTACCACCAACTTTCCATGCGGCGCGACCATAGACTACAACACGGCCGATGGATACAAGAAGTATTCGGTCCTGAGCAACATTGAGATCGCAGGCGGAACTCTGGTTGGCGTTGATGTGTATTGGGCGGCGCCAGCCAATGGCGTCGCCAACAAGCTATCAAATAAGTTCGATCCATGGACTTATGCATACACCATCAACGTCCCAATCGGGACGAACAGTATCCTGATCAAGCCAACCGCCATGTCGAACAATATCAGCTCCATGAAGGTCAATGGGACAGCGGTGTCTCAGGGCTCGGGCACCTCCGTGGCTGTTGCGGCCGGTACCGTGATCACGATTGATGTCGTGTCGCCGGATGGTAGTTCAGCCAGCAGTTACAAGCTCACAGTTGCGCAGGCCTAAGCCCAAAGTGAAAGAGTTTCGTTTGAAGGGCTCCTGGAGCATTGCCAAATCGATCACCCTGGCCTCGGTGGTGGTCAGTGGCAGTGCATTCGGCGAGTTCGATACGCCACATTACCTCGGCTCCAGTCGTGACCATAACGAGTTCAAGGTTTATCTGCACGGTGGGGTGTTCCTTGGCCAGACTGAATCGATGCATACGATCAAAGTGACGGTTCAACAGGTTCGCAAGGGCCGGCTCTTTCGATCGCTGGAGGGCTGTGTTTATCGCTTTGATGAGTCGAATCGGCTCAGGGACCGGATCGAATGCTCCGTGAGTACACCCGGCCCCTTGAGTGGTGTCGAGTACGCCCGAGACTTGAAGCAAATAACAAAAGGCGCGCATGAGTTAGACCTTCTTGTTTGTGTGCGGCGTTGCGGCCGGCAAGTACCGCAGCGCCTGAGTCTGGAAGGGGCCGATGAAGACAATGGCTAACGGTAAACAGGGACTAATGCTCCATGATAAAAATGCCACTTGTGCTTACAACAATTTAAATCGATACTGTTTTCAGGCTTTCAAGCGTTTTTCAACCACCCAGAAGAAGGAGACCATCACCATGAACTTCCACGTCAATCGCCGTTCTGCCCTGTGTGCTGGCGCCTCACTCGCTGCTGCCGCTGTGATGCCGGCCTGGGCACAGGCGCAACCCACCCTGCGCTTTGCCGCCGTGTTTTCGGACAAGGACATCCGTGCCGACATGATGAAGATGTTCGCCAAAGAGCTTGAGTCATCTTTCAAGATCGATATGTTCCTCAACTCGACCATGTTCAAGCAGGGTACGGAACTCGTTGCGCTGCAGAGGGACAACCTTGAGATGGGCAACGTCGGGCCGCAGGATATTTCCAAACAGATCCCGGCCTGGTCGCTGCTCACGTCCGCTTACCTGTTCCGTGATGCCAACCACCTGACCAATTTCTTCGCGAGCGACCTGGGTGCGCAGATGAAGAACATGGTGGCTGAACAGCTGAAAGTAAAAATCCTGGGTCCGACTTTCTTCGGCACCCGCCAGGTCGGCCTCAAGACCAAGAAAAAGATCAACGTGCCTGCTGACCTGGCTGGCGTCAAGCTGCGCATGCCGCCCGGCGATTCCTGGCAACTGCTGGGGCGCTCGATCGGTGCAAATCCGACCCCCATGGCCTACGCTGAAACCTACACCGGCCTGCAGACCGGCGCCATCGACGGCCAGGACAATCCTTTGCCCAACGTGCAGAACATGAAGTTCTACGAGGTGATGTCACAGATTGTGCTGACCTCCCACCTGGTGGGCTACGACCTGCTCGTCGTCAACATGAAAACCTGGAACAGCATGTCGCCGGCCACACAAAAGGCCTTTCAGGCCGCCGCCGACAAGGCCATCGCCTGGAGCACGGCCGAGCACCTCAAGCGCGAAGCGGAGCTGGCCGAGGGCTTCCGCCGCCAGGGGCTTGACGTTTATGCGCCCAATACCAATGCGTTCCGGGATTACGCCCAGAAGGTTTATATGGCATCGGACGAAGCCAAGCAATGGCCGGCCGGCATGCTCGACAAGATCAATGCCATGAAATAAGCCGGGCCGCTGCGTCGGTGACCCCAAGCCCGGCGCAGCAGTTTTTCGTACCAACCCATAGCTATTTACTGGGGCTCCTGCGTCTGATGCTCAAAACCCTCCTGTCCTCCCTGCACAGGTTTGCCGAGGTGGTTGCCGCCGGCTTGCTCGCCATCATCTTCGTCGCCTTCATTGTCCAGATCGCGCTGCGCTACCTCTTCAACTGGCCCGTGGGCTGGACGGCTGAACTGTCTGTGGTCGCCTGGCTCTGGTTGGTGCTCTGGGGGGCGGCCTTTGTGCTCAAGGACGAAGAGGAGATCCGGATCGACTTCCTGTCAGCACACGCCGGCAGGCGAGCGCGGATCGTGATGGGCATCGTCGGCTCCGCCAGTATTGTTGTCCTGTTCGGTATGTCGCTGCCTGCAGCGTACGATTACGTCAGCTTCATGAAGGTGGAAAAAAGTTCCTACCTGAACACCCGCTTTGACGTTCTGTTTTCGATCTACATCATCTTTTCGGTGGCCGTGATCGCCCGCAATCTCTGGAACCTGGGCCAGCTCCTGCTGGGTAAAGACCCCGCTGGCATCGACGCTATTCAAACCACCGCCCCACGATGAATTTCACCAGTCCCTTTTCGTTGGCCCTGGCGGCCATCATCGCCCTCAGCCTGATCGGTGTGCCCGTTGGTCAGGCGATGATCGGTGGTTCGGTGCTGTACCTGTATCTCAAGGGCATGGACATGGGCACTGCGGCCGAGCAGTTGCTCAATGGCACCTACTCCAGTTTTCTGCTGCTGGCGATCCCGCTGTTCATCCTGGCCGCCACCATCATGAGCACCGGCAGCATCCTGGACCGCCTGTTGCGCTTTTGCAATGCCATTGTCGGGCGCTTCCCTGGTGGCCTGGCACAGGTCAACGTGTTGCAGAGCATTGTGTTTGCCAGCATGTCCGGCTCGGCCTTGGCCGACGCCGCCGGTTCGGGCAAGCTGATGCTGGCCATGATGACCCGCGATGGCAAGTACACCAAGGGCTTCGCCGCGGCGCTGACCGCTGTATCGGCGGTCATCGGCCCCATTCTTCCGCCGTCGATCCCGATGGTGCTCTATGCCCTGGTCTCCGGCGCTTCCATTGGTTACCTGTTCATTGCCGGCGTACTGCCTGGCTTGCTGCTGGGTGCCGTGCAGATGGGGCTGATTTATTTCCTGTCCAAACGCAGGCATTACCCGGTCGAAGCCAAGGTGCCGCTGCGGGAAATGCCGCGCATCACGCGCGAGGCGTTTCCGGCGCTGATGTTGCCGGTCATCCTGCTCGGGTGCCTCTACAGCGGCATCACCACGCCGACCGAAGCCGCAGGCCTGGCGGCAGCCTATGCCCTGCTGATTTCGGTGGTGCTTTACCGCAGCATCGGCTGGAAAGACATGTACAACGCCTTGATCAGCAGCGCGCGCACCAGTATTTCCATCGGCATGCTGATCGCAGGGGCCCTGGTTTTCAACTACGTGATCACGGCCGAAAACATTCCAGCTTCGCTCAGCGTGATGCTCAAGACCTTCGATTTGTCGCCGCTGGGTTTCATGCTGATGGTCAATCTGATCCTGTTGGTGCTGGGTTGTTTCCTGGAGGGCTCCACCATCATCCTGGTGATCCTGCCGGTGCTGCTGCCAACGGCGACGGCGCTCGGTATCGACCCGGTGCACTTCGGTGTGGTGGCGATTCTCAACATCATGATCGGACTGGTGACCCCGCCCTACGGCCTGCTGTTGTTCATGATGACCAAAATTGCCGACGTGTCGCTGATGGAATTGGTGCGCGAGGTCCTGCCATTTCTCGGAGTCATGCTGGGAACCCTTGCGGTGGTCACCTTGATGCCCGACCTGGTACTGTTCCTGCCGCGGCTGGCAGGCTACACAGGCTAGCGGGCCTCGCTTCCCTGCCCTGGCAAGATGCAGGCTGCTCCAGCAAAAGGGCTGTGGTCCAAGAACTTCCTTGGCTTGATTTCAAGCAACCTGCTGCTCTGTCTGGGCATTACATGTTGCCGGCCACACTTCCGGCTTATGTTGCCGGGATCGGTGGCACCGTATTCCAGACCAGTCTTGTCATCGGTGCCTTCTCCATCCTGTCCATGGCAACGCGCATGGCCTCGGGGTCGGGCGCCTGTTCGATGCAAAAAGCCATGCGGCCATTATCCTGCCTGGCAGTGCCGCCATGCTGCTTGGGCTCATCGCGTTGTCACAGACCCGCTCGGTCCCCTTGCTGGTCGTTTCTTCCCTGCTGTTTGGGCTGGGCTATGGTGCTGTTCAACCCTCGCTGCAAACCTGGGCGGTGAACCGTTGCCCCCCGCACCGAAAGCCGGCTGCCAACGGGCTCTTCATGTCGGCCATTGATCTCGGCTATATCGTCTGCTTGATCGCACTGGGGCAAATAGCGCAATCACAGGGATTTGCCACCATGTACCTTTGGGCGGCTAGCATCATGATGGTTTTCATGCTGGTCTACTTGAAAAATTGGAAGACTCCGGTACACTGAAACGATTCACAATCGGCATGCCCGTGACAGCGCTCATTCACCACGCAACTGAGGATTGGCAATGTACAAAACTATCGTATTGGCGTATGACGGCTCCAGCTCTGGACAGCAAGCCCTGCTCGATTGCAAGGACCTTGCCCAGTGGAATGATGCCGTACTTTGGCTTGTAGCGGTCATGCCCTACAACGTCAATCTGATCACCATGGAAGGCGGTTTTCCCGTTCCGGATCTTGATCAAAGGAACAAAACCGAATACCAGAAAATCCTTGCCGACGGACTGCAGCGTCTGGAGCAGGCGGGCTATGCCGCCACCGGTGAACTGCTCGCAGGTGAGGCGGTCCAGGAGATCACCAGGTTCGCACGCAAAGTCAATGCCGACCTGATCGTGGTCGGCCACAAACACGTCGAGGGTTGGGCCCGATGGTGGAGCGGGTCCATCTCTGGCGCCCTGGTTGAACATTCCCCCTGCAGCGTTTTCTGTGTCGTCACGCAATAGGTTTTTTGTTTTCAGGCCTTGAGCAGATTGACCGAGAAACACTGGCCAGACGCGATGACCTCCAGCAAGCGATCGATGTTGGGGTGTTTACCCGGATGGGCGCGTGCATCGGCGGTGTGTTCGGCAAAGAGTTCCAGACCTTCTTGCGCCGCCGCCACGTTGATGCCCCCGTGCCTGGCTGCAAGCGCGGCATAGACTGCCAGGGCACCTGCCTTGCCGGGTTTGTTTTCGATGGTGGCCACCACCTGGCCTGCTGCGTTGCGCAGTTGCAATGCAGCCAGATCGGCCACGGTAGGGAGTTGTTTGAGTGTGTCGGCGAAGGCCATGGTTTTGTCCTGGATTTTTTAGGCAGTCGTGGGCAATGGATGGTAGTATTTGTCAATGAGCAAGTCAAAAAAGGCAAGTCGGGCAAGCTTGGCAAAAGCGAGTACTACGAACGGCTGGCTCCGCTACAACAGGAGTTGAACGACGTTGCGCGCTGGTTGCTGCACACTGGAAAACGGCTGGCCGTGGTCATCGAAGGCCGTGATACGGCGGGCAAGGGGGGTGTGATTTCTGCTTTGATGGAAACGCTCAATCCACGCCAGTGCCGCACCGTGGCGTTGGCCAAACCGAGCGAACGCGAAGCAACACAGTGGTATTTCCAGCGCTATGTGCCACATCTGCCGGCCGCTGGTGAAATCGTTTTTTTTGATCGCAGCTGGTACAACCGTGCCGGTGTTGAAACAGTCATGGGCTTCTGTAGCAAAGCCCAAAGCCAGGCCTTTCTCCAGCAGGCGCCGGTGTTCGAGAAGCTTTTGGTGGACGATGGCATCCTGCTGTTCAAGTATTGGCTGACCGTTGACCAGGAAAAGCAGGAAGAGCGCTTTGCTGAACGCCAGGCTGATCCGCTCAAGCGCTGGAAGCTCAGTCCGATCGACCTTCAGGCGCGAGAAAAGTATGCCCAGTACGGGCTGGCACGCGATGCCATGCTCAGGGCCACGCACAAACCGAAAGCGCCATGGGTGCTGGTCGACTTCAACGATCAGCGGCGGGGTCGACTCACCCTGATCCGCCACCTGCTTGACCATATTCCAGAAAGAAAGGTGCCAGAGGTTTCGTTCGAATTTCCGCCACTCGGCCATGCGCCGCTGCGTGAGCAGTTCGGGACATCGCTGAAACCGATCAAGCCAATGGCTGGCGACGCATAGCAACGGCTCAATCAGGATATCTTGGGCGCCTCAACTCTCTGGCCCCTGGACCCTGTCAACTTTGGCCCGGATGCTGAACCAGACCGTGGTGCCCCGGTTCTCCTGGCTGGTTAAACCCACCGTCCCGCCCATGAGGGTGGCCAGGCCTTTCACGATGGATAGCCCCAGGCCGCTGCCGCCGCCTTTTTGTGTGAGTGCGCTGTTGACCTGTTCAAAGCGCTGAAACAACAAGGGTTGAAATTCAGGCTTGATGCCATGCCCGGTATCGGTCACCGAAAACCGCAGTACGGCTTCATCGTTGGCTCTTTCGATTTCTTCGGCCTTCACTTCAATTGTGCCGGTGGTGGTGAACTTGATGGCGTTGCTGATCAGGTTGCCCAGCATTTGCCGGACCCGGACGGCGTCCATCTCATAAGACTGCCCCTGCAGCCCGGTCCAGGTCTGCACCGATGCGAGCCCCTTTTTCTGGACCGTCTTGGCAAACAGGGCTGCCACGTCGCTCAGCAACTGCCCGGGTTGGCAGACGCTCATGGTCAGTGCCATCTTGCCGGCTTCAAGCTTCGCATGGCCGAGGATCTCGTCAATCAGCTCCACCAATGACTTGCCCGAGTTGTAGATGTAACTGGCGCATTCCATGCGTTCGTTCTCGCTGATATTGCCCAGCGCCAGCAGTTCGGCAAAACCGAGCAGGCCTTGCAGCGGCGTGCGCAGTTCGTGGCTGATGGTGGCCAAAAATTCCGACTTGGACCGGTTGGCCACCTCGGCCTGCTCCTTGGCGGCGCGCAATTCTTCGTGTGCGTCGCGCAGCTCCTGCTCGGTCTGCTTGCGCTTGTAAATTTCCCGGGTCATGCGTACGGTGTGGTTGGCCATCTTGTCGTACATGCTGATCACCGTTTCGATCAGCGCGCGCGTGGCACCCGACATCGCGTCGTCGGCCATGATTTTTGCCTGCGCCAGTGAGCCTGCGGCAGGCAACGCCAGCACCACCTTGGCCATGCGCTTGTCGGACTCGATGATGTGCAACGCCAACCAGTGGGTCAGGAAGGTGACGATGCCCTCGATCACCTCGTCGAGCGGCTTCGTGCCTTCTTCGCTTTTGAGTTGCATCACCTGCGTTACAAAGTCGGTGTGGGCGGCCTGGTGCTCCAGCTCCCAGACATCGCCCTGCAAGTGCTGGTGCCAGATGGCCTCTTCGGTCTGGAAATGCACGGCAGCATAGTCGCTGAGCTCGTCAAATATCTTGTTGATCGTGGGCTCCTCCACCTGAAAAGCCATGTGATTGACCAACGTGTTGAGTAGCGCAATCAGCTTGCGATGCTGTGAGTCAATCGTTGCAATGCCGGTGGCAAAGTTCTCGTTCCAGGGGAAAATCTCGATGTTGTTGAGCATGACCATAGTTTCGCATTGAGTTCGTCGTCTTACGCACCTGGTTGCTCCCGCGCCGCAGCAACATCCGCCACAAGCTCAACCTGGCCATGACGGATATGCTTTGACATCCCGTGGGCGCATCAGGGCAGTCGGTCTTGAGCCATCCGCTTCAATATTAAATCAAAGACATCGACGTAAAACCATGTATGGCGCCAGCGCTCAGGGGCGCGATCCGGTGTTCATGTGAACCCGGCTGGTTGCCTCATGGTCCCGGTCGGGGCGTCGGTAGGGGTCCACATGGGTCATCATGTTGATCACCCGGTGGCGCTGCATGACGCGGTTGCGGGCTGCCACGGCAATGTCATGGCCCTGCTCGACGCTCAGCGTGGCATCCACTTCCAGATGGACATCGACCACAATCATGTCGCCCATTTTGCGGGTGCGTACGTCGTGCACACTGCCGACGCCGGGGGTGTCGAGCAGGGTTTGCCGGATGGTCTGTACCTCGGCCTCGTCCACCGCGCGGTCCATCAGGTCGTGCAGCGCATCCCAGCCAAAATTCCAGCCCATCCGGGTCACCATGAAACCCACAATTGCGGCAGCAATCGGGTCCAGAATGGGGTAGCCCATCAGGTTGCCAATGATGCCAATACCTACCACCAGCGACGACGCGGCATCCGAGCGAGCGTGCCATGCGTTGGCCACCAGCATGCTGCTTTTGACTTTTTTTGCAACATTCAGCATGTAGCGAAACAGCAGTTCCTTGCCAACCAGTGCACCCGCGGCCACCCACAGGGCCGTGATGTGCACCGTGGCGATTGACTCTGGGTTTTGCAGCTTGCTGGCGGCTGACCACAACATGCCCAGGCCCACGGCCAACAACAGTGCGCCCAGCACCAAAGAGGCCGCAGTCTCAAAGCGTTGGTGGCCGTAGGGGTGGTCTTCGTCGGCGTCTTTCTGGCTGTGGTGGTTGGCAAACAGCACCACAAAGTCGGCAATCAGGTCAGACAGGGTGTGAATGCCGTCGGCAATCAAACCCTGCGACTTGGCCATGATGCCTGCCGCAATTTGGGCCATGCTCAACACCAGGTTCACGGCCACGCTGACCCAGGTGGAGCGCGCTGCCGCCGCTGTGCGCTCGGCGGGTGTGAATAGGCTGTCTTCGTCGTTGTCGGGGAATTCGTCAGGGCGCATGGGGTGGTTCAGCTGGTGTGAGGTCTGCAGTTTAGGACACCTAATTGTTGGTCGTGGCTGGCGGCAGTACTTCATACAATTGCACCATGAATTTTTTAGACATGTTGCGCAATGCCGAGCGCCAAAACGGTTCCATGTTGTGCGTCGGGCTGGACCCCGAGCCGGCCAGGTTTCCTGCCGGGCTGAAGGACGACGCCAGCAAGATTTACGCATTTTGTGCTGCCATCGTCGACGCCACGGCCGACTTGGTGAGCTCGTTCAAGCCGCAAATTGCCTACTTTGCGGCACACCGGGCCGAAGACCAGCTTGAACGCTTGATCGCGCACATGCGCCGCACCGCGCCAGCGGTGCCCGTCATTCTGGATGCCAAGCGCGGCGACATTGGCAGCACCGCCGAGCAATATGCCAAGGAAGCCTTTGAACGCTACGGCGCCGATGCGGTGACGCTGTCGCCGTTCATGGGTTTTGACTCGATCCAGCCCTACCTCAAGTACCACGGCAAAGGCGCATTCCTGCTGTGCCGCACCTCCAACCCGGGGGGCGATGATTTTCAGAACCAGCGCCTGCGCAGTGTGACGGGCGAGCCCTTGTTGTACGAGCACATTGCGCAATTGGCGCAGGGGCCGTGGAACCTCAATGGCCAGCTGGGACTGGTGGTCGGCGCCACCTATCCGGCCGAGATCGAGCGCGTGCGCGCCCTGGCGCCGACGCTGCCCTTGCTGATTCCGGGTGTGGGCGCCCAGGGCGGTGATGCCCTGGCCACGGTCAAGGCGGGTTGGCGTGACAACGGACCGATCATCGTGAACTCATCGCGCGCCGTTTTGTATGCTTCAGGCGGCGCCGATTTTGCCCAGGCCGCGCGCCAGGAAGCCCTGAAAACGCGTGCCATGCTGCAGGCCGCGCGCGCGTAATTGGGTCAAAGCAGCCGGGCCAGATAGCGCCCGGTGTGGCTGGCCGGGTTGGTGGCCAATTGCTCTGGCGTGCCAACCCCCACCACGGTGCCGCCGCCGCTGCCGCCTTCGGGGCCCATGTCGATCAGCCAGTCGGCGGTTTTGATCACGTCCAGGTTGTGCTCAATCACCACAATGGTGTTGCCCGCGTCGCGCAACTGGTGCAACACCTTGAGCAGCAGGTCGATGTCAGCAAAGTGCAAACCCGTGGTGGGCTCGTCCAGAATGTAAAGCGTGCGCCCGGTGTCTCGCTTGGAGAGTTCCAGGGCCAGCTTGACGCGCTGCGCCTCGCCGCCCGACAAGGTGGTGGCGGCCTGGCCCAGGCGGATGTAGGACAAGCCGACATCGAGCAGGGTGTGCAGTTTGCGCTCAATCGTCGGCACCGCCTTGAAGAATTCATGCGCGACGTCGACCGTGAGGTCCAGGATTTGCGCAATGTTCTTGCCTTTGTAGAGTACTTCCAGTGTTTCACGGTTGTAGCGCTTACCCAGGCAGACGTCACAGGGCACATAGACGTCGGGCAAAAAGTGCATCTCGACCTTGACCATGCCGTCGCCCTCGCAGGCTTCGCAGCGGCCGCCGGCCACATTGAAACTGAAACGCCCGGGGCCGTAACCGCGTTCACGCGCGGTCGGCACCTCGGCCATGAGCTCGCGAATGGGGGTGAACAGGCCGGTGTAGGTGGCCGGGTTGCTGCGCGGCGTGCGGCCGATTGGTGACTGGTCGACATTGATGACCTTGTCGAAGTACTCGATACCTTCTATGGCCGCGTGTTCAGCCGCTTCGTCGTGGGCGCGGTAAATGGTGCGCGCCACCGCCTTGTAAAGCGTGTCATTCACCAGCGTCGATTTGCCCGAGCCCGAGACACCGGTGACGCAGGTCAGCAGGCCCACCGGGAAAGCGACGTCGACCTGTTTCAGGTTGTGGCCGCTGGCACCCATGACCTTGAGCGCCTGCAACTCGCCCAGGGTGGCGTTGTGCTGCGCCTCGCGCTCGGCGCGCTTCACTGCTGCCGGGCTGGGTGCAAAACGGCTGGACTTGCCCTGGTTGAACGGTTTCGGCGCTTGCGTGGGAAGCCAGGCGGTGCGGTGCCTGGGCACGGCAATGCAGCGCGCGCCGCTCAGGTATTGGCCGGTCAGCGAGTCGGGTGTGGCCTTGACCTGGTCAAAGTCGCCCTGCGCCATCACCCGCCCGCCATGCAGACCGGCGCCAGGACCCATGTCAATGATGTGGTCGGCGGCGCGCATCATGTCCTCGTCGTGTTCGACCACCAGCACGCTGTTGCCAATGTCGCGCAGGTGTTTCAGGGTCTCGATCAGGCGGTCGTTGTCGCGCTGGTGCAGACCAATGCTGGGCTCGTCGAGCACATACATGACACCGGTCAGGCCCGAGCCAATCTGGCTGGCCAGTCGGATGCGCTGCGCCTCGCCGCCGCTCAAGGTTTCGGCGCTGCGGTCCAGGCTCAGGTAGGTCAGGCCGACGTCGTTGAGGAACTTCAGGCGCAGGCTGATTTCACGTACCACCTTGGCTGCAATGTCGCCCTTGGCGCCGTGCATGGTGAGCGTGTTGAAATAGGCCAAACATTCGGCCAGCGTGTAGTGGCTGAGCTCGAAGATAGCCCGCGATTGCGCACTTTCACCAATCCGCACGTGGCGTGCTTCGCGCTTGAGGCGGCTGCCCGCGCAGTCAGGGCAGGGCTGGATGCTGCGCAGGCGCGCCAGGTCTTCGCGCACGACGTTGGAGTCGGTCTCGCGGTAGCGCCGTTGCATGTTGGGGATGATGCCCTCGAAGGGGTGTTTTTTGCTCAGCTTTTTGCCGCTCGAGGTGCCCGGGTCCATGACATAGCTGAACCTGATTTCTTCTTCGCCCGAGCCTTGCAGCACCGCCTGTTGTATGGCGTCAGGCAGGGACTCGAACGGCAGCTCGATGTCAAACCTGTAGTGTGCAGCCAGGCTTTCCAGCATGGCAAAGTAATAGGCATTGCGCCGGTCCCAGCCCTTGATGGCGCCGCTGGCCAGACTCAAGGACGGAAAGGCGACCACCCGCGCCGGATCAAAAAACTCCTGCAGGCCCAGGCCGTCACAGCTGGGGCAGGCGCCGACCGGCGAATTGAACGAGAACAGGCGCGGCTCCAGTTCGGCGATCGAGTAGCTGCACACCGGGCAGGCAAACTTGGCATTGAACAGGTGCTCAGCCGCGTTGTCCATTTCCAGCGCAATGGCGCGCCCGTTGGCCACCCGCAAGGCCGCCTCGAAGCTCTCGGCCAGGCGCTGCTTCAGGTTGTCATGGTCGGTGCGGTCAGCGCCAGGGGCAAGCTCGGGGTGGCGCACCTTGATGCGGTCAATGACGATGTCGATGTCGTGCTTCTCGGTTTTCTTGAGTGCCGGCAACTGGTCAAATTCGTAGGTCTGGCCGTTGACCCGAAAGCGTACATAGCCTTGCGCCTGCATGTCGGCAAACACATCCAGGAACTCGCCCTTTTTTTCACGTGCGATGGGTGCCAAAATCATCAGCCGGGTATCCACCGGCAGGGCCAGCACGGCATCCACCATCTGGCTCACGGTTTGCGACTGCAAGGGTTGTTGGTGTTCCGGGCAGTAAGGCGTGCCGGCACGGGCAAACAGCAGGCGCAGGTAGTCGTGAATCTCGGTGACCGTGCCCACCGTGGAGCGCGGGTTGTGGCTGGTGGCCTTTTGCTCGATCGAAATCGCCGGCGACAGGCCCTCAATCACGTCCACATCTGGCTTGTCCATGAGTTGCAAAAATTGCCGCGCATAGGTCGAAAGGCTCTCCACATAACGACGCTGGCCTTCGGCATAGAGGGTGTCAAAGGCCAGGCTGGACTTGCCCGAGCCCGACAGTCCGGTGATCACCACGAGCTGGTTGCGCGGGATGTCGAGGTCGATGTTTTTCAGGTTATGGGTGCGCGCGCCACGGATGCTGATGGTCTGCGCCTGCAGGGCCGCGCCCAAATATTTGCCGTCTGTGGCATGGCTTAGGGTGCCGACGTCGGATGTGTTCAAGGTGGAAAGGTCCAATAAATACGGTAAAAATGCACCGGGCAACCTGTCATGATAGCCAATGCCTGCCTTTTGATGGACTTGATGGGACAGGCGAATCCTGAGAATCAGGGACAATCCAGCGCTTGCAACCTGTCTGGGTTGCGCTTGTGATCTCGGAGAAACCCGTGTCTGATGTGAATGTTCCACCGGCGACTGCCAGCGCCAAGGCCGCAACCGCCATGACGGCGCTGGAGTTGCGCGCCAGTTTTTCACTGGCCTCCATTTTTGCCCTGCGCATGTTGGGCCTGTTTCTGATTTTGCCGGTGTTTGCCATTGAGGCATCGCGTTACCCGGGGGGCGACGATGCCGCCATGGTCGGTCTGACCATGGGGATCTATGGCTTGACGCAGGCCATGCTGCAATTTTTGTATGGCCTGGCCTCCGATCGGGTCGGCCGCAAACCCGTGATTGTCTTTGGCCTACTGGTGTTTGCGGCGGGCAGCCTGCTGGCGGCATGGGCGCCGTCGCTCACCTGGCTGGCGATTGGCCGGGCCGTGCAGGGTGCGGGCGCGGTGTCGGCGGCTGTGACGGCGCTGCTGGCCGACCAGACGCGTGATGTGGTGCGCACCAAATCCATGGCGATGGTGGGGGCCAGCATTGGCTTGATGTTTGCCCTGTCTTTGGTGGCCGCGCCGGTGCTGGCTGGCTGGATCGGGTTGGTGGGTATTTTTGCTCTGACCGGGGTGCTGGCGCTGCTGGGCGTGGCGGCCGTGATCTGGTGGGTCCCGCCTGAACCTTTGCAGCACAAGGACCAGCCGCGCGGCCGCTTGGCCGATGTGCTGCACTCGGCGGCCTTGCTGCGGCTGAATTTTGGTGTTTTTGTGCTGCACGCGGTGCAACTGGCCATGTGGCTGGCCCTGCCAGCCATGCTGGTCAAGGCGGGTTTGCCGCGGCAGGACCATTGGCAGGTTTACCTGCCTGCGGTGCTGGGCTCGTTTGTGGTGATGGGCGGCAGCTTGTTCCAGCTGGAAAAACGGGGTTATTTGCGCGCTGTGTTTCTGACCGCGATTGGCTTGACGGCGCTGGTCCAGGCCGGACTCTGGTGGCAGGTGGATGCCATGCCGGGCATTGCGCTGCTGGGGAGCCTTCTGTTTGTCTTCTTTTATGGATTCAATGTGCTCGAAGCCAGCCAGCCCAGCATCGTGTCGCGTTTGGCCCCTCCGGCCAGTCGCGGCGCCGCCATCGGGGTTTACAACACACTGCAGTCGCTGGGTTTTTTTGCCGGTGGCATGGGCGGCGGCTGGCTCATGAAGCATGGCGGCGCCAGTGGTCTGTTTGCGGTCTGTGCCGGTCTGATGCTGTTGTGGCTGGTGGTGGCCTGGCCGATGCAGGCGCCGGTGGCGCGTGGTCATTGAAATCCGGCAAAAGCCGGCTAAACTGAAACATTGCGGTTCGTCCGCCCGGTGCAGGTCTGGTGCACCGCAACATACAAAGGAACAAGCATGGCATCCGTCAATAAAGTAATTCTGGTGGGCAACCTCGGTCGCGACCCGGAGGTGCGCACTTTCCCCAACGGCGATCGTGTGGCCAACGTCACCATCGCGACCACGGACAAGTGGAAGGACAAGCAAAGCAACGAAATGCGCGAAGCCACCGAGTGGCACCGCATTGTTTTCAATGGCCGCCTGGCGGAAATTGTCGAGCAATACTTGCGCAAGGGTTCACAAATCTACGTCGAAGGCAGTTTGCGCACCCGGAAATGGACCGACAAGGACGGTATTGAGAAATACACCACCGAGATCCGCGCCGACCAGATGCAGATGCTGGGCAGTCGTCAGGGCATGGGTGAGCCCAGCCATGGCGACGATGACGGCGGCTACGGTCGTTCGGCGCCAGCTGCGCCGGCGCGCGCCGCTGCTGCGCCCGCACGAGCAGCAGCGTCAGCCGCCCCGGCGGCCCGTCCGCCCAGCGGTTTTGATGACATGGATGACGACATTCCGTTTTGACCACTGACTGATCCAGCCTCAAAGACCGGTAAGTCGTTGGACTACCGGTTTTTTTATGGTTTTTCCTTGGTTTGCATGGCTTGATTTCGGAATAATAAACATGGCATGAGGCTGGCAGGACGGAAATAAGTGGTCTAATTTCCACCTCGGATTGCGGTACCTTGTCGCAAGCTGAATTGATCCGTGATCTTGTCAATGATCAAAAATAATCTCAAGTTCAAAGTCAGTGTGTACTTGTTTGTTGCCCTTTCCGTGGCGACGGCGGTTACCACCCTGCTTTTTATCCAGCACCGGCAAGCGGACATGCAGGCCGTCGTTGCCGACCATGTCATGCAGATTGCGGATGTCGTGGTTGCCAGCACCCGCTACACCATGCTGTTGAACAAACGCGATATCGCTGAAAAAATCATCGAGGACGTTGGCCAGCAAAAAGGAATCGAACGTCTCAGGGTGATCAGCAAGGACGGCACGATCATCCATTCCAACCGCAAATCTGAAATCGGCTATTCGGTTGATCAACAGGACGAGCCCTGTATTCTTTGCCATCAGACCAGCGAGCCCTTGAAAAGGGTTGCCGATGAGAAGCGGTGGCAGGTGTTTGCCAATCCGGCTGGCAACCATCGGGTGCTGGCCAGCATGCACGCGATACGCAACGAACCAACCTGTGCCTCGGCATCCTGCCATGAGCATCCGGCCAGCCAGACCGTGCTTGGCATTGTGGATATTGCCTACTCGCTGGATGAGATTGACCAGGCCATGCGCAAGCATGCCATTCACATCGCTGCGATCTCATTTGCGTTTATCGTGTTGGTGACGTTCAGTCTTGGGTACCTGCTGCAACGCATGATTTACGTGCCGCTGAAAGACCTCGAGACCGGAGCCAAAAAAATCAGATCGGGGCAGCTTGACGTGGCGATACCCGTGCGCAGTCCGGATGAATTCGGCCGTGTGGCGGGTTCATTCAATGATATGACGACGGCCCTCAAAGATGCCCGCTCCGAATTGAATGAGCTGATTCAGGAGCTTGAGTCCAAGGTTGAAGAACGTTCAAGGGAACTGCTGGCAGCCCGGGCCGAAGTGGCGCAAGGGGAGAAGCTGGCGTCCATTGGCGTGCTGGCGGCAGGCATCGCGCATGAGTTGAACAACCCGCTGACCGGGGTTCTGACCTTCACCTCCCTCATGCGCAAGAAGGTACTTGAAGGCAGTGAGGACGCCGAGGATCTGGATCTGGTGATTCGCGAGACCAAGCGCTGTGCCAGCATCATCCGGCGCTTGCTTGATTTCGCCAGGGAAAAAGTGCCCGTCAAGGGCTTTTTCAACCTGAATCAGGTGGTGGAAGATACGGTTCGTTTTGTCGAGCGCCCCGCATCTTTGCAAAAAATTGTGATCTCAATGGACCTTGATCCGGGCTTGCCGCAAATCTGGGGCGATGCGGACCTGATCAAGCAGGTGGTCCTGAACATTCTGGTCAACGCCCAGCAGGCCATTGAGGGGGCCGGTACGATTGCCGTCGTGAGCCGCTCCTACGTTGTTAAAACGCCTCAACCAACGGACGAGAAGAGTGTGCCCATGGTCGAATTGGCCATCAAGGACTCTGGTTGTGGCATACCGGAGGCCAATATGCAGCGCATTTTTGATCCCTTCTTTACCTCGAAGGAAGTAGGCAAGGGGACCGGGCTGGGTCTGTCGGTCAGCTACGGGATTGTCAAAGCGCATGGTGGCGAGATCAAGGTGGCCAGCGTGGTTGGGCAGGGTACGACTTTCCGGATCCTGCTGCCGATCACGTCGCCCTTCAGTGAAAGCGAACTTAGACCAGGTGAGAAAGCACAATGAGCGCCAAAATCTTGATTGTTGATGACGAGGAAATCGTCATCCGGAGTTGCCGACGCATTCTTGGCGACAGCATGTTGGTTGTCGATTCGGCGAACGATGGCCAGGATGCCTTGCGCAAGGTGGATGAAACCGAGTACGACTTGATGATTCTGGACATCATGATGCCTGGCATTGATGGTCTGGAGGTGTTGCAGCACGTCAAGGAGCGTCACCCTACCGTTGATGTCATCATGATGACCGGTTTGTCCGAAATTCAGACCGCCGTCAAGGCGATGAAGCTGGGCGCCTTTGACTACCTGTCAAAGCCCTTTGATCCGGATGAACTCAAGCTTGTGGTGGATCGGGCGTTGGAGCGGCGCCAGTTGCAGCAGGAAAACCGCAAGCTCAAAACCGAAGTCAGTTCCAAATACCGGTTTGAGAACATCATTGGGTCGAGTCCGTCGATGCAGGCGGTTTTTGGCCTGATTGCCAAGTGTGCGCCGACCAATAGTACCGTCCTGATCACCGGGGAGAGTGGCACCGGCAAGGAAATGATCGCCCGCGCGATCCATTACAACAGCCTGCGCAAGGACCAGCCGTTTGTCACGGTTGACTGCAACACCCTCAGCGAAAGTTTGCTTGAAAGTGAGTTGTTCGG
Source organism: Rhodoferax sp. (assembly GCF_023700745.1). Classification (GTDB taxonomy): domain Bacteria; phylum Pseudomonadota; class Gammaproteobacteria; order Burkholderiales; family Burkholderiaceae_C; genus Rhodoferax. The sequence goes on along the minus strand of NZ_JAMPYG010000002.1, from coordinate 272,906 downwards.
GCATACCAAGGGTTCATTTACCGGGGCCGTGGCGAACAAGCGCGGCATGTTTGAAATTGCCAACAACGGCAGCCTTTTCCTGGATGAATTTGGCAATATTCCGTTGTCCACCCAGGCCAAATTGCTGCGTGTCATTCAGGAGCGGGAGTTCAGGGCGGTTGGCAGTACCACGACGCAGAAGACCAATGTCCGGCTGATCACGGCCACCAACAAGGATCTCAAGGCGATGGTGCTGGAGGGCACTTTCCGCGAGGACCTGTACTATCGCATCAACGTTTTTCCGATCCACTCGCCAGCCCTCAGGGAGCGCCGCGATGACATCCCGGCACTGGCGTTTCACTTTCTCAAGATCTTTAGCGCTGAGCTGGGCAAGCCGGTATCCGAAATCTCGGATGGCGCCATGAGCCTGCTGGTGAACTATGCCTGGCCGGGCAATGTGCGTGAACTTGAAAACACCATGCAGCGGGCGGTCATCCTTGCGACCGACCACATCATCCGCCAGGCCCACCTGGCCAACATCATCGAGAACACGCAGCGTCCTGATTTCGAGGTGCCCCGTACCAGTGATGACCTCAAGCGCGTCAAGAAAATTGCCCGTGAAAAATCGGTGGAGGACATCGAGAAAATGTTCATCCAGGAAACGCTCAGGCGAAACGCCTCCAATGTGACCCGCAGTGCCGAAGAAACCGGTATGCAGCGGGCCAATTTTCAGGCCTTGATGAAAAAGTACAACATCCGGGTGCGCGATACCGAATACGGCGCCGGCGGTGCAGACGCGGCCTGACTTCTGATCGAGGCGTGAGGCGGGGACGCCTCACGAGCGCGACTCAAGGATTGGCTTCGGGCTGGTGTCCGTCCTCCACTTCCTCGTAGCCAGTGATCATGGCCTTGAAGTGGGCCGAAGGTGTGTGGCCCAGGCTGGCCAGGTACACATGGACGATGATGAATCCGCAGAACAGGATGAACAGCAGCACATGGACCGTATCGACCACACGCACGCCGCCGAACAGGTCGACCATGGACGAAAAGCGGGTCACATCCCATAGCAGCAGGCCGGTAAAGAACTGCAGTGGCACCAGCAGCATCATGATGATCTGGTAGAGCATGCTTTGCAGTGCGTTGAACTTGCGGTAAGCATTGGGATGGTGGGGATTGGGGTCGCCTTTGAAGATGCCGTAGCCATAGAACTCCATTTGCCGGAAACTGGCCTTGAAGTACTTGGTCGGGCTGAGTTCCGGGTGATAGACCTTGATTTTGTCGGTGAACAGATAAAAGCCCAGCCAGATGAAGAAGTTGGCGATCAGGACAAAGCCGATCCAGTTGTGGGCGACCACGGCGGTCTTGAATGACATGAGTTGGAACAGATCCAGGTACCTGATCTGCAATCCTGTGGCAATCAGCAACACAAAGCCGAAGGCATTGGTCCAGTGCCAGATCCTGACAGGCAAGGGGTGAATATAGAGCTTGTTCATGGTTGGTTCCTGTTACTTGGTGTTGCTGTCAGGCGCATTGTTTTCATCTGTTGCGGCTTGATGTTTGGTTTGCGCCTGTGCGGCGAGCCGCTCTGCCTCCAGTTTTTCCCGCATGCCTTTGAAAAGACGTTTGACCGTCATGTGGGCAATCGGCACGCTCATGGCCCCCAGCACAACCAGCACCAGCAAGATGTCGAGCAGTTTGATACGCGTGCTGCCGATCACGTAAAAACCGCGCACCGAGTCAACCGACATGAGGGAGTTCAGGACGTCTTGCTGAACGCCGTGGCGCAGGGGTCTGCCATCGGGACCGGCGATTGTCAGCGTCACGCTCTGGAAAGGTTCGGCACCTTTTTTATGACAGGTGTCGCAGTCCTTGATGGCCAGGGACTTGTCGCTCAATTGGTGGGCCTGAACGCCGGAACTCACTTCCAGCCGACCTTGCAGGACGGTTTTGCTGTCGTCGCCGGATTGACTGAATTCCTTGAGCAGGCTCCAAAGGGCTCGCTCGTTCAAGCCTTCCTTGTTGACATCGGCGGCGTCGGTGCGTTTGTCGAACTGCGGCACCCCTGATTTCTCCGAAACCTGCAACTTGGTTGCATTGTCATACAGCCTGAGGTTCACCCGACGCTGTGCATTCGGCGCATGGCAGGCCGGGCAGGAAATGGCTGAAAAATGCCGCTCGGTGTTGGGCAGCCAGTCCTGATGCTGCTTGACGGCGTCCTTGTGGCATGAAATGCAACTGTCCTTGATGCCTGTTCCCATCGAAGCTGCCTTGACGTTGTGGGACTGGTGGCAGTCTGCGCACAGTGGTGCCGTGGCTCCCTTGGCAACGCGTGCGATCCCATGGACATCCTGGGCGTAGGCTTTGAAGATGTCTTCATGACATTTGGCGCAGGGCGTTGCCGCAATGGGCTCGACGATTTTGCTGGACTGGACGGTATGTGGATGATGGCAATCCGAGCACAGGGGTGCTTTCTGGCTGCCTTCCTTGACCATGGCGGCATGAACACTGTCGCCGTATTCCGAGACTTTTTTCTTGTGGCAGGTCAGGCAGGAGTCCTGCATGCCCAGTGCGTAATCACGTTTGCTTTTGATGTCGGCTGCTACCTTGCCGTGTGTTTTTCCGTCAATGTCCGAGTGGCAATCCTCGCAATCCGTCTCCTTGTGCATGGAGCCGGTAAAGGCCTTGGCCGAGACATGCAAGGAAAGCAGCTCCCCGTTTTCGAGTTTCTTCTGTCCCGTTTCCTTGTCGTGACAGTCCAGGCAGGCCTGGGTCTCCTCGGATAATTCAATGGTTTCGCTGAGTGCACTGGAACTTGCCAGTGCGAGTCCCACGGCCACCATTGCCCCCAGCAACCAGCGTTTGCCAGTCATTGCCAAAGTCATGTTGCCTGTTGCCAAGACGCTTTTCATCAGAGTTTTCCTTCGTTGATTCCACGAAATCGCAAAGCCCGCCAGTGCGTTCATTTCCTCACTGGCGGGCTCCTGTTTCAAAAAATGCTCGGTTTCACGATGCTCAAAGGTGTTTGCAAGTCTGCCCTTATGCCTTTGAAGGCCGGGTCATCCATGCCTTGATCGCCAAGGACGCCAGCATTGTGATGCCAACAACGGGCAGCATGACGGCATAGAGCAACCCAATGAAGGGCGCTGCCACAAAGAGTGCAATATCTTTGATGCGCATCAGTATTTTTCTTGCTGACGGAATTGTCATCAGGGCTTGACCCGCAGTCCAGAGCAGCATGGCCAGGCCAATCAGGGGCAGCAGCACGGCATAGGCCAGGCCGATGAAGGGGGTCGCCAGGAGCATGGCTACGCGTTTGAAGGGATTCTGCTTTTCGGCCAGTTCAGGCTGTGCCGTTTCGGTCGCTGCGACTTGCTCCGGCACGACGCCGGCCTGGGTGGGGGCGTGAAGGGCGTGTTGCGTGCTCTCTTCGATCATCTCGGGCGACAGCGGTTTGCGCATGAATTCCGACACGCCGGCCGCCTTGGCTCTTTGCTCATTGGCTGTTGTGCCATAGCCGGTGATGATCACGACCGGGGTCCAAGGCCGACTGGCCTTGACGCGTTCGGTCAACTCGACCCCATCCATGCCGGGCATCTTGATGTCCGTGAAGACGACATCGTATTCCTGCTCACGCAGCCGTTCCAGGGCTTCGGCAGCGTTCTGGGCCGTGATGACCACATAGCCCTTGTCTTGTGAAAGAACGCGGTTGAAACTTTTGCCAACCACCGGGTCGTCATCAACAACCAGTACTTTACGCAGTGCACTCATGATGTTTCTCCTTGAAAACTATGACTGGGTCAGCACAATTGCCCCCGGTCCCAAACCCGAATCCTTGCGCTGTCCTGAACAGTTGTGGCCTGGATTTGATCTGGTTAAGCAAACGACGTGCCAGTTGGAGTTTGTGAGTTAATATTGTTTAATATCAAGGACTTGGGCTATCTTTTGCTGATTTGACACCAATGCGTCCCACGCTGCTTGCCACCGAAGTACATAATTTCTATGCGGTATTTGGACTCTGTTGCGTCTGCCTCACAGGGAAGGCGGGTATTTGGGGCGAATATTATTTTTATACAGTTAAGTTGACCGGAGGGCTTGTGTCTTGCAGAAAGTCGGTTCTAGAATTTTTACAGCGCAATTCTCACGGTGCGCAAGGGTCACAAGGTTCTCGACAACGGAGCCGTTGCTGTGGCCGCTTCCCAGTGACAACAAAGCAAAGGCTGACTCGCAATGAAATTTCCTATTTCCCAAAAACTGATCAATTTGTCAACTCTGGGGCTGCTGATGGCCTCGTTAACGACCGCGTCCTATGGCGCCGTTGATGCCGATGCGGCGACTTCTTTGGCTAAAAAAAGTGATTGCCTGAAATGCCACGCGGTTGACAAGGACAAAAAGGCGGCGTCATTCAAGAGCATTGCCGAGAAATGGAAAGGTAAGGCCGATGCACAAGCCAAGCTGACAGACTCCATCACCAAGGCGCCCAAAGTCAAGATGAAGGATGGTACGGAAGAGACGCACAAGGTTATCGCGTCCCAGGATGCGAACGATATCAAGAATGTCGTTGACTGGATTTTGTCCCGATAAGACTTGATCCGGGGGGGCTTTTTCTTCCGGATCAATGCATGCCTGCGGACGACGACGCTTGATCGCTGCGCAAGGTCCATTGTTTGTGCATCATGGCACTGTGGGTTGCATTGACAATATCGTCCGGACCGGCGGGTTTGGCCAAGTAATCGTAGGCGCCCAGCGTGACGGCCTCTTTGGCCGTTTCCAGGGCCGGGTAGCCGGTGATGATGATGACTTCACTTTCGGGCCATCGCTGCTTGATGGTGCTGAGAACGGCCATGCCATTCATGCCGGGCATCAATAGATCAAGCAAGACCACATCAAAGGGGCGTTGCCCCATCACCTCCAAGGCATCGGGTCCGTTGCTGACCATTTCGACCTTGCAATGGTTGCTTGCCAGTGATCTGGCATAACTGAGTCGAACGACCTCTTCATCGTCAACGACCAGGATTTTTGTATCTTTAATCATTTTGATTACCTCGCAGTCACAGTCTGACAAAACAGAAGCAATAGTTGTGCCGAAGATTTAAATTTGTTAATAATTCCTTTTAAATCAACGATTTGCATCGTATTTGCGTTGTTTTTTCGTGGTCAGGGTGGCCACTTGTTATGTGTCTGGTACAAAAATAATATTCACCGACTTTATTTTTGCCCTGAGGGCGCCATCGTCAGCCATGGCAGGAGGACACCAGGGCGTGAATTTGTGAGGTCATTTCTCCACTTACATGTACTGCCGGGGGTATTCAAATATACTAGGTACAGTATTTAAAGGAAGCTTTATGCAAAAGTCTTTTTTATGGCGTTCCTGGGTTCAATCAGAGCGGTTGGGATTGGCATGGCTTGTGCTGATGTCTTTGGCGATGGCGCCGGTGGCCGCCCAGACGTTGCAGCAAGTCAATGTGGCGGCGGTCCAGTTGAGGGCCGTCGGTAGCGGATTCGAGATGGATGGCGTGGTGCAGCCGGTCAAGCAAAGCACCGTATCGGCGCAGGCGTCGGGGCGGCTTGTTACGCTGGCTGTCAAGGCGGGAGATCCGGTGCGTGCCGGGCAGTTGCTGGCCACCATCGACGACCGAGAAACCCAGGCCGGCGTGCAGCGCAGCCGTGCCCAGGCGGCGCAGGCGCAGGCTGAGCTGCGTAACGCACAAGCCAACTTTGATCGCACCCGTGAGTTGCTGGCCCAGGGGTTTGTCAGCAAGGCCGCCATGGACACCGCCGATGCCCAGCTCAAATCAGCGCAAGCGGGACGTGACCAGGCCAGTGCGGGCGAAAAGCAGTCCGGCTTGTCGCAGGGCTTTACCCGGGTGACCGCGCCGTTCGACGCCTTTGTGTTGCAAACCGTCTCGGAGGTGGGCGATCTGGCTTTTCCTGGCAAGCCGCTGTTGACGTTGTACGCGCCCTTGCCCCTGAGGGCAGTGGTGCAGGTGCCGGTGTCGCGCTCCGTCCAGGTGCAGGGCAGCGCCGCGGTGGAGGTGCAAGTCAGCACGGCTGACGGGTCGCTGCAATGGGTACGACCCAGTCAGACCAGTCATTTGCCCACCGCCGATGCGGTGTCGCAAACCATTGAATGGCGTCTGGAATTGCCTGCCAGCGCAAGCAAGGGCCTGCTGCCAGGGCAGCAGGTGCGGGTGCGTTTTGCCGCAGGCCAGTCGCAACGTTTGCTGATGCCGGCTTCAGCGGTCTTGCGCCGGGGTGAGTTGACGGCGGTATATGTGGTCTCAGGCCAGGGCTTTGCACTCAAGGCAATTCGCCTGGGGGCGGACCATGGCGCTCAGGGCGTTGAAGTGCTGGCGGGCCTGAGCGTGGCCGACCGTGTCGCGCTGGACCCGGTGCGTGCCGGCCTGGCAGGAGCCCAGGCTGTTGGCGGTGCAGCCAAGTGAGATGAGCATGTCGAATCAATCCCCATTGGGTATTTCCGGGCGGATGGCGAAGGCATTCAAGCGCAACGCCATCACGCCCTTGCTGGCTTTGGTGGCGCTGCTGCTGGGCCTGTTTGCTGTGCTGGTGACGCCGCGTGAAGAAGAGCCGCAAATCAACGTCACCATGGCCAATGTGCTGATTCCCTTTCCCGGCGCCAGCAGTGTCGATGTGCACAACATGGTGGCGCGTCCTGCCGAGCAGGTGCTCAGCCAGATAGCGGGTATTGAGCACACGTACTCGGTGGCGCGTCCGGGTATGGCGGTACTGACGGTGCAGTTCAAGGTGGGCGTGCCGCGCACCGAGGCGCTGGTGCGCCTGTATGACGTGCTTAACGCCAACCAGGATTGGTTGCCGCGCGAGCTGGGCACGCTCACGCCCATCGTCAAGCCCAAGGGCATTGATGATGTGCCCGTGCTGGCCGTGACCTTGTGGAGCAAGGACGCCCTGCCTGCCGTCGATCTTGAGCGGGTGGCGCATACGGTCGAGGCCGAATTGAAGCGTGTGCCAGGGACGCGCGAGGTGCAAACCATCGGTGGTCCGGAGCGCGCCGTGCATGTGTGGCTGGATCCGGTCCGCCTGCGTGAGCGCGGGGTCGATGTGTTGTCGCTCAAGGCCACGCTGGCAGCCGCCAACGCCAGCATGCCCTCCGGTACCGTGCTCGACCCACAAGTGCCTGGCGGACAGATGCTGAGCGTGGAAACGGGTGAATTCCTGCGCACGGCGCAGGATGTCGGTGACTTGGTGGTGGGTGTCAGCAAGGGCTTACCGGTTTACCTGCGTGAAGTGGCGCGCATTGAGACCGGTGCGCAATTGCCGCAGCGCTATGTCTGGTACACACCAGGGGTGGCTGCTTCTTTGGGTGCCGCTGCTGCCGATGATGGCGTGGCTGCCGGCGGTGTCTATCCGGCACTCACCCTGACCGTGACCAAAAAGCCGGGAACCAACGCGGTGGATGTTGCCGGTGCGGTACGCCTGCGGGTGCAGGAGCTCGGCAATACGGTGATTCCCGGCAACATACAGGCCACCATCACCCGGGATTATGGTGAAACGGCAGCGGAAAAAGCCAACAAGCTGATCCAGAAGCTGGCCTTTGCCACCGGCTCGGTGATTTTGCTGGTGGGTTTTGCGCTGGGGCGGCGTGAGGCGGTGATCGTGGGGGCGGCTGTCATATTGACCTTGACTGCCACACTGTTCGCATCATGGGCCTGGGGCTTTACCCTGAACCGGGTGTCCCTGTTTGCGCTGATTTTCTCCATTGGTATTCTGGTCGATGATGCCATTGTGGTAGTGGAAAACATCCATCGCCATCAAAACCTGTACCCCGAGCGGGGCCTGCGCGAGATCATTCCGGCGGCTGTGGATGAAGTCGGTGGGCCCACTATTCTGGCCACGCTGACGGTGATTGCAGCCTTGCTGCCAATGGCGTTTGTCAGTGGTTTGATGGGCCCCTATATGAGCCCGATCCCGATCAACGCCAGCATGGGCATGGCTATTTCCCTGCTCATTGCCTTTACTGTGACGCCTTGGTTGGCGCTGAAAATGATGCGCCAGCACCCCCACGGTGATGGCATGCCGGCACAACCCGCCGGCTTGGGGCCAAAGCTGCAGCGCCTGTTCGCCTGGGTACTGACGCCATTTTTGAACAGTGCCAAAAAGCGCTGGCTGTTGCTCGCGGGCATTTTGGCGGCGCTACTGCTCTCGGTCGGTCTGACGCTGGTGCAGTGGGTCGTTCTGAAAATGCTGCCTTTTGACAACAAGAGCGAATTCCAGGTGGTGGTCGAAATGCCGGCCGGCACGCCGCTTGAAAATACCGCGGCCGCACTGCATGAGCTGGGTGCCTATCTGGCACAGCAACCCGAAGTGTTGAACCTGCAGGCCTATGCCGGCACGGCATCGCCGATTACCTTCAATGGTTTGGTGCGCCAGTATTACCTGCGCGCCGATGCCGAACAGGGTGATGTGCAGGTCAATCTGGTGGACAAGAAGCACCGCAGCGACAAGAGCCACGCCATCGCGCAGCGCTTGCGTCCGGCGCTGGAAAAAATTGGCGCACGTCACCATGCCGTCGTCAAGGTGGTCGAAGTGCCACCCGGACCACCGGTGATGTCGCCGCTGGTGGCCGAGGTCTATGGCCCGGATGAAGCCGGGCGTCAGGCGCTGGCGCGCCGGGTGGCGCAAGCGTTCAGCGCCACTGCCGACGTTGTGGGCGTGGACACCTCGCTCAAGGACGATGCGCCGCGTGTTTACCTTCGGGTACGCCGTCAGCGTGCTGAATCCCTTGGGATTCCGGTGGCGATGGTGGCTCAGACCGCGGCCATGGCACTCAACGGCGTCGATGCAGCGTATCTGCATGACGACCATAGCAAATACCCGGTGCCGGTGCGCCTGCAGTTGCCACTGGGTGAGCAGGTGGGGCTGGATGCCATTCTGGCCATGCCGCTGCGCGCCGCCAATGGCCGGATGGTGCCGCTGTCCGAGTTGGTCGACGTCGAGCAGGGTGTGATTGACAAACCCTTTTACACCAAGGACTTGCAAGGCGTCAGCTACGTCTTTGGCGATATGGCGGGCAAGCTGGATTCACCGCTGTATGGCCTGTTTGCCATTCGTGACAAGTTGCAGGCTGCTGCCTTGCCGGGCACGGGTACATTGGGCGAGTACTGGATCAGCCAGCCCAGCGACCCATTCCGCCAGTATTCGGTCAAGTGGGATGGCGAATGGCAGATCACCTATGACACGTTCCGTGACATGGGGGCCGCTTATGGGGTGGGCCTGATCCTGATTTACCTGTTGGTGGTGGCGCAATTCAGGAGCTATTTGACCCCGCTGGTGATCATGGCGCCGATTCCGCTGACCCTCATTGGCGTCATGCCGGGGCATGCCCTGCTGGGTGCGCAGTTCACCGCCACTTCGATGATCGGCATGATCGCGCTGGCCGGCATCATCGTGCGCAACTCCATTTTGCTGGTGGACTTTATCGAGTTGCAGGTCGCGCAAGGCGTGGCGTTCAAGGAGGCCGTGGTGCAGTCGGCCGCCGTGCGCGCCCAGCCCATTGCCCTGACCGGTCTGGCGGCGATGATCGGCGCCTTTTTTATTCTGGACGATCCTATTTTCAACGGGCTCGCCATTTCCCTGATTTTCGGTATTCTGGTGTCGACCCTGCTCACGCTGGTGGTGATCCCGGTGTTGTATTACGCGCTCTACCGGCGCCGTAACGAAGCGCACGCAGAGGCGCCGGTTGTTCTCGATCAAACGCATTCAACTTGATTTTCACTGTTCTTTTAGGAGCTATTGCCATGACCGTTCAACGTTATATTCTGGTTTTTGCGGGTCTGTTCATCATGATCTCCCTGGCATTGGGGGTCGAGGGCAGTCCGCTGTTCGTCAGCAAGTGGGCACTGGCCTTCACGGCTTTTGTGGGCGCCAATTTGTTTCAATCCGGCTTTACCAATTTTTGCCCCCTTGGCATCATCCTGAAAAAACTGGGTGTGCCAGAGTCAAAAGTTGGCTGTGCCAATTAAGTGGTAGGTTCTCGACATGACCGTTTTGACCAATGAGTCCGCCCGTGCCGAAGTGCTCAACCGTTTGCGGCGGGCTGAAGGCCAGATTCGCGGCGTTCAGCGCATGCTCGAAGAGGGGGAGAGCTGCCTCAAGATCAGTCAGCAGTTTGCCGCCGTGCGCAAGGCGCTTGACAGCACCTACCTTCGCATGACCATGTGCTTCATGGAGCAAGAACTGTCATCCTGCTTGAAGCCTGACCCAACTCAAAAAGACAGCATGGACACCATGCTCAAAGACATGGAAAACCTGCTGTCGCGCATGGGTTAGTTGGTGATGATGCCGCCGCCGAGGCAGATCTCGCCGTCGTAAAGCACGGCGGATTGGCCGGGCGTGACGGCCCACTGTGCCTGGACAAAGCCCAGGTTGAAGGTGTCTGGTGTTGTGCTCAGAAAGGTGCACGCGGCATCGGCTTGGCGGTAACGGGTTTTGGCGGCCAGTGCCGTGGCCGTGGGCGCCTGCCCCGCAATCCAGCTGGCATCCTGTGCCGTGAGTTCATGTGACAGCAGCCACGGGTGATCGTGGCCCTGCACCACCCACAAGGTGTTATTGGTCATGTCCTTGCGCGCCACGAACCAGGGCGCGTGGTCGCCGCCGCCGCGTGGGGCGCCTTTGGTTTTGAGGCCGCCAATGCCCAGGCCCTGACGCTGCCCCAGCGTGTAAAAGCTCAAACCCACATGCTCGCCAATGGTGTGCCCCCTGTCGTTCTTGATCGGGCCGGGCTCTTTGGCAATAAAACGGTTCAGGAATTCGCGAAACGGCCGCTCACCGATGAAGCAGATGCCGGTGGAATCCTTCTTTCTGGCGTTGGGCAGACCAATTTCCAGTGCAATGCGGCGCACTTCGGTCTTCTGCAATTCGCCCACTGGAAACAGGGTGTTGGCCAGTTGTTTCTGGTTGAGCCGGTGCAGGAAGTAGCTTTGGTCTTTGGCGGGGTCCTGCCCCTTGAGCAATTCATGGCTGCCGGTTTGGGCATTGAAGCGCACACGGGCGTAATGCCCGGTGGCAATTTTCTCGGCCCCGAGCCGCATGGCATGGTCGAGAAAAGCCTTGAACTTGATCTCGGCGTTGCACAAGATGTCGGGGTTGGGTGTGCGTCCGCTGCTGTACTCGCGCAGGAACTCGGCAAACACCCGGTCCTTGTAATCGGCAGCAAAGTTGACGTGCTCAATCTCGATCCCAATCACGTCGGCTACCGCAGCGGCATCAACGAAGTCGACGTTGGAAGAACAGTACTCGCTGTCATCGTCATCTTCCCAGTTTTTCATGAAGATGCCGATCACCTCATGGCCCTGCTGCTTGAGCAGCCAGGCCGTCACCGCAGAGTCGACGCCACCGCTCAGTCCCACCACCACGCGCTGTCGTTTGGCCGTGCCGCTCATACGCTGCCACCCGTGGCGATGGGCTGCGGGTCGATCACGTTGGTGTCGGTATGGATCAGGGACAGCGGATAACGTTGTCCCCGCAAATAGTCTTCCATGCACTGGATCACGAGCGGGCTGCGGTGGCGGGCAGAACTGGCCCGAATCTCATCCGGACTCAGCCACAGGGTGCGCACGATGCCCGTGTCCAGACTGCGCCCCGCTTGCAAGGCGCCCAGCGTGCCGCAAAACGCAAAGCGCAGGTAGGTGATGTCTTCCAAAGCCTGGCTGGTGGTGGCCGGGCGTTGAAAGCGCGACATGTAGATCCCGAGCAAATGCGTCGGTGTAAACAGATGCATGGTTTCTTCGAGTGCCTCGCGGGCACAGCCGTCCACCAGGCGCTCTCCTTCGTCGAGGTGGCCAGCCGGGTTGTTCAGGCGCAGACCCTCGGGGGTGTGCTCTTCAACCAGCAGGAATTTGCCATGGTGTTCAATGATTGCCGCCACGGTGGCGCTGGGTTTCCATCGGATTGTCATGGCAGGATTATCGGTAACTTGCTGCGTTGCGCCGAAACCAGGATCAGCTTACTCGTTGAGGTGGATCAAAGTGCGGGCTTGTCGTAAATCAAAAAAGTGTAAAAACTGAGGTAAGCTCCTGCGGTTTAAAGAACCTGCCAATCATCTTACGAGGAGACGCTTCATGCAAGCTGGTGCCACCACTCAAGGCTTATCGGAAAAATCCGTCGTTCCATCCCCCGCATCATCAACTCCAACCGCGCAACGCATTGGCGTGCCGTGTGAGGTTTTCCCGGGGGAAAAACGCGTGGCGACGGTGCCGGAGGTGGTGGAAAAGCTGATCAAACTGGGGTTTTCAGTTGCCGTCGAATCCGGTGCAGGCGATGCCGCGAATTGTTCCGACGACACTTACCGCGCTGCGGGCGCGACGGTGGCCGACTCGGCCGCCGCCCTGTGGGCTGGGTCCGACATCGTGTTCAAGGTGCGCCCACCCTCCGTCGATGAAGTCGCGCTGATGCGTGAAGGACAAATCCTGATCGGCTTCATCTGGCCCGCGCAAAATCCCGAGTTGATGCAGCAACTCGCTGCCAAAAAGGTGACCGTGCTGGCGATTGACTCGCTACCGCGCATGCTCAGCCGTGCCCAGAAGATGGACGCCCTGACCTCCCAGGCTGGCGTCGCCGGCTACCGGGCTGTCATCGAGGCCGCCAATGCCTTTGGCCGCTTCTTCAACGGCCAGATCACGGCTGCGGGCAAGGTCCCGCCAGCCAAGGTCTTCATCGCCGGTGCCGGCGTGGCCGGTCTGGCGGCGATCGGTACGGCCGCCGGGCTGGGCGCCATCGTGCGCGCCAACGACACCCGTGCCGAGGTGGCCGACCAGGTGGTGTCCCTGGGCGGTGAGTTCGTCAAGGTCGATTTCGAGGAGGAAGGTTCCGGCGGCGGCGGCTACGCCAAGGTCATGAGCGAGGGCTTCCAGCAGGCCCAGCGCGAGATGTACGCCAAACAGGCCCGGGAAGTCGACATCATCATCACCACCGCGCTGATCCCCGGCAAGCCTGCGCCCAAACTGATCACCGCCGAGATGGTGAAGAGCATGAAGCCGGGCAGCGTCATCGTCGACATGGCGGCCGAGCAGGGCGGTAACTGCGAGCTGACAGAGCCCGGCCAGGCCGTGGTGAAGCACGGCGTCACCATCGTTGGCTATACCGACCTGGTCAGTCGCTTGTCCAAGCAGTCATCGACGTTGTACGCGACCAACCTGTTCCGTCTTACCGAGGAACTGTGCAAGACCAAGGACGGCATCGTCGATGTCAACATGCAGGACGACGCCATCCGTGGCCTGACCGTCATCAAGAATGGTGAAGTCACCTGGCCACCGCCGGCACTCAAAGTGGCGGCAGCGCCACCTGCGGCGGCCAAACCGTCTGCTGCCCCTGCCGCCAAAAAAGGTCACGGCCAAGCCAGCGCCCCGATGTCCAGTGGCAAGTTGGCGATCATGTTTGCGGGGGTTGCAGTTTTGTTCTGGCTGGTCGGGTCAAGTGCACCCAAGGAGTTCTTGTCTCACTTCACGGTGTTTGTGCTGGCCTGCTTTGTCGGCTATATGGTGGTGTGGAACGTGAAGCCCGCTCTGCATACGCCGCTGATGAGTGTGACCAACGCGATTTCCAGCATCATTGCCATTGGCGCGCTGGTGCAGATTTCGCCTATTGCGGATGCACTGGATCGACCCAATAGCCTGATCACCTGGATCGCTGGTGCAGCCATCGTGCTGACCGCCATCAATATGTTCGGCGGTTTCGCCGTGACCCAGCGCATGCTGGCCATGTTCCGCAAATAAGAAGGAGCCACGCATGTCCTCAAACCTTTCCACAGTGGCCTACATTGGCGCAACCATTCTTTTCATTCTGAGCCTGGGCGGCCTGTCCAACCAGGAAAGTTCTCGCCGAGGCAACCTGTTCGGCATGATCGGCATGACCATCGCCGTGCTGGCCACGGTGTTTGGGCCGCAGGTGACCGGCGGCGGTTATGCCTGGATCATCGGCGCCATGCTGATCGGCGGCAGCGTCGGCTTGTACCTGGCGCGTACCGTGCAAATGACGCAGATGCCCGAGTTGGTGGCTTTCATGCACAGCATGGTTGGCCTGGCCGCCATGCTGGTGGGTTTTGCCACCTTTGTCGATCCATCGGCCACCAAGGATTTTGTCGGCGCGGCCAAGACCATCCATGAACTCGAGATCTACATCGGTATCTTCATCGGCGCTGTCACGTTCTCGGGCTCGGTGATTGCGTTTGGCAAGCTTTCAGGGCGTGTCAGCGGCAACCCGGTCTTGTTGCCGGGGCGTCACTGGCTCAACCTGACTGGCTTGCTGGTGGTGATCTACTTCGGTGGCGTGTTCATGAATGCGCATACGGTGGCTGACGGTTGGACACCGCTGATCGTGATGACCGTGCTGGCCCTGCTGTTTGGCGTGCACATGGTGATGGCCATTGGCGGCGCCGACATGCCCGTGGTGGTGTCCATGCTCAACAGCTATTCGGGCTGGGCAGCTGCCGCCACTGGTTTCATGCTGTCCAACGACCTGCTGATCGTGGTGGGTGCCCTGGTGGGCTCCAGCGGTGCCATTCTGTCGTACATCATGTGCAATGCCATGAATCGCAGCTTCATCAGCGTGATTGCAGGCGGTTTTGGCACCACCAGCGCCAAGCCCACGGCTACCGCTGGCGGCGAGCAGCCGGTCGGTGAAGTGACGCCGGTATCGGCACTGGAAACGGCTGAACTGCTGCGCGAAGCCAAGAGCGTCATCATTGTGCCGGGCTACGGCATGGCGGTGGCGCAAGCCCAGCACACGGTGTTCGAAATCACCAAGCTGCTGCGCGAGAAGGGCGTCAATATCCGTTTTGGCATTCACCCGGTCGCCGGGCGCATGCCGGGGCACATGAACGTGCTGCTGGCCGAGGCCAAAGTGCCTTACGACATTGTGTTTGAAATGGACGAACTCAATGACGATTTTCCAGACACCGACGTGGCCATGGTGATCGGGGCCAACGACATCGTCAACCCCAGCGCCCAGGATGACCCGAGCAGTCCGATTGCCGGCATGCCGGTGCTGGAGGTCTGGAAAGCCAAGACCTCGATCGTCATGAAACGCAGCATGGCCTCGGGTTACGCCGGCGTCGACAACCCGCTGTTCTACAAGGAAAACAACCGAATGCTGTTTGGCGATGCCAAGAAAATGCTGGATGAAGTGCTGACCGCCCTGAAAGCCTGAAGCGTCCACCGATCTGTCTGAAAGAGGCCCAAGCGGCCTCTTTTTTGATTGTTTTCAGAGCGTCAAGCTAACCTGGGGTTTGCACTCTAATTAGGGTAAATACAGCTTACAGAAACTGACAGCCGGGTGAAAATCCAGCTTTAAATTCAAAATACGTGGAGCATCAATAATGACCGATCGCATCTGGCTCAAGAGCTATCCCCCGGGTGTGTCCTCCGACATTGATGTGAACCGATATGCCTCCATGGTCGACATGATGGAGGAAAGCTTCAAGAAGTTTGCCAATCGGCCAGCCTACAGCTTCATGGGCAAGGAACAAAGCTACCGGCAGGTGGATGATTTAAGCCAGACCTTTGGCGTGTATCTGCAAAGTCTGGGTCTGGTCAAGGGCGATCGGGTTGCCATCATGATGCCCAATGTGCTGCAGTATCCCATTGCCGTGGCTGGCATCCTGCGGGCCGGTTACACGCTGGTCAATGTCAATCCGCTGTACACGGCACGCGAACTGGAGCACCAGCTCAAGGACTCGGGAGCCAAGGCCATCGTGATTCTGGAGAACTTTGCCGCCACACTCGAGAAATGCCTGGCTGCGACACCGGTCAAGCACATCGTGTTGTGTGCCATGGGCGACCAACTGGGCCTGCTCAAAGGCGCTCTGGTGAACTACGTCGTGCGCAACGTCAAGAAGATGGTGCCGGTATTTAATTTACCCAGCGCGGTGCGCTTTAACGCGGCCATTGCCAAGGCCAGCAATGGCAGTTTGAAAAAAGTGGTCATCAAGCCGGATGACGTGGCGGTGTTGCAGTACACCGGCGGTACCACCGGTGTTTCCAAGGGCGCGGTGCTGTTGCAGCGCAACCTGGTGGCCAACCTGTTGCAGACAGATGACTGGTTCAGGCCGGCTTTGGAAAAAATACCCGAAGGCGAACAAATGAATGCGGTGTGTGCCTTGCCGCTGTACCATATTTTCGCCTTTACTGTCGCCATGATGCTGTCCCTGCGCATTGGCGGCAAGCTGATCCTGATTCCCAATCCGCGCGACTTCCCGGCCGTGCTGGCCGAGTTGGCCAAGCACAAGATCCATTTCTTCCCGGCGGTCAATACCTTGTTCAATGGTCTGGCCAACCATCCCGATTTTGGCAAGGTGAACTGGACCAGTCTGCTGGTATCTGCGGGCGGGGGTACTGCCGTGCAAAGTACGGTAGCCAAGCTCTGGCTGGAGAAAACGGGCTGTCCCATTGTTGAGGGTTATGGCCTGAGCGAGACCTCTCCGATTGCCACGGCCAACCCGGTGACCATCAAGGAATACTCAGGCTCCATCGGTCTGCCGGTGCCTGGTACCTGGCTCAAATTGATCGATGATGGGGGCAATGAAGTGCCCATGGGCCAGTCTGGCGAGATTGCCATCAAGGGCCCGCAAGTGATGGCTGGTTACTGGCAGCGCCCCGATGAGACCGCCAAGGTGATGACCGCGGACGGCTATTTCAAATCGGGTGACATTGGCGTGATGGATGCGCGTGGTTATTTCAGAATCGTCGACCGCAAGAAGGACATGATTCTGGTGAGCGGTTTCAACGTCTTCCCGACCGAGCTTGAAGACGTGGTCTCGCAGATGGACGGCATCTTGGAGTGCGCCTGCGTGGGCATGCCGGACGAGAAAGCCGGCGAGGCGGTCAAACTGGTCATTGTCAGAAAAGACCCCGGCGTCACCGAAGAGCAGGTGCGTGCTTATTGCAAGGAAAACCTCACCGGCTACAAGCAGCCCAAAGTGGTGGAGTTCCGCTCTGAATTGCCCAAAACGCCGGTCGGCAAGATATTGCGGCGTGAGCTGCGGGGCAAATAGCATGGCCGGGGTGCGCACTTGACGCTGGCCATCATGAGTGCCCTGCTGGATGAGCAGCGGGGCCTGCTGGCGCAATTGGTCAACCCGCAGCGCGTCAGGCGTGCCGGTCGCACATTCTGGTGCGGCCAGTGGGGTGGGCAGGACGTGGTGCTGGTATTGTCCAAGGTTGGCAAGGTGGCGGCAGCCACCACCACCACCGTGTTGATTGAAGCGTTTGATGTCAAACGTGTGGTGTTTACGGGTGTCGCCGGGGGGGTGGGCGGCGGCGTCAAGGTGGGTGACGTGGTGGTGGCAGAGGCCTTCATCCAGCACGATCTGAACTCTGCCCCGCTTTTTCCGCGTTATGAAATACCGCTGTATGGGCGCGCAACGCTTGACTGCGATCCAGCGCTTTCTGCGGCTTTGCTGGCTGCCACCCATGTTGGTCTGGCGGGTGTTGGAGAGCACTTCCATCGCAGCTTGCTGCTGGATGCACCCGAAGTCCACCAAGGCCTGATTGCCAGCGGTGATCAGTTTGTCTGCGACCCCGTGGCGGTTACCGTCTTGCGCGCTGACCTAAATGCCGCAGGCCATGAGCCCCTGGCTGTCGAAATGGAAGGTGCGGCAGTGGCGCAAGTGTGTCATGACTACGGCGTGCCATTTGCCGCCATGCGCACCATTTCAGACCGCGCGGATGCCCAGGCGCCCCTGGACTTTTCTGCGTTTGTGACCCAGGTAGCCAGTCCTTATGCCTTGGCTGTGCTTGGCCAGTTCATCAAGCACCTATAGCTATTTGAGCCAGCCGCGTTTTCTGAAGTACCACATCGGCACCAGTGCGCTGGCCAGCATCAGGCCCAGGGCGTAGGGGTAACCCATGGCCCAGTCGAGCTCGGGCATGAACTTGAAGTTCATGCCATACAGGCTGGCAATCAGGGTGGGCGGGAGCAGTGCCACGCTGGCGACCGAAAAAATCTTGATGATCTTGTTCTGGTTGATGTTGATGAAGCCGACCGTGGCATCCATCAGGAAGTTGATCTTGTCAAACAAAAAGGCAGTATGAGAATCCAGTGAATCGATGTCGCGCAGGATTTGTCGCGCATCTTCAAACTGTTCGCTGTTGAGCATTTTGGTGCGCATCATGAAGCTGACCGCGCGTCGTGTGTCCATGGCGTTGCGTCGAATGCGGCCGTTCATGTCTTCATGGCGCGCGATGGCGCCCAGCACCTCACCGGCCAGTGCGTCGGTCACATCGCCCGACAGCACCTTGGCGCTTGCTTTTTCGAGCTCATCGTAAATTTCTTCGAGCGTATCGGCTGAATACTCGGCATCGGCGTCGAACAGTTTGAGCAGTACTTCCTTGGCGTCTTCAATCAGGCCGGGGGCGCGCCGGGCACGCATGCGCAGCAAGCGAAATACCGGCACGTCCTCGTCGTGAATGGAAAACAGGACGCCCTTGCTTTTGAGTTCGTCGTTGACCAGATTGAGGATAAACGCTACCCGAACCGTGTGCGGGTCAACATCGTCGGCGACCAGAAAGTCGCTGCGGATGTGCAGTTCGCCGTTGTCTTCCTTGTAAAAACGGGCCGATTCTTCAATATCCTCGTCCATCGCATCTTCGGGAATCGAGAGTCCAAAATATTGCTTGATCCAGCGCTTTTCCTCCAGTGTGGGCGACTCCAGGTCAACCCAGATCGGCTGAAAACGAGACAACTCTTCAAGAGATTCGATCTCTTCCTGAAACAGGCGGCCGTTGGCAAGGGTGAAAATATTGAGCATGCGCTCACTCCCAAAAGAGGTAGATCATGAAGCGTGATGTCGGTTGGGTGGTGTTCAAGCAGAGGATGCTTAGGCGAGTTGAAAACCAGCGACAGGGAGGAGTTTATGTGCTGCGCGATCCGTCAAAATCCAATCATTCGATCTTGAGGATTATCGCATTGCAGCAGCTGTTGCGCCAATGACGTGATCCGCAAGACCGGAGTATGTTGCATTGCATCATGAAAAATAAATTGCAAATTGCGCCAAGCCGGGGCATAGTCAGCGCCATGGCTTGACAACTCTTTTTTCGGTTGCCAGCGTCGTTGGCAGCTTTCTTACCCAAGAGCTTTAGGAGGCTTTTATGAACTTGACGATCAGCGGTCACCATTTGGAAGTAACCCCTGCTTTGCGTAGTTATGTGACAAGCAAGCTGGACCGGATCAAACGGCATTTTGACCAGGTGGTGGATGTCAAGGTGTTGCTGACCCTGGAAAATATGAAGGAGAAGGAGCGTCGACAAAAAGCGGAATGCAATATTCACATCAAGGGCATCGAACTGTTCGCTGAAAGTGCCCATGCCGACCTCTATGCCGCTGTCGATGAACTGGTTGATAAACTTGACCGTCAGGTGGTCCGCCACAAGGACCGTTTGCAATCACACCACCATGACGCGCCCAAGCGCTTGATGTAATTTAAAATCGCAAAAGCCGCCCGCAAGTGCGTGCGGCTTTTTTTGTGCCAAATTTTTGTCGCGCACCTTCCAAATACATCATGAATCGACTCGCCTCCATCCTTTCGGCTGAACAAGTTCTGGTCCACGTGGACGTAACAAGTAAGAAAAGAGCTTTTGAAGAGGTGGGTTTACTGTTTGAAAACTTGCACGGTCTGAGTCGTGCCCTGGTCACTGACAGCCTGTTTTCAAGAGAGCGCCTGGGCTCCACCGGTCTAGGGCATGGCGTTGCCATTCCGCATGGCCGCATCAAGGGACTCAAGGCACCGATGGCGGCCGTCATCCAGTTGGCGCAGCCCATTGGATTTGACTCTCCTGATGAGCAGGCGGTTGGGCTGATGATTTTTTTGTTGGTGCCAGAGGCTGCCACACAGAAACACCTGGAAATATTGTCCGAAATTGCTGAAATGCTCAGTGATGCCACATTGCGCGAACAGCTCCTGACGGTTCAGGATGCCTCGGAGCTGTACCAGCGCATTGCCAACTGGCAATCGGCTTGAGCCATCCGCTCTTGCCTGTCCCCCGGAATTTTTGAGCTGGAGCGCCTGCCATGAAGCCCAATGTCATCAGTGCAGACGTTTTGTTCGAGGCCTTTCGTGCCAATTTGCGCTGGGAATGGGTGGCCGGCCTGGGCGCTTCCGAGCGGCGTTTTGACGAAGTTGCGGTGCGTGCTGCCCGTTCCGGCGCCGATCTGGTGGGCTATCTCAACTACATCCACCCCTACCGGGTGCAGATTCTCGGCGAACGCGAGGTTGCTTACCTGGTCAACTCAACCCCTGACGATTGCTCGCGTCGCATCGCCCGCATCGTCACGCTGGAGCCCCCGGTGCTGGTGCTGGCAGATGGGCAAACGGCCCCGGAGGCGCTGACTTCCATGTGTGAGCGGGCCCAGATTCCGATGTTTGCCACCGACGGCTCATCGGCCTTTGTCATTGACGTGCTGCGCGCTTATTTATCCAAGCATTTCGCCGACCGCTGCACCATGCACGGCGTGTTCATGGACATTCTGGGCCTGGGCGTGCTGATCACCGGTGAGTCCGGCCTGGGGAAAAGTGAGCTTGGGCTGGAGCTGATTTCGCGCGGCAACGGCTTGGTGGCTGACGATGCCGTGGATTTGTACCGTATCAACCAGGACACGATTGAAGGGCGTTGCCCGGAGCTGCTGCTTAATTTGCTCGAAGTGCGCGGGATTGGCCTGCTCGATATCCGTGGCATTTTTGGCGAAACGGCGGTGCGCCGCAAGAAACGGCTGCAACTCATTGTCCACCTGGTGCGCCGCGAGACCATGGAGCGGGATTACGAACGTATTCCCTATGAACCCCTGATGCAGGATGTGCTTGATGTTCCCGTGCGCAAGGTGGTGATCCAGGTGGTGGCCGGACGCAACATTGCCGTGCTGGTGGAGGCCGCTGTGCGCAACACGATTTTGCAAATGCGCGGCGTGGACACTTATAAGGACTTCGTCGAACGCCATCGTCTGGCGATGAATGATCCCGGCTGATAGCAGGGGGCACGGGCTGGTCTGGCGCTCACGTCCCCGAGGGGGTAACCAGTACAATGCACCGATTCTTTGCTACCCACTTAGCCCATGTCCAAATCTCTGGTTCGTCCTTTTTGCTTGAGTTTGACAGGCTTTTTGCTTGTCGGTTTGACCGCGTGTGGCAGTCTGGATCAAGCCAGCAACCGCATGGTCAATGTGATCACCCCTTACAAAATCGACATTGTGCAAGGCAATTTTGTCTCGCGTGAGCAAGCTGATGCGCTCAAGGAAGGCATGAGCCGCCTGCAGGTGCGTGACATTCTGGGTACGCCCCTGCTCGTCAGCGTTTTTCACACCAACCGCTGGGACTATGTCTTTACCTTCAAGCGTCAGGGCGTGGAGCCCCAGTCGCGCCGGGTCACCGTGTTTTTCGAGGGTGATCGTTTGGTGAAGATTGAAGCGGATGCGCTGCCAAGCGAGGCCGAGTTTGTGGCCTCGCTGGATTCCGGCCGTAAAACCGGCAAGGTTCCTGTGCTGGAAATGTCCGCAGAAAGTCTCAAGGCCACGGCTGTGGCCGTGCAACCTGAACTTAAACCTTTGCCGCCCTTGCCGGCGAGTTACCCACCGCTGGAAAGCGGTGCCAACTGATTCCTGACCATGACTGACTCCCCACTCCACCGCATTTGTGTGGCCGGTGCCAGCGGCCGCATGGGCCGCATGCTGATCGAAGCCATTTGCCGTTCAGACGATTGCCAGCTCAGCGGCGCGCTCGATGTTGCCACCAGCCCCGCCGTCGGCCTGGACCCGGCGGCGGCTCTGGGACGCAGTAGCGGGATTGCCATCAGTGCTGACCTGCACACCGGCTTGAACCATGCCCAGGCCCTGATCGATTTCACCCGCCCCGAAGGGACGCTGGCGCATTTGCAGGTCTGTCGCGAACTGGGCGTCAATGCCGTCATTGGCACCACCGGGTTCAGCGAGGTGCAAAAACAGGAAATTGCCGAGATCGCCAAAGACATCGCCATCGTGTTGGCGCCCAACATGAGCGTGGGCATGAACGTCACGCTCAAACTCCTGGAAATGGCGGCCAAAGCGCTCAATGCCGGTTATGACATTGAAATCATCGAGGCGCATCACCGCCACAAGGTCGATGCGCCATCGGGCACTGCCCTGAAAATGGGCGAGGTCATTGCCGGGGCGCTCGGACGCGACCTGAAAGACTGTGCCGTGTATGCCCGCCATGGCGTGACCGGTGAACGCGATCCCTCAAGCATTGGTTTTGCCACCATCCGGGGCGGTGACATTGTGGGTGACCACACCGTGCTCTTTGCCGGCACCGGCGAGCGCATTGAAATCAGCCACAAGTCCTCCAGCCGGGTTTCTTATGCCCAGGGCAGCTTGCGTGCGGTGCGGTTTCTGAGTGGCCGAAAAAACGGGTTGTTTGACATGTCCGACGTGCTCCAACTCAAATGAATCTGGCGCAGATCTTCCTGCAAGGTGATGCTTTGGCGCGCTCGGTCGCGCTGATGCTACTGGCCATGTCCGTGACGAGTTGGGTGGTCATTCTCTGGAAAACATGGTTGTTGCGGCGCGCCAATGCCGATGTGGTGCGTTGCATTGCCGCTTTTTGGCAATCCGGTTCGGTGGCTGATGCCGTCCAGAAAATCAGGGCATTTGACCGGGAGTCGCTGATCCTGCCGCTGGTGCTTTCGACCGACCTTGAGCCCAGTCAAACCCTGGCCAGCCGGGGCGACCGTGCCCAGCAGCTGACCCGCGTGCTGCGCAGTGCCTTGCATGCCGCCCTCGCCAAGCTCCAGCACGGCCAGGTCTTGCTGGCCACCATCGGTGCCACGGCGCCATTCGTCGGCCTGCTCGGCACCGTGTGGGGCATTTACCATGCCCTGATTGGCATCGCCAGCGTGGGGCAGGTCACCATTGACAAAATCTCGGGTCCGGTTGGCGAGTCGCTGATCATGACGGCTGCGGGCCTACTCGTTGCCATCCCTGCCGTGCTGGCCTACAACGTGCTGGGCCGGGCCGTGGCGCGTCTGGAGGCCGAGCTCGAAGGCTTCGCCCGCGACCTGCGCGAGCTCGGCAGCAGCGGGGCGCTTGCGCGTTAAGGCCTGCCATGCCATTTGGACGTCTGGACCGTTCTCTGGGGGCGCAGCCCATGAGCGACATCAACATGACGCCACTGATTGACGTGATGCTGGTGCTGGTGGTGATTTTCATCATCACAGCGCCGCTGCTGGCCAGTTCCATCAAGCTTGACTTGCCCACCACCGAAGCGGCCAGGGCGGGTGACGCACCCCAGTCGGTGACCGTGATCGTGGATGCCTCCGGGCAGGTCTTCTGGCAAGACCAGGCCGTGGCCATGGATGTGCTGGTGCGTCAACTCCAGCAATCTGCACAGGCCAATCCGCAGACCGAAGTTCTGCTGCGTGCTGACAAGACCGTCGCCTATGGCCGCATCGTCGAGGTCATGGGTGCGGCCCAGAGCGCAGGTTTGAATCGCATTGGCTTCGTCGCCGATGCGCCTGCAGCGGCTGTCCAACCCTAAAATCAGGCCCTGTTTTATGCCCTCGCGGCCCCAGCGGCCGTATTTTCAGATCGCCATGCAAGAAAAATACAACCACCTTGATGTTGAACCCGCTGCTCAGGCCCATTGGGGTGCCCTCGACGCTTACCGTGTGACTGAAAACGCGGTCGATGTCAACGGCAAGCCCAGGAAGAAGTTTTACGCCTGCTCCATGTTGCCTTACCCCAGCGGCAAGCTGCACATGGGCCATGTGCGCAACTACACCATCAACGACATGCTGACGCGCCAGTTGCGCATGCAGGGCTACAACGTGTTGATGCCGATGGGCTGGGACGCCTTTGGCCTGCCGGCTGAAAACGCCGCGCTCAAAAACGGTGTGCCGCCGGCCAAATGGACGTTCGAGAACATCGCCTACATGAAGCAGCAGATGCAGGCCATGGGCCTGGCTATCGACTGGAGCCGTGAAGTCGCCACCTGCACGCCCGAGTATTACAAGTGGAACCAGTGGCTGTTCCTGAAGATGCTGGAGCGTGGTATCGCTTACCGCAAGACCCAGGTCGTCAACTGGGACCCGGTCGACATGACAGTGCTAGCCAACGAGCAGGTGATCGACGGCAAGGGCTGGCGCACTGGCGCCGTGGTGGAAAAGCGCGAAATCCCGGGCTACTACCTCAAGATCACCGATTACGCTGAAGAACTATTGGCCAACGTCACCGGTGAAAAGATGCCGGGCTGGCCCGAGCGCGTCAAGCTGATGCAGGAAAACTGGATTGGCAAGTCGGAGGGTGTGCGCTTTGCGTTTACCCACGACATCAGGGACGCCTCAGGCGCCTTGATCGGCGATGGTCGCATGTACGTGTTCACGACACGGGTCGACACCATCATGGGTGTCACTTTTTGTGCCGTCGCGGCCGAGCACCCGCTGGCCACGCAGGCGGCGGCCGGCAACCCGGCACTGGCCGCGTTCATCCAGGAATGCGCGCACGGCGGCACCACCGAGGCCGAGCTCGCCACCCAGGAGAAAAAAGGCATGGCAACAGGCCTGTTTGTCAGCCATCCCTTGACCGGTGACCCGGTGGAAGTGTGGGTCGGCAACTACGTGCTGATGAGCTACGGCGACGGTGCCGTGATGGGCGTACCGGCGCACGACGAGCGCGACTTTGCCTTCGCCCTCAAATATGGCTTGCCGATCAAGCCGGTGGTGGCGGTGAATTCAGAAGTCTTTGACGCCACCGTCTGGCACGACTGGTATGCCGAAAAGGGCAACGGCAGCGCCATCCATTCGGGCAAGTACGACGGCCTGAAATTCAAAGAGTGTGTTGATGCCGTGGCCGCTGACCTGGTGGTCCTGGGCCTGGGCGAGAAAAAAGTGACCTGGCGCCTGCGCGACTGGGGCGTGAGCCGCCAGCGCTACTGGGGCACGCCAATTCCGATCATCCACTGCGCCGAACACGGCGCCGTGCCGGTGCCGGAAAAAGACCTGCCGGTGGTGCTGCCGCAGGATTGCATTCCCGATGGTTCGGGCAACCCGCTGCACAAGCACGAGGGGTTTCATGCCGGCGTCACCTGCCCGGTCTGCGGCAAGGCGGCACGGCGCGAAACCGACACCATGGACACCTTTGTCGACAGTTCCTGGTATTTCATGCGCTACTGCGACCCGACCAACAGCGAGAAGATGGTGGCTGACGGTGCGGACTACTGGATGCCCATGGACCAGTATATTGGCGGCATTGAGCACGCCATCCTGCACCTGCTGTACGCACGTTTCTGGACCAAGGTGATGCGTGATCTGGGTCTGGTCAAGGTCGATGAGCCGTTTACCAAGCTGCTCACCCAGGGCATGGTGCTGAACCACATCTACTCGCGCCGCACCCCGCAGGGGGGCAAGGACTACTTCTGGCCGTCTGATGTTGAAAACGTGCTCGACGAAGCCGGCAAGGTGACAGGTGCCAGGCTCAAGCATGCCGTTGGTGACTTGCCGGTGGGCACGGCCATCGATTACGAGGGCGTGGGCACCATGTCCAAGTCCAAGAACAACGGCGTTGACCCGCAGGACCTGATTGAAAAATACGGCGCCGACACGGCACGCCTGTACACCATGTTCACCGCGCCGCCCGAGGCCACGCTGGAGTGGAATGACGCAGCTGTCGAAGGCAGTTACCGCTTTCTGCGTCGCATCTGGAATTTTGGTGTCAAGCAGTCTGCCAGCGCGATGGACACCGTCAACGCCAGCCTGACCCCCGGTGGCAGCCTGAAAACGGTGGCGTTTGGCAAAGAGGCCAAGGCCCTGCGCCTGGAGATCCACACCGTGCTCAAGCAGGTCGATTACGACTACCAGCGCATGCAGTACAACACGGTGGTCAGTGGTGCCATGAAGATGATCAATGCGCTGGAAGACTTCAAGGCGGTCGATGCAACAGGCGCACCGATCGCGCTGGTCGAGGGTTTTGGCATCCTGCTGCGCTGCCTGTACCCGGCCGCCCCGCACATCACGCACGCCTTGTGGTCCGGTTTGGGGTATGACACGGCCATGGGCGATTTGCTCGATGCACCCTGGCCTCAGGTCGATCCTGGCGCGCTGATGCAAGACGAGATCGAACTGATGCTGCAGGTCAATGGCAAGCTGCGCGGCTCGATTCTGGTTCCTGCCACGGCCGACAAGTCCGGCATCGAACAGGCCGCCCTGGCCCATGAGATGTTCCGGAAGTTTGCCAACGGTGCGGCCCCCAAAAAAGTAATTGTGGTGCCGGGGCGCCTGATCAATCTGGTGCTTTAAGCCATGTTGCCCCACAAACCCATGGCTGCTTCAATCTCCTTGACACGTCGTACCCTGGTGCAAGCTGCGGGCCTGGTAGCGGTCAACATCGGGCTGGCAGGCTGTGGCTTCCGTTTGCGCGGCAGTCAGGCTTTTGCTTTTCAACGCATCGCCATCCTGCCCCATCCTGGCGGGGCTGTGGTGCAGGAACTGCGCCGCGCCTTCGGCCCGGCCGTGCAGGTGCTGGCTGCTGACGCACCCATCGCGCAGGCGCAACTGGTCCTCAATGTGGTCAATGAGCAGCGTGAAAGAGTCGTGGTCGGTGTCAACGCTTCGGGACAGGTGCGTGAACTGCAGCTGCGCATGCGGGTGCGTTTGCAGCTGCGCACCGCCCAGGGCAAGGAAATCATCGAAGGTGACGACATCGCGCAACAGCGCGACATCAGCTACAACGAGTCAGCGGCGCTGGCCAAAGAGGCCGAAGAAGCGCTGCTGTACCGCGACATGCAGTCCGACATCGTGCAACAAATTCTGCGCCGGCTGGCCGCCATTCAACCGGGTCAACTGGATTGATCTGGCCCCATGCAACTCCAGACTGCCGCACTTGCCGCGCACCTGCAAAAAGGCCTGAAAAGCCTGTACACGCTGCATGGTGATGAGCCGCTGCTGATCCAGGAAGCGCTGGATGCCATTCGCCTGGCAGCCCGTGCCCAGGGGTTCACCGAGCGCAGTTCCCATACCGTCGCTGGTGCCCACTTTGACTGGAGCGAGGTGCTGGCAGCAGGGGGGTCCCTCAGCCTGTTCGCAGACAAGCAAATCCTTGAGTTGCGCATCCCCTCCGGCAAGCCCGGCAAGGAAGGCAGCGTTGCCTTGCAACAGCTGGCGCAAGCGGCACAGGGCAACGACAGTACGTTGACGTTGGTGATCCTGCCCCGGCTCGACCGCGCGACCAAATCCAGCGCCTGGTTTGTGGCGCTCGAAACCGGGGTCACGCTCGAAGTCAGTCCGGTCGAGCGGGCTGCGCTGCCGCAGTGGATTGCCCAGCGCCTGGCCCCCCAGGGCCAGCGCGTGGTGGCCGGCGTGGAAGGTCAGCGCACACTGCAGTTTTTTGCCGACCGGGTCGAGGGCAACCTGCTGGCGGCGCACCAGGAAATCCAGAAGCTGGCACTGCTGTATCCGGCGGGTGAGTTGGGTTTTGCGCAAATCGAAGGTGCCGTGCTCAACGTGGCCCGTTATGACGTCTTCAAGCTTAGCGAGGCAGTGCTCGCAGGGCAGCCCGCGCGTGTGCAGCGCATGCTTGATGGCCTGCAGGCCGAAGGCGAGGCCGAGGTGCTGGTGCACTACACGCTGGCAGAAGACATTCGCGCCCTGAAGCGCGTCAAGGACGCCATCAGCCGGGGCAGTCCGCTGCCCATGGCTTTGCGCGAACAGCGGGTGTGGGGTAACAAGGAGCGCCTGTTCGAGCGGGTGGTGCCGCGCCTGAGCGCAGCGATGCTCACGGGTTTTCTGCAGGATGCCCATCAGGTGGATGGTGTGGTCAAAGGGCTCAAGCGGCCGGACTGGCCGACGGTGCCCTGGCAGGCCTTGCAGCTGTTGGCACTGCGCCTGTGTCGCGCCTGCGCTGCGCAAAAACCGGCTTCGTCCGCCTGAGCCGGCGTGTCAGCGGCGTGTCAACCAACCGCTTCTATGATGCGCCGTGAACCGGAGCTCCCGTCGGGGGTGTGTCGTTCACGTTTCAAAGGAAGCATGATGAGAAAATTTTTGACATTATTGGGACTAACTCTGTCACTGGGCTTGGCCCAGGCTGCCAGCCCCGCCACCCCGGGCAAGGCTGCCAGCGCGGCAACTCCGGCAACCCCCGCCACCCCGGGCAAGGCCGCCAGCGCGACAACTCCGGCCACCCCTGCGGTTCCCGCAGCCAAAAGCAGCCAGCAAAACAAGATGAAAACCTGCAACAAGGAAGCTGGTGATAAAAAGCTCAAGGGCGACGAGCGCAAGGCCTTCATGAAATCCTGTCTCAGCAACAAGGGCTGAGTCCCCGGATCGCGACCATAAGAAAATCTGCTGCCAGCCCCCTGAACCCAAAAGGTTCAGGGGGCTTTTTCAATCCACCGGCAAAAGCCTGAGGGCCTGATTTTCAAACTATTTCGCCAGGTTAATCTTCTGCTAATGCTGGCCTGCCAAGATTGGCGCCATGACATTACTCAAAGATTTTTCAGAATGGTCCAGGCCCGTACCGGCTCTGTCACTGTGGCGGGCAGGGTATCAAGCAAAGCGGCGTCTTGAACTGGTGCCGCTGAGCGAAGAGGTGGACCAACGGGCCGCGATCGACTTCATCCGGCGCCGTTTCAGCCAGGCCCACCAGGCAAGGGTGTCGCACTTCATGCCACAGCTGTTCGGCTTGCAGTCTGACGATGGCACCTTGTACGGTGCTGCCGGTTGTCGCCGGGCCGACCGTGGCGCGTTGTTTCTCGAACGCTACCTGGATGTCCCGATCGAGCAGGCCATTTTCGAGCGCAGTGGCGCCGAAGTGGCGCGCCATCAAATTGTGGAGGTGGGCAACCTGGCCGCCGAAGGGCTGGGCACGGCTCGCACCCTGATCATCAAGCTGACGCGCCTGTTGGCCTTGCAGGGTTTTCGTTGGGTGACTTTCACCGGAACCCAGGAACTGCTCAACAGTTTTTACCGACTTGGTCTGGCGCCTCAATCGCTTGGTCTGGCCGATCCAGCGCGTATGGGCGAGTCGCTGGCCGAGTGGGGCCGGTACTACGACAGCCAGCCGCAGGTGGTGTTTGGCGAGATCCTGCCGGCGCACCGGCAACTGGCCGACGCCCATCAGACTGGCAATGCATCCCCGTTTGCCACGGGCCACCGGGTGTTGCAGCATGCGGCCTGAGCTTGGTGCTTTTTGGCAGACCCTGGCGGCCCACGGCAGTCAGGTCGCCTTGTCCGATGGCAGCCGCACGCTGAGTTATACCGAACTGCTCATCGCGGTGCAGCAGCGCATGGCGCAGCTGGTCGGGCTCCAGGCGCAGCGTGTGGCGCTGTGCCTGGACAACAGCATCGATTGGGTGCTGTGGGACCTCGCCCTGCTGTTTTCCGGTCGCGTCTGCGTCCCGGTGCCCGCCTTTTTTTCAGACAGCCAAAAAGTGCACGTGCTGGAAAGTTCCGGCGTTGACACCCTGATCGGCGGGGCTGACGCGCTGGCCAGTCGCTGCGGCTTTGCAGCGTACAGCCACGGGATCGCACAGCGTGTGCTGGCGACGGTACCCGTGCTGGCCGAGGGCACCCAGAAAATCACCTACACCTCGGGCACGACCGGCCAGCCCAAGGGCGTTTGCCTGGATGCCGGGGTGCAAGTCGCCGTGGCGCAAAGTCTGCACCAGGCCACCGGCGCTTGCGCTACTGACCGCCACCTCTGTGTGTTGCCCCTGGCCACTCTGCTGGAAAATATTGCCGGCATTTACACCCCGCTGCTGGCGGGTGCCCGCATCGAGTTGCGCGCCATGGCCGATATCGGGCTGCAAGGCGCCAGCGGTCTGGACTTGCCGCGTTTGCTGGGCAATGTGTTGGCCATCACGCCCAGCAGCCTGATCCTGGTGCCGCAACTGCTGATGGCGCTGGTCAGCGCGGTTGAGCGTGGCATGCGTTTGCCTGCCAGCCTGCGGTTTGTTGCCGTCGGTGGTGGCCGGGTGGCGCCGCAATTGTTGCAGCGGGCCGAAGCGCTGGGCTTGCCGGTGTTCGAGGGCTATGGTTTGTCGGAATGTGCCTCGGTGGTTTGCCTCAACACGCCGCAGGCGCGACGCCTCGGGGCTGTAGGGCAACCGTTGCCGCACCTGCAGGTCTGCCTGGCTGCCGACGGCGAAGTGCTGGTGCGTGGCGCCCGCATGCTCGCTTACCTGGGCGAGGCGCCGTTGACCGACGACTGGCTGGCCACCGGCGACCTGGGTCACTTTGAACAAGGTTTCTTGGTGCTGCACGGGCGCAAGAAGCACCAGTTCATTACCGCCTATGGCCGCAACGTGAACCCGGAATGGGTCGAGGCCGAACTGACGCAGCAAGCGCCCATTGCCCAGGCTTGGATTCATGGCGAGGCGCTTCCCGGCAACCTTGCGGTGCTGGTGCCGCGTGATGCGGTGCTCAGCGACGCCGAACTTGGCGCTGTGGTCACCCAGGTCAATGCCGGTCTGCCGGACTACGCCCGGGTGTACCAGTGGCTGCGCGCCGACCAAGCCTTCAGCCCGGCCAATGGCCTGGCCACAGCCAACGGCCGCTTGCGCCGTGCCGCGCTCTGGGCCCATTACGAAGGGCATTTCGCCAACTCCTCCATGACCAACGCAAGCGATTCACATCCATGAACTTTTTCGATCAAATCCAGGCGCAATCCGCCAGCGAACGTGCGTACCTGCTCAGCGCCCCCATCATTGCGCAAGCCATCCATGGCCAGGTCAGCCTCGACCACTATGTCGCCTTTTTGACCCAGGCCTACCACCACGTCAAGCACACCGTGCCTTTACTCATGGCCTGCGGTGCGCGCTTGCCGGATCGCCTCGAATGGCTGCGCCAAGCCGTGGCGGAGTACATCGAGGAGGAGTACGGCCACGACGAGTGGATCCTCAACGACATTGCCGCCTGCGGTGCTGACGCCGAGGCAGTGCGCCACAGCCTGCCGGCGATGCCCACCGAATTGATGGTGAGCTATGTCTACGACCGCATCGCCAGGCACAACCCGGTCAGCTTCTTCGGCATGGTCAACGTCCTTGAGGGCACCAGCATCGCCCTGGCTACCCGCGCCGCAGGCACGCTCCAGACCAGCCTGGGGCTGCCGAAAAAGGCCTTCAGCTACCTGGCCTCGCATGGCAGCCTCGACCTTGAGCACATCAAGTTGTTTGAAAACCTGATGAACCAGCTCGAGCAGGAAGAAGACAAGATCGCCGTGGTCCACACCGCCCGGGTTGTCTACCGCCTTTATGGCGAGATGTTCCGTACGCTGACGGTGTCACACTGAAAGGCCACCCATGCAATTGACTACATCCCGCTTTTTGATGACGGGTGCCAGTGGTGGCATCGGCCAGGCCCTGGTTGAGCAACTCTGCACCGGTGGCGCCAAATTACTGCTGGTGGGCCGGCAAGGCGAGGCATTGCAGGCGCTGGTACAAAGGTTTCCTGACCAGGTTCAGCTGTCACTTGCCGATCTGCGAGAACGGCGGGGACATGATGCCGTGCTGGCTGCCGCCCGAAGTTTTGGCAGTCTGAACGGCCTGATCAACCTGGCCGGGGTCAATCAGTTTGCCCTGCTCGAACACCAGGACGACCAGGCCATTGCCGACATGGTTGCACTCAATGTCACCGCCACCCTGCAACTGACCCGTCATGTGTTGCCGCTGTTGCGGCAACAGAACAACGCCTTGCTGGTCAATGTGGGCTCGACGTTCGGTTCGATCGGCTACCCGGGGTTTGCCGCTTATTGCGCCACCAAGTTTGCGCTCAGAGGGTTTTCCGAAGCCTTGCGCCGTGAACTGGCCGACACCCGTGTCAAAGTGCTCTATGTGGCACCGCGCGCCACCCAGACGAGTATGAACGCCGCGTCGGTGGTTGCGCTCAATCGCCAGCTCAAGGTGACCATGGACGACCCGCAGGCGGTGGCGCGTCAGATCGTCAGGGCCATTGAGCGTGAGCGTGAAGAGCTTTACCTCGGCTGGCCCGAGAAATTTTTTGTGCGGATCAACAGTCTTTGGCCGCGCCTGGTGGATCAGGCGCTGCGCAAGCAGTTGCCGCTGATCCAGCGTTTTGCCCGTATCAAATCCTGAGGAACCCATCATGAAACTGAGTCATCGCATGCTCCTGTCCCTGTGTGTCATGAGCAGTCTGCCGGCGCTGGCATTGAGCGACGCCAGCCGCACCCGGCTTGAACAGATCCAGGGCCGCTGGGCCGAGGTCAACTACCAGCTTGCGGCCAAGCAGCGTGAAACGGCATTCGCCGAATTGGCGCAACTCGCGGCCAGTGCCGTGACCGCGGAACCTGCGGCGGCTGAACTGCGGGTCTGGCACGGTATCGTGCTGGGCACCTATGCGGGCGCCAAAGGGGGGCTGGGTGCGCTTGATCTGGTGAAGCAGGCCAAGCTCGAGCTGGAACAGGCCATCAAGCTCGACGCCGGGGTCCTCGGCGGTTCGGCCTACACCAGTCTGGGCAGCCTGTACTACCAGGTGCCGGGGTGGCCGCTTGGTTTCGGTGACGACGACAAGGCCGAGGCCCTGCTCAAGCAGGCGCTCGCGCTCAATCCCGACGGTATCGATCCGAATTATTTCTATGGTGACTTCCTGCAGCGCAAGAAGCGTTATAAAGAGGCCAGGACGTACCTGGAAAAAACGTTGAGCGCGGCTGACCGGCCCGGTCGGGCTGTCGCCGACGAAGGCCGTCGTGCCGAGGCCCGTGAACTGCTGAAAGTCGTTCAGGAAAAGCGCTGAATACATCGAGAGAACGGAAGCACATGCGCATTCTGCTGGTGGAAGATGATGTCGCCCTGGGCGAGGGCATCCGCATTGCCCTCAAGCCCGAGGGTTACACCGTGGATTGGTTGCAGGATGGTGTGAGCGCCCTGCATGCCTTGACGCACGAGAGTTTCGAGCTGGTTGTGCTTGACCTCGGATTGCCAAGGATGGAAGGTCTGGAGGTGCTCAAGTCTCTTCGTTCTGCCCACAACCCGATCCCGGTGCTGGTACTCACCGCGCGCGACAGCACCAGCGACCGCATTGCCGGGCTGGACGCCGGTGCCGACGATTACCTGGTCAAACCTTTCGATGTGGACGAACTTCAGGCCCGCATGCGGGCCCTGTTGCGGCGCAGCTTTCAACGCCCCCAGCCCCTCATCGTCCATGGCGGGATCAGCCTGGATCCGGCCAGTCATCAGGTCTGTTACCAGGGACGGCCAGTGGTGCTGCAACGCAAGGAATACCTGTTGCTGCACCAACTGCTGTGCCAGCCTGGCAGAGTGCACACGCGTGACAAGCTGGTGCAGGTGCTCTATGGCTGGAACGAAGAGGTAGAGAGCAATGCACTGGATGTGCATATTCACCATCTGCGCAAGAAACTTCACCCCGACCTGATTCGAACGGTGCGAGGCGTGGGTTACATGGTGGACAAGGCGCCATGAACTCGATCCGCCGGCGCATCCTGTTGCTTGTTCTGGGGTTGCTGGGGCTGACCTTGTCGTTGATTTCCTACTGGAGCTACAGCGACGCCCGCCACGAGGTCGAAGAAGTGTTTGACGCCGAGTTGCTGCAAACCGCGCGTCTGGTGGCCGGCCTGGTTGGCCGGAATATGGGGCCGGCCGAACGCATGGCATTGCAGGCCACGCTTGACGAGGCGATCAGTGGGCAAGCCGGCGTTGGCCAGGGGGGCATCGACGCGCACCAGTACGAAGGCAAGCTGGGTTTGCTGGTGATGGACGGGCAGGGTGCCACCTTGCTGCACTCGGCCAGTTTACCGGTCAGTTCCTTTGCACAGCTGCCCCTGGCGCAGTTCAGGGAGACGGCACCGACCCAGCCGGTCACGGGTGCGGCTGTGCCCGCGCTGGCTGGCGTCGCGGCAGGTTTTCGTGATGTCTCGTTGGGCCAGTATGCTTGGCGCCTGTTTCTGCTGCATGACCAGACCGATGACCTCTGGATTCTGGTGGGCGAACGTGCCGATGTGCGGGGCGAGCTGGCTGCCAAAATTGCGCTGCGCAGCCTGGTGCCCGACCTGCTTGGCCTGCCATTGGTGGCATTGCTGGTATGGCTGGCCGTGGGCTGGGGCCTGCGTCCGCTGGAAAGTATGGTGCGCTTGCTGAAATCGCGTGCGCCCGACAGCCTGTCACCGCTGGTTGTGGGGCCGGTGCCGACCGAACTGGACCCCATGGTGGCTTCAATCAACCGGCTGTTGGTGCAGGTCAACGAATTATTGGCCCGGGAACGGCGCTTTCTGGCGTATGCCGCGCACGAGCTGCGCACCCCGCTGACGGTGCTGCGTATCCAGGTCCATAACGCGGCCCAGGCGCCGGATGCTGCCGATCGGAGCGAAGCCTTGAAACAGCTCGACAACAGCGTGCTGCGCGCCACCCGCGTGGTGGAGCAACTCCTGACGCTGGCGCGGCTTGAGCCGGGCGCAGCCGAATTGGACCTGCAGCCCATCAACATGCTGGTGCGGGTGCGCGAGCAACTCGCAGAACTGACGCCGCTGGCCCTGGGCCGTCATCAGGAGCTGACGCTGGAGGCGTCCGTGCAAGAAGACTGGCATCTTCTTGCTGATGCACACTGCGTGGATGTGCTGCTGCAGAACCTGGTCAGCAATGCCGTTCAGCATACGCCCGAGGGGGGGCAGGTCGTGGTCTGTCTGCAATCTGAAGCAGATGCCGTGACCTTGTGCGTGCAAGACAGCGGTCCGGGCGTTCCGGCCGAACTGCGCAGCCAGGTCTTCGAGCCATTTTTCCGCCAGGGCCCGGCACAGGGGGCCGGGCTTGGCCTGGCCATTGTGGCGCGCATCGTCGAACTGCACTTTGCGCGCATTACCCTGAATGACAGCCCGCAAGGCGGCTTGCAGGTGTGCGTTCGCTGGCCCAGGCGGGCTGCCGCGCAGCCAACACCTGCCGGGGTAGATCAATAGTTCACCGTAGTGGCGCTTGACGGCGTGGGTTCAGGCATGCGACGGCCGGAATCCTGGGCCTGCATACTGCTCTTTCAGGTAGTCCACCCATAGCCGCACGCGCAACGGTAAATGTTTGCGCTGCGGAAACACGGCATAAATACCATTCGGGGGTGCTGCAAAGTCTTCCAGTACGGCAACCAGCGCGCCTGAAGCGATTTCGGCCTGCACTTCCCAGGTGCTGCGCCAAGCAATGCCGTAGCCTGCCAGACACCAGTCGAACAGCACCTCGCCGTCGGAACAACTCAGCGGCCCCCCGGTTTTGATGTGGACCACTTCCCCCTTTTCTTTTTGCGGCACAGAAAAGGCCCAGCCCCGGTTTTGGGAGGCCTCGCTGGACAATGTCAGGCAGTCAAAGCGGGTCAGGTCATGCGGGTGTCGCGGCGTACCGTGGCGCTTGAGGTAGCCAGGGGTGGCCACGCACAGGCGGCGGTTGTCGGCCAGGCGCACGCTTACCAGTGATGAATCAGGCATCTCGCCGACCCGCACGGCACAGTCAAAGCCTTCGGCTGCCAGGTCCAACACCCGGTCGCTGAGGTTGAGTGAAATGCTCACTTCCGGGTGCAACGCGCGAAAACGTGGTACCAGCGGCGCTACGTGGCGGCGGCCAAATCCGGCCGGGGCGGTCAGGCTCAAATGGCCGTTGGCCCTGATGCCGCCTGCCGACACGCTGGCCTCGGCATTGGCCAGGTCGGCGAGCAAGCGCTGGCAATCTTCCAGAAATGCGCCGCCTTCATGTGTCAGGCTGACACGCCGGGTGGTGCGCACCAGCAGTTTCACGCCAAGGCGCTCTTCCAGCGCATCCAGACGCCGCCCGATGATGGCTGGTGCCACGCCCTCGGCCTTGGCTGCTGCTGTCAGGCCGCCACGCGTCGCCACCGCGACAAAGGTTTCGAGTTGTTTGAGCTTGCTCATGTTGGTCTGCTGGAGCCGGAATGGGTCCGTCCCCGAAACCACATGTTAACAACGAGGACATGCGTTGACGTCAGGCGTAACGCTTGCTGCGCAGGTTGTCCTTCATGTCGCGCAACAGCGGCTGCAGCTTGTCGCTGCCAATGCGCAGTGCCACGCAGGTGGCCAGGATGTCGATGATCATCAGGTGCAGCAGGCGTGACACCATTGGGCTGTAGCGGTCATAGCCTTCGGGGTGATCGGCCGCCACATGGATGTCGCCGGCCGAAGCCAGCGGCGAACCACTGGCGGTGATGACGATGGTGGTGGCGCCGTTTTTGCGTGCGATGTCGCAGGCATCCATCAGGTCGCGCGTTCGCCCCGAGTTGGAGATCACCAGCACGCAGTCGCCTGGCTGCAGCAGCGAGGCACTCATCACCTGCATGTGGCCGTCGCTGTAGGCCACGCCGTTGATGCCTAGCCGGAAAAACTTGTGTTGCGCATCCTGCGCCACCACGCCCGAGTTGCCGACCCCGAAAAACTCGATACGGCGGCCTGCGTGGTACGCCCTGAGCAGAGCAGCGACCGCCTTGTCAATGGCGCTGCTTGATGCGTCGTTGCGGTATTTCAGAAAGGCCGCCACGGTGTTGTCGATCACCTTGACCATGATGTCGCTGGTCTTGTCGTCGACATCGACGCTGCGGTGGATGAAAGGCACGCCCTCGCTGACGCTGCCGGCCAGTTTCAGCTTGAAGTCGCTCAGGCCGTCATAACCCACGCTGCGGCAAAAGCGCACCACCGTGGGTTTGCTGACATGGGCACGGTCGGCCAGCTCGCTCACCGGCATCAGGGCAAAGCTGCGCGGGTCGCTCAGCACCAGCTTGGCCACGCGCTGTTCAGCAGGTGCCAGCGAGGGCAGGGAGGCTTTGATACGGTCTAGCACTCTTCACTCCAGCAAAAACCGTCGCGGGCAATCATGGCGCTGGTGGCGCTGGGGCCCCAGGTGCCAGCCGCGTAGGGGCGCGGACCTTGGGCGTCGGCCTGCCAGTGGGTCAGCATGGGCTCGACCCAGCGCCAGGCTTCTTCCTGCTCGTCGCTGCGTACAAACAGGTTCAGGCGGCCGTCGATCACGTCCAGCAGCAAGCGCTCGTAGGCGCCCACGCGCTCGCCACCAAAACGCTTGTCAAAATCCAGGTCGAGCTGCACCGGTGCCAGCGTGTGCGAGTTTTTGCGGTTGTCCTGGCCCTGGGCCAGCAGGTGCAGTTCCAGCCCGTCCTTGGGTTGCAGGTTGATCACCAGCCGGTTGGCCATGCCGATTTGCGAGTTGAAAATGGCGTGTGGGGTCGGCCTGAAATTGACCACAATGCGGGCATCACGCCCGGCCAGGCGCTTGCCGGTGCGGATGTAAAACGGCACGCCGGCCCAGCGCCAGTTGGAAATCTCGGTGCGCAGCGCCACAAAGGTCTCGGTCTGGCTGGCCGGGTTGACGCCCAGTTCGTCGCGGTAGGCCGCGACCGCGGTGCCGCCAATGGCACCGGCGCCGTACTGGCCACGAATCACATCCTGCGCCAGGGTCTCAGGTGTCCAGGGCTTGAGGGAGCGCAACACCTTGAGTTTTTCGTCGCGAATGGCATCGGCGTGGGAGTTGATGGGCGGCTCCATGCCAATCGCGCAGAGCAGTTGCAGCGCGTGATTTTGCACCATGTCGCGCAGCGCGCCGGTGGTCTCGTAAAAGGCCCCGCGCTTTTCCACGCCCAGTTCTTCGGCGATGGTGATCTGGATGTTGGCAATGTGCTCACGCCGCCAGAGCGGTTCAAACAGGGCGTTGCCAAAACGCAGGGCAAACAGGTTTTGCACGGCGGGCTTGCCCAGGTAGTGGTCAATGCGGAACACCTGGTTTTCGCTGAAGACCTGGGCCACACTGCGGTTGATGGCACGGTTGCTGGCCAGGTCGTGACCCAGCGGCTTTTCCAGCACCACGCGGGTCTGCGGCGTGTTCAGTCCTGCCGCCGCCAGTTGCTCGACGATGGTGGTGAACAAGGTGGGCGCGGTGGCCAGGTACATCACCACGGTGTCGGCCTGGCGCTGTGCCAGCTTGTTGCCCAGGGAGGCGTAATGCTCGGGTTTGGACAAGTCCATGCTGACAAATTCGAGCAGGCCGGAAAAACGCTCGAACTCCTCGGGGCTCGGGCGTTTGGCCAGATCGACCTGATCAAAACGGCTCAGGATCAAGGCGCGGTAACGCTCGTCGCTGAGCTCGTCGCGGCCCACCCCAATAATGCGCGCTCCCTCGGGCAGGGTGCCGTGTTTGAAGGCCTGAAACAGCGCGGGCATCAGTTTGCGCCAGGACAGGTCGCCGGTGCCGCCAAAAAGAACAAGGTCAAAACTCATGTGAACAATCAAATTCTGGGTAAGGGGGCCAAAAAAAAGAATTGGTAATGTAACTTAGTTTCATGATTTTTGCATAATTATGTAACCACCATGTATTCCCAGGCCGATTTGTCGATTCATAATGGCCATATGAACCAACTCGAAACACTCAAACAATTCACCACTGTGGTGGCCGACACCGGCGACTTCAGGCAAATTGAAGCCTTTCAGCCCACCGATGCCACCACCAATCCGTCGCTGATTCTCAAGGCCGTGCAAAAGCCGGAATACCGCTCGCTGCTGGTTGATACCGTGGCCCAGTACCGCGGCCGCGCACTCGATGAGATCACCGACCGGCTGCTGGTGCGTTTTGGTTGCGAGATTCTTTCGCTCATTCCGGGGCGCGTTTCCACCGAGGTCGATGCCCGCTTGAGCTTTGATTCCGATGCGACGTTTACCCGTGCCGAGCGACTCATCGAGCTCTACCAGGCGCAGGGCATTCACATTGACCGGGTATTGATCAAGGTGGCCGCCACCTGGGAAGGCATCCAGGCGGCCAGACGGCTGGAGCAACGCGGCATCCACACCAACCTGACGCTGCTGTTTTCGTTCTGCCAGGCGGTCGTCTGCGGTCAGGCCAACGTGCAATTGATCTCGCCCTTTGTCGGCCGCATTTACGACTGGTACAAAAAATCTGCCGGTGCCGCCTGGGTCGAGGCTGAACACACAGGCGCCAACGACCCCGGCGTGCAGTCGGTGACGCAAATCTTCAATTACTACAAAAAATTTGGCATTGCCACCGAGGTCATGGGCGCGAGCTTTCGCAACATCGGCCAGATCACGGCGCTGGCTGGTTGCGACCTGTTGACCATCAGCCCGGACTTGCTAGCGCAATTGGCCGACAGCAAGGCCCCGCTGGAGCGCGCCCTTGATGCCAAGGCCGCCCAAACGCTTGACCTGGTGCGCGTTGACTTTGATGAAGCCGGTTTTCGCTTTGCGCTGAACCAGGATGCCATGGGCACCGAGAAGCTGGCCGAGGGCATCCGCGCGTTTTGCGTTGATGCCGGCAAGCTCGACCAGATGTTGCTGGCCGCTTGATCGTTTCAGTCCGAGGAGATAAGCATGAATGCCACCCGTTGTGACCGCACTCCCGCCTGGGACCAATTGCAGGTCGCGTTCGAGGCCACTGGCCGTGCTTTCGATGTGCGCAGCGCCTTTGCTGCTGACCCGGCGCGCTTTCAAGCCTTTAGCCAAAGCGCGCCCCATGTTTTTGCCGATCTGTCCAAAAACCGGATCGACGCGGCTACCGAGTCGCTGCTGCTGGAATTGGCGCAGCAGACCGGGCTGGCGGCGCACCGCGATGCCATGTTTGCAGGTGTTGCGATCAACAACACCGAGCAGCGCGCCGTGATGCATTGGCTGCTGCGAACGCCCCCCCAGGACCCCGCCATGCCGGCCCAGTCGGTCCACCGGCACATGGCCGAGACGCTGCACGAGGTGCACAGCACGCTCGATGCGATGCTGGCGTTTGCGGAAAAAGTGCGTGCTGACGCGCATATCACCGACATCGTCAATATCGGCATTGGCGGCTCCGACCTGGGGCCGCAAATGGCCGTGCTGGCGCTCGACGAGTTTGTGCTGCCAGGCAAACGCTTTCACTTTGTATCGAACGTGGACGGGCACGAACTCAACGCGGTGCTGCGCAAGCTCAAGCCTGAAAGTACGCTGTTCCTGGTGGCCAGCAAAACTTTCACCACCATCGAGACCATGACCAACGCGGTGTCGGCCAAGGCCTGGTTCGAGGCGAACGGTGGTACCGACATTGCCCGGCATTTTGCTGCGCTCACCACCAACGTGGCGGCGGCCAGGGCCTTTGGCATCAGCACCACGTTCGGGTTCTGGGACTGGGTGGGCGGGCGTTATTCGGTGTGGTCGGCCATTGGCCTGCCGCTGGCCATCGCCATTGGTGGCCAGGGGTTCAAGGCGTTTCTGGCCGGCGCGCACGCTATGGACGAGCACTTTCGCACGACCCCTCTGGCGCACAACCTGCCGATTCGGCTCGGCCTGCTGGACGTCTGGTACCGCAATTTTCATGGTTTTAGCAGCCGCTCGGTGGCGCCCTACCACAGCGCGCTCAAGCGTTACCCGGCCTACCTGCAACAACTGGAGATGGAAAGCAACGGCAAGCGCGTCGATGCCAGTGGCGAGGTCTTGCCTTACGGCACCTCGCCGGTGATCTGGGGCGAGCCGGGCACCAACGGCCAGCACGCTTACTTCCAGATGCTGCACCAGGGCAGTGACGTGGTGCCGGTCGAGTTTGTCGCGGTCCGGACGCCCCGGCATGACCTACCCGGTCACCACACGCTGTTGCTGGCCAATGCTCTGGCGCAGGCGCAGGCGCTGATGCAGGGCAAGGCAGACGCCGGTGGCCACAAACATTTCACCGGCAACCGCCCCAGCACCTTTTTGCTGCTTGATGAACTCAGCCCGGCCAGCCTGGGTGCCCTGATCGCCTT
This sequence comes from Rhodoferax sp., assembly GCF_023700745.1. GTDB lineage: Bacteria > Pseudomonadota > Gammaproteobacteria > Burkholderiales > Burkholderiaceae_C > Rhodoferax. The sequence continues at coordinate 232,209 of NZ_JAMPYG010000002.1, read as the reverse complement.
GCAGGAACACCGCGTTTTTGTCAGTGGCTCGGTCTGGGGCATCAACAGCTTTGACCAGTGGGGCGTGGAGCTTGGCAAGGTGCTGGCCAAGGACGTCGAAGCGCGTTTGCTGAGCGGTGATGTCGTTGGTCTCGATGCCTCCACGGCGGGTTTGCTGGCAGGCTTGCGGCGCTGAGCCCGAGACATCGTTCAATAATATAAAAAACCCTGCAAGGCTCACGCCCTGCAGGGTTTCGGTTCTGGAGGCGCGAGCCAGCCGGGGTTTTACATGCCCATGCCGCCCATACCACCCATGCCGCCCATGTCGCCGCCACCCATGGCGCCGCCAGCTGCGTCGTCTTTTGGCGACTCAGCCACCATGCACTCGGTGGTCAACATCAGGGACGCCACAGAGGCTGCGTTTTGCAGTGCGGTGCGGGTCACTTTGGTCGGGTCCAGAATACCCATTTCGATCATGTCGCCATAGGTGTCGTTGGCAGCGTTGAAGCCGTAGTTGCCCTTGCCGGCCAACACCGCGTTCACCACCACCGAGGCTTCGCCACCGGCGTTGTAAACGATCTCGCGCAACGGCGCTTCGATGGCTTTCAGTACCAGGGCAATGCCGTGGTCCTGGTCAGCGTTGTCACCCTTGATGACGCCAGCAGCCTGCTTGGCGCGCAGCAGCGCTACGCCACCACCAGCCACAATGCCTTCTTCCACAGCAGCGCGGGTAGCGTGCAGGGCGTCTTCAACGCGGGCTTTCTTTTCCTTCATTTCGACTTCGGTGGCTGCGCCGACCTTGATCACGGCGACACCGCCGGCCAGCTTGGCCACGCGTTCCTGCAGCTTCTCACGGTCGTAGTCGGAAGTGGCTTCTTCGATTTGCACGCGCACTTGCTTGACGCGGGCTTCGATGTCGGCAGCGGGGCCGGCACCGTCGATGATGATGGTGTTTTCCTTGCCCACTTCGATACGCTTGGCAGAACCCAGGTCAGCCAAAGTGACTTTTTCCAGCGTCAGGCCGACTTCTTCGGCGATGACCTTGCCGCCAGTCAGGATGGCGATGTCTTCCAGCATGGCCTTGCGACGGTCGCCAAAGCCAGGGGCCTTGACAGCGACCACTTTCAGGATGCCACGGATGGTGTTGACCACCAACGTTGCCAGGGCTTCGCCTTCGACGTCTTCAGCAATGATCAGCAGCGGACGGCCGGCCTTGGCGACTTGCTCCAGGGTGGGCAGCAGGTCACGGATGTTGCTGATCTTCTTGTCGAACAGCAGCACGAAGGGGTTGTCCAGCAGGGCGGCCTGCTTTTCGGGATTGTTGATGAAGTAGGGCGACAGGTAGCCGCGGTCAAACTGCATGCCTTCGACGACGTCGAGTTCGTTTTGCAGGCTCTTGCCGTCTTCCACGGTGATCACGCCTTCTTTGCCCACTTTGTCCATTGCGTTGGCGATGATGTCGCCAATGGACGCATCGCTGTTGGCAGAAATCGAGCCGACCTGGGCGATTTCCTTGGAAGTGGTGGTGGGCTTGGAGGCCTTCTTCAGCTCGTCGATCAGGGCCGTCACAGCCTTGTCGATGCCGCGCTTCAGGTCCATCGGGTTCATGCCGGCGGCCACGTATTTCATGCCTTCGCGCACGATGGCCTGGGCCAGTACGGTGGCGGTGGTGGTGCCGTCGCCAGCGTTGTCAGAGGTTTTGGAAGCGACTTCCTTGACCATCTGCGCGCCCATGTTCTGCAGCTTGTCCTTGAGTTCGATTTCCTTGGCCACGGACACGCCGTCCTTGGTCACGGTGGGGGCGCCGAATGAGCGCTCCAGCACCACATTGCGACCCTTGGGGCCCAGGGTGACTTTGACCGCGTTGGCCAGGATGTTCACGCCTTCAACCATGCGTGCGCGGGCTTCGCCGCCAAAAATTACGTCTTTTGCTGCCATGTGTATTCTCCGAATGGGTTAATTAATTATTTCTCAACGACTGCAAACAAATCATCCTCTTTCATCACGAGGAGTTCGTCGCCATCGACCTTGACGGTCTGGCCGCTGTACTTGCCAAACAGCACGCGGTCGCCAACTTTGACGGCCATGGGGCTGACTTCGCCCTTGTCGTTCTTCTTGCCTGGGCCAACGGCCAGCACTTCGCCTTGATCAGGCTTTTCTGCGGCGCTGTCAGGAATGACGATGCCGGAAGCCGTGCGGGTTTCGTTTTCTACGCGTTTGACAATCACGCGGTCGTGCAGGGGACGAAGTTTCATGGGGACTCCTATAAGGTTTGAAACAGGGTTAACAAAAAAATCACCAGAATAAAAATTCTGGTGATTAGTAACTGCCAGAGTGAATGCCAAGCAGCTTGCTAGCACTCACTACTTTCGAGTGCTAATGATAAGGCCGTTTGCAGGACTTTCAAGGGTCAGGGCTTAAATTTTGTGATTTTTGCGGCGGGAGGGGAATGACACCGGGCTTTCCACTTTTTGCCATTTTCACCATCTTGTGGGTGCGAACCATGGGTTCAGTCTTTTGCTATACAGGCATCGGTGCGTAACCCGCATCTTTTATCGCCTTGCTCAATTCGGTCACATTGGCTTGCTTGGGCTCAATCTGGACGCGGTGGTTTGAAAGGTCAATCTGCACCGTTGCCAACGTGTCGGTAGCCTTGATGACCTTGGTAATTTTGCTTGCGCAGTGGCCGCATGTCATATCTTCAATTTGAAACGTAATCATTTGACTTTCCGTCTGTAAAAAGTTGCTGAGGAACGTAGTTTCAAACCTCCAACTGTTGGAAGGTCAAGTCTCCAAATCAAATAAACCTATCTATTTGTGGCAATGGAAGTTAAGTGCTTGACCTTCCAATCGTTGGAAGCATGAACATTGCCGCCATACCAAACAATCAAAGGACTGGCGATGAGTATTTCAGCAGAACCCAATGTAATTTCAGGCACCATCGAACTGCAAATAACTGGCATGACTTGCGCCTCCTGCGTAGGGCGTGTTGAAAAAGCCCTGCTCAAGGTAACAGGCGTCACATCTGCCACCGTGAACCTTGCAACCGAGAAGGCTACCGTGAGGGGCATTACGAACTTGCTGGCATCGTCGTTGGTCGCGGCTGTAGAGAAGGCCGGCTACGAAGCCAAGGAATCCAGCGAGAGTGCGTCCTTGCCGCAAGCTGGCGCGCAGCGACCTGGATGGTGGTCTGCGGCGCTGAGTGCTGCGCTAACCCTCCCATTAATCGCACCCATGCTACTTTCCTTGCTCGGCGTCGAATGGCTGCTTGACGGTTGGGTTCAACTGGGATTCGCATCTCTTGTGCAGTTTGTTCTGGGAAGGCGCTTTTACGTTGCTGGCTTCAAGGCTGTGCAAGCAGGTGCTGGCAATATGGACTTGCTGGTCGCACTGGGTACCTCCGCGGCATTTGGGTTGTCGGTGTACTTGCTGTGGAACCACACAGGACACGCAATGCCGCCCCATCTGTACTTCGAGGCATCCGCTTCCGTGATCACCTTGGTGCTGCTGGGCAAATGGCTGGAAACTCGGGCAAAACGTCAAACCGCTGACGCGATCCGGGCGTTAAACGCCTTGCGCCCGGCAACGGCGCGACTGCAGCGTGCAGGTACAGAGGTGGAGGTGCCCGTCGAACAGATTGTTGTCGGCGATATTGTCCTGGTCCGTGCCGGAGAGCGAATCCCGGTTGATGGGACCATTACCGAAGGCCGCAGTCACGTAGACGAATCACTCATCACCGGTGAAAGCCTACCGGTTACCAAGGGCGTGGATGACCATGTGATTGGTGGCGCCATCAACGCAGAAGGTCCATTGAGCGTAGTCACCACGGCAGTGGGCACGGAAACCACGCTCGCGCGCATTATTCGCATGGTGGAGTCGGCGCAAGCGCAGAAGGCACCTATCCAGCGCATCGTTGACCGGGTCAGTGCCGTATTTGTTCCTGTTGTGCTTGCCATCGCCGTGCTGACGCTGTTGGGCTGGGTTGGTGTGACAGGCGACTGGGAGCAGGCCGTCATCAATGCGGTGTCCGTTCTCGTTATAGCTTGTCCATGTGCCTTGGGTTTGGCAACACCTACTGCCATCATGGCGGGAACAGGTGTAGCTGCACGGCATGGCATTCTTATCAGGGACGCAACGGCGCTGGAAACAGCGCACGCGGTCACTGCCGTTGCTTTCGACAAGACTGGGACATTAACCATGGGACGTCCGTCATTGACCGAAGTCCTTGCGGCGCCAGGCGTATCCATTGAGGAGCTACTTGGCGCTGCCGCCGCCTTGCAGAAAACCAGCGAGCACCCACTGGCCCATGCGGTCATGGAGCGGGTGAAGGCTGAGCGTATTTCGGTCCCGAAGGCGCATGAACCGCAGGCATTACCGGGCCGGGGCCTGCAGGGCACCGTTAAAGGCCAGCATCTGGCGCTTGGCAGCAGCCGAATGTTGCGCGAGATGGGTGCGAACCCAGCGTCTTTGGCGATAGAAGCCGAACGCCTGGAAGGCTTGGGTTACACCATTTCATGGTTGGTGCGCATGGACGACCGTGCGCCACACGTCCTTGGCCTCTTTGCATTTGGTGATGCCGTGAAACCGTCGGCCATTGAGACCATTGAAAAATTGCATGCCATGGGGGTCATGACGGTCATGCTGACTGGTGATAACCGAGGAAGTGCGCAAGCCGTCGCCAAAACGCTTGGCATCAAGCAGGTGCGCGCTGAGGTGCTTCCGGGTGACAAAGCGGCAGCCGTTGCGGACCTTCGTAAGGAGGGACAGATTGTTGCCATGGTCGGCGACGGCATCAATGACGCGCCCGCTTTGGCTGCGGCAGATATCGGCATCGCCATGTCCACTGGAACCGATGTGGCAATGGAGGCCGCAGGCATCACCCTGATGCGGGGAGACCCTTCGTTGGTTGCCGACGCCATTGATGTGTCACGCGTGACCTACGGTACCATCAAGCGAGGATTGTTTTGGGCATTCGCCTACAACGTGGTGGGCATTCCGTTGGCGGCATTGGGATTTCTCAGTCCTGTCATCGCCGGTGCCGCCATGGCATTGAGCAGCGTCAGCGTGGTGGCGAATGCGTTGTTGTTGCGACGCTGGCGTCCGGTTGCTGAAGTGACTGCTTCTCGAAAACTGGCCAGGACCAGCGTTGGCCCCCACGCTTTAGGAGAACTGTGATGGTTGCAATGAACATCGGGCAGGCGGCAAAGGCTTCCGGAGTCTCGGCCAAGATGATTCGGCATTATGAAGAGGTAGGTCTTCTGCCGGCTGCGTTGAGAACTCAGTCGGGTTACCGGCAGTACGGGCGCAATGATGTTCACAGCTTGCGATTTATTCGGCAAGCACGGGATTTGGGGTTTTCCATTGCAGTCATTGCTGAACTCCTGGGTCTTTGGCACAACCAAAGACGCCCTAGTCGGGAGGTAAAGGCCCTGGCACAAGCACACATTGAAATGCTTGAGCAAAAAGTGAGTGACCTCCAGACGATGAAAGCGACTCTGGCGCACCTGGTTCATTGCTGCAGCGGGGATGACCGTCCCGATTGCCCTATCCTGGATGCACTGGCTGACGGTATTGGCCAGCCCGGCCCAACCCAAGAGATCACCCTATCTGACACCAGGGCGCCATCGCCTAGGCATGGCCAACTGACGTCGGGCCTGAAAAAGCTGTAGCGCGAGCAATAAATGTTTGTGGGCCTGTTGTGAAGTCTTATCAGTTCGTGGTCGTAAATAATCGGTCAATTCAGGCACACTCTGTCACCTGACCACAAAACACACATTCTCCACATGCTCTACGCTTCTCTCAAAACCCTCCATCTGTTGGCCATCATCGTCTGGATTGGCGGCATGGTGTTTGCCCATTTCTTTCTGCGCCCATCCCTGGGGGTGTTTGAACCTGCCGTGCGCGTGCGCCTGATGCACGCCGTGCTGGGGCGGTTTTTCAGCGCCGTGCTGGCAGCTATTGCCGTGACGCTGGTCAGCGGCCTGTGGATGATTGGCAACGTGGCCAAGCAGGTGGTGCAGGCCGGTGGCCATTTCAGCATGCCGCTGGAGTGGACGGTCATGGCCACGCTGGGCATCGTGATGATGCTGATCTTTGGCCACATTCGTTTTTCACTTTACAAACGCCTGAGCCGTGCGGCGCAGGCTGCTGACTGGTCGGCTGGCGCTGCGGCGCTGGCGCAAATCCGGCTCTGGGTGGTGATCAACCTGGGCCTGGGCGTGCTGGTTGTGTTGGTGACCCTGCTGGGCCTGCCGCGCTAGGGCTGCGGTGAATCCGGACGCAAAGCAGTTGTGGCGCGCGCCGCGCTGGGCGCTGGCGGTGCTGCTGGCCACGCTCGGCATGCTCGGGCCGTTTTCCATCGACACCTACATCCCGGCGTTTGCCGGCATTGCCCATTCGCTGGACGCCACGCCGCTGCAAATGCAGCAAACACTGTCGGCCTACCTGTTTGGCTTTGCTTTCATGAGCCTGTTTCATGGCGCCTTGTCCGACAGCGTCGGGCGCCGGCCGGTGGTGCTGTGGGGGCTGGCCGCTTTCACGCTGGCCTCGGTCGGTTGTGCGCTGTCGCAAAACATTGGCCAACTGGTGTTTTTTCGGGCGGTTCAGGGCCTCACCACCGGGGCCGGCATTGTGGTGTCGCGCGCTGTGGTGCGCGACATGTTTCCCCCGGCACAGGCGCAGCGGGTCATGAGCCAGATCACCATTTACTTTGGTGTGGCTCCCGCCATTGCCCCCATGATTGGCGGCGTGCTGTTTGCGCATCTGGGCTGGCACAGTGTGTTCTGGTTTTTGGCGGTGGTGGGCGTGGCCCTGTGGACCGCCAACTACAAACTGCTGCCCGAAACCCTGCACCTCAGCCAGCGCCAGCCGCTCAAAATCAGCAACCTGCTACAGGGCTACTGGCAACTGGGGCTGGACCCGCGTTTTGTGCTGCTGGCGTTTGCCAGCGGCGTGCCGTTCAACGGCATGTTTCTGTACGTGCTGTCAGCGCCTGTATTTCTGGGTGAGCACCTGGCCTTGCCGCCCACCCAGTTCTTCTGGTTCTTTGTGCTCACCATCAGCGGCATCATGGGCGGGGCGTGGGTCAGTGGCCGCCTGGCAGGGCGTCGGGCGCCCAAGCAGCAAATCAAGTACGGGTTTTTGATCATGCTCGGCATGGCGCTGCTCAACCTGCTGGCGAATGCGCTGTTCAGCGCGCATGCGTCCTGGGCCATGTTGCCGATTGCCCTGTTTGCCTTTGGCTGGGCCATGATGGTGCCGGTCATCACGCTGTTGGTGCTGGACCTGCACCCTGACCGGCGCGGCATGGCGTCGAGCTTGCAGGCCTTCATTGGCGCCAGCGCCAATGGCGTGGTGGCGGGCGTGGTTGCACCGCTGGTGATGCATTCCACCCTGGCGCTGGCCGCCGCCTCGCTGGCCATGCTGTCGGTGGGCCTGTTGGCGTGGCTTTGGCTGCACCGCCGCTGGCCCGATATTGGCCGGTTTATTGAGCACCCGGTGACGACAACTTGACGAATGAAAGAACAACGTCATAGAGCCTCGCCAGTTTTCCAGGAGCGCCAGACCCTGTGGGAGCGGCGCCCTCGCCGCGAATGCCCCCTGGGCAGCCTTCGGCCCGAGGGCGGGCCTCCTACAAAGCCACGTTCTGTGGTTTCGCGATGACGGGTGGGGTTAAGGTACCGTGTACGGTACAGCCCCGAAACTGGAAACTCGGAATGGGTTCTTTTTAGAAACACTAGAAATACTGCTTTGCAAAGTTGGCAATGGCTACCAAAGCACCCATCATCCACTTCAGGACGGCCATGTCGCCTTTGATGGCTTCAACCCGCGGTGGGTGGCCAGTTCAGAGTCATCCATGGCTGAGCACATCGCTTCGGTCAAACTTTCGGCCTGTTTTTCATCGAAGCTAGCTGCCTCCGCATATGCCATAAAGGCAGGCAGTCTGAATCACCCAATAAAAAACCCCGCCGGGTTGCCCAGGCGGGGTTTTTGAGGTTTTAACCGTCAGCTGACTTGCGTCAGCGTCAGATTAGAACGTGTGGCGAACGCCAGCGGCGAAAGTCGAAGCTTCAGTCGTGGTGGTGGCCGATGTGTCAACATCGGTTGCTTTGTAGCCAACGTACAGGGTCGTGCGCTTGGACAGGTCATAAGTACCGACCAGGGTGTAACCTGTGCCTTCCAGATCAGCAGCGCCAGCGCGCTCGGTCTTGGCGTTGCTGTAACCGGCGGCCACAGTGAAGGCACCAAACGGAGCGCTCACGCCGAGTTGGTACTCTTTGTCCTTGTTGGTACCATTTTTGGCCTGGTTGTAGCTACCGGTCAACTTGGCAACGCCGAAGTCATAAGAAGCACCGAACAAGTCATATTTGTTGGTGACTTGAGCAGTTGTCAGTGCAGCTTGGGCCAGTTTTTCTTCCTGGTGTGCGTAACCCACCAGCAGCGGGCCGGCAGCGTATTTGACGTGCACGCTGACATTGTCGGTTGCGTCACCAACGTTGGTCGCGACGTTGTCGTTCTCGCCAAAACCATAAGCCACGGCACCGCTGAAGCCGCTGTAAACTGGAGAGTCATAACGAACCGAGCTGCCGATACGGTTGGTGTAGTCGGTCACGCCGACGGCTTTCCACACTGCGCCAGTCGTGGCCAGGTTGGAGTCCCAGACATTGTTGGTTGCGCCGCGCAGGGAGTCATACGCGGTGTACTGACGACCCAGGTTCACAGCACCGAAACCGCCGGCAAAGCCAACAGTAGCTGTACGCTCGAACAGCGTGCTGCCACTACCGATGGCACCGCTGTCAATGTTGAAGTTGCTTTCCAGTTTGAAGTTGGCAGTCAAGCCGCCGCCCAGGTCTTCAGTGCCTTTCAGGCCCCAGAAGGTGGTGTTCAGGTTGCTGGCGTCGACGACAGTTTGGCTAACTTTAGCAGCGCCGGTTGATTCGGTCGTGGTACGGCCAATGCTGGCGTCCAGACGGCCATACAGGGTCACGGAAGATTGGGCCATAGCGGCGCCGGAAGCAGCCAGAACGGCCAAAGCAATCAGGGATTTTTTCATTTCAGATTTCTCCAAGGTTAAACATAAGGCTCTGAAACCAACTTATCTCAGAACCCAGAGCCAACCTCCTGTTTCAGGAAGTTGTTTGTATTGAAACAGACGTCAGCCGTTTTGGCCCTGAAAGACCCTGTAAACCTGTGTAAACCAGGTGCTTTCGTTGCGGGTTTGCAACAGGTGAATCAAGACCAGAGAGGGGACTTGGTTGTTTGGCGAGTCCCCATGAAAAACCCCCGCCGGGTTACCCTGGCGGGGGTTTTAGGGTTTAACTTCAGCTGACTTGCGTCAGCATCAGCTTAGAAGCGGTGTTGCACACCCACGGCGAACAGGCTGTGCTTGTCATCAGCAGCAGCGTTGTTGGTGGCGGTGTCAGACTCGAAACCACCGTACAGGAAGGTGCGCTTGGACAAGGCGTAAGTAGCGCCGATGCCGAAACCCTTGCGCTTCTGTTCGAAGCCGACATTGCTGTCATCAGACTGGGCATAGCTGGCAGATACGGTCAGCGCAGCAGACACAGGGACATCAACGCCGAGTTGGTAGTCAGTGGCATCAGAACCGCTTGCGCCACCCACATTGTCAACCTTGCCGTAAGTGGCCTTGGCGGTTGCAACGCCGAAGTTGTAAGACGCGCCCAGACGTGTGAATTTGGTGTCATTTGCAGTGCCAACATCTTCCACTTGGTAGCCCAACTGCACAGCCACAGGACCGGCATCGTAGGTTACGCTAAATGCACTGATGGACGTAGCGCTCTGCGTTGCCGTCTTATTTTCACCCAAAGCGTAGCTGACCGAACCAGCAAAACCACCGAAAGTTGGGGTGATGTACTTCAGACCGTTAATGGGGCGATCTGTGTAACCAACGCTTGCGAAGACGTTGTTCATCGGGGCCAGGGCGGAATCAAATACAGCGTTAGAAGCACCGCTCACATCGTCATAAGCAGACCAGGCTTTGCCGAGTTGCACTTCACCAAAGCCACCAGAAACACCTACCCAGGATTGGCGATCAAATGCTTGGGCGCCAGTACCTTGACCGGTTGAAGCACCAGCGGCACCAGTATCCATCTTGAACCCTTGTTCGAGCTTGAAGTTGGCCTTCAAACCACCACCCAGGTCTTCAGAACCCTTCACGCCCCAGCGTGAAGTATTGACACCACCGCTGTCGATTTTGGTTTGTCGATCGCTGGTGCCGGCAACACCATCTTCAGTTTTGACGCTACCAAACCAGACGTCAGCGAGGCCGTACAGTGTGACGGATTGTGCAAAAGATGCACCGGAAGCAGCGAGAACTGCCAAAGCAATCAGACTCTTTTTCATAAAAATTTCCTTGGTTAAAAATGGAAATACCTTTCCCTGCTTGTGTTGAAGCGGGGAGTAGGACGCCACGGGATTTATTTCACCATGAAGACACACAAAAAGTGTCATTCAGTTTGGGTGCAAGCAAGTTGCATGCCTTTTTGGACTTTTTTTGTTGCCTCTACACGACAGATAGCTGCCAGCACCTCGGGCAAGAGGGTCATGATGCCGTGATCCAGGCGGGTATGTCGGTCGCTGGCGTCTGTCATGGTGGGCAAGCATTCGGCAGGGCTTTGTCATCCGCACCAAATAAGGGAAAACCCCTGTGGGAAAAACCACTAATTGGGTGCGTTGTTTGATTTGAGTGCCTTGTCGTGGTGAATGGACCCCTGGAAAATAGGAACGGTCGTTCTTTTATTTGCCGGGCGTTCCTTCACTTCTTTTTAAACATCATGAACAAACAATCTTCTTCCAAGGCTTCTGTGTTGGGTCTTCGTCATGTGGCGCTGGCCAGTGCGCTGTGCTGCGCCGGTTTGGCGCAGGCGCAGGTGCCCGCTCCCGGTGTGACCTTGTATGGACTGGCTGATGTCGGCATCACCTCGGTCAGCGGCCTGCGAAACGGCACGGTCACGCAAGTCGCCAGCGGGATCATGGAAGGCTCGCGTTGGGGTATCAAAGGCAATGAAGATTTGGGCGGTGGCTACAAGGCGATCTTTACGCTGGAAGCGCGCGTTGAACTGGATACGGGTGCCAATAGCAATCGGCCGATTACTGGCACGCAGTTGTCGGATCGGTTTTCGCAAGCGACTTTGCTGGGGTTACCGTCCGATGCAGCCTTGGGTTTGCCACTCGGTACCGTACAGGGAACCGTTAGCAAAGTCGATCTCGCTTTGGCCAATGAGTATGGCGTGAATGTGGGTGCCACTGGCAACCGCGCCTTCGATCGGCAAGCCTTTGTTGGCTTGATCACGCCTGTGGGGGCTGTTCTGGCGGGCCGTCAATACACACCTGCTTATGAAACCTTTGGCACCTACGACATCATGGCCACGCAGTCGGCCTTGTCGGCTGGTCAAATTGTGCAGTTCCCGGCCGTATTTGAAATCCGGACTTCCAATGCCTTGTCTTACCGTATCGTCAAGGATGGTATTTCGGGCTCACTGATGTACGCCCCTGGCGAAGTGGCGGGTGATTCCGGGGCAGGCAGATTGCTTGGTATCAATGTGGGTTATACGACCAATGCCTTCTCGGTTGGCTTGGGCTACAACACAAAAAATAACGAACTGGGCGACAAGTCGCTGACTTCCACTGTGCTGGGTGCTTCAATGAATATGGGCAGCAGCAAGCTCAGTGGCTTGGTGACCACAATCAAGGATGACAACCCCAATGGTTTCTCTACAATTTCAAATTTGATTGCTCCTACCGGTTCTCCTGCGCCGGTAGTCGCTTTCGGAAATCTGGTGGAGTCGAAGTTTATTGACGCCTTTAAACAAGACGGCACCCTGTTCCACATTGGCTATCGCAACGTGACCGGGCCCCACACCATTTCGGTCGCCTACAACAAGTATGACGACAAGCGCCCCGCCAATGCGGATCTCAAATCCTATGGTGCGGCCTACACCTATGCGCTGTCCAAGCGCACGGATCTGAATGCCGTGCTGGTTCGTTTTGACAACAGCGCAAATGCCCAAGTGGCACCAGGCGGCAATGGTTACCTGGGTGGCGTGACGGCTTCGGCTGGTACAGATTCCACCGGCCTGGCCCTGGGCATCCGCCATCGCTTCTGATCTCCGGCGCAGACCAAAAAAAATAGCCCCGCAAGGGGCTTTTTTTGGGTCTGCTATTCGCGTAAAAAAACAGCGTCATTGCGTCAGTTTTGTAGGAGCGGCAGACACTGTGGGAGCGGCGCCCTCGCCGCGATTGCCCCCGAATAGCAATCACCCGGCGACTGGCCCCAACTTCGGTATTTGGCGAGCGTCAGGCCGTGTTTGGCAATTCTGTCGTTGTAGGCTGAAATGGCATCCTTGTTGTCTTCGTTCCATTTGGCCCAATAGCGGCGCTTGACTTCATCAGCCAGCAGCGTGTTGACAGTTTGGGACAGGTTCAGCCCTAATTGGCGCGCGGCCTCCAAAAGGCCAGTATTCAAAGACAAATTGGTCGCTTTTTTGGGGGACTTTTCAAAGTTCAACATTTGAAATCACCAGGATTGATGCGAAAAGTATATGCGCATCAATCCTGGTGATGCAATCAGTATGCCCATTCTGGGGAGACAGGTTCCAGGGCTGGGCGTGTGGCTGTGTGATTACGTTGCTTTTTGCGCCAGCCTTGCTGCCCGACTGGCAAATGTTTCGATCAGGTGCGCTTTGGCCTCGGGATAGATCAACGACTCCTCGAGCACGATATGGTCGTGGCACAGGCTCACAAATACTTCGGCGTTGTGTTTGAGTTCGGCCAGGTCGGCCCAGTCTTCACCCTGGGCAATGGCGCGCAGCATGGGGGCGAGTTCGAGCCAGTTTTGTTCGATCCAGCCATGGTCTTGCTGCAAGGTGCGCACCGCCTGTACCAGTTCGGCGTTGTCGCTGGCCAGCAGCATCGGAAAGATATCTTTTTCTTCCTCGGCGTGGTGCGGGCGTGCGACCTTTGAAAAAAAAGCCTCGATGGTTTTTGCCTTTTGACGGCAATGCGGGCTGTCGCTCTCGGTATCCAGGCGCTCCAGCAGATCTGCCAGTTCGGCCAAGTGCTGATGAATTTGTTGGTGGCAGGCATCGAGGGCCTTGAATTGTTCAATGTGCTGTAGGGGATTCATGGTTTCTCCAGGGCTTGGTGAATCCATTTTGGCGGGCGATCGGTCCCCATCTTTGAGCCAAATCAAGTTTTCAGTCGATTTTTGACTTGGAAATATATTTGATCTAGATCAGCAAACTGGCAAATTCGGAGGGCGTGGCGTGCGTTAAAGCGATGGATGGGCGTAGGATGCCCCCTCACCTGCAGCACCATTTCGTAAGCGTTTGCAGGGCAAGGAGACGACTTTGCAAGCTACCAACCTTTCGAATCCGACCTATTTCCACAAGGTCGTTGATTGCCAGTGGGCCTGTCCGGCCCACACTCCCGTACCCGAGTACATCCGCCTGATCGGGCAGGGTCGCTACAGCGACGCCTACATGATCAATTGGGTGAGCAACGTGTTTCCGGGTGTTTTGGGTCGCACCTGCGACCGCCCCTGCGAGCCGGCCTGCCGGCGTGGCCGGGTCGAAGAAAACAACAGCAAAAAGCCCGAGCCGGTGGCCATTTGCCGCCTGAAACGGGTGGCGGCCGACTTCAAGGACGACGTCAAGTCGCGCATGCCCACGGTGGCGCCAGCCAACGGCAAGCGGGTGGCCTGCGTGGGCGCCGGTCCGGCCTCCCTGACGGTGGCGCGTGACCTGGTGCCGCTGGGTTATGCCGTGACCGTGTTTGAGGGCGAAAGCAAGGCCGGTGGCTTTGTGCGCACCCAGATTCCGAAGTTCCGTTTGCCCGAGTCGGTACTGGACGAGGAAACCGGTTACATCCTGGACCTGGGCGTGGACTTCAGGCCCGGGCAACGCATCGATTCGTTGAAAACGCTGCTGGGCCAGGGTTATGACGCCATTTTTGTGGGCAGCGGCGCACCGCGCGGACGCGATCTGGTGGTGCCAGGGCGCAAGGAGGCGGCAGCGCACATTCATATCGGCATCGACTGGCTGATGTCGGTGTCGTTCGGCCACATCAGCAAAACCGCCGAGCGTGTGATTGTCCTGGGCGGTGGCAACACCGCCATGGACTGCTGCCGTAGTGCGCGGCGCATGGGCGGCAAGGATGTGAAGGTGATTGTGCGCAGCGGCTTTGAGGAAATGAAAGCCTCCCCTTGGGAAAAAGAAGATGCGCAGCACGAAGGCATCCCGATTCTGAATTACCACGTACCCAAATCGTTTGAACATGACAATGGCAAGCTGACCGGCATGACGTTTGAGATCGTTCGAGCCGAGTACGACGCCAAGGGCAAACGCAGCCTGGTTCCAACCGGCGAGCCCGATGTGCTGGTGCCTTGTGACGAGGTGCTGATTGCCGTCGGTCAGGAAAACGCCTTCACCTGGATCGAGCGCGACTGCGGCATCGAGTTTGACAAATGGGGCCTGCCGGTGCTGACCGAAGGTACTTTCCAGTCCACCCTGCCGAATGTGTTTTTTGGCGGTGATTCGGCTTACGGACCCAAGAACATCATCACCGCCGTGGCCCACGGGCACGAGGCGGCGGTGTCGATCGACCGGCTGCTCAATGGTGAGGACGTGGCGCGTCGGCCATCACCCACGGTCAATTTGATGTCGCAAAAAATGGGCATCCACGAGTGGAGCTACCGCAACGATGTGTCGAACGATGTGCGCTTCAGAGTGCCATGGGCCGCAGCCGAAACCGCACTGGCCAGCATCAAGATCGAAGTCGAGTTAGGTTTTGATGCCGCTACCGCGTTCAAGGAGGCCAGCCGCTGCCTGAACTGCGACGTGCAGACCGTGTTCAACCGCAACACCTGCATTGAGTGCGATGCCTGCGTTGACATTTGTCCGATGGACTGCATCACTTTCACCGCCAATGGCGACGAAGCTGACCTACGCACCCGCCTCAAGGCACCAGCCACCCATACCGGGCAGGATTTGTATGTGTCCGCCGAACTCAAGACCGGTCGTGTCATGGTGAAGGACGAAGACGTTTGCCTGCACTGCGGTTTGTGTGCCGAGCGTTGTCCCACCGGGGCCTGGGACATGCAGAAGTTTCTGCTCAATACCACGCAGGCGGGTCCCAAGTGCAGAGATGCCAAACCCACCCCTGCAGCCCACATTGCCCAACCGGAGGCCGCATGAAGCGCATAGAAGCCATCAACGATTTCGTCATCAAGTTTGCCAATGTCAACGGCTCGGGTTCGGCCTCGGCCAATGAGCTGTTTGCCAAGGCGGTGATGCGCATGGGCGTGCCCGTGAGCCCGCGCAATATTTTTCCCAGCAACATCCAGGGCATGCCCACCTGGTACGAAGCCCGCGTGTGTGAGAAGGGTTACCACGGCCGGCGTGGCGGCGTCGACATGATGGTCGCCATGAACCCGCAAACCTGGGACGCCGACATTGCCGAGATCGAGTCCGGCGGCTACCTGTTTTATGACAGCACGCGCCCCATGCCGCCCAACAAGTTTCGTGACGACGTGCACACCATGGGTGTGCCGCTGACCGAAATTGCCAACAACGCCTACACCGACCCGCGCCAGCGCCAGTTGTTCAAGAACATCATTTACGTGGGCGCCCTGTCGGTGCTGCTGGATGTGGACGCCGAGGTGTTCGAGAAGCTCTTTGCCGAGCAGTTCAAGGGCAAGGAGCGCCTGCTGGAATCCAACATCAAGGCGCTGCACATGGGGCGCGATTACGTCAAAACGCACATGCAGGCGCCGCTGGGCATTCGGGTGCGGCGCGCCGACAACGTGGGTGACCAGATTTTCACCGACGGCAACAGTGCCGCCGGCCTGGGCCTGGTGTATGGCGGCGCCACCGTGGCTGCCTGGTATCCCATTACCCCGTCCACCTCGATCCCCGAGGCGTTCCAGAAATACTGCGAGAAATTCCGCATTGACCCGGCCACCGGGCAGCACCGCTTTGCCATCGTGCAGGCCGAAGACGAACTGGCCTCCATCGGCATGGTGGTGGGCGCGGGCTGGAACGGCGCGCGGGCTTTCACGGCCACGTCGGGCCCCGGTGTGTCGCTGATGACCGAGTTCATCGGCCTGGCCTATTTTGCCGAGATTCCGGTGACCATCATCAACGTGCAGCGCGGCGGCCCAAGCACCGGCATGCCCACACGCACCCAGCAGGCGGACCTGCTGGCCTGCGCCTACGCCTCGCATGGTGACACCAAGCACGTGCTGCTGTTTCCGCAGGATCCGCACGAGTGCTTTACCCATTCGGCCGCCGCGCTGGACCTGGCCGAGCGCCTGCAGACGCCCATTTTTGTCATGACCGACCTCGACATCGGCATGAACCAGCGCCTGTGCAAGCCCTTTGTCTGGGACGACGCCAAGGAATACGACCGCGGCAAGATCATGACCGCCGAAGAACTCGAAGCCGGCAAGCCTTTTGGTCGCTACAAGGATGTCGACGGTGACGGCATTCCGTGGCGCACCTTGCCCGGCACCCACCCGAGCAAGGGTGCTTTTTTCACCCGTGGCACTTCGCGCAATCCGCAGGCCATGTATTCCGAGGCTGGGGCCGACTACATCTACAACATGGAGCGGCTCTTGCATAAATTCAAAACGGCCGAGACCCTGGTGCCCCAGCCGGTGTTCCGCAAGGCCGCCGAGCCCACCAAACTGGGCATCATTTACTACGGCTCCACCACCCCCGCCATGCGTGAGGCGCTGGATGTGCTGGAGACCAACGGCGATCATGTCGATGCCATGCGTCTGTGTGCGTTTCCATTTCCAGATTCCGTGCGGGAATTCATCGCCGCGCACGACAAGGTGTTTGTCGCAGAACAGAACCGTGACGGCCAGATGCGCACCATGCTCATCAATGAGCTGGAGGTCAACCCGGCCAAACTGGTGCCCGTGCTGCATTACGACGGCACGCCCATCACCGCGCGCTTCATCATCAAAAACATTCACGATCATGTGCAAAAGGAGCTGGTATGACTTTTATTGCCAAACCCAGGCTGCATCACCCCACCTTGCACACCAACAAGGTGGGCTACACCCGGCGCGACTACGAAGGCCGCATTTCAACCCTGTGTGCGGGCTGTGGTCATGACTCCATTTCGGCCGCCATCGTCCAGGCCTGCTGGGACCTGGACATTGAGCCGCACCGCGTGGCCAAGCTCTCGGGCATTGGTTGCAGTTCCAAAACGCCGGACTACTTTCTGGGTGCCTCGCACGGCTTCAACACCGTCCATGGGCGCATGCCCAGCGTGTTGACCGGTGCCAACATGGCCAATCGGGAGCTGTTGTACCTCGGCATTTCAGGCGACGGTGACTCGGCCTCGATTGGCCTGGGCCAGTTTGCCAACGCCATGCGGCGCGGCGTGCGCATGGCCTACATCGTGGAAAACAACGGTGTTTACGGCCTGACCAAAGGCCAGTTCTCGGCCACCGCAGACCGTGGCTCCAAGAGCAAGAAAGGCGTCGTCAACAGCGACAGCCCGGTTGATCTGGTGGGCATTGCGCTGCAATTGGGGGCCACCTTTGTGGCGCGCAGTTTCTCGGGCGACAAGGCCCAGCTGGTGCCGCTCATCAAGGGGGCCATGGCGCATGGCGGCGCAGCCTTCATTGATGTCATCAGCCCCTGCGTGACCTTCAACAACCACGGTGGCAGCACCAAGAGCTACGACTATGTGCGCCAGCACAACGAAGCCGTGAGCCGCATCGACTTCATCACCCCAGGGCACGAGATCACCGCCGACTACGCCCCCGGCGAGCTTGTCGAAGTGGAACAGCACGACGGTTCGGTGTTGCGCTTGCGCAAACTGAATGCCGATTACGACCCCACCGACCGCTATGCCGCCATGGGCTACATGCAGCAGCATCAGGCGCGCGGCGAGGTGGTCACCGGTCTGCTGTACCTGGACCCGCTGGCCACGGACCTGCACACGGCGATGAACACCTGCGCCGTGCCGCTCAATACCCTGAACGCCGCGCAACTCAATCCGGGCGCCAAAGCGTTGGAAAAAATCAACGCGGCCCTGCGTTGAACCCATCAACCCATCAGCACCCGAGGAGTCTGCCATGTCCGAACGCACTGTTTTTCAATCCATGGCTCAGCGCCATGTGGTCAGCGTGGTGCCCACTGCCACGGTTTATTCTGCGGCCTGTGTCATGACGCGGGCCAATTGCGGCAGTGTGCTGGTCATTGATGCCAGCAACACGCTGCTGGGGATCGTGACCGAGCGCGACCTGATGACCCGCCTGGTGGCCAAGTCACTCGATCCCGCCACCACCACGGTAGCTGACATCATGACGCGCGGCCCGCTCTGTGTGGTGCCCGAAACCAAGGTGGCCGATGCGGTGCTGATCATGATCGAGCGTGGCTTCAGGCATTTGCCCATCGTCACGGAAGCCAACAAAATCCTGGGGGTGTTTTCAGTGCGCGACGCCTTGCCGCGCGAAGTCCAGACAGCGCAGAGTCTGGCGGAATTCAATGAGCAGGTGAACGACGCGCTGGGATGATGTTGCAGGGATTCAGTGGGCGTTCAGCAACCACTGACTAGCCCAGGCCAGGGCGCTTTTCAGGTGCGCCAGCGCCGCCGGGCTGGGCGGTGCACCCAGTTCAAACTGTTCGCCACGAATCGCCAGCAAAGTGCAGGGCGGTGGTGCTGTCCCCTGTACATCCTGGTAGACCTGCAGCAAGGCCTGCGGCGACAGGGCGTGGGTGGTCAGGCTGGCATCTTGGCTTGCACGTAATGCGCTGCGTTCAAATGGTGCAGGGCAGTTCAGGCTGGCGTCAATGAAGAGCACGCGTGCACGGCCGACCAGATCGAGCGCGTGCTCAATTTGCAACTGGTAATCTTCCAGAAACTCAACCTGGTCTTGCAAGCCGTCTGGCAGTTGCTCGCGCAGCGCTGCCAGGCACAGCGGCCCCAGTGCATCATCGCCCCGGCTTGGATTGCCCCAGGCCAGCACCAGCAGCGGGGGCGTCATGTGGCACCTGTCATTGCAAGCCTAATCAGTTCTGTGGGAGCCGCGCCCTGTGGGAGCGGTATCCTATGGGAGCGGCGCCCTCGCCGCGAATGCCCCAGGACAGCCTTCGACCCGAGGGCGGGCCTCCCACAAACGCAAGGCCTCCCACAAAGACAAGGTTCCCACTGGGAGGGTCATGATCTTTGAATCCGGTCCAGCTGCGTGCCATCGGCCGCCAGCAGCGTCACTTCCAGCGGCATCCGGCCCAGCGCGTGAGTGGCGCAGGACAGGCAGGGGTCGTAGGCGCGAATGGCGACTTCGATGTGGTTGAGCAGGCCTTCGGTGAGTTCCCGACCTTCCAGGTAGTCCCGCGCCACCGCGCGCACCGCTTCGTTCATGGCCTGGTTGTTGTGGGTGGTGGACACGATCAGGTTGCAGCGTGTCACCAGGTCATCGTCGCCCACCTCGTAGTCGTGGATCAAGGTGCCGCGCGGCGCCTCGATCATGCCGACCCCATGGCGCTGGCGCACGCTGCTGCTGAGCAGGTCGCCCGACAGCAGCGCCGGGTCCACCAGCAGCTCGGCAATGACCTCGACCGCGTGCAACATCTCGACCATGCGCGCCCAGTGGTAGGCCAGCGTGGCATGCACCGGCTCGCCCTGGCCCCAGGCAAGGAAGACCTGGCGCTCGATTTCAGCACGCTCGCTGGGAATGAAGTCGCAGTTTTGCACCCGGGCCAGCGGCCCCACGCGGTACCAGCCCTGTTGCGCGCCCAGGCTGCGCAAGTAGGGGAACTTCATGTAGCTCCAGGGGCGCACTTCTTCCTCGATGAGTTCCAGGTAACGCTGGTCGTCGATCTGGTCAAACAGGATGTGGCCATTTTCGTCACGCACGCGCAGCATACCGTCGTACAAATCCATGGCCCCGTCAGTGCGCACCAGCGACATCAGCTTGGAACGGAAGCTGCCAAAGTGCTTGTATAGCGCCGGGTTCTGCGCATGCAATTGTTTGGCAATGTCCACTGCATCCTGCGCCCATTGCAGCATTTGGGGCAGTTCGCGCTGTAGGCTGTTGCGCTCGTCCAGCGTCACGAGTTTGTTGATGCCGCCCGGCACTGCGCCCGTGCCGTGGACGCGCTTGCCCGAAGTGATGCGGATGATTTCCTGGCCGAACTTGCGCAGCAATATGCCTTTTTTGGCGATCTCGGGGTGGGCTTGCGCCACGCCCACGATGTTGCGTCGGGCCACTTCCGAATCAAAACCAAACAGCAGGTCGGGCGACGACAGGTGGAAAAAATGCAACGCATGGGATTGCAGGATTTGCCCGTAGTGCATCAAACGCCGCACGGCGTTGGCGCTGGCGCTCACCGGCGTGGCGCCGACCACGCGATCAAAGGCCTTGGCCGCTGCCAGATGGTGCGACACCGGGCAGATGCCGCACAGGCGCTGCACCATCACCGGCACTTCCCAGTAAGGCCGGCCCTCGATGAATTTCTCGAAGCCCCGGAACTCGACAATGTGCAGGCGCACCTGCGCGATGTGGTTGTCGGCATCGAGCAGCAACGTCACCTTGCCGTGTCCCTCGACGCGCGACACCGGGTCAATCGCCACCCGGCGCAGTTGCTCGGGGTGCGCGGCGGTTTCAAGTGCAAAAGTCATGGCGTGTCCCTTGAGGCGAAGGCCATCGCGGCGAGGGCGCCGCTCCCACAGCAACCAGTCCGCCCTCGGGCCGATGGAAGTCTGTTAGTCATAGTGAATCAACCCATGCCCCAGCTGCGGCGTGCGTCCGGCCAGCAGGTCGGTCAGAAACGACCAGATGGCGTCGGCGCTGGGTGGACAGCCGGGCAGGAAATAGTCCACATGCACCACCTCGTGGATCGGGTGCACATGGTTCAGTGGCAGCGGCAACTCGGGGTCGTTGGGTACCTGGCTGCCAGCCACCGTGCCATTGTGGCTGCAATACACCTCGCACATCATCTGGCCCACGTCGCGCTGGTTGCGCTGGGCCGGCAGGCCGCCGTTGATGGCGCAGGCTCCTACGGCCACCAGTGTCTTGCAGTGCGCTCGGAATTCGCGCAGCACCTGTACGTTCTCGGCGTTGCACAGTCCGCCCTCGATCAGGCCGATGTCGCAGCGGCCTATGGCCTTGATGTCGGTCAGTGGCGAGCGGTCAAATTCGACGTGTTCCAGCAGTTCCAGCAGGCGCTCGTCGATGTCGAGGATCGACATATGGCAGCCAAAACAGCCCGCCAGCGACACCGTGGCGACCTTGACTTTGCGCGGCGCGTGCAGTGGCCGGTCGTCAGGCGCAGCGGAGTTCATTTTTCGTCCTCCTGCGCTACCGGGTGCTTGTCAAATCGCCTTTGGCCAATCGGGACGACAAAGCCGCGTCGTTTGGGCAGGATGGCCCCCAACGGGCAGATGTTGGCGGCACGGTCGGTCGCGCTGATGGTGCTGTCGCCCAGTTGGCCACTGTGGCTGTTGACCAGCAAATGGCTGGCCACGCCGCGCCCGCCCATGGCAAACACATGCTTGCCTTCTTGCGCACTGGCGCGCACGCACAGGCCGCACAAGATGCAGCGGTTCAGGTCCAGCAGCAGGTCGGGGTGGCTGGCATCGACCCGGCGCTTGGGGTAAAACTCTTCAAAATGCGGGCCGTCCATGCCCATCTGGTAAGCGGTGGCCTGCAGCAGGCAATTGCCGCTTTTCTCGCATGAAGGGCAAAAGTGGTTGCCCTCGACAAACAGCATCTGCAGCAGGGTCTTGCGCTGGGCGTTGAGTTCGGGTGTGTCGCTTTCGACCTCCTGCCCGCTGGCGGCTTGAATGGTGCAGGCGGCGCCGCTGCGGCCGTTGACTTTGACCGTGCACAGCCGGCATGAGCCATGCGCGGCAAAGTCCGGGTGCCAGCACAGGTGCGGGATGTAGTGTCCGGCGCGTCGGGCGGCCTGCAACAGGGAGTCGCCAGGGCCGAATTCGACCTCCTGGCCATCCAACGAAAACGTGCCCGGGCTCAGGGCATCGATGCGGTGCTCTGTGCTCATTCAAAATTCTCCAGATGCGCGCCGCTGTCGTTGCGTCCGGTGGCACGGCGCGCCTGCGAGAGTTCGGCGTCCATGTCAAAACCGGCGACAAAGTGCAGCGACTTCAAATGCTGCTCATAGGCCGGACGAAATTTGGCAATGGTGTCGTGCAAGGGGTTGCAGGCGGCGGCGCCCAGACCGCAGTGGGTGGCACCGTGCATCAATTTGTCAAGTTCGAATAGCACCTGGATGTCGGCACTGGAGCCATAGCCGCGCTTGAGTTTGTCCATCTGGCGCAACACGAGTTCGGTGCCGACGCGGCACGGTGTGCAAAAACCGCAGCTCTCATGGGCGAAAAAATGGGCAAAGTTGCGCGCCACCTCGAACATGTCGCGGCGGCGGTCAAACACCATGAAGGCGCCCGCTGTGGGCACATCCTCAAAGCCGATGCGACGGTCAAATTCCAGCACTGACAGGCACATGCCCGAGGGACCGCCGACCTGCACTGCCTGGGTGTTGCGGGCACCGCAGTCTTCCAGGATACGGCCGATGCGGGTGCCAAAGGGGTACTCGTAAATGCCGGGGCGCTCGCAGTCGCCGGAGACCGAGTGGATCTTGGTGCCGGTCGATTGCGCCGTGCCAATGCGCGCCCACCAGGCGCCGCCATGCACGGCGATATGGGTCACGGCGCAAAAGGTTTCGACGTTGTTGACCGTGGTGGGCTGACCCCGGTAGCCGTGTTCCACCGGAAACGGCGGGCGGATGCGCGGCACGCCGCGCTTGCCTTCGAGCGACTCGATCAGCGCCGACTCTTCGCCGCAGACATAAGCCCCGGCACCAACATGGATGGCAATGTCAAAGTCAAAGCCGGCCTTGCCCTGGATGCTGCTGCCCAGCAGCCCCTGTTCGCGCCGGCCTTGCAACACAGCTTGCAGGTGTTCCAGCAGGTAGCGGTACTCGCCGCGCAGATACACCAGCCCTTGGCTGGCACCGACCACCCAGGCCGCGATGGTCATGCCCTCGAACAGGGTGTCGGCATAGCTGGTGAGCAGCACCCGGTCCTTGAAGGTGCCGGGCTCGCCTTCGTCGGCATTGCAGACCACGTAATGCGCTTGCCCCACGGCATTGCGGCACAGCTGCCATTTGGTGCCGGTGGCGTAACCGGCGCCGCCGCGTCCGCGCAATTTGGAACGCTTCAGGTCGTCGAGCATGGCCTGGGGTTCGCGTGCCAGGGCGGCGGACAGCGCTGCACCGGGTGGCGGTTGCGCGCCCAGTTTGACATCCGCCAGGCGAATCTGGTCGTCAACCTGCGACCATTCCGGCGGCCATTGCGCGGGTGGTACTTGCTGTTCAATCAACTCGGCCATCTGCGCCATGCGCTCAGGGGTCAGCCGGGTGACGACCTGATGGTGGTTGATGAGCGCCGCCGGTCCCTGGTCGCACAGGCCGGTGCAAGAGCTGGTGGCCACACTGACGCGGCCATCGGCGCGCAGCTGGCCGGGTGCCACTTTCAGCAAGCCGCACAATTGCCGCAACAGGGCCTCGCTGCCGAGCATGCGGTCGGTGATGTTGTCGCTGAACAGCACGCGGTAACTGCCCACCGGTTCGGTGTGAAAAAACCGGTAGAAATCCGCGACCCCCTGCACCTGGGCCAAGCTCAGATTCAATGCCTCGGCCATGTGATGCAAGGCCGGTCGCGGCAACCAGCCTGCCAGGGCTTGAAATTCGCGCAGGATTTGAACCAGGGCATACGCATCCCTGCCATGACGCTGCAACAAGGACTGCAGTTCAGCCGCCAAGGGTGCTGACAAGGGTGAATTTGCCTTCATGACCAGCAATATAGCGCACAAATTTACAATACAAGCTGCGAATTGCCTGCGTCAAGCCAGGCCGCCAACCAACAAAACTGGAATCAATATGATGGACCAATTTTTGAGCACCGTGGACGATGCCTTGCGCACGGTGTTTGCCCAGCACCGTGGCACCCAGGCCTGCCCGACCGTACCGGGTGATGCCACCGAGCTCTCGGAGTTCGACAAAAAAGAGGCGGGGGCGCTGATGCGTGTTAACCATGTGGGCGAGGTCTGTGCCCAGGCGCTGTACACCGCGCAAGCCTATGCCACTAAAAATGAAGCGCTGCGCGCCCATTTTCAAAAAGCCAGTGCCGAGGAAACCAACCATCTGGCCTGGACCGAACAGCGCCTGAAAGAGCTGGGCGACCGTCCCTCGCTGCTCAATCCGCTGTGGTACGCCGGGGCCTTTGGCATTGGCTTGCTGGCGGGCAGGCTGGGTGACAAGGTGAGTCTGGGTTTTGTAGTGGAAACAGAAAACCAGGTGGAAGCCCACCTGGAAAGTCACCTGGACCGTTTGCCCAGTGGTGACCATGCCTCACGCGCCATCGTGGCACAGATGAAAGACGACGAAGCGCGCCACGCGCTGGACGCCAAAGAGCTTGGCGCCATTGACCTGCCGCCACCGGTCAAGAGCCTGATGGCCGCCGCCGCCAAAGTCATGACCACCGTGGCACACCGTATTTGATCCGGTAAAAAATACCATCATTACCTCGCCAGTTTTGTGTGAATGGCGCCCTGTGGGAACACTGCCCTGTGGGAGCGGCGCCCTCGCCGCGAATGTCCCCAGAACAGCCCCCGGCCCGAGGGCGTGCCACCCACAAAGGCTGGGCCTCACTGGCTGATTTTCAGGCCTCCAGCACCTCGAAGCTGGTGCTGATGACTGCGGTCTTGCCCAGCATGACGCTGGCCGAGCAGTATTTGTCGTGGCTCATGGCAATGGCACGCTCGACGGCGGCTGAGGGCACACCCTTGCCGGTCACGGTGAAGTGCATGTTGATTTTGGTGAACACCTTGGGGTCGGTATCGGCGCGTTCGGCGTCGAGCTTGACGCTGCAACCGCGCACGTCGTGGCGGCCGCGTTTGAGGATCAGCACCACGTCATAAGCGGTGCAGCCGCCGGCACCGGCCAGCAGGGTTTCCATCGGGCGTGGCGCCAGGTTCTGGCCACCGTTCTCGGGTTTGACGGCATCGGGTGCGCCGTCCATCACCAGGGTATGGCCGCTACCGGTTTCGGCCAAAAAGCCCATGCCGGAGCGCGTTCCCGAAGCGCCGGTCCAACTTACTGTGCATTCCATGTTCAGGTTTCCTTCAAGGTTCAAGAGCGGCGATTGTCGCTTTTTGCCACTTTGACCGGGGCGCTTATCATTGTCACCCTATGAAAACTTCAGCTTTGACCCCAGCGGACTACCTCAAAAAGATCCTGACGGCCCGCGTCTATGACGTGGCGGTGGAATCCAGCCTGGAAATTGCGCAAGACCTGAGTGCGCGCCTCAACAACACCGTGCTGCTCAAGCGCGAAGACCAGCAACCGGTGCACAGCTTCAAGCTGCGCGGCGCGTACAACAAGATGGCGCACCTGAGCCCGGCCCACCTGAAAAAAGGTGTGATTTGCGCCTCGGCCGGCAACCATGCCCAGGGCGTCGCCCTGAGCGCCCAGCGGCTCGGCTGCCGCGCCGTCATCGTCATGCCCACCACCACGCCGCAGGTCAAGGTGGACGCGGTGCGCGGCTTTGGCGGCGAGGTGGTGCTGTTTGGCGACAGCTATTCAGATGCCCATGGGCATGCGGTGGCGCTGGAGAAAAAAGAAGGCCTGACCTTCGTCCATCCATTCGACGACCCCGATGTGATCGCCGGCCAGGGCACCATTGCGATGGAACTGCTGCGCCAGCACCAGGGGCGACTGGACGCCGTGTTTGTCGCCATTGGCGGCGGCGGCCTGATTTCCGGTGTGGCCAATTACATCAAGGCGCTGCGCCCCGAGATCAAGGTGATTGGCGTGCAAATGAACGATTCCGACGCCATGACGCAGTCGGTGAGCGCCAAAAAGCGCGTCACCCTGGCTGATGTAGGCCTGTTCTCGGACGGCACGGCGGTGAAGCTGGTGGGCGAAGAAACTTTCCGTGTGGCCAGTGAATTGGTGGACGACTACATGCTGGTCGATACCGACGCGGTGTGCGCTGCCATCAAGGATGTGTTTGTCGACACCCGCAGCATTGTGGAGCCGGCTGGCGCCCTGGCGGTGGCGGCCATCAAGCAGTATGTGGCTACGCACAAGAAAAAGGGCGAAACCTACGCCGCCATTCTGTGCGGTGCCAACATGAACTTTGACCGCCTGCGCTTTGTTGCCGAACGCGCCGAAGTGGGTGAAGAGCGCGAAGCCTTGTTTGCCGTGACGATTCCCGAGGAACGTGGCAGCTTCCGGCGCTTTTGCGAACTGATTGGCGACCTGCCCAGTTTTGGGGGGCCAAAGACGCTGCGCAACGTGACCGAATTCAACTACCGCATCAGCGACGCGCACAAGGCCCATGTCTTTGTCGGGCTGACCACCGCCGCCAAGGGCGAGTCGGGCAGGATAGCGGCGCACCTCAGCAGGCACCGTTTTGAGGCGCTCGATCTGACCCACGACGAACTGGCCAAGGAGCATGTTCGCCACATGGTGGGCGGGCACTCGGCGCTGGCCGAAGATGAGCGCTTGCTGCGCTTTGTGTTCCCCGAGCGGCCCGGTGCCTTGCTCAAGTTTTTGAGCCTGTTGCGGCCCAACTGGAACATCAGCCTGTTCCATTACCGCAACCAGGGCGCAGACTATGGCCGTATCCTGGTGGGCATCCAGGTGCCAGCGAGTGATTCACAGGCCTTCAACGAGTTTCTGGCCACCTTGGGCTACCCCTATGTGGAGGAAACAGCGAATCCGGTGTTCCGGATGTTTCTGCAATCATGAGCGCCAGCCTCGACGGCAAGCTGGTGGTGGCGATTTCCAGCCGCGCCCTGTTTGACTTCGAGGAAGAAAACGAGGTATTTGAGCAGAACGATGACCGCGCCTACATGGCGCTGCAACTGCAGCGTCTGGACCTGCCCGCCAGGCCCGGCGTGGCGTTTTCGCTGGTGCAGAAGTTGCTGGCCTTCAACCAGGCCGCGCCAGCCCATCACAACCACCCGGTGGAGGTCGTTATTCTCTCGCGCAACGACCCGGTCTCGGGCATGCGGGTGTTCCGCTCGGCGCAGCACTATGGCCTGGCCATTGAGCGCGGCAGCTTCACGCGTGGGCAGCCGCCCTGGCGCTACCTGAAGCCCTTGCACGCCAACCTGTTTTTAAGCACCCACCTGAGCGATGTGCGCGCCGCGCTCGATGCCGGTGTGCCGGCCGCCCAGGTGTACCCGCGCTCGGTTCACGCCAGCGACGCGCACCCTGCCGAAGTGCGCATCGCCTTTGACGGCGACGCGGTGCTGTTCAGCGATGAGGCCGAACAGGTGTACCAGACGCAGGGCTTGCACGCCTTTCACCAGCATGAGATCGAGAAAGCCGGGTTGCCCCTGCCCGATGGCCCGTTCAAACCCCTGCTGTTTGCCTTGCAGCGCCTGCAACAGGCCGGCACACCGGCCATGCGTATCCGCACCGCGCTGGTCACGGCGCGCAGCGCACCAGCGCATGAGCGCGCCATCCGAACTCTGATGAATTGGAACATCGAGGTCGATGAAGCCATGTTCCTGGGCGGCTTGGCCAAGGGCGAGTTCTTGCGTGAGTTCGAGCCTGATTTTTTCTTTGACGACCAGACCGGTCACATCGAATCGGCCGCCCGGCATGTGCCCGCCGGCCATGTGGCCAGCGGCGTGCGTAACAACAATGTTTGAGATCTTGCGGGTCAGACCACTCGCGTAGCGACGTGCTCTGACCCCAACTGATTAAGCGTTGCTGACGATTTGCTGGTCGCGGCTGGCCGCGCCACTGCGCACCAGTTCATCCACCAGGGTCAGTACCCAGTCCTGGAATGGCTGGCCAGCCAGCGCGCCGGACTGGTAAATCCGCTGCATCAACGGGGTGCGCTGTGCCCATTGCAGCAAGTCCGCCAGCGGCAAGTGCCGGGCATCGAGCAGTTTGAATTTGAGCAGCACCTTGGCGGCATACCGGAGGTGTTTTTCCGGTGCCTGGGCAAAACCGTCAAGCCGCCTGCGCGCCCGGGCCAGCGCCTCGGCCACATCTGAAAATGGTGTGCCGTGGCCGGGGATGACTATGGCTGGGGCCAGCGCCTCGATCACGTCAAGGGTTTGCCCCACTTCATTGAAGGCGTCGGCGCCGTCAAGTTCCGGAAATACCACGCCAAAACCGTTTTCCCACAAGGCATCGGCCGAGATCAGCAGACGGTGTTCGGGCTGAAACAGGATCACCGAATGGGGGTCGTGCCCCGGCGCCGCGTGAATTTCCCAGCGCTGGTCGCCCAACATGATTTCCGTATCGGGCTGCAGTGTGGCGCTGTAGGCAAAGGCAGGGCAGGTTTGACCCGTGGGCTGGTAGGACAGGGCCACCGGGTCCCAAGGTGTCACAAAGCGCGCGTGTCCCGGCGGAATCAGGGTTTGCAGCTGGGGGTAGTGCGCCTGCAGCAGGGCATTGCCACCGCAGTGGTCGCTGTGCAAATGGGTGTTGAGCAGCAGGTCGAGCGGCTGGCCATGCAGGGCTGACTGCACCAGCGCCAGGGTCTGTGTGGCGTGGCTGGCGTATCCGCTGTCAACCAGCGCGCAGTGGCTTTTGCCACGGATCAGGATGTTGTTGGAGGACAGCCAGCCGCGCTCGAACAGGGTGATGCCATGGGGGAGTTGCACAATGAACCTTTTAAAACAGAAGGGGAGTGGCGGGTACGGACAGCAAGCTCAGCGTTGGTCCGCGTCGGTCAAGGACAGGTTTTGCGCCAATTCGGTCACGCAAGTGGCAGCCGGCGCATCGAACAGGCGGTCCAGCCAGGCCGATTCGCGTGTTCTGACGGTGTCCAGAAAACTGTCGACTGTGCCCTTGTTGTGGGCCAGGTCGGCAAAGTGCCGAAAGCCGGACTCGAGGAAATTCTGCAGCGCCCCCAGGCCGGCCAGCTGCGCCGGTTTGCGCATCATTTTCAGCATGAAGTACAAGCCCGGTTTGCGTGTCAGCTGGCCGAGTTCCTGTCCAA
This sequence comes from Rhodoferax sp., assembly GCF_023700745.1. Classification (GTDB taxonomy): domain Bacteria; phylum Pseudomonadota; class Gammaproteobacteria; order Burkholderiales; family Burkholderiaceae_C; genus Rhodoferax. Next base: position 203,205 of record NZ_JAMPYG010000002.1, on the reverse strand, counting down.
TCTCCAGCACCGTGTTGAGTTGCTGATGACGGTCTTCACGGTGCCCGACGGCACGCCAGGCCAGTACATAGGCTTGCGCCGTGGGCAATTCTGGTTGCAGCTGCCAGTTCAGGGCCATGGCCAGATCCAGTTCTTCGGTCAATTGATGCAGTTCGGCCAAAGCCACCGCGGTTGCGACCACCTGCTGGGGAAAGGTGCGCTCCAGTGCGCCGGCAATGCGGGCGAACTGGGCATCGCGCTCGGCGAAGTCCTTGGCGCCGTACAGCTCTTCCAGAAAGAAATTGGCGCAGGCGGCGTAGCTGGCCGAGTGCAGCAGGTCCTGGTAACTGCCAGAGAAACGCCGCGCCTGGACCTGCTTGACGGTGTGAAGCGCCAGCGCCAAGTCGGGTTGATCGACAACCTTTTGGCGCAGTGCAACCACCCTGGAGATAGACTCCCGTATCTGGTTTGAAGCTTGCATCGTGCGTCAAGTTTATCCAGCCAAGTTGTGAAAAACCCAACAACTTGACGCGAGTTATGCGCTCTAGAGATCAATACCTAGGGAAAACCCTTATATTCGAGTCCTATGTTCGACATCCTGCCCCGTTTTTTCTATCCTGCTGCATCGCTTGGTGCGGGGTCTGCCGTTGCGCCCAGAAAACCGGATGTCATGGTGCCGATTCGCTCGCTGGGCGAAAACCACCGCGCGCGCATTGCCAGGCACCTCAAGGCACTTGATGCCCATGACCGCTATTACCGGTTTGGGTTTGCCGCCAACGATGCGCAGATCGAGCACTATGTGAACGGCCTGGATTTTGATCGCGATGAAATTTTTGGTATTTACAACCGGAATCTGGTGCTGATTGCGCTGGCCCATCTGGCCTATGCATCTGATACCGGCGCCAATCCCAGTGCCGAATTCGGCGTTTCTGTGCTGGTACAGGCGCGAGGCCGGCACTACGGGTCCCGTTTGTTCGAGCGCGCCGTGATGCACGCCCGCAATGTGGGGGTGGGCAAGTTGTATGTTCATGTGCTGAGCGAAAACGCTGCCATGCTCCGGATTGCCAGTCACGCCGGGGCCACGTTTGTGCGTGACGGGGCAGAAACAGAAGGCTATCTGGTGTTGCCGCCAGCCACCCTCAATAGCCATTTGACCGAATTGGTTGAAGAACAATTGGCCCAGGCCAATTACCGTCTGAAGGTGCAAGCCAGGCAAATTCATAACACCATCGCCAGCCTGCAAAGCGCCTGGCGTGGCCGTGGCACGACTAAAAATAGCGAGTGATGCCCGAGTCGCATTCGGCTTTTGATAGGGCAAATGCGTTATCCGCTATCCTTATGGCTTGTTCAACAACCGCATGTCCTGCCTGACTGGCTGTGTCCGATCCCTACCCAACGCGTCCCGACCGGGAAGATAAACGCACTTTTTTGCAAAAAATTGCCGAGTTCATCCACCCCGGGCCGGATTCGACCGACGAGTTGATAGAAACCCTGGCCGAAGCCGAGCACAACCAGCTCATTGGCGCCGATTCGCGCAAGATGCTGGAAGGCGTGATCCGCATGGCTGACATGAGTGCTGGCGACGTCATGGTGCCCACCACCCGCATGGAGCTGATCAACATCGACGATCCCTATGACGCCATGATGCACGGAGTGATCGACACGGCGCACTCGCGTTTTCCGGTGTTTGAGGGAGAACGCGAGAACATCATTGGCATCCTGATGGCCAAGGATCTGCTCAAGTTGCAGCGGGCACCTGAGCTCAACATCCGCGCCTTGCTGCGTCCGGCCGTGTTTGTCCCCGAAAGCAAGGGGCTGAACGATTTGCTGCGCGATTTTCAGAGCAACCACAACCATCTGGCCATCGTGATTGATGAGTTTGGCCGTGTTGCCGGACTGGTCACCATTGAGGATGTGCTGGAAGAAATTGTCGGTGAAATCGAAGATGAGTTTGATATTGCCGATGACGAAGGTGACATCTTTGGCTTGCCTGACCGCAGCTACCGGGTGAGTGGCGACACCACCATTGAACGTGTCGAGCTGGCCTTTGGCGTCAAGCTCGACAGCACCGACTCCGATGAAGACTTCGACACCATTGGCGGCCTCATCGCCCACGAGATGGGCCATGTGCCCCGGCGCGGTGAGCACCATGTGCGCGCGGGCCTTGACTTTGTGGTGATGCACACCAAAGGGGGGGCGGTGAAATGGTTCAAGGTCTCGCCGGTGCCGGATGGTGCCAAATAAGCTGCAGGGTGCGGGCTCTGGCTTGATGCCCGAGTTGGTGCTGCTGCTGGCGGGTGCCCTGCAGGCGGCCAGCCTGGCCTGGCCCGTGGCCATGCCGCAGAGCCTGGCCTGGCTGGGCCTGGCGCAGGGACAAACGCTGTGGTGGGGACAAACGCTGGCGCTGGCAAGTCTGGTGGGTTTGCTGCGCAGCAGCCCCAGCTGGCGGGGTGCGGTGCTGCGCGGCTGGATTTTTGCCACCGCCTGGCTGGCCTGCACCTTTGGCTGGCTGTTTACCTCGATGCACACCTATGGTGGCCTGGCCGCGCCGCTGGCCGTTCTGGCGGTGCTGGCGCTGGCCGGCTTGCTGGCACTTTATTACGCGGCTGCGGCTGGTATTTTCTGGCGCATGGCGCTTCCTCATCCGGTTTGGGCGGCACTGGCTTTTGCCGCCCTGTGGTTGCTGGCCGAACTGGCCCGTGGCCTGTTGCTGACCGGCTTTGGCTGGGGCGCCATTGGTTATGCGCAGCTGGCGGGGCCGCTGGCCGGGCTGATTCCCTGGGTTGGACTGTATGGGGTCGGCTTTGTTGCCGCCGGGCTGGCGGCCTGTCTGGCCTTGGCCTGGTGCGCCGCTTTGCTTGGCCAATGGGGAAATGCCTTGCTGTCTGTCATGATGTTGCTGGCCCTGCTGTTGTTGCCGCCGTGGCTGCCCCAGCCGCAGGGTGGCTCGGCCGGTACGCTCGACGTGACCCTGTTGCAAGGCAATATTCCACAGAACGAAAAATTCGATACGGCAACCGGCGTGCTCAAAGCCCTGCAGTGGTATGGCGAGCAGCTCCAGCAGAGCCAGAGCGCGCTGGTGATCACCCCCGAGACGGCGCTGCCGCTGCTGCCCGAGCAACTGCCGCCAGATTACTGGCAGGCCTTGCAGCAGCGTTTTGCCGGCGGTGCGCAGGCGGCGCTGGTGGGGGTTCCGCTGGGCAGCTTCAGCGAGGGCTATACCAATTCGGTGGTTGGGTTCAAGCCGGGGCAGGCCGCGCCATGGCGTTATGACAAGCACCATCTGGTGCCGTTTGGCGAGTTCATCCCGCCGTTTTTCCGCTGGTTTACCGACCTCATGAACATCCCGCTTGGGGATTTCAACCGTGGTGACCTGCCGCAGCCCACGTTTGATTGGCAGGGGCAGCGGCTGGCCGCCACCATTTGTTACGAGAACCTGTTCAGCGAAGAGCTGGCCAGCCAGTTTCTGGTGGACGCCAAAGCGCCTACGATGCTGGTCAATGTCAGCAACCTGGGCTGGTTTGGCGACAGCCTGGCGATGGACCAGCATCTGCAAATTGCCCGTCTGCGTTCGCTGGAATTTGGCAGGCCATTTTTGCTGGCCACCAACACCGGGCAGACCGCCATCGTCGACCACCGCGCCCGCGTGATCCATGCGGCCACGCCGCACACCGCCATGGCGCTGCACGGCACGGTGGAAGGGCGGACCGGCATTACCCCCTATGCCTGGTGGCTGGCCCGCTGGGGTCTGTGGCCATTGACGATCATGGGGTTGTGCCTGCTGCTCCTGGCCTGGTACAGGCGCCCGGCAAAGGCAGCATTGGCCACTGTCATAAGCCCGTAAAATTGACGATTCAGACGCAAGCGCTTGCGTCACCATTTTTACTTCCGGGCGGCTTTGCAAGCTGCCCCCACCGCTTATGTTGACCTTCCAGCAAATCATTTTGAAACTGCAGTCGTATTGGGACGCCCAGGGCTGCGCGCTGTTGCAGCCCTATGACATGGAGGTCGGTGCGGGCACCTCGCACACCGCGACATTTTTGCGGGCGCTCGGGCCGGAGCCCTGGAAGGCCGCCTACGTGCAGCCCAGCCGCCGCCCCAAGGACGGCCGCTATGGCGAAAATCCGAACCGTCTGCAGCATTACTACCAGTACCAGGTGGTGCTCAAGCCCGCGCCCAGCAACATTCTGGAGCTCTACCTGGGTTCGCTGGAGGCGCTCGGTTTCGATCTGAAGAAGAACGACATCCGCTTTGTCGAGGACGACTGGGAAAATCCCACGCTGGGCGCCTGGGGCCTGGGCTGGGAAGTCTGGCTCAACGGCATGGAAGTCACGCAGTTCACCTACTTTCAGCAAGTCGGCGGCATTGATTGCCGCCCCATCACCGGCGAGATCACCTACGGCCTGGAGCGCCTGGCCATGTACCTGCAAGGGGTGGACAATGTTTACAACCTGATCTGGACCGAGTCGCCCGATGGCACCCAGCTCAGCTATGGCGACGTCTACAAGCAAAACGAGGTCGAGCAGTCCACCTATAACTTTGAACACAGCGACGCCGACTTCCTGTTTACCGCCTTCACGGCCCATGAAAAGCAGGCCAAGCACCTGATGGACGTCCAACTGGCGCTACCCGCCTACGAGCAGGTGCTCAAATGCGCGCACAGTTTCAATCTGCTGGACGCCCGTGGTGCCATTTCTGTGACCGAGCGTGCTGCCTACATTGGCCGCATCCGCACGCTGGCGCGCGGTGTGGCGCAAAGCTACTTTGACAGCCGCGAGCGTCTGGGTTTCCCGATGGCACCGCGTGCCTGGGTTGCTGAAATGACCAAGAAAGCTGCATGAAATGACCCACCAAAACCTTCTCGTTGAACTGTTTGTCGAAGAGCTGCCACCCAAGGCGCTGAAAAAACTTGGTGAGGTGTTTGCCAGCCAGTTGTGCGCCCAGTTGCGCCAGTTGGGCCTGGCCTCGGGCGATTCGGTGGCCACGCCGTTTGCGTCACCGCGTCGCCTGGCCGCGCACATCACCCATGTGGCGGCCAAGGCGGCCGACACCGCAGTGCAGCAAAAGCTGATGCCGGTGAGCGTCGGGCTTGATGCCAATGGCCTGGCGACCCCTGCTTTGCTGAAGAAACTGCAGGCGCTAGGGGCTGATGTGTCCGACCCGGTGTTTGCCGTGGCGGCGCTGCGCAAGGCCCCGGACGGCAAGGCCGAGGCGTTGTTTTACGACAGCCAGGTGACTGGCGCCACGCTCGACGTCGGCTTGCAGCAAGCCTTGCAGGCGGCGCTGGCTCAGTTGCCGATTCCCAAAATGATGAGTTACCAGCTGGCGACTGATTGCGAACTGCCGGGCTGGAGCAGCGTGAACTTTGTGCGTCCGGCGCATGGCCTGGTGGCCTTGCATGGCAGCACCGTGGTGCCGGTCAAGGCGCTCGGCCTGACGTCTGGCAAGCTGACGCAGGGCCACCGTTTTGAGGCGCACAAGTCGCCGGTGCAGGTGGATCACGCCGACGACTACGCCAGCACGCTGCTGCGCGACGGTGCCGTGATTGCCAGCTTTGGCGATCGGCGCTTTGCCATCGTGCAACAACTTGCGCAAGCCGCCGAACGCCTGGGACCAGGCTTTGAGGTGCTGATGGACGACGCTTTGCTCGATGAAGTCACAGCCCTGGTGGAGCGCCCCAATGTGCTGACCTGTCAATTTGAGCCGCAGTTTCTGGCGGTGCCACAAGAGTGCCTGATCCTCACGATGAAGGCCAACCAGAAATACTTTCCGTTGCTCGACACCCAGGGTAAATTGACGAACCAGTTCCTGGTGGTGAGCAACATCAGCCCGGCAGACGCCAGCGCCGTGATTGGTGGCAACGAGCGAGTGGTGCGCCCGCGCCTGAGCGATGCCAAGTTCTTCTATGACCAGGACCGCAAGAAAACGCTCGAATCCCGCGTCGCCGGTCTTGACAAGGTGGTTTACCACAACAAACTGGGCACGCAGGGTGAGCGCATGGCACGCGTGTGCGCCATTGCACGCGCGCTTGCGCTGCCACTCGGGGGTGAGGCGCTGGCCGAGCGCGCCGAACTGGCCGCGCGTCTGGCCAAGACCGACCTGCTGACCGACATGGTGGGTGAGTTCCCTGAACTGCAAGGCATCATGGGCGGCTATTACGCCCGTCACGACGGGTTGGACGCCGATATTGCCGAGGCCATTGAAGACCATTACAAGCCCCGTTTTGCCGGTGATGCCTTGCCGCGCAACCCGGTCGGCGTGGTGGTGGCATTGGCCGACAAGCTGGAAACCCTGGTCGGCATGTTTGGCATCGGTAACCTGCCCACCGGTGACAAGGACCCGTTTGCCCTGCGCCGCCATGCGCTGGGTGTGATCCGGATGCTGGTTGAAAAAAATCTGGCGCTTGATTTGAATGCGCTGGTGGCGGCTGCTGTACCGGCTTTTGGCAGCAAGATTACCGATGCTGGGTCGGCACTCTGCGACTTTGTCTATGACCGCTTGGGGGGGGGGCTGCGTGAGCAGGGCTACAGCGCGCTGGAAGTCGATGCCGTGCTGGCGCTGCGTCCGCAACGTCTCGGCGACGTGCCGCGCCGTCTGGCGGCGGTGCGCGCCTTTGCCGCGCTGGCCGAAGCGCCGGCGCTGGCTGCCGCCAACAAACGCATTAGCAACATCCTGAAAAAGGCCGATGCGGCGGCCGTTGTCGATGCCCATGTCAGCGAACTGCTGCTGAAAGAAGACGCCGAAAAAGCGCTGTATGCAGCCATGCAGGACATCGCGCCGCGCGCCCAGGTGCAGCTTGCTACCGGCGATTACACCGCCGCGCTGCAAACCCTTGCGGCCTTGCGCGCGCCGGTGGATGCGTTTTTTGACGGCGTGATGGTCAATGCAGAAGCACTTGATTTGCGACTGAATCGCCTGGGCCTGCTCAAAGCCCTGCACCTGGCCATGAACCAGGTCGCCGATTTGTCGCGCCTGGCGGCATGAGCTGTTGCTGTAACGCTGACAAAGGCACATCATGACCCCGATCAAGCTGGTGATTCTGGACCGAGACGGCACCATCAACCAAGACAGTGACGACTTCATCAAGTCGGCGGACGAATGGAAACCGCTGCCCGGCGCGCTGGAGGCTATTGCCCGCCTCAACCAGGCCGCCTGGCATGTGGTGGTAGCGAGCAACCAGTCGGGACTGGGGCGTGGACTGTTCGAGGTGTCTGACCTGAATGCCATTCACACCAAGATGCACCAGATGCTGGCAGCGGTGGGCGGGCGCATTGACGCCGTGTTTTACTGTCCGCATACGCCAGCGGACGACTGTTATTGCCGTAAGCCCGCCTCCGGGTTGTTTGAGCAAATTGCAGGTCGTTACGGACTGGATCTTGAAAACGTGCCGGTGGTGGGTGATTCGGCCCGTGATGTCATTGCCGGTGTTGCGGTCGGCTGTGAGCCGCATCTGGTGCTGACCGGCAAAGCCGCCATTTACAAGGGCAGGGCCCTGCCCGAGTCTTTTCCGTCTAACACCCGGGTGCATGACGATCTGACGGCGTTCGTTGACTTTCTGCTCAGCCGTGAAGAGGCACGGGCCTGAAAATGCTGGCGCTGATTCGATCCATTTTGCACATGGCCTGGATGGTCATCACCGTGATCCCCTGGACGCTGGCGGTGCTGCTGGTGTCCCTTTTGTCACGCCGCGCCGCCTGGTGGACGGCGGTGAACTGGTTCAGCGTGGTGATGTGGGGCACGCGGGTGATTCTGGGGGTGCAGTTCAAGGTGTTGGGTTTTGAGCATCTGCCGCTGGGCAAAAGCAGCGCAGCGGTGCTGCTGTCCAAACACCAGTCAACGCTGGAAACCCTTTTGTTGCCCACGCTGATGCCGCATCCGCTGGCCTTTGTGTTCAAGCGCGAGTTACTCAAGGTGCCATTTTTTGGCTGGTCGATGGCGCGCCTGGACATGATTCACATCGACCGTGAATCGCGCACCGAGGCCATGAAGCACGTCATCGAGCAGGGCTGCCGCCTGCTCTCGCAGGGCACCTGGGTCATCATGTTCCCGGAAGGCACGCGCATGCCGCGCGGTCACAAGGGAACGTATCAGACGGCAGGCACCCGTCTCGCCGTGCAGTCCGGCGCGCCGGTGATTCCGATCGCGGTGGCCACGGCCCGCTGCTGGCCACGCAAGGGCTTCATCAAACATCCGGGGGTGGTGACCGTGTCCATCGGCCCTGGCCTGCCCAGCGCAGGTCGTGACCCCAAGGGTCTGATGCGCGAAGCCGAGACCTGGATCGAGGCCGAGATGCGACGCATTGACCCCGAGGCCTATCCTGCGGCCTAACGGCTTCCCCAGCCATGCACCCGCTGCTGCGTTTCACACTGGATTTGTTTGAGCAAGATCCGGTTCCGGTGTCTGGCAGGAAAGCGCCCAAGGCCAGGCCCAAACCGAAGCCCGCTACTCCGGCCCAAGACCCTGTCGTTGTAGCCGGGGTGGCTGTGCATTTTTGCCACCCCCACGCCAGCAGAGAGGTGCGCCTGGGGCATGCGCTGGTGGCCTATGAATTCAAACGTGGCCGGCGCCGCAGCATCGGCTTCAGTGTCGGACCGCACGGGCTCGCCGTGCGCGCACCCAAATGGGTGCCGCTGGCCGAAGTGGATGCCGCGCTGCAGGAAAAATCGGCCTGGATCCTGCGCAAACTGCAGGAAAGCCGCGAGCGTCATGCGCGGCTGGCCGAGCACACCATTGATTGTCGTGACGGCGCCGGTTTGCCGTTTCTTGGGCAAACCATCCGGCTCAAGCTGGATCCGGAACATGGTTTTACGGACGCTGGTGCCGAACTGGTGGCCGATGCGTTTGTTCCTGACGCTGCACCGGCAACCTTGCCAGGCACTCAGCCTCCCATGATTCTGCGCCTGAGCTTGCCAAACCATGCCAGTCCGGATCAAATCCGCGATGTGGTGCAAGCTTGGCTGATGCGCCAGGCCCGGCAGGTGTTTCAGGAGCGCCTGGACCACTTTGCCCCGCTGCTGGGGGTGCATTGGAAAAAACTGGCACTCAGCAATGCCGGCACCCGCTGGGGCAGTGCCCGTGTGGATGGCTCGATCCGGTTGAACTGGCGGCTGATTCACTTCAGTCTGGCGGTCATTGACTACGTGGTGGCGCACGAACTCAGTCACTTGCGCGAGATGAACCACAGCCCGCGCTTCTGGGACACGGTGCAGTCGGTTTTACCCAATTACGCAGCGCTGCGTCAGCAACTCACGCGTGAGACTGCGCCGCGCTGGAACTGACGCGGGCCGGACGGCCGTTGCGCACGGTTGCAAATTTGACTTGAATTTGCTTCATAATTGACGTTTACGTTAACGTCAATCTAAAGTAATCCATTGTCATGGCACACACCTACAGCATCAGCGACCTGGCCAAAGAATTTGATTTGACCACCCGCGCCATGCGTTTTTACGAAGACATGGGTTTGCTGTGTCCCGAACGCACCGGGCCCGCAGGTCGCAGCCGGGTCTACAGCAGCCGCGACCGAACACGACTCAAATTGACTTTGCGTGCCAAGCGCCTGGGTTTTAGCCTGGTCGAGGCCAAAGAGATCATCGACATGTACGACAGCCCACGCGATACTGCCGTGCAATTGGAAAAATTCTTGCTGGTGTTGGCACAGCATCAGCAGCAGCTCGAAGCCCAGATGAAAGACCTGCAGGCCAACCTGGATGAACTCAAAGCACACCAGCGTGAAGCCAAAGCCCTGCTCGCCAAGAGCCAGCCCTTGAAAGTCAAACCATGAACCAACCCGAAACACCCCTGCAGCGGGTGCAGCGCAGTTTTGAACGCCAAGGCCTGATGCGCCTGTTGGGCGCAGCGGTTGAGCGAGTCGAGCACGGGATCTGTGTCTTGAGCTTGCCGTATTCGGATAAGGTCACGCAACAGCAGGGCGGGTTTCACGGCGGTGCCATGGGTGCGCTGGCGGATATTGCGGCTGGTTATGCCGGTCTGACCCAGACCCCGGCGGGCATGGAAGTGGTGACGGTGGAGTACAAAATCAACTTTCTTGCGTCCTGTCAGGGCGGAAATTTGCTGGCCACCGGGCGCGTCACCAAGGCCGGCAAACGCGTGATCGTGACCGCGGCCGAGGTGGTCCACATCGCCGATGACGGTCGCGAGACGGCCTGTGCGGTCTTGCAGCAAACGCTCATGGCCGTGCCTAAAACCTACTGAGATTTCAATTTACCCCGACACACCAAATCAGGAGACAAACCCCATGAACAACTTACCCGGCCTTAACTTCCAACTCGGTGAAGACATAGACGCGCTGCGCGATGCGGTGCGCGACTTTGCGCAGGCCGAAATCGCCCCGCGGGCGTCTGACATTGACCGCAGCGACCAGTTTCCGATGGACTTGTGGCGCAAGATGGGCGAGCTGGGCGTGCTCGGCATCACCGTGGGCGAAGAATATGGCGGCGCCAACATGGGTTACCTGGCGCACATGATCGCGATGGAAGAAATCAGCCGCGCCAGCGCTTCGGTGGGGCTGTCCTACGGTGCGCACTCCAACCTGTGCGTGAACCAGATCAAGCGCAATGGCACGCCTGAACAACGCCAGAAATACCTGCCCAAGCTCATCAGCGGCGAGCATGTCGGTGCCCTCGCCATGAGCGAGCCGGGCGCCGGCAGCGATGTGTTGTCAATGAAGCTCAAGGCCGAGGACAAGGGGGGCTACTACCTGCTCAACGGCAGCAAGATGTGGATCACCAACGGCCCCGACGCCGACACGCTGGTGGTCTACGCCAAATCAGAACCGGAGCTGGGCGCGCGCGGCGTGACGGCCTTTTTGATCGAAAAAGGCATGCCGGGTTTCAGCATCGCGCAAAAACTCGACAAGCTGGGCATGCGCGGCAGCCACACGGGTGAGCTGGTGTTCAACAACGTGGAGGTGCCCGAGGCCAACATTCTGGGCGGCTTGAACATGGGCGCCAAAGTGCTGATGAGTGGGCTGGACTACGAGCGTGCCGTGCTCAGCGGCGGGCCGCTGGGCATCATGCAGTCGGTCATGGACAACGTGATTCCCTACATCCACGACCGCAAGCAGTTCGGCCAGAGCATTGGCGAGTTCCAGCTGATCCAGGGCAAGGTGGCCGACATGTACACCGTGTTGCAGGCAGCGCGCAGTTTTGCCTACACCGTGGCCAAAAACCTGGATTTGCTGGGGCTTGAACACGTGCGCCAGGTGCGCAAGGACTGCGCCTCGGTGATTTTGTGGACCGCCGAAAAAGCCACCTGGATGGCCGGTGAGGGCGTGCAGATTTTTGGCGGCAATGGCTACATCAACGAGTACCCGCTGGGCCGGCTGTGGCGTGATGCCAAGTTGTACGAGATTGGCGCCGGTACGTCAGAGATCCGGCGCATGCTGATTGGTCGCGAACTGTTTTCTGAAACCTGCTAGGGCAATATGACATCCCGGTAACATTGACATATGAACACATCACTCCAACACCTGCTGGACAACAACATCACCTGGGCTGCACGCATGGAGGCGCAGCGCCCTGGATTCTTCAGCCAGCTGGCGCAGCAACAAACGCCCAAATACCTCTGGATTGGTTGTGCCGACAGCCGCGTGCCGGCCAACGAAATTACCGGACTCGACCCGGGCGAGGTGTTTGTGCACCGCAATATCGCCAATGTGGTGGTGCATTCTGACCTGAATGCACTGTCGGTGATCCAGTTTGCCGTGGACCACCTCAAGGTGGAGCACGTCATGGTGGTGGGGCACTATGGCTGCGGCGGCGTGCTGGCAGCCCTGCGCGGGACCCGGGTCGGGCTGGCCGACAACTGGTTGCGCCATGTGCACGATGTCAAATTGCGCCATCGCCGGCGTCTGGACCACCTGACAGTGGCCGAGCAGGAAGACACGCTGTGCGAGATGAATGTGATCGAGCAGGTGGGCAACGTGGCCTTGAGCAATGTACTGCAGGATGCCTGGGCACGCGGGCAGAAAGTGGCGGTACACGGCTGGTGTTATGGCCTGAAGGATGGGCTGGTGAAAGATCTGGCCGTCAGCATGCAGGGGCCGGACGAAGTGGTGAACGTTTTTCGCGAAGCTTTCAGGCGCTATCCGCGTCCGCTGCTGAAAAAATAGTCCTGCCGGGACGCGCGACAGGCAAAGGACGAGCATGTTCCCCACCCGCCTTGACTCCACGCTGGCCTACGACATTGCCAAAGCCATGATGGATGGCTTCAACCGCCATTACCGTTTGTTCAGGACCGAATCGGCACGCGCCAAGCACCGTTTCGAGACCGCGGACTGGCATGGCCAGCAGCGGGCGCAGCGCGAACGCATCGAGTTTTATGATTTGCGCGTGCGTGAGTGCTCGACGCGGCTGGAGCGTGAGTTCAAGGCGGGCGAGCAGCCTATGGCCATCTGGCACCAGGTCAAGCTGCACTACATTGGTTTGCTGGTGGACCACCATCAGCCTGAACTGGCCGAAACCTTTTTCAATTCGGTCACCACCAAAATCCTGCACCGCAGTTATTTCCAGAATGATTTCATCTTCATTCGCCCGGCGGTCAGTACCGAGTACATTGAAAACAGCGAGTCCGAGGTGCGCCCCACCTACCGTGCCTATTACCCGGCCAGCGGCAAGCTGCAGGATGTGCTGCTGCAAATGGTCCGGGACTTCGACCTTCGGCGTGATTTTGAAGACCTGCCGCGCGACGTGGGCCGGGTGGTCGAGGTGTTGAACCGCCTGCTGGGTGATGCCACCCTGCGTGCCAATTTTCAGATTCAGGTGCTGACCGGCCTGTTTTTCCGCAACAAGGGCGCCTACATTGTGGGCCGGCTGATCAACGGTTTTACCGAGTTTGCCTTTGCCCTGCCGATTCTGTATGTCAAAGGGGAAGAAAAACTGGCCATTGACGCGGTGCTATACGGCGAGGACGACCTGCACATGCTGTTCAGTTTTGCCCGCGCCTATTTCATGGTGGACATGGAAATCCCCAGTGCGTATGTGCAGTTTTTACGCAGCATGATGCCGCGCAAGCCGCGCAATGAAATCTACAACGCACTGGGCCTGGCCAAGCAGGGCAAGACGCTGTTCTACCGCGACTTCCTCTACCACCTGCGCCATTCCACCGACCAGTTCCGCATCGCGCCCGGTATCAAGGGCATGGTCATGCTGGTGTTCGACCTGCCCAGCTTCCCCTATGTGTTCAAGGTCATCAAGGACTTCTTCCCCCCGCCCAAGGAAACCAGCCGCGAGCAGATCAAGGGTAAGTACCTGCTGGTCAAGCAGCATGACCGCGTCGGTCGCATGGCAGACACGCTGGAGTACAGCGAGGTGGCGTTTCCGCGCAAGCGTTTCACCGATGAACTGATTGCCGACATCGAGAAATTTGCCCCCAGCCAGCTGGAAATCAGCGACCGCGATGGTGACGGCCAGATCGAGGTGATCCTGAAGCACGTCTATATCGAGCGGCGCATGATCCCGCTCAATATTTACCTGCAGGAAGTCTTTGACGCCGGTGGCGCCGACCCCGCCAACACCAGCCCGCAAGCACAGCGTGCCCATGCGCAACTGGAGCGCGCCGTCATCGAGTACGGCAATGCCATCAAGGACCTGGTGGCGGCCAACATTTTTCCCGGTGACATGCTGTGGAAAAATTTCGGCGTCACACGCCACGGCAAGGTGGTGTTTTACGACTACGACGAGATCGAATACATCACCGACTGCGTGTTCCGCCGGGTGCCGCAGCCGCGCAACGAAGAAGACGAAATGTCGGGTGAGGTCTGGTACACGGTGGGTCCGAAAGACGTGTTCCCCGAAACCTTTGGCCCGTTCCTGCTGGGCAACCCGGCGGTGAAAGCGGTGTTCATGAAGCACCACGCCGACCTGCTCGACGTGGCGTTCTGGCAAAGCCACAAGGAACGGGTCCAGGCGGGTTATGTGTATGACGTGTTTCCCTACGACCGGGACAAGCGGTTTCAAGCGGAACACGGCCAGGCGCAGGGACGGGCATTGATTTGATTTTTTATCCAAGGAGTTTGACATGACTGAGCAAATAGTGATCGTGGGCGCAGCCCGCACCCCCATGGGTTCTTTCCAGGGCGACTTTTCCTCTTTGGCGGCGCACGACCTGGGCGGTGTGGCCATCCGGGCCGCGGTCGAGCGCGCCGGTGTCAACCCGGAGCTGGTCAACGAGGTGCTGTTTGGCAACTGCCTGATGGCGGGCCAGGGCCAGGCGCCGGCACGGCAGGCGGCGCTCAAAGGCGGCTTGCCGCTGAGCGCGGGCGCGGTGACGCTGTCCAAAATGTGTGGTTCGGCGATGCGTGCCGCCATGTTGGCCAACGACATGCTCATCTCTGGCAGTGCCGACGTGCTGGTGGCCGGCGGCATGGAAAGCATGACCAACGCGCCCTACCTGCTACCCAAGGCGCGCGGTGGTTACCGCATCGGCCACGACCGCATTTTTGACCACATGATGCTCGACGGTCTGGAGGACGCCTACGAGCCTGGCCGCTCGATGGGCACCTTTGGCGAAGACTGTGCGGCCAAATACGGTTTTACCCGTGCACAGCAGGACGCCTTTGCCACCACCAGCGTGCAGCGCGCGCAGGCGGCAACCAGCACGGGTGCCTTTGCCGCCGAAATTGCGCCGGTCACGGTCAACACCCGTGCCGGTGAGCGTGTGATTGCCATCGATGAAGGCCCGGGCAAGGTCAAGCTTGACAAGATCAGCGCGCTCAAACCTGCGTTCAAGAAGGACGGCACCATCACCGCCGCCAGCAGCTCCAGCATCAACGACGGCGCTGCCGCGCTGGTCATGATGCGCGCCTCCACCGCGGCCAGTCTGGGGCTCAAACCGCTGGCACGCGTGGTGGCACACGCCGTGCATGCGCAGGAGCCCAACTGGTTTGCCACTGCGCCGATCGGTTCGGTCAACAAGGTGCTGGCCAAGGCGGGCTGGGGCGTGAAAGACGTCGATCTGTGGGAGGTTAACGAAGCCTTTGCCGTGGTGCCGATGGCGCTGATGCACGAGCTTGGTTTGAGCCACGACATCGTCAATGTGAATGGCGGTGCCTGCGCCCTGGGCCATCCCATTGGTTGCAGCGGTGCCCGCATCATGGTGACGCTGCTGTATGCGCTGCAAGCCCGTGGCCTCAAAAAAGGCGTGGCGAGCCTGTGCATCGGCGGTGGTGAGGCCACCGCCGTGGCGCTGGAAATGCTCTGAACGAAAGTCTGAACCATGTTGCTGACCCAAGACCAGGAAATGATCCGCGACGCGGTGCGCGACTTTGCCCAGATCGAGCTCTGGCCCAATGCCGCCAGGTGGGATAAAGAACACCACTTCCCCAAGGCCGCGCACCAGGGACTGGCGGCACTCGGTGCTTATGGCATTTGCGTGCCCGAGGAGCTTGGCGGTGCCGGCCTGGACTATCTGACACTGGCGCTGGTGCTGGAAGAAATTGCGGCCGGAGACGGCGGCACCAGCACCGTGATCAGCGTGACCAACTGCCCGGTCAACGCCATCCTGATGCGTTACGGCAACCCGCAGCAGAAAAAACAGTGGCTGACGCCCCTGGCCCAAGGGCAGATGCTGGGTGCCTTTTGTCTGACCGAGCCGCATGTGGGCTCCGACGCCTCCTCGCTGCGTACCACCGCAGTGAAAGAGCGCGACGGTTATGTCATCAACGGCGTCAAGCAGTTCATCACCAGCGGTAAAAATGGTGACGTGGCCATTGTCATCGCCGTCACTGACAAGGGCGCCGGCAAGAAAGGCATGAGCGCCTTTCTGGTGCCTACCAGCGCGCCCGGCTACGTGGTGGCGCGGCTCGAAGACAAGCTGGGCCAGCATTCCAGCGACACCGCGCAGATCAACTTTGACAATTGCCGCATTCCCGCAGAGAACCTGATCGGCAGCGAGGGCCAGGGTTATGGCATTGCCCTGGGTGGCCTGGAGGGCGGGCGTATCGGCATCGCCGCGCAAAGTGTGGGCATGGCGCGCAGCGCGTTCGAGGTGGCGCTGGCCTATGCCAAGGAGCGCCAGAGCTTTGGCACAGCCATCTTCAACCACCAGGCGGTGGGTTTCCGGCTGGCCGAGTGTGCGACCCAATTGGAAGCCGCGCGCCAACTCATCTGGCACGCGGCGTCCTTGCGCGATGCCGGCAAACCCTGCCTGAAAGAGGCCGCCATGGCCAAGCTGTTTGCCAGTGAAACGGCAGAAAGAGTGTGCAGCGCTGCCATCCAGACCCTGGGTGGCTACGGTGTGGTCAGCGACTTCCCGGTGGAGCGGATTTATCGCGACGTGCGCGTCTGCCAGATCTACGAAGGCACCTCCGACGTGCAGAAAATCATCATTCAGAGAAACTTATAAGCTTGTGGGACAGACCGCAGTGTCGCGAAGCGACCCAGCTCTGTCCCCAACTGTTCGTCGGATGTCGGCTGTTCAAGCTTGTGGGACAGACCGCAGCACGCGAAGCGGGCCAGCTCTGTCCCCAACCGATTGTCGGATGTTGGTTGCTCACCTTGTGGTGACAGACCGCAGCACGCGAAGCGGGCTGGTCGTGCCCCGTTATGATTCGCACAACACAAGGCTTCCTCTATGCGCATCATTATTCTGGGGGCCGGGCGCGTCGGCGAAAGCGTCGCCGAGAGCCTGGTTTCCGAGCAAAACGACATCACCCTGATCGACCCTGACCCCGAGTTGCTGCGCGACCTGGAAGACCGGCTCGACCTGCGCGGCGTGCCGGGCAATGGTATCCAGCCGTCGGTGCTGCGCCGCGCCGGCGCCGAAGATGCCGACCTGTTTGTTGCCTGCGCCGCGCTTGATGAGACCAATCTGACGGCCTGCAAGGTGGCACACGACGTGTTTGGCATTCCCGTTACCGTGGCGCGCCTGCGTTCCCCCGAATTCATTGAAGGCGATGCCTTGTTGGGCAAGTCCGGCTTTGGCGTGACCCATGTGATTTGTCCCGAAGAGTCGGTGATGCATTACATCCACAAGCTCATCGACTACCCGGAAGCGCTGCAGGTGCTTGAGTTTTCGCGTAGCCGGGCGCATCTGGTTGCCATGCGCGCCGCGCAAGGCAGTCCCCTGGTCAACCACACCATTGGCGAATTTCGCGAGCTCTTTCCCTGGGCCGAGATGCGCGTGGTGGCGCTCTACCGGCAGGACGCTGAAGTGCCGGTGGCACCCGACACCCGTGTGCTGGCCGGTGACGAGGTTTTTGTGCTGGCTGACAAGGAAAAAATTCGGGACGTGCTGCGGGCCATCCACAACAACGACCAGCCGGTGCGCCGCGTCATGATTGCGGGCGGTGGCAAGGTAGGCCTGCGGCTGGCGCGCAGCCTGGTCGGTCAATGCGAGGTCAAGCTCATTGAGCGTGACCACAAGCGTTGCAAATATCTGGCCGGGGAGCTACCGTCTGACATGCTGGTGCTGGAAGGCGACTCGGCCGATGAAACCCTGCTGCTTGAAGAGGGCGTGGGGCAGATGGATTTGTTCATCGCGCTGACCAACGACGATGAGGACAACATCCTGTCGGCCATGCTGGCCAAGCGGCTCGGCGCCAGGCGTGTCATTGCCTTGATCAACCGGCGCATTTATGCCGAAATGATGCAGGGCAGCACCATTGACATTGCCATCTCGCCGGCGCAAACGGTCATTGGCGAGCTGCTGGTGCATGTGCGCCGCGGGGCGCTGGCGGCTGTGCACAGCTTGCGCCGTGGTGAGGCCGAGGCGCTGGAAGGGGTGGCGCGCGGTGATAGCAAGTCGTCCCATCTGGTGGGGCGGCGCATTGAGCAGGTCAAGCTGCCAGAAGGTGCCCGTTTTGGCGTCATTGTGCGTGGCGAGGGGCGTGATTGCGAGGTCTTGATGCCGCACCACGACCTGGTGATCCGGGAGGCAGACCACATCATCATCTTCATTCCCAACAAGCGTTTGCTCAAGCCGGTGGAAAAGTTGTTTCAGGTCAGCGCCAGCTTCTTTTAAACCATGACCAGTCTGGCGCCCGCGCTCAACATCCTGGCCCGCATCATGGTGGGTTATGCCCTGCTGTTTTTGGTGCCCATGGCCTGGGCCTGGCAGCTGGACCCGCCGGCCTTGCTTGGTGTCTGGTGGCAAAGCATGGCAATCACGCTGGGTTTTGGCCTGTTGCTCTGGTTGCTCACCCATCGTTTTCACCGCGAACTGATGCCACGCGATGGTTTTCTGCTGGTCAATCTGGTGTGGACGGTGCTGCCGGCCTGCTCGGCCGTGCCGCTGGTGCTGGCCATGGACGGCCTGAGTTGGACCGATGCCTATTTTGAGGCCATGAGTGGCCTGACCGCCACGGGTGCCACGGCGTTCTCCGGGCTGGACAGCCTGCCGGTGTCGGTAAACGTGTGGCGCTGTTTTTTGCAGCTGATTGGTGGTTTGGGGGTGATGCTGCTGGTGGTGGCTGTGTTGCCCTTGCTGGGCCTGGGGGGCGTGCAGCTCTACAAGGCCGAAACGCCCGGCCCGATGAAAGATGCCCGCCTGACACCGCGCATTGCGGAGACGGCGCGCGGCCTGTGGGGCGTGTATTTTGTTTTCTCTGCGGCATGCATGCTGGCGTATCAGCAGGCGGGCATGAGTTGGGCTGATGCCTTCATGCACATGTGCAGCACCATGGGGCTGGGTGGATTTTCGTCGCATGACGCGAGTTTTGGTTTTTGGAACTCGCGCGATATCGAACTCGTGGCCATTGTTTTCATGGCGCTCTCCGGCATCAGCTTTGCCCGGTATTTCATTGTCTGGCGGGCGCGCTCATTGCAGTCGATGTGGCGCGATACCGAGGTGCGGACCTATGTGCTGGTGCTGCTTGGCTCAGTCCTGAGCCTTGCTGTTTTGCTTATGTTACATGGCGTTTTTGAGCATGCGGATGCCGCCTTGCGCGCCGCTGCATTCCACGTGGTGTCGGTGGCCACAACCACCGGCTATGCCTCGGCAGACTACGCCTTGTGGCCGGTGTTTGCCCCGGTCTGGCTGATGTTTCTGGGCACCTTTGTGTCGTGCGCGGGTTCCACCGGCGGCGGCATCAAGATGGTGCGCATGGTGTTGCTCATCAAGCAGTCGCGTCGTGAACTGGTGCGCGCCATTCATCCGCGCGTGGTGAATCCGGTCACCCTGGGGCGCGCCACCATTCCGGCCACCGTGATTGCTGCGGTGATGGCCTACATGCTGATCTACGGCGCCAGCACCATCGGCCTGACCATGCTGATGCTGCTCAGCGGGCTGGACATCGTCACGGCGTTCTCTGCGGTGGTGGCCACCCTGAACAACATTGGCCCGGGCTTGGGGCAGGTCGGCCCGGCCTCCAATTTTGGTGTCCTCACTGATTTTCAGACCTGGATTTGCACCTTGGCCATGCTGCTCGGTCGTCTCGAATTGCTGGCTGTGATGGTGCTGTTTGTGCCGCAGTTCTGGCGCAAGTAAAGTCTATACTGTTTTCAACAGGAGACTCCCCATGCCAATCACCAAAGGCTACCAGCAACTTGTGGCTGAGGCCATGGCCCAGGTCAGGACCTATTCGGTCGAAGAAGTCAGGGCGCGTCTGGACGATCCGCATGTGCTGGTAGTTGACATCCGCGACGTGCGCGAGCTTGAACGTGAAGGCACGGTGCCGGGCTGCATCAACGCGCCGCGCGGTATGCTGGAGTTCTGGGTGGACCCGGCTTCGCCCTATTACAAGCAGGTCTTTGGCGATGAGTCCAAAGAGTACATTCTGTTTTGTGGTGCCGGCTGGCGCAGCGCGCTGGCGACCCAGACCTTGCAAGCCATGGGCATGACCAACGTGGCGCACATCGACGGTGGTTTTACCGAATGGGTCAAGCAGGGTGCACCGGTGGAAACCATGGAACAGCACAAGGCGCGTCGCCAGGCGAAGGCTTAGTGCGGGACAAGGAAACAAGAGATGAAATTTGAAGCCATTTTGTTCGACTGCGACGGCGTGCTGGTTGACAGTGAGCCCCTGACCAACCAGGTGCTGCGCGAGATGCTGGCCGAAGCCGGCTGGTTCATGACGCAGGCCGAATGCATGGCCTACTTCGTAGGCAAGACCGTGCGTGAAGAACGCGCCGAGATCGAGGCGCGTACCGGCCAGCCCTTGACGCAGGACTGGCTGAATAGCTTTTACCAGCGGCGCAACCAGGCACTCATCGCCGGGCTGGAAGTGATTCCCGGTGCGCGGGCCGCGGTGCAGGCAGCGCACGCTGCCACCCAGGGACGCATTGCCTGCGCGTCGGGCGCGGACCGTTTCAAGGTGGAAATGCAGTTGCGCAAAGTTGACCTGCTGGGCTTCTTTGAGGGACGGGTTTTCAGCGGCCACGAAATGCCGCGCTCCAAGCCGGCCCCCGATGTCTACCTGGCAGCTGCCGGGCATCTGAATGTGCCGGGTCATCAGTGCCTGGTGATTGAAGACACCAGCGTCGGCGTCACGGCGGGCGTGGCAGCCGGTGCCACGGTGTGGGCTTACAGTCCGCAAGCGGCCGGCGATGCCGCCCTGCTGCTGGCGGGTGCGAATCAGGTGTTTCGCCGCATGGCCGATGTGCCCGGTCTGTTAGCCGCCGGGTGATCCAGGTGCGCTGCCGCTGCCCTGCCTGAATTCCGCCGGTGATTGTCCGGTCCAGCCCTTGAAAGCGCGCATGAAGCTCTTTTCGTTCTGAAATCCGCTGGCTTCTGCCACCTGTTTGATGGGGCGGTCGGTGCGCAGCAGCAGCGTTTGTGCCCGCTGCCGGCGCACCTCGTCTTTCAGCGTCTGCAATGAGGCGCCTTCGTCCTTGAGCTGGCGGTGCAGGGTGCGCGGTGACATCGCCAGCAGCGCGGCCAGGTCGCTGGCGCTGTGCGTGTCGGCAGGCTGGGTGCTCAAGGCCTGGCGTACCCGCTGCACCAGCAGACGGTCGCGCCGGTACTGCAGCACGGTGAGGGGCAGGGCGTGCTTGAGCATGTGCCGCAAAGCGACCTCGTCGCGCCTGAGTGGCAATTCCAGGTAGCGCGCGTCAAAACTGATCGCGGCACAGGCTGCCTCAAACACCGTGGGGCCGGAAAACAGCACACCGTACACGTCCCGATGCGCCGGCGCGGCAAACGGAAACTGTGCACCTTGCAAGGCAATGCGGGAGTCAATCAGCCAGCAGGCCAGACCATGGACATTGCGCAACACCGAAACCAGGCAGAACTCGCGCAAGGCCTTCAGGTCGGCTTGCTCGGTGATGGTCAGCGTCGCCTGACTGCCCGCGCGGGTCAGCTGGGGACGGATGTCGTCGGTTATCAGGCCGTGGTGGCGACACCAGCGCTGCAAGGCCACGCCCAGATTGGGGGCGCTGATGGAGGCGCGTGCCAGCATGCCGTAGCTGCCCCAGGGCAGGCGGCGGCTGAACCAGCCCAGCGCCTCGTCGTCAAGTTCCTGCATGGCCGTACCCGAGATGCGCTCCATTTGCAGGGCGCTGATCCGATGCGCAGGATCGCATAAAAACTCTGGCTTGATTTGTGCTGAGCGCAGGGCCTGTGCCGGGTCTTTTCCGCGTTGCGCATAGGCTTGCACAATGGCCTGGACAAAGGCCACCGGTGTGAGCGCCTGTGACCTGGCAGGGCCGCCCGGGAAGCCCGCGGTCGGCTTGTCCTGGATTCGGTGGCGGGAAGCGGTCATGGTGCAAAGTATCGTCAAATATGGCACGATTTGCAACCAGCATGACCGCCCATATCCCGCTTGTCGTTCTATGCTCGGCGCATCACAATCGTGTGTCAATGCGCGCCTTAGCTGATTCACTGAAAGCCTGCCATGTCTGTTCTGGAGACACAACTCAACGCCCGTTCTGCCGATTTCATGGCCAATGCCGCCGCTATGCGCGGTCTGGTGGCGGACCTGAACGCCAAAGTCACCCAGGTGGAAATGGGCGGTGGCGACGCGGCCCGCGCCAAGCACACGGCGCGTGGCAAGCTGCTGCCGCGCGACCGGGTGCAGATGCTGCTGGACCCCGGCACGCCGTTTCTGGAACTCTCGCCGCTCGCCGCCTGGGGCATGTACCCGGACCGCGATGGCAGCGACAGTGCGCCTGGTGCCGGCCTGATTGCCGGCCTTGGCCGTGTCAGCGGGGTCGATTGCATGATTGTCTGCAACGACGCCACCGTCAAAGGCGGCACCTATTACCCCATGACGGTGAAAAAGCACCTGCGCGCGCAGGAGATTGCCCAGCAAAACCGCTTGCCCTGCATCTACCTGGTGGACTCGGGCGGAGCCAACTTGCCCAACCAGGACGAGGTGTTCCCGGACCGCGACCACTTTGGCCGCATCTTTTTCAACCAGGCGACCATGAGTGCGCAGGGTCTGGCGCAAATTGCCGTGGTCATGGGCAGCTGCACCGCGGGCGGCGCCTACGTGCCGGCCATGAGCGACGAGGCCATCATCGTGAAGAACCAGGGCACCATTTTTCTGGGTGGCCCGCCGCTGGTGAAAGCAGCCACCGGCGAAGTGGTGAGCGCTGAAGACCTGGGCGGCGGCGACGTGCACACGCGGCTCAGTGGCGTGGCCGACCACCTGGCGCAAAACGACATGCACGCGCTGGCGCTGGCCCGCAGCGCCGTGAAAAACCTGAACAAGGGCAAGCCGGTGGTGGCCACCGACCAGGCACCGGTCGCGCCCAAATATGCCGCAGAAGACTTGTATGGCGTGATCCCGGTGGACACCCGCAAGCCCTTCGATGTGCGCGAGATCATTGCCCGCATCGTCGATGGCTCCGACTTTGACGAATTCAAGGCGCGCTTTGGCACCACGCTGGTCTGCGGTTTCGCCCGCATCGAGGGCATGGCGGTCGGCATCATCGCCAACAATGGCATCCTGTTCAGCGAATCGGCGCTGAAAGGCACGCATTTCATTGAGCTATGCTGCCAGCGCAAGATTCCGCTGGTGTTCCTGCAGAACATCACCGGCTTCATGGTCGGCCGCAAATACGAGAACGAAGGCATTGCCCGCAACGGCGCCAAGATGGTGACGGCGGTAGCGACCGCGGCGGTACCCAAGTTCACCATCATCATCGGTGGCAGTTTTGGTGCCGGCAATTACGGCATGTGCGGCCGCGCGTTTAGCCCGCGCTTTTTGTGGATGTGGCCGAACGCGCGCATTTCGGTGATGGGCGGCGAGCAGGCCGCCAGTGTGCTGGCCACGGTGCGCCGCGACGGCATCGAACTCAAGGGCGGGCAGTGGAGCACGGCGGAAGAAGAAGCCTTCAAGGCGCCGATCCGCAGCCAGTATGAGACCCAGGGCCATCCCTATTTCGCCACTGCGCGGCTGTGGGACGACGGCATCATCGACCCGGCCGATACCCGCCGCGTGCTGGCGCTGGGCCTGAGTGCAACGCGGAATGCGCCGATTGAGGACACCCGCTTCGGTTTGTTCCGGATGTGAGCGAGGACGATATGCCATCCCTCTCGACTTCCTTGACCGGCCACTGTGCCACCGTGACCTTGAACCGCCCCGAGGTGCGCAACGCCTTCAATGACGAGGTGATTGCCGAGCTCACACTGGCTTTCACCCAATTGGGTCAGAACCCTGAGGTGCGCGCCATTGTGCTCGCGGCTGAAGGTCCGGCCTTTTGCGCGGGTGCCGACCTCCACTGGATGCGCCGCATGGCCGACTACAGCCATGCCGAAAACCTGGCCGATGCGGCGCAACTGGCCGAGATGCTGCGCGTCATTGACACCTGCCCCAAACCCACCGTGGCGCGCATCCAGGGCGACGTCTATGCCGGCGGCATGGGTCTGGTGGCGGCCTGCGACATGGCCGTGAGCGTCGAGGCCGCGGCTTACTGCCTGAGCGAAGTCAGGCTGGGCCTGTACCCGGCCACCATCAGCCCCTATGTGATGCGTGCCATGGGCACCCGTGCCGCCCATCGCTACTTTTTGACCGCCGAGCGATTTGACGCCGCCGAGGCTTTGCGCATCGGTTTTGTCCATGCCGTGGTGCCCGCCGGGCGATTGGACGAACAGGTCGCGGAGATCACCAGGGCGCTGGTGAATGCCAGCCCCAACGCCGTCAAGGAATGCAAAACCCTGCTGCACGACGTGGCCGGCAAGGACATCGATGCCGCCCTGATTGCCCATACCGTCGAAGGCATTGCCGGCATCCGCGCCAGCGCTGAGGGACGGGAAGGCGTGCAGTCCTTCCTGCACAAGCGCAAGCCCAACTGGCTCATTTAATCGGAGTCAGATTCCAATTCATTCACGCTGGATTCATTCCTACGGAGACAAACATGTTCACAAAAATCCTGATTGCCAATCGTGGGGAGATTGCCTGCCGGGTGGCTGCTACCGCACGCCGCATGGGCATCCAAACCGTGGCGGTGTATTCCGATGCCGACGCCCACGCCAAACACGTGGCCGCCTGCGACGAATCGGTGCACCTTGGTGGCAGCGCGCCCAAGGACAGTTACCTGCGCTGGGAAAAAATCATTGAAGCCGCACAGGCCACGGGCGCCCAGGCGGTGCATCCCGGCTATGGTTTCTTAAGCGAAAACGAGGACTTTGCCAAGGCCTGCGTTGCTGCGGGTCTGGTGTTCATCGGCCCGCCGGCATCGGCCATTCAGGCCATGGGCCTGAAAGCCGAGTCCAAGCAACTGATGGAGCGTGCCGGTGTACCGCTGGTGCCGGGCTACCATGGCGCAGACCAGGACCCGGCGTTGCTGCAACTCAAGGCCGATGAAATCGGCTACCCGGTCCTCATCAAGGCCAGCGCGGGTGGGGGTGGCAAGGGCATGCGCGCAGTGGAGCGTTCGCAGGACTTTGCCGATGCCCTGACCAGTTGCAAGCGCGAGGCCATCAACAGTTTTGGCAGCGATGCGGTGCTGGTTGAAAAATACGTGCAGCGTCCGCGCCACATCGAGATCCAGGTGTTTGGCGACAATTTGGGTAATTATGTTTATCTGTTCGAGCGCGACTGCTCGGTGCAGCGGCGTCACCAGAAAGTGCTCGAAGAAGCGCCGGCGCCGGGCATGACGCCCGAGTTGCGGGCGCGCATGGGTCAAGCCGCAGTGGCCGCGGCCCGCGCGGTGAACTACGTCGGCGCCGGCACCGTGGAATTCATCGTCGAGCAGCGGGAAGACGGGTCGATGAATTTCTTCTTCATGGAAATGAACACCCGCCTACAGGTCGAACACCCGGTCACGGAAGCCATCACCGGCCAGGACCTGGTCGAATGGCAATTGCGCGTGGCCAGCGGCGAAGCGCTGCCGCTGCAGCAGGAGCAGCTCAGGATCACCGGCCATGCCATCGAGGCGCGCATCTGCGCCGAGAACCCCGACAACAATTTTCTGCCCGCCACCGGCACGCTGGACGTCTACCGCAAACCGGACTGCAGCAGTTTTGCCATCAGCGCGGTGCGTTTCGATGACGGCGTGCGCCAGGGCGACAGCATCAGCCCGTTTTACGATTCCATGGTGGCCAAAGTCATCGTGCATGGTGACACCCGCGAACAGGCGCTGGCGCGGCTGGACGGCGCGCTGGCACAAACCCACATCATCGGCCTGACCACCAATGTGCAATTCTTGCGCCATGTGCTGCAGTCGCCCTCGTTTGCCCAGGCCAATCTGGACACCGGGCTGATTCCGCGCGAGGCCGCTGTCCTGTTCAACCAGGAGCGCGTCGGCCTGGCATTGGCAGCGGCCGCGGATGTGGCGCAAACCCTGCTCGACGAGCGCGCGGTTGAAGGCGCCGATCCCTTCAGCAAGACCGACGGCTGGCGCAGCCATGGGGTCTTCACGCGCCGATTCGCCTTTGAGTTTGCCGGCGCGCAGGTGCAGGCGGGACTGACTTATCTGCACGATGGTGCGCTGTCGTTCAAGGTGGGTGAATTGGCCGGTACGCTGGAATTCACCGCCACGCCCGCGGGTATCGACCTGCGCTTTGCCGGTCAGCGGGCACTGGTGACGGTCTACCGCAAGGGCGAGGTGGCGCACATCCACACGGCGCAAGGGGCGACGCAGATCGTTGCCATTGACCTGCTGTTGCACGCCGGCGAAGCGCCCGCTGAGGTCGGCCGCCTGACCGCGCCCATGCCCGGCAAGGTGGTGTCGTTTGCCGTCAGGGCTGGCGACAGGGTCCAGCGCGGTCAGGCGCTGGCCGTCATGGACGCCATGAAAATGGAGCACACCATTGCCGCGCCCATCGACGGCGTGGTTGAAGAGTTGCTCTATGCGCCGGGCGACCAGGTGGTGGAGGGCGCTGAACTGCTTAAATTGATGGTGCAATAGGGCATGAAAATCACTTTTTGTTGTACCGGCACCGAGCCGGAACCCTGGCTGGCTGGCCTGCGTGCCGCCTTGCCGCAGGCCGAGGTTGAACTCTGGCAAGCCGGTGCAAGCCCGGCCGACTACGCTGTGGTCTGGGCACCACCGCAACAGTTCTTTGACGAGCAGGTGCAGCTCAAGGCCGTGTTTGCCATCGGTGCCGGTGTCGATGCCCTGCTGAAACTGCGCCTGCCAGCCGAAGTCAGCTTCGTTCGCCTTGACGATGCCGGGATGGCGGTGCAAATGGCCGAGTATGTGTGCCACGCGGTGATCCGCCACTTTCGCGAACTTGATCTCTATGCGGCCGACACCAGCCAGGGCCGATGGACCGTGCACCCGTCGCACCAGCGCGCTGATTTTCCTGTCGGCGTCATGGGCCTGGGCGTGCTGGGGCAGCGCGTGGCGCAGGCGCTGAGGCATTTTGAATTCCCGGTGAATGGCTGGAGCCGAACCGCCAAAGAACTCGACGGCGTCCATGGTTTTCATGGTGCCGAGCAGTTCAATGCGTTCCTGGCGGCCAGCCGTATTCTGGTCAACCTGCTACCGCTCACCGCGGAGACCGTCAACATTCTGAACCGCGATACGCTGAGCCGCTTGCAGCCTGGTGGCTATGTGATCAATGTGGCGCGCGGTGCGCACCTTGTTGATGACGATTTGCTGGTATTACTGAACCGCGGCCAGTTGGCCGGTGCGACGCTGGACGTGTTTCGTACCGAGCCTCTGCCTTTGGCACACCCGTTCTGGCGGCACCCCAGAATCACCATCACGCCACACACATCGGCGCGCACCTTGCGCGAGACCAGCATTGCGCAGATTGTGGGCAAGATGGCGGCGCTTGGACGCGGTGAGCCGGTGGCGGGACTGGTTGATGTGGGGCGCGGTTATTGACGGTTATTGAGCAAGGCTGAATGTCTGTTTTGCAGTGCGCAAACTCCGTCACAGCCCCGCTGCTGCGCGCAAGGCCTGGGCTTTGTCTGTGTTTTCCCAGCTGAACTCGGGTTCTTCGCGTCCAAAGTGACCGTAGGCAGCGGTTTTTTCGTAAATCGGGCGTAACAAATCCAGCATTTGGATGATACCGCGTGGGCGCAGGTCAAAGTGGCGGTGAACCAGGGCGGCGATGTCTTCGTCCGGAATCACGCCAGTGCCTTCGGTATAGACAGTCACGTTCATGGGTTTCGCCACACCGATGGCGTAGGCCACCTGAATCTGGCACTGGCGCGCCAGACCTGCTGCGACGATGTTCTTGGCCACATAGCGCGCGGCGTAAGCGGCCGACCGGTCCACTTTCGTTGGGTCTTTGCCGCTGAAGGCGCCACCGCCGTGCGGGCAGGCGCCACCGTAGGTATCGACAATGATTTTGCGCCCGGTCAGGCCGCAGTCGCCTTGCGGGCCACCCACGACAAAACGGCCGGTGGGGTTGATCAGGTACTTGGTATCAGCCGTCAGCCATTCTTTTGGCAATACCGGTTTGATGATCTCTTCGCGGATTGCTTCATAAAAAGCATCGGTCATGCGGTTGCCCAGACTCATCTCCGGGCTGTGCTGGGTCGACAACACCACGGTGTCAATGCTGTGCGGTTTGCCGTCCACATAGCGCATGGTGACCTGGCTCTTGGCGTCCGGGCGTAAAAAGGGCAGGCGGCCATCCTTGCGCAGTTGCGCCTGGCGCTCCACCAGACGGTGGGCGTAATAAATGGGCGCCGGCATCAGCTCGGGGGTTTCGTTGCAGGCATAACCAAACATCAGGCCCTGGTCGCCGGCGCCTGTGTTCAGGTGGTCATCACTGGCGTGGTCCACGCCCTGAGCGATGTCGTTACTCTGCTTGTCGTAAGCCACCAGTACCGCACAACCTTTGTAGTCAATGCCGTAATCCGAGTTGTCGTAACCAATGCGCTTGAGTGTGTCGCGCGCGACCTGGATGTAGTCCACGGTGGCGTTGGTGGTGATTTCACCTGCCAACAGGACCAGACCGGTGTTGCACAAGGTCTCGGCTGCAACCCGCGATTTTGGGTCTTGTTTGAAAATTGCGTCCAGAATTGCATCGGAAATCTGGTCGGCCACCTTGTCGGGGTGGCCTTCGGACACGGATTCCGAGGTGAAGAGAAAATCGTTCGCCATGGTAAAAAGCCTCTTGGTAAAAGTTAACAACCTTTGTGCGTTGCTTTGGCTTTTCGGGCTTTCGGCGAACGCTTTAGCAGATTTGTCATTGATTTGACAAGGCACAATGGCGACCCGGATGGGCTGCTATCGTGTGTGTCGCCCTGCAAGTAGTTCCATAACTCAGCGACGGGATAATTTTAGCTCACCCATGATCACCGTTTTTAAATTGTTGTCGGTTTGGCCCTTGTGGTTGCTGCATGGCGTCGGCACTTTCCTGGGCTGGCTCGTGTTCGTGGTTTCACCTGCGTACCGCAAGCGCTTTTTGGACAATGCAAATCAGGCCGATTTGTCATGGCAGCAAAAACTCAGAGCCGTCGCGCAGAGCGGCAAGTTGGTGGCTGAGCTGCCCCGTTTATGGCTGGGTCAAGCGGTGCCAGTGGTCTGGGAAGGGGCCGAGCATGTGGAGGCGGCGCTGGCGAAAAGACAGGGGCTGGTGTTTTTGACGCCGCATCTGGGTTGCTTTGAGATCGCCGCCCAGGCGTATGCGCAACGTTTCGGGCGGGAGGGCAAGCCGATGACGGTACTGTTTCGCCCGCCGCGCCAAGCATGGCTGCGCGCCGTGGTGATGGCATCACGTCAAAGACCGGGCTTGCAGACGGCGCCAACCAGCCTCGCCGGCGTCAAGCAAATGATCAAGGCGCTGAAGCAGGGGGAAGCGGTCGGGCTGTTGCCTGATCAGGTGCCGCCCCAGGGCATGGGCATGATGGCGCCATTTTTTGGTCGTGAAGCCTATACCATGACTCTGTCCGTGCGATTGGTGCAGCAAACGGGGGCCACTGTTTTGTTGGCCTGGGGAGAGCGTCTGAGCCGGGGGCGTGGTTACCGGGTGCATGTCCAACCACTGGCGCAACAGTTGCCGGTGACTTTGCTGGACGCGGTCACGGCCGTCAACCAGGCCATGGAGTCGCTGGTTTTGCAATGTCCACAGCAATATTTGTGGGGCTATGCGCGATACAAGCAACCACGCCAGGCTTGATCGGGTGGTTCAATGATGGGGACACGATTTATTTTGTACTTGATGCGTGGATTAACGCATTTGCCGTTGACCTGGGTCCGCGCCATGGGCTGCTTGCTGGGGTGGCTGCTGTATGGGCTCGTGGTCGCGCGCAGACGTGCCGTTCAGGTTAACCTGCACCTGTGTTTCCCGGAACTGACACCCATGCAGGTGCGTGACTTGTCGCGCCGGGTGTTTGTGCGTTTCTCCCAAGCCTGGCTGGATCGTGGCTGGCTTTGGCATGGCGAGCCCGCTCAGGTACGCGCGCGTCTGACGTTGTCCGGCGCGGTAGACGAACTCCTTGGGGACGATCCGGTGGTCATATTTGCGCCCCATTTTGTGGGCCTGGATGCGGGGTGGACGGCGCTCACACAGCAAGTGCCACGACACTTCACGACCATCTACACCAATCAAGCCAACAAGACTGCAGATGCCTGGATTTTGCGGGGGCGCCAACGCTTTGGTTCGTGTCGCTTGTTTGGGCGGGCGGATGGCGTCAAATCGATCATTGCCAGTTTGCGCCAGGGTGATCCGCTCTATTTGTTGCCCGACATGAATTTTGGCCCGCATGAGTCACTCTTTGTGCCGTTTTATGGGGTCAGTGCCGCAACCGTGCCATCGCTTTCGCGCTTCGCCCGGCTGGGCCGTGCCAAGGTGGTGCCGGTGGTGACGAGACTGACACCGCAAGGTTACGACGTCCAGGTGTTGCCCGCGTGGTCCGCTTACCCGACGGATGATGTGCTGGCCGACACGGCGCTCATGAACGCACGTTTGCAAACCTACATTGATGCCATGCCCGAGCAATATTACTGGGTGCACAAGCGATTCAAAGACCGGCCCCCGGGCGAGCCCGATCCCTATGCATGAAAAGGGCTTTTGCCCTTTTGATGGAACCGAAAGGCGGCTTATTCAAGCCCAATGTCCGGGCTTGGCGCTGTGGCTGGGGAGGCCGACGAAGGATGCGCCCATTGCCACAAGAGCGTTGCAACCTCATCAATCCCCTGGCGCTTGGTCGCCGAGAACAAGCGCACCTCGCCACCGCCGGCTTGCAATTTCATGATCGACAAGGCTTTGCTTTGCTCGGCCCGGGTGAGTTTGTCGGCTTTCGTCAGAATAACCAAAAATTTCAAACCTTCCTCAACCCTGGGGCGAACCACGTCAAGCAAAACTTCGTCTAGTTCGGTGAGGCCATGGCGTGGGTCACACATCAACACAATGGCTTTGAGGTTTTCCCGCGTCACCAGATAGTTGGCCATCACCTGTTGCCAGCGAATCTTGTCCTGTTTGGGCACGGCCGCATAACCATAGCCGGGTAAATCAGCCAGCACCGCATCGGTCATGCCTTGTTTGCCCAGGGAGAATAAATTGATGTGTTGGGTCCGGCCCGGCTTTTTGGAAGCAAAGGCCAGTTGCTTTTGTTGCGTCAATGTATTGATACAGGTTGATTTGCCCGCGTTGGACCGGCCAACAAAGGCAATCTCTGGTACCGCCAAAGGGGGCAAAAAATGCAATTGGGGCGCCGTGGTGAGAAATTTGGCCGTATGGAGCCAGCCCAAAGCAACCAACGGGGACACCGTGGATACTGCTTGCTGGATGGGGCTGGATGGCGCTGATGCGCTTGGGCTGGGTTGTTTTGTCATGGAGTACACGCTGTGAATTTGGGCCATTGTAGAATTGCAAGGTTTACCCACACCATCAACTGACCCGTCCACTTATGAAGCTGATTGCCACATTCACTATTGCTGCCACGTTAGCTGCTGCTGTTTTTTCAAGTGTTGCCGCGGAAGTTGCTGCACCTGTCAAACCAGATTTGGCCAAAGGTGAAGCCAGTTTTGCAGGTGTTTGTGCGGCTTGTCATGCGCCCGATGGCAATTCCTTGATACCGGTCAATCCAAAACTGGCGCAGCAACACCCCGAGTATTTGGTCAAGCAGTTGACTGAATTCAAGGCTGGCAAACGTGAGAACGCTGTGATGAATGGCATGGCGGCTGCTTTGAGTGAAGCCGACATGAAAAACATCGCTTATTGGCTGGGCAGCAAGAAAGCAACGCCGGGTGCCGCCAAGGAAAAGGATTTGGTCTTGTTGGGCGAAAAAATTTACCGTGGCGGTATTGCTGACCGCCAGATTCCGGCATGCGCTGGCTGCCATAGCCCCAACGGCGCCGGCATTCCGGCCCAGTACCCGCGTTTGAGCGGCCAACATGCTGAATATGCTGTGGCCCAACTGACCGCATTCCGGGATGGGTTGCGTCAAAACAGCCTCCAGATGAGCCAGATCGCGGCCAAGCTCAATGACCGTGAAATCAAGGCGGTGGCGGATTACATTGCCGGACTGCGCTGACACCCAGGTATTTGGTGCGATTCCAGGGTGATGCGCGTCACCCATGTAACAGCCAAGGCAGGTGATGTGAATCACCCTGCCTTTTTTGTTGTCTGGTTTATCCTGGGTGTTATTTTCTTGTCAGATACAGGTTTGTGTAAGAACGCCTAATATCTTGCGACCGAAAGGCACAAAGGAAAAACCATGCTTATCAAAACCAACAACCAAGGCTTTGTTCACACCATTCCAAGCGAGATCACACCAGAGGCCACCTACCAATCGCGGCGCAGCCTGATCCGCCTGATGGCTGGCGGCGTGGCGGGTGCTGCTTTGGCCTCCTGGGCTGCGCGCGAGGCGCTGGCACAAGACTGGGCTGCGCCCGGTCAACACCCAGCGCTTGCCAGGTCCAAAACGTCTGTGGCCGGGGCGCTGAGCCTGGAAAAGGTAACCGAGTACCAGCACGCCAGCACCTACAACAATTTTTATGAATTTGGCACAGACAAGGCTGATCCCGCCCAAAACGCCCATGCCCTCAAGACCAGCCCCTGGTCGGTTGAAATTGAAGGCATGATCAAGAAACCGGGACGCTATGCACTGGAAGACTTGCTCAAACTCAGTGCACAGGAAGAACGTGTTTACCGCTTGCGTTGCGTTGAGGGTTGGTCGATGGTGATTCCGTGGGTGGGTTATTCACTGTCCGCCCTGATCAAGAAGGTTGAACCTTTGGGGGGGGCCAGGTATGTTGAGTTTGTCACCCTGGCCGACCCGAAAACCATGCCGGGTGTGGGCTCCAGGGTGCTGGACTGGCCGTATGTTGAAGGCTTGCGACTTGACGAGGCGATGCATCCGCTGACCCTGCTGGCATTTGGCATGTATGGTGAAGTGTTGCCCAAGCAAAATGGCGCCCCTTTGCGCTTGGTGGTGCCGTGGAAATACGGCTTCAAAAGTGTCAAGAGCCTGGTCAAGATCCGCTTCACTGACAAGCAGCCCGCCACCGCCTGGAATAAGGCTGCCGCCAACGAGTATGGCTTTTACTCCAATGTGAATCCGGATGTGGACCATCCGCGCTGGAGCCAGGCCACAGAGCGGCGCATAGGGGAAGACGGTTTGTTTGCCAGGAAGCGCAAGACACTGCTGTTCAACGGTTACGAGGCGCAGGTGGGACAGTTGTATGCCGGGATGGACTTGAAAAAGTTCTTTTGATGCAGCAGAGCAAGGCCGCCGTCGTTGCCCCCGGTTACGCCGGGAGCTACCGGCGTCGACTGGCCAAGCCCTTGGTGTTCGTGTTGGCCTTGTCACCCTTTTTGTATTTCCTGTGGGCGGCGGTCTTTGACCAGTTGGGGGCCAACCCGGCGGAGGCTTTGGTTCGGGCCACGGGGGACTGGTCACTGCGCATGTTGTGCGTGGTCTTGGCCGTGACACCTTTGCGCGTGCTCACAGCCAAGCCGGCGCTGGCGCGATTTCGCCGCATGCTGGGCTTGTTTGTGTACTTTTATGTGCTGCTGCACTTGCTGAGCTACAGCGGCTTTGACATGGCATTTGACCTGGCCGACATCGCCAAAGACATTGTTAAAAGGCCGTTTATCCTGGTGGGATTTACCGCCTTTGTGTTATTGACCAGTTTGGCCTTGACCTCGTTCAACCGGGCCATCAAAACGCTGGGGGCAAAAAACTGGCAACGCTTGCACAAAGCGGTGTATGGCGTGGCTGCACTGGCCATACTGCATTTTTTCTGGATGCGTGCGGGCAAGAATGACTTTGCCGAGGTGGCCGTGTACGCGGTTGTGCTCGCCAGTTTACTGGGCTGGCGCCTATGGCATTACTGGGTCAGGACCGGCAGGTGTTCCAGGCGAATTTGATCCGCATAGCTTTCACGCTCACGAATCAGGTGCGCCTGAGTGCCGTCCACCAGTACTTCAGCGGCGCGATTGCGCGTGTTGTAGTTGCTGGCCATGCTCATGCAGTAGGCGCCGGCAGACAGCACCGCCAGCCAGTCCCCTTGTTGTACGCTTAAAGTGCGGTCATGGCCAATCCAGTCGCCGCTTTCACAGATAGGGCCAACCACTTCCCAGGTATCGGGGGGCGAGGTGCGCGGCTTGAGCGGCACGATGTGGTGATAAGCCTGGTACATGGCCGGGCGCGGCAGGTCGTTCATGGCCGCATCGACGATACAGAAATTCTTTTGCTCACCCGGTTTCAGGTACAGCACTTCGGTGATGCATACACCTGCGTTGCCTACCAAAGAGCGGCCCGGTTCGATCATCAGCGCCCGCTGACCGAAACCCCGGGCATCGAGTCTGGCCAACAGTTTGCGCCATAACGCATCGGCTTGCGGCGGTGTCTCGCCGTTGTAGTCAATGCCCAGGCCACCACCCATGTCAATGTGGTGAATCGGCACGCCTGCGGCCTCAATAGCCTCGACCAGGTCCAGCATACGGTCCAGGGCATCCAGATAGGGCGCCTCCTGGGTTATTTGCGAGCCAATATGACAGTCAATGCCCTGGACGCTTAAGCCGGGCAAAGCCGCGGCGCGCTGGTAAGTCTGCACCACACGCTCATGCGCAATGCCGAACTTGTTGCCTTTCAACCCCGTGGAGATATAAGGGTGCGTTTGCGGATCAACGTTGGGGTTGACGCGAATACTCACAGGTGCTTGCAGGCCCAGGCCCAAAGCCACTTCATTGAGCACCTCCAATTCGGCTTCGCTCTCTACATTGAAGCACCCCACGCCGGCATGGAGTGCCGCGCGCATTTCCGCACGGGTTTTTCCCACACCGGAAAAAATGATGCGACTGGCCTGTCCTCCGGCGGCCAGCACGCGGGTCATTTCACCCTGCGACACCACATCGAATCCGCACCCGGCCTGGGCAAACAGTTGAATAATGCCCAGGGTGGAGTTGGCCTTCATGGCATAGCAAATCTGCACTTGCCGCCCGGCAAAACCTTGTTGGTAGGCAGCCAGTGCGGTCAGCATGGCGGTTTTGGAGTAAACAAACAAAGGTGTGCCGTACTGCTGCGCCAAAGCGCTTAACGGCGTTTCTTCCAGAAAGAGTTCGTCGCCAAGATACGCAATATGGGGGTGGCCTGGTAAACGGTCAGAATGCATGGGGGTTACGGCGCGGAAGTCGCGCTTGCTGGTTGGGGGGCGCGTGGCAACGTTGGATTGCCTGCCGCAGTGCGTTGGGGCTTACCGATGGCTGGCAGCAAGGACTCGGGCAGGGTAGCGCGATCCGTGCCGGTGGGTGGCAAATAGAGTGGGCCCTGTTGACCGCAGGCTGCCAAAGCTACCGCACTGGCCCCAAGGACAAAGGTGCGCACTAGAATTTGTGGAATTAACAGCATGGTGAAATTGTAATGACTGACTCAGAATTCATGGATCGCGCCGAGCGGTTGCTCAAGTCCGTAGAGGCGAGTTGCGACCGCATCAACGACGAGAGCACGGCCGATATCGACAACCAGCGTACTGGCGGCATGATTACTCTGGTGTTTGCCAACCGCAGTCAGATCATTATTAATTTGCAAAAACCCCTGCATGAAATCTGGTTGGCTGCCAAAGGGGGTGGTTTTCACTACCAGTTTGATGGAACGCAATGGTTGGATACCAAAGGTCAAGGCGAATTTTTTGCGTCTTTGACGCGGTACGCGACAGAGCAGGCCGGGCAGCCACTTTCTTTTACGCCGTGACCCGCTGATTTTTTGTTGGCAAAGCGGGAACTCCCGGCTATCTGAACAAGTCCAGAATTTTGCGTTTTTCGTCGGCTGCCGGCATGGGCATGACGTGCGGCTGATTTGGGTTCGCACCCTTGTTCAGACCCAGGCTGGTAACACCTGCCGTTCCCGCATATTCATCATAAAACCATTCACCGCCTACGTTGACCACGCCTTCTGGGACGGTGGACTCCATCACGGGAACATTTTTCAAGGCTTGCGCCATGAACTCAATCCAGACCGGCAGACTCAAGCCGCCGCCTGTTTCGCGCGCCCCCAGTTTCCTGGGCGTGTCGTAACCAATCCAAGTAACCGCCGTTAACGTTGGCTGGTATCCCGCAAACCAGGCGTCCATGGAGTCGTTGGTGGTGCCTGTTTTTCCATACAAGTCGGGGCGTTTGAGGGTGGCTTGTGCCGATGCAGCAGTCCCCGTGCGCGTGACTTCCTGCAGCAGGCTGCCCATCACAAAAGCGTTGCGGGCTTCAATGGTGCGCATGGATTCGTCGAGTGCAGGCGCTTGCGTTTGCGTCAGCACTTTGCCTTTTTGATCTGTAACACGGCTAATCAACCAGGGGTTGATGCGGTAGCCACCATTGGCAAAGACCGCGTAAGCGCTGGCCATTTGCATGGGGGTCACCGAGCCCGCACCCAAGGCCATGGTGAGGTAGGCAGGGTGCTTGTCTGCATCAAAACCAAAGCGGGTGACCCAGTCCTGGGCATTTTGCGCACCCACAGTTTCCAGTATCCGGATCGAGACCATGTTTTTAGACTTGGCCAGACCACGGCGCATGGTCATGGGGCCTTCAAATTTGCCATCGTAATTTTTCGGCTCCCAAGGCTGTCCACCCGTCACCCCGGCATCAAAAAACAAGGGGCTGTCATTGATGACGGTTGCGGGCGTGATGCCATGCTCCAGTGCGGCTGAATAGATAAACGGCTTGAAGCTTGAACCCGGCTGGCGCCAGGCCTGGGTGACATGGTTGAACTTGTTTTTCTCAAAATCAAATCCACCGACCATCGCCTTGATTGAACCATCACGCGGATCAATGGCCACAAAGGCGCCTTCAACTTCCGGCAATTGGGTAATGTCCCAGGTTTTCTTGGCTGTCTGCACCACTCGGATCACCGCACCTCTGCGGATCTTGATGTTGGCTGCGGCCTTGTCGGACAAACCAGACTGAGCCGGTTTGAGGCCATCACCAGTGATTTCAATCGTCTCACCGTTCTGCCGGATAGCCTGAATTTTTTTAGGCGTGGCATCCAGCACCACGGCCGATATCACGTCGCCATTGTCAGGGTGCTCCTGCAGCACTTCATCAATGACATCGTCCATGGCTTGAGGCTCACTGGGTAGGCTGACAAATTTCTCGGGTCCCCGATAAAACTGACGTAACTCAAAGTTCATGATGCCGCGTCGCAAAGCTTTATAGGCCGTGTCCTGTTGTGCCGCATTCAGCGTGGTGTACACATTCAAGCCGCGGGTGTAAATGGCATCGCCGTATTGCGCATACATCAGTTGGCGCACGGTTTCGGCCACAAACTCGGCATGGACACTGGTGTTATCCGCATTGGACTTGACATTGAGCGGCTCAAGTTTGGCTGCTTCAGCTTGTGCTGCCGTGATAAAGCCGTTGTCCAGCATCCGTTCAATAATGTAAAGCTGCCGCGATCTGGCGCGTTTGGGGTTGTTGATCGGGTTGTAGGCAGATGGGGCTTTGGGCAAGCCTGCCAGCATGGCGGCCTCAGCCACCGTGATGTTTTGCAGTGACTTGCCAAAGTAGGCCTCGGCAGCGGCAGCGAAACCATAAGCCCGGTTGCCAAGAAAGATCTGATTCATGTAGATCTCAAGAATCTGGTCTTTACTGAGCAAATGTTCAAGCTTGAAGGTCAGCAAAATTTCATAGATTTTGCGCGTGTAGGTTTTTTCGGATGTCAAGTACACATTGCGCGCCACCTGCATCGTGATGGTCGATGCGCCCTGGCTTTTGATGCGCCCCAGATTGGCCAGCGCTGCACGCAAGATACCTTTGTAATCGACGCCGCCATGTTGATAAAAGCGAGCATCTTCAATCGCCAGAACGGCATCTTTCATGACCTTCGGAATCTCCCCTATGGGTGTGAGATGGCGACGCTCCTCACCAAATTCACCAATCAGTGCCCCTTCTGAAGAGAAGACACGCAAGGGCAATTTGGGCCGGTAGTCAGACAGGTCGGAAATGTCGGGCAAATTGGGAAAGGCAACCGCCATCGCAATGCCCACCAAAAGTACCAGTGTGGCAATTCCCGCCAACAGCAGGCCGCTGGTCCAGAGTCCCACTCGAAGCAACCAGTGTGGTTTTTTTCGCCTGGTTTTATCTGTGGTTGATGTTGATTTGGGCTCGGACGAAGATGAATGAACGGTCATAAAAAACCTGAAGATGGGACTGATTCATTATAAAAATCAGGGCAGAGGCCGTGCAGAGGTTAGCATCGGTAAATGGTTGGGGCGTACTTGGCGCGTAACTTTTTGCCAAAATTTGTAATGATTCGCTCTGACTCGTAATCATTTGCGTCTATATTTGACAACATTCCTTTTGTTTGCAAAAGGAAATCTCTTTGAGGCACTGGAAGCATGCTGATAGCATTGATGAAGCTTCTTAAGTGCTGCGAAGACTTTTTATCTTGTTCAGGGGATTGTGTTGATTTCTTTGAGATCATTGTTTAACCAACAACTTGCGCCAATGCTGGGCCTGGATATCAGCGCTTCAAGCGTTAAGCTTGTTGAGTTGGGGCAAGATAAGGTGGGCAACCTGATGCTGGAGAGCTGCGCCATTGTGCCTCTTGAGCGTGGCTGGATCAATGATGGCAATATCGAAAAATTTGATGAAGTTGCCGACGCGCTGCGGCGACTGATCAAGAAAAGTGGCACCAAAACCAAAAATATTGCCATGGCTTTGCCGCCCTCTGCTGTGATCACCAAAAAAATTGTGTTGCCTGGTGGCATGACGGATCATGATTTGGAGATGCAAGTCGAGTCCGAAGCCAATCAATACATACCATTTCCACTGGATGAGGTCAGTCTTGATTTTTGTATTTTGGGTCCAAGCGCCAGTGCTGTTGGCGATGTGGATGTCTTGATTGCCGCCTCGCGGCGTGAAAAAGTGCAAGACTTGCAAGGTTTGGCTGAGGCCGCCGGGCTCAAACCGGTGATTGTTGACGTCAAGTCTTATGCTTCCCGTCTGGCAGCAAGCCGGTTGATTGCCCGCATGCCTGATCATTCCGAGGATCGCATCGTGGCTTTGTTTGAGGTGGGTTCCCTGACAACCAGCATGCAGGTGATTCGCAATGATGAGGTGTTGTATGACCGGGATCAGGCCTTTGGCGGGGCGCAATTAACCCAATTGATTGTCCGTCAATATGGTTTTTCACCCGAAGAAGCCGAGGCCAAAAAATGCAGTGGTGAGTTGCCTGAAGACTATGCCAGAACTGTTTTGCAGCCTTTTATTGAGAGCCTCGTTCAGGAGATAGGACGCGCGCTTCAGTTCTTTTTTACCAGTACAACGCACAATAAAGTTGATTTGGTGATGTTGGCCGGCGGCTCAGCCAGTCTGGCTGGTCTCCCGGCCATGGTGACCAGGCAGTCCAGTTTTCCCTGTATGGTCGCCAACCCGTTTGAGGGTATGCGAATTGCAGAGGGTGTTGAACAGAAAAAAATGCTGCTTGAGGCCCCCTCATACCTCGCCGCCTGTGGTCTGGCTTTGCGGAGGTTTGTGTAGTGATTTTGATTAACCTGCTCCCGCATCGGGAAATTGCCCGTAAACGCCGTCAAGAGCGGTTCAATATAAATCTTGTCTTGTCTGTTCTTGTGGGCGGATTGCTGGCGAGTTTGATCTACTTGTGGTTCCAGGCGCAAATCTCCACGCAACAAGGTAAAAACCAGTTGCTGCAATCCGAGATCAGCAAGTTTGACCTTCAAATCAAGGAAATAGCTGGGCTGGAGGGTGAAATTGCGGCCTTGTTGGCGCGTCAGCAGGCCGTCGAGAATTTGCAGGCTGACCGTAACATGCCTGTTTATCTGTTGACGGAATTGGTTCACCAGTTGCCCGAAGGTGTCTACATCGTTTCCTTGAAGCAAGAAGGTCAAAACGTAGCGTTGCAAGGCGTTGCCCAGTCCAATGAGCGGGTCTCTGAGTTATTGCGCAACCTCAGCAACAATTCTCCATGGTTCACGCGCCCTGAATTGGTCGAAATTGTGGCAGGTACCGCCAATTTGACGCCGCGTGATGTGCGTCGCGTGGCTAATTTCCAGATCCGAGTCAAGTTGGTTCGTCCCAATGAAGCCCAAACTATTCCTGCTCAGAAATCTTCAGCCGCCGCGTCTGCTGGGGTGGTCAGATAAAAGGTAGGCAAGATGGCCAATAAATCAAAAATCAACATCAATTTCCGGGAGCAATTCGAGGCGGTTGTTTCCCAGTTTCGTTACCTTGACAGCAAAGACCCATCAAACTGGCCGATAGTGCCCCGTTTTTCTGTATTTGTTGGTTTGGCCGCCGCTTGTGTTGTCGCCTTGTGGTTTGTCTGGCTTAGTGATATCGAAGCTGAGTTAACCCAGGCGCAAGCGACCGAAGTTCAGTTGCGGGAAGAATACAAGGTCAAACTGGGTAAGGCTGTTAGTCTGGAAGCGCTCAAGAAGCAACGCGAACAAGTGCAGCAATATGTCACGCAACTGGAAAAACAATTGCCCAGCAAGGCTGAAATGGATGCTTTGCTGTCTGACATCAACCAAGCTGGTTTGGGTCGTAGTTTGCAATTTGAACTGTTCCGGCCAGGTCAAGTGGTGATCAATGACTATTACGCAGAACTGCCCATCGCCCTGAAGATTACGGGTCGTTACCACGATATGGGTGCTTTCGCATCCGACATCGCCAATCTGTCGCGAATCGTCACACTTAATAATTTGGGGATCACCGCCACCAAAGAAGGGGCCCTGACCATGGATGCCACCGCCAAAACGTTCCGTTATCTGGATGGTTTTGAGATCAGTGCGCAGCGTAAAGCGACGACCAAGCCGGCTAAATCATCATGATGACATTGAAAGCTGCTGTTTTATTGTGTATTGCAGGCGCCGTGACGGCTTGTGGGTCCTCTTCGGGCGACGAGTTGAATGAATGGATGGCTGCACAACGGGCGCAAGCGCAGCCTAAAGTCAAGCCTATTACCGAACCCAAGCAATTCAAACCCGAAAATTACACGATCGCCAATGAAGTGGATCCGTTCAGCAAGCTCAAGCTTACCCAGGCGCTTGGCAAAGACGCGATTCAGGCGGCCTCCAACGGCGCCTTGATTGCGCCTGAGTTGAAACGTCGCAAAGAGCCGCTGGAGGAGTTTCCCCTGGACAGCATGACCTTGGTCGGGAGCATGGTGCGAGATCAAAAACCGGTTGCTTTGGTCAAAGTCGGGCCGCTGCTTTACCAGGTGCGTCCTGGTGACTATCTGGGTCAAAACTATGGTCGGGTCGTCAAGATTGTTGAAAATGAAATCACCCTGCGTGAAATTGTGCAAGATGCTATCGGTGAATGGATTGAGCGCCCAGCCAGTCTGCTGTTGCAAGAGAGGTCAAAATGAAAAATAGCCATGTGGGTACGGGTGGACGCTGGTGGCATCAGCTC
Organism: Rhodoferax sp.; assembly: GCF_023700745.1. Lineage (GTDB taxonomy): Bacteria > Pseudomonadota > Gammaproteobacteria > Burkholderiales > Burkholderiaceae_C > Rhodoferax. The sequence continues at coordinate 162,111 of NZ_JAMPYG010000002.1, read as the reverse complement.
GGTCTGGGTCTGGGGTTGTTGCTTTCAGCAGCCGTGGTTCAAGCCCAGGTGGCCATCGAATCGGTATCGGGGTCGCTGCAAAGCGGTGTTGAAGTTGTCAAGATTGATTTGAGCGAAGCCCTGAGTACTTTGCCGACTGGTTTTTCAATCCAGTCGCCAGCCCGCATCGCGCTGGATTTTCCCGATGTGGTCAGTGCCATCGGTCGCTCCACGATTGAGGTCAACCAGGGCAATCTGAAATCGGTCAGCGTGGTACAGGCAGGCTCCCGAAGCCGGGTGGTCATCAACCTCAAGCAGCCGACCACCTACAAAACCCAATGGCAGGGCAAGTCACTGCTGGTTTCGCTGGATGCTTTGGCGAGTTCTGTGCCAGCACCGGCAACCCAGCTATTTGCTGAAAACCAGAACCGTGGTGTGTTACCGCTGCGCGACCTTGACTTCAGACGGGGAGATGAAGGGGCTGGCCGGGTGGTCGTTTCTTTACCGAATAGTCAGGTCGGCGTCGACATTCGGCAACAGGGCCAATTGCTGGTGGTTGAATTCATGAAGACATCGCTGCCAGAAGGCTTGCGCCGCCGTCTGGACGTCAATGATTTTGGCACCCCCGTTAAAACCATTACCACCACACAGTCGGGTGACCGGGTGCGCATGGCGATTGAGCCACAAGGGGTGTGGACACACAGTGCTTACCAAACGGACGAGCAGTTCGTCATTGAGATCAAGCCCGTCAAGGTAGATGCCAGCAAGCTCACGCAAGGCCCCGGCTTTACTGGTGAAAAATTGTCTCTGAACTTCCAGAATATTGACGTGCGTTCGCTGCTACAGGTTATTGCTGATTTTACCAACTTCAACGTCATCACTTCGGATTCCGTCACCGGCACGGTCACCTTGCGTTTGCAGGACGTTCCTTGGGATCAGGCGCTAGACATTATTTTGCAGTCCAAGGGGCTGGGCATGCGCAAAACCGGTAACGTCTTGTGGATCGCTCCCAAGGACGAAATCAATGCCAAGGAAAAACTCGATCTGGAGGCGGTTGCAGCTTTGCAAAATCTGGAGCCTCTGCGCACCCAGTCGTTCCAGATGAACTACACCAAGGCGGCCGAGGTAGCGGCTCAATTGACGGCGACAAGCGGTGGCACTGGCGCCACAGCCAGCAGCTCGCGTTTGCTGAGTCCCCGTGGCAGTGTGATCGCGGAAACCCGTACCAACCAGCTTTTTGTCACCGACATCCCATCCAAGCTGGAACAGGTTCAGCAGTTGATGGCCAAGCTTGACATCCCGGTGCGTCAGGTGCTCATCGAGGCGCGCATCGTGGAGGCGTCGGACACCTTTGGCAAGTCGCTTGGTGTCAAGTTCGGCAGCGCAGATCTGCGTGCTCAGCAAGGCGGCGACGGCGGTTATTCCATCGGTGGCGACAACAGGGTCGTCTTCGGTACCAGTTATGGCAATGCTGTCGCATCCAGTGGGGCTGGTGGCACGGTAGATCTGACCAGCGGCTTCGTCAATTTGCCCGCGATTAGCCAAAATGGCTATTCGCCAGCGACCTTTGCCTTGTCGATTTTCAGCTCGGCTGCCAACCGATTCTTGAATCTGGAACTGTCGGCACTCGAGGCTGACGGCAAGGGCAAGGTGGTATCCAGCCCGCGTGTGGTCACCGCCGACCAGATCAAAGCCTTGATTGAGCAAGGCACGGAGTTGCCTTACCAGGTGGCTTCAAGCAGTGGCGCCACCTCGATTGCCTTCCGAAAGGCCAATTTGAAACTGGAAGTCACGCCCCAGATCACCCCGGAAGGCAACATCATCCTGTCGCTTGATGTCAACAAAGACACGGTGGGTCAGGCCACCACAGCAGGTTTTGCCATTAACACCAAACACATTCAAACCCAGGTGCTGGTGGAAAACGGTGGCACCGTGGTGATTGGCGGTATTTTTGAGATGACCGAGTCAGAGGACGTCACCAAAGTGCCGTTGTTGGGCGATTTGCCTGGTGTCGGCAATTTGTTCAAGAATCGCTCCAAAATCGCCAACAAACAGGAAATGCTGGTCTTCATCACGCCCAAGGTGTTGGCAGACAAGGCCGCGCGGTAGTGTTTAGAAAATCAAGTATTCGTTAAGGGATTATTCGTATGAATTTCATCAAAGGTGTTGCAGCATTGGGGCTGTCATTGGCATTGGCAGCTTGTGGTGGGGGCGGGGGGAGTGCGGGGACGCCAGTGACGGACACAACAGCGAGTCCGCCAGCTTCAACCGCTAGCTCGCCAACTCAAGTCGCAACAGAGATGCCGGCTACCGTAGAAGTCTTGGCATCATCAAACTCACTTCTTTCCGCTGGATCGGAAGCGCTAATCACCACGTTTGTCAAAAACAGCGGAAATGTGGGTCTTCCAGGGCAATCTGTATCGTTTGCAGCTTCTTCTGGGACCCTTCAAGTAATATCCGCAGTGACGGACTCAGCAGGCTCCGCCTCTGCAAAGCTAATAGCAGGCGGTGATAAATCAATACGTGACATCGCTGTGACAGTAACTGCGGGGTCTGTATCTGGTAGTGTCGTTCTGCCTGTGACTGGTACCTTGGTAACACTCGCTGGTAGTGGATCACTGCAAGCTGGTGGTGCTGCAAGTCAGTACACAGTCCGAGCGGTAGATTCATCCGGGAATGCCATTGCAGGGGCCACGATTGCTGTTAGTTCGACTTTGGGCAATTCGTTGAGTTCATCATCTCTTCGTACCGATTCGACTGGCGTAGCTAAGTTTCTTTACACTCCCAATATTGCTGGAACTGATACGTTGATCGTTGCAGGCTTGGGTACCAGCGCAAGTTCAACAATTGTCATCAATGCAATAGATTTTGTTGCGCTTAGTCCTAGCAGCAATACGTTGATCCCAATTGACGCACAGCAGATCATCACTGTTCAATATAAGATTTCAGGTGTCGGGGTGCCTGGTCAATCGGTAGCATTCAGCACGACACGCGGAGAGTTTGTTAGTTCAACTGCAACAACCGATGCAAACGGGGAAGCTACAGCAATATTGTCTTCGAGCACATCGGGTCCTGCTGTCGTCGTTGCGCAGATTTCTGGAATTGGTTCTGTTAATCTGCCGGTTCAATTTGTCGCCATCACTCCGGCCAGAATTGTGGTTCAGGCAAATCCAGGGAGTGTATTACCGAACTCATTTGGAGCAAGTAATCAAAGCACTATTGAAGCGCTAGTTCGGGATGCTAATGGCAATGCAGTGGCAAATAGGCAAGTCAACTTCACGCTTGTGAAAGATTTAAGCAATGGGACTCTGTTACCTGGAATCGCCACTACAGACGCCAATGGACGTGCCCAGGTTCAATTTATTCCGGGAGCTTCTTCAACGCCGTCCGATGGTGTAGAGATTAAAGCCTTGGTTGCTAACACGACGATAAGTGGTACAACTTTGTTAACGGTGAACGGTAAGGCACTTTTTATCACAATTGCTTTCGGCAATACAATTACTAATTTGGATGAAACTGTCTACAAAAAGCCTTTTTCAATTTACGTCACGGATGCAAACGGTGTATCAGTAGGCAATCAGATTGTTAGTCTTTCCGTAATCCCAACTGAGTATTACAAGGGATTCATGAGTTTTGTATGTGGGGCAGGAGATGTATCGTCAAACTGCGTTAAAAGGTGGCGCTACGGTATTGTTCCAACGTCTTGTCCCAATGAAGACCTTAACCTTGACGGATTCTTGGATGTTGGCGAGGATACAAATAATAATGGACAGCTTACCCCCGGCAATGTTGTCGTAACGGCACCTAGTACAGTGACCACTGACGCCACAGGTCGGGCAAGTTTCGACTTAGAGTATGGCGAACAATTTGCGCCTTGGGTAACTGTTGCTGTGACCGCACGCGCATCTGTTGCTGGCACTGAATCTCGGCAAACTATTGTGTTTGACTTGGTTGGCCTTGATTCTGACTTCACAAGTGAAACACCACCAGCTGGCGCAACGAGTCCGTTTGGTTTGTCTGGTCAGTGCACCGATCCGAATTGATTGTCTCCCTCATCGGCCTGCCCGGCTCAGGCAAATCCACTGTCGGGCGGCAACTCGCCCGGCGGCTTCAGCTTCCCTTCTTTGACTCGGACCACGTGATAGAGCAGCGTTTGGGCTGCTCTATCCGTGAGTATTTCGAGCGTGAGGGGGAGGTCCGCTTTCGCGATCTCGAAGCCTCGGTCATCGATGAACTCACGCTGAGTCCGGCAGCTGTCTTGTCCACTGGCGGTGGCGCCGTGTTGCGGCCGGAAAATCGCCAGAATCTGCACAGCCGGGCCCAGGTGGTCTATCTGAATTCGTCTCCCGACGATTTGTTTCGGCGCCTGCGGCACGACAAAAGTCGCCCTTTGCTGCAAGTCGCTGATCCGCTGCAACGCCTGCGGGATTTGTACGCCCAGCGCGATCCCTTGTACCGTGAAACTGCGCACTTTCAGGTCGATACCGGGCGCCCTTCGGTAGCTACGCTGGTCAACATGATTGTGATGCAGTTGGAGTTGGCGGGGACACAAAGTAGCCACTGAGCGGTTTGCCATTTGCCCAGTTCGCTAAACTCGGGGCCATGCATTCCTCTGATCTCCAAACTGTTGTCATTAGCCTGGCTGAGCGCAGCTACCACATCGCCATCCGTGGCTCGCTGTTTGACAATCCCTTGAGCTATGCTGAACTGCCCAACGCGCACAGTGCGCTGATCGTCACCAACACCACGGTGGGCCCCTTGTATGCTGATCGGTTGCAGCGGGCTTTGTCGGGCAAATACCCCAGGATTCACACCGTGGTGGTGCCAGACGGCGAAGCCTTCAAAACATGGGAAAGCCTGAATCTGATTTTTGACGCCTTGCTGAGCCATGGCTGCGATCGCAAGACCATGCTGTTTGCCCTTGGCGGCGGGGTGGTTGGCGACATGACGGGTTTTGCCGCCGCCAGCTTCATGCGTGGCGTGCCGTTTGTGCAGGTACCCACCACCTTGCTGGCGCAGGTGGACTCGTCTGTCGGCGGTAAAACGGCCATTAACCATCCGCTGGGCAAGAACATGATTGGTGCTTTTTACCAGCCGCTCAAGGTGGTCTGTGATCTGGACACGCTCAAGACCCTGCCCGCGCGTGAGCTCAGTGCCGGACTGGCCGAGGTCATCAAATACGGGCCGATTGCGGACATGGATTTTCTGGCCTGGCTGGAAACGAATATGGACGCCTTGCTGGCGCGAGAACCGGCGGCGCTGGCGCATGTGGTCAAGCGCAGTTGCGAGATCAAGGCCGACGTGGTCGGGCAGGACGAGCGCGAGTCGGGCTTGCGCGCCATTCTTAATTTTGGCCACACCTTTGGCCATGCCATTGAAGCGGGCCTGGGTTATGGCGAGTGGCTGCATGGCGAGGCGGTAGGGTGTGGCATGGTGATGGCGGCGCATTTGTCGCAGCGCCTGGGTCTGGTGGATGCGTTTTTTGTCAACCGCTTGGTGCACCTGATCCAAAAGGCTGGTCTGCCAGTCAAGGCACCGCGACTGTCAGATACTGACAACGCCGGGCGTTATCTTGAGTTGATGCGGATGGACAAAAAGAGCGAAGCCGGGGAGATCAAGTTTGTCGTCATTGAGCAACCCGGCCGAGCGTCGGTGCGCGCTGCGCCGGATGATGTGGTGCGCAAGGTAATCGATGCGTGTTGTGCCGGATGAAGATCAACCAATGACCTTGGCTCGCTACGCCTGTGACCCTGCAACAACGCGCGGGCGGCGCTACCCACAGGTGCCTGCACCCACCCGTACCGATTACCAGCGTGACCGCGACCGCATTGTGCACAGCACGGCATTTCGGCGCCTGGTCTATAAAACCCAGGTCTTTTTGAACCACGAAGGCGATTTGTTTCGTACCCGGCTGACGCATTCGCTCGAAGTCGCGCAACTGGGGCGTTCCATCGCCCGCTCCTTGCAGCTCAATGAAGACCTGGTCGAAGCCATTGCCCTGGCACATGATCTGGGCCACACGCCCTTTGGCCATGCCGGCCAAGATACGCTCAACGCCTGCATGGCCGACTTTGGCGGCTTTGAACACAACCTGCAAAGTCTGCGCGTGGTTGATCATCTGGAAGCGCGTTACCCCGAATTCGACGGCTTGAACCTGACGTTTGAGACGCGCGAAGGCATCCTCAAGCATTGCTCGCGTCACCACGCCGAGCAACTTGAGCGCGCCGAGCCGGGTGGCGTTGGCCAGCGTTTTCTTGTTCGTTATCAGCCCAGCCTGGAAGCCCAGTTGTGCAATCTGGCCGATGAGATTGCCTACAACGCGCATGACATTGATGATGGCGTGCGCTCCGGGCTGATCACACTGGAACAGTTGCAGCAAGTGCCGCTGTTTGATGATTTCAGGCGGCAAACGCAGGCGGAGTATCCGCAGTTGCAGGACAAGGCGCAGGGGCGGCGCTTGCTTTACGAGTCAATTCGCCGCATGTTGAGCGCCCAGGTGTATGACGTGATCAGTGCGACGAAGAGCGCACTGCAAACGGCGGCGCCGGAGACGGTCATTGCGGTTCGGCAGTCACCTCCTTTAATTCGATTCAGCGCTGCAATGCGCGAGCAATCGCAAATGCTGAAAAGTTTTTTGCTAGAAAAGCTGTACCGTCACCCGCGGGTGTTGGACACCACGGGCCAGGCGCAGCAGGTGGTGCGCGACTTGTTTGCGCGTTATCTGGCGCAGCCTGGCAACATGCCCGAGAGCCACCACCGTCGATGGCAGGTAGCGCTGGCGCATGAGCCGGTCGCCGAGCGCGCGTTGGCGCGCATTGTGGCGGACTATATTGCCGGCATGACCGACCGTTTTGCATTGCGCGAACATGAACGCCTGACAGGCTTGAGGTTGTTGGCATGATCCCCCACGATCTGGTGATAGCTGATACCCGGGCCTGGCTGGAACGCGCCGTGATCGGCCTCAACCTGTGCCCGTTTGCCAAAAGCGTGCATGTCAAGGGGCAAGTGCATTACGCAGTCAGCCGTGCCACCACTGCGCAAGAGCTGCTCGAAGATGTGCGTGCTGAATTACAGGCGCTGGTTGCCGTGGACGCCAAGCTGCGTGATACCACGCTGTTGATCGCGCCAGACTGCCTGCATGACTTTCTGGACTTCAATGACTTTCTGGCCCAGGCTGATCGGGTGCTGGCAGATCTGGATCTTGAAGGTGTGCTGCAAATTGCTTCACTGCATCCCGGGTATCAGTTTGCCGGGACCCAGGAAGACGACATCACCAATTTCACCAACCGCTCGCCATACCCCACGCTGCACCTGCTGCGTGAAGACAGCATTGACCGCGCGGTAGCGGCTTTTCCCGACCCCGAATCCATTTTCGAGGTGAACATGCAAACGATGGAGCGACTTGGGTCCGAAGGTTGGGCTGCGCTCAAGGTGGGTGCCTCCGCAGTTGGCGAGGCGGTCGTGGCATCATCGGCTCATGACACATCGAAAAACTGAAAAAATCCAGCGCAACCCGCCTGTGGCACATGTACCACCGACTTTGCCCGACGAAATCCGCCCGGGTCAATCCATTGAGTTGCTCAAGGAGTTGCACATCCTCACGCGTGACGGCAAGCTTAATCAGGACTCACGGCGCAAACTCAAGCAGGTCTACCACCTTTATCAGTTCATCGAGAAGCTGTTGCTGGAGTTGGCTGACACATCAGGGATCACCCTGGCCGACCATGGCGCGGGCAAATCGTATCTGGGTTTTATCCTGTATGACCTGTTTTTCAAAGGCCGTGCAAAGGGGCACATTTACGGCATCGAGACCCGCCCAGAATTGGTGCAGAAGTCCCAGGAGCTGGCACGCCGACTGGGTTTTGATCGCATGTCGTTTCTGAACCTCACGGTGGCTGAGTCGGCACAGTCGGAGCAATTGCCTGCGCGAATTGACGTGGTCACGGCCTTGCATGCCTGTGACACCGCCACCGACGACGCCATTGCCTTTGGCTTGCAAAAACAGGCCCGCTTCATGGTGTTGGTCCCCTGCTGCCAGGCCGAAGTGGCGCGGGTGCTGAGCCAGCACAAGGCGCTGTCGCTGTCACGCACGCCCCTGTCGGAACTGTGGCGCCATCCGCTGCATACCCGTGAAATGGGCAGCCAGATCAGTAACGTGCTGCGCTGTCTTTATCTCGAGGCGTGCGGCTACCAGGTCACGGTGACCGAGTTGGTGGGGTGGGAGCACAGCATGAAAAACGAGCTCATCCTGGCTCGCTACACGGGGCAAAAGAAGCGCGCCGCAGCCCAGCGGTTGCATGCCTTGTTGACAGAATTTGGACTGCGGGAGCTGCTGCATACCCGCTTTACAGAGCTGCCCGACAATGCGCCATTGCTGTCAGACGATCCTGGCGATCAGGTCTGATGTGTGTGCAACTTGGATTTAAATTGGAGTCAATCATGAAAAGATGGATACAACGTTTGCTGTCAGCCATTTCTGCAAGCTTGTTGCTTGCCTGTGCCAGCAGCAGCCCCGACGTGATCCAGCGCGGTGATGCCCAGCGCCTGTCAAAGGTTGAAGACGGTGTGGTGCTGTCGGTGCGCAATGTGGTGGTGGACGGCAGCCAGAGCGGTATTGGTGCGGCGGTGGGAGGTGTCACGGGTGCCGTGGCGGGCGCCACACGCGGTGGCTCCAATGCGGAAAGCAATGTGATTGGCTTGCTCGTGGGCGTGGCCGGTGCCGCAGCAGGCAACGCCATCGAGCGCATGAGCACGCGCGAAGACGCCACAGAGTTGCTGGTTCAACTCAAAGGCGGTGAGCGCCGCGCCGTGGTGCAGGCCAGGGGCGCAGAAGTATTTGTTCCCGGTGATGCCGTGATCCTGGTCACCACGGGCGGCAAGGTCCGCATTGCCAAAGCCCCCAGGTAAATGGCACGCCTTCCTCGACTCACCCTGCCAGGCTATCCGCACCATGTGATTCAGCGTGGCAACAACAAGCAAGCCATTTTTGCCACGGCCGCTGATTACCGGGTGTTGCTCGACCTGATTGAAGAAAACGCCAGAAAATTCAATGTCGCCTTGCACGCGTATGTGCTCATGGGCAATCATTTCCATTTGCTGGCCACGCCGCAAACAAATGATGGTTTACCCAAAATGATGCAGGCTGTGGGGCGCAGTTATGTGCGCTATTTCAATAACACACACAAACGAACGGGTACCTTGTGGGAAGGGCGCTACAAATCCACCCTGATCCAGACGGACCGTTATTTGCTGGCCTGCATGGCTTATATTGACCTCAATCCGGTGCGTGCCGGGCTGGTGACGCAGCCGCAGGACTACCCTTGGTCGAGCCATTTGCATTATCTGGGCGTCCGTTCAGACCGGTTGATCACACCGCATGCACTCTATTGGGAGCTGGGCAACACGCCATTTGCCCGTGAAGCAGCATATGCCGAATTGGTGCAAAGCGGCATCAACCCGGTGCAGGAAACAGCCATTACGCAGGCTACCTTGAGTGGCTGGGCCTTGGGTGAAGCGGATTTTGTTGCTGATTTGCAAAAAAGAACGACGCGTCGAGTGGCTAAAACAGTTGCCGGGCGCCCATTTTCTGTCAACAAATCCATCGTTCAATAGGCCTGAAATCTTCATGAATAAATACTTTATTGCTATTTAATTTGACGTGTCCCCAATTAAATTTTAGATAACATTTTGTGAAATTAATTGGAATCTGACCCCAATTAATTTGTTTGGCATAAATGCTGTAATGCGGTAGAGTTCACTTTTCTGAAATTTTTAGGAGCGCGCCCATGACGACGGCAGCCGAGATCAAGCATCTCCAGGACAAGGGTTTGTATTCAGCAGCACAAGAGCACGATGCTTGCGGCGTTGGTTTTGTGGCCCACATCAAGGGCGTCAAGTCGCATGACATCGTGAAAAATGCGCTCAAAATTCTTGAGAACCTCGACCACCGCGGCGCCGTGGGTGCCGACAAACTCATGGGCGACGGCGCCGGCATCCTGATCCAGTTGCCTGATGCGCTCTACCGCGAAGAAATGGCCGCGCAGGGCGTCACCCTGCCGCCACCCGGGGAATACGGCGTGGGCATGGTGTTTCTGCCCAAGGAACACGCCAGCCGCCAGGCTTGCGAGCAGGAGCTGGAGCGCGCGGTGCAAGCCGAAGGCCAGGTGCTGCTGGGCTGGCGCGATGTGCCAGTGGACCGCGACATGCCGATGTCACCCAATGTGCGCAAAAAGGAACCGATCCTGCGCCAGATATTCATTGGCCGTGGCAATGACGTCATCGTGCAGGATGCGCTGGAGCGCAAGCTCTATGTGATTCGCAAGACGGCCAGTGCGCACATCCAGGCGCTCAAGCTCAAGCACAGCAAAGAGTATTACGTGCCCAGCATGTCGAGCCGTACTGTCATTTACAAAGGCCTGTTGCTGGCCGACCAGGTCGGTACCTATTACCTTGACCTGAAAGACCAGCGTTGTGTCTCTGCGCTGGGTCTGGTGCACCAGCGTTTTTCAACCAACACTTTCCCCGAGTGGCCGCTGGCCCACCCGTATCGCTATGTGGCGCACAACGGCGAAATCAACACGGTCAAGGGCAACTACAACTGGATGAAAGCGCGCGAGGGTGTCATGAGTTCGCCGGTGCTGGGCGCCGATCTGCAAAAGCTGTACCCCATCAGTTTTCCCACCCAGTCAGACACCGCCACTTTTGACAATTGTCTGGAGTTGTTGACCATGGCCGGCTACCCGATCAGCCAGGCTGTGATGATGATGATCCCGGAACCCTGGGAAAACCACACCAGCATGGACGAGCGCCGCCGCGCGTTCTATGAATACCATGCTGCCATGCTGGAGCCCTGGGACGGCCCGGCCAGCATTGTCTTCACCGATGGCCGCCAGATCGGCGCCACGCTGGACCGCAACGGCCTGCGCCCGTCACGCTACTGCATTACCGACGACGATCTGGTGGTGATGGCCTCCGAGTCCGGCGTATTGCCCTTCCCCGAGAACAAGATTGTGCGCAAGTGGCGCCTGCAGCCCGGCAAGATGTTCATGATCGACCTGGAACAGGGTCGCATGGTGGATGATGAAGAACTCAAGTCCACGCTGGCCAACGGCAAGCCTTACAAGCAATGGATCGAGAACCTGCGCATCCGTCTGGACGACGTCCAGGGTGGCGGCGAACCTGCCAGCGCGGCCGAGTCCGAGGGCACCTTGCTGGACCGCCAGCAGGCTTTTGGCTTCACCCAGGAAGACCTCAAGTTTTTGATCGCCCCGATGGCGGCCAATGGTGAAGAGGCCATTGGCTCCATGGGCAACGACAGCCCGCTGGCGGTGCTGTCCGACAAGAACAAGCCGCTCTACAACTACTTCAAGCAGCTGTTCGCCCAGGTGACCAACCCGCCGATCGACCCGATCCGCGAAGCCATCGTGATGAGCCTGGTGTCCTTTATCGGCCCCAAGCCCAACCTGCTCGACATCAACCAGGTCAATCCGCCGATGCGCCTGGAGGTGAGCCAGCCTGTGCTCAACTTTGCCGACATGGCCAAGCTGCGCGACATCGCCAAACACACCCATGGCAAGTTCCACAGCTACACCATCGATATCACCTACCCCCTGACCTGGGGCCGTGAAGGGGTCGAGGCCAAGCTGGCGTCGCTGTGTGCCGAGGCGGTGGATGCCATCAAGAACGGCAACAACATCCTGATCATCAGCGATCGCGGCATCAGCGCCACCCAGGTGGCCATTCCTGCCTTGCTGGCGCTGTCCGCCATTCACCAGCACCTGGTGCGCGAGGGCCTGCGCACCACGGCCGGTCTGGTGGTTGAAACCGGCACCGCGCGTGAGGTGCACCACTTCGGCGTGCTGGCAGGTTATGGCGCCGAGGCGATCCACCCGTACCTGGCGATGGAAACCCTGGCCAGCATCTGCAAGGACCTGCCAGGTGATTTGAGCGCCGACAAAGCCATCTACAACTACGTCAAGGCGGTGGGCAAGGGCCTGTCCAAGATCATGTCCAAAATGGGCGTGTCGACCTACATGAGCTACTGCGGTGCGCAGTTGTTCGAGGCCATTGGCCTGTCCACTGACACCATCGACAAATACTTCACCGGCACGCCCAGCAAGGTGGAAGGCATTGGCGTGTTTCAGATTGCTGAAGAAGCCATCCGCATGCACAAGGCCGCTTACAGCACCGACCCGGTACTGGCCAACCGGCTGGATGCCGGTGGTGAATACGCCTGGCGCGCCCGTGGTGAAGAGCACATGTGGACGCCCGACGCGATTGCCAAGCTGCAGCACAGCACGCGTGCCAACAACTGGAACACCTACAAGGAATACGCCCAGATCGTCAATGACCAAAGCAAGCGCCACATGACGCTGCGCGGCCTGTTCGAGTTCAAGATCGATCCCGCCAAGGCGATCCCGCTGGACCAGGTCGAGCCCGCCAAAGAGATCGTCAAGCGCTTTGCCACCGGCGCCATGTCGCTGGGTTCGATCTCGACCGAAGCACACGCCACGCTGGCCATTGCCATGAACCGCATCGGCGGCAAGAGCAACACCGGTGAGGGTGGCGAAGACCAGCAGCGTTACCGTCAGGAACTCAAGGGCATTCCGATCAGGCAGGGCCAAACCATGGCCGACATCATTGGCCATGACGTGGTTGAGGTCGACATTCCCCTGCTGCCGACCGACTCGCTGCGTTCGCGCATCAAGCAAGTCGCTTCGGGCCGTTTTGGGGTCACGGCCGAGTATCTGGGCAGTGCCGACCAGATCCAGATCAAGATGGCGCAAGGCGCCAAGCCCGGTGAGGGCGGCCAGTTGCCCGGCGCCAAGGTGACGGAGTACATCGGCCGTCTGCGCCACTCGGTGCCCGGTGTCGGTTTGATCTCGCCGCCACCCCACCACGACATCTATTCGATCGAGGACCTGGCGCAACTGATTCATGACCTGAAAAATGTCGCCCCCAAGGCCGGCATCAGCGTCAAGCTGGTCAGTGAAATTGGCGTCGGTACGATTGCCGCCGGCGTGGCCAAATGCAAGGCCGACCATGTGGTGATTGCCGGTCATGACGGCGGCACGGGTGCCTCGCCCTGGTCGTCCATCAAGCACGCCGGCAGCCCCTGGGAAATCGGTCTGGCTGAAACCCAGCAGACGCTGGTGCTCAATCGCCTGCGCAGCCGTATCCGCGTGCAGGCCGACGGCCAGATGAAAACCGGCCGCGATGTTGCCATTGGGGCGCTGCTGGGCGCTGACGAATTCGGCTTTGCCACCGCGCCACTGGTGGTGGAGGGCTGCATCATGATGCGCAAGTGCCACCTCAATACCTGTCCGGTGGGCGTGGCCACGCAAGACCCGTTGTTGCGCCAGAAATTTTCGGGCAAACCCGAGCATGTGGTGAACTATTTCTTCTTCGTTGCCGAAGAAGTGCGTCAGATCATGGCGCAACTGGGTATCCGCAAATTTGACGACATGATTGGCCGCGCGGATCTGCTCGACACGCGTCCCGGGCTCGACCACTGGAAAGCCAGTGGTCTGGATTTCAGCCGCCTGTTTGCCCAGCCCAACGTGCCCGCCGATGTGCCGCGCTTCCAGTTCGAGGAGCAGGACCACGGCCTGCACAAGTCGCTGGACAACGTGCTGATTGCCAAGAGTCGTGCCGCCATCGACAAGGGCGAGCGCGTGCAATTCATCGAGGTGGCGCGCAATGTGAACCGTTCGGTGGGCGCCATGCTCTCGGGCGCGGTCACACAGGTGCACCCCGATGGGCTGCCTGATGACACCATCCGCATCCAGCTCGAAGGCACCGGTGGCCAGTCGTTTGGCGCTTTCCTGGCACGCGGCATCACGCTCTACATGATTGGTGATGCCAACGATTACACCGGCAAGGGTTTGAGCGGCGGTCGTGTGGTGGTGCGCCCCAGCATTGATTTCCGCGGTGATGCCGTCAAGAACACCATCGTCGGCAACACCGTGATGTTTGGCGCCACCAGTGGCGAGGCCTTCTTCAGCGGTGTCGCCGGCGAACGCTTTGCCGTGCGCCTGTCGGGCGCCAGCGCCGTGGTGGAGGGCACTGGCGACCATGGCTGTGAGTACATGACCGGTGGCACCGTGGTGGTGCTGGGCGTGACAGGGCGCAACTTTGCTGCCGGTATGAGCGGCGGCATTGCCTACGTCTATGACGAAGACGGCAAGTTTGCCAAACGCTGCAACACGGCCATGGTGACGCTGCAAAAAGTGCTGACCACGGCCGAACAGCAGGAAGCGCTGGACGCCAGCCTGTGGCACCGGGGTTTGAGCGACGAAGAACAACTCAAGCACATGCTGGCCGACCACAACCGCTGGACCGGCAGCCGCCGGGCCCGCGAGCTGCTCGACAACTGGGAAACTTCACGTCTCAAATTTGTCAAGGTCTTCCCCATCGAGTACAAGCGCGCATTGGGCGAATTGCATGCCAAAAAAGGGGCGCAAGCCAAGCTGGACAGAGCTCAAGCGGCGGCTCAAAAAGAAGTCAAACCGGTCGCGGCCAAATAAAGCGGCACGGACCAACGACCAAGGAAAAATATCATGGGAAAAGTTACCGGTTTCATGGAATATGAGCGCATCGACGAGGGTTACAAGCCCGTGCCCGAGCGTCTCAAGAACTACAAGGAATTCGTCATCGGCCTGAACGATGACGCTGCCAGCAAACAAGCCGCGCGTTGCATGGACTGCGGCACGCCGTTTTGCAACAATGGTTGCCCGGTCAACAACATCATTCCGGACTTCAATGACCTGGTCTATCAGGGCGACTGGAAAGAAGCCATTGACGTGCTGCACAGCACCAACAACTTCCCCGAGTTCACCGGGCGCATCTGTCCGGCTCCGTGTGAGGCGGCCTGCACCCTGAATGTGAATGACAGTGCCGTCGGTATCAAGTCGATCGAGCACGCCATCATCGACCGCGCCTGGGAGAACGGTTGGGTGAAAGCGCAGCCCGCCCAGATCCGGACCGGCAAAAAGGTGGCCGTGGTGGGCTCCGGCCCGGCGGGCATGGCGGCTGCGCAGCAGTTGGCGCGCGCCGGCCATGACGTGACCCTGTTCGAGAAAAATGACCGCGTGGGTGGTTTGCTGCGCTACGGCATTCCTGACTTCAAGATGGAAAAAACCCACATCGACCGCCGGGTTGAGCAGCTCAAGGCGGAAGGCGTGACGATTCGCACCAGTGTGTTGGTCGGCGAGCTGCCCAAGGGCTCCAAAGTGACCAATTGGGCCAAGGAAACCGTGTCTCCAGCGCAGTTGCAGGCCGAATTTGACGCCGTGCTGCTGACCGGCGGCGCCGAGCAGTCGCGTGACCTGCCGGTGCCAGGGCGCGAGCTGGACGGCATTTATTTTGCGATGGAATTCCTGCCGCAGCAAAACAAGGTCAATGCCGGCGACAAGCTCAAAAACCAGTTGCGCGCTGACGGCAAACACGTCATCGTGATCGGTGGTGGTGACACCGGTTCCGACTGCGTCGGGACCAGCAACCGCCATGGTGCGGTCAGCGTCACCCAGTTCGAGGTCATGCCGCAACCACCGGTGGAAGAAAACCGGCCGTTGACCTGGCCCTACTGGCCCATGAAACTGCGCACCAGTTCCAGCCACGACGAAGGTTGCGTGCGTGAATTTGCCATTTCCACCAAGGAATTCATTGGTGAAAAAGGCAAGCTGACCGGCCTGAAAACCGTGCACATTGAGCTCAAAGACGGCAAGATGGTCGAAATTCCAGGCACCGAGAAAACCTACAAGGCCGACCTGGTGTTGCTGGCCATGGGTTTTGTCAATCCGGTTGCCACCGTGCTCGACGCTTTCGGGGTGGACAAGGACAACCGGGGTAACGCCCGCGCCAGCACCGATTTCATCGGCGGTTACGCCACCAATGTGGCCAAGGTGTTTGCCGCTGGTGACATGCGTCGCGGCCAAAGCCTGGTGGTCTGGGCCATCCGCGAAGGTCGCCAAGCCGCCCGTTCAGTCGATGAATTCCTGATGGGATTCAGCGATCTGCCACGCTGATTTGGAGGCCAATGACATGGCTCCCGCGCGTCCATAGGTGTAATCCCTTATGATCGTCAGGCCGGGACTGCCCGGCCTTTCTATTTATTTATGGCCATATCCTCCTCAGACGCGCTTGTCGAACTACGCAATCTCACCTTCGGGTACGGAGAGCGGGTGATTCTGGACGACGTATCCCTGTCAATCCCGCGTGGCAAGGTGACGGCGCTGATGGGTGCCTCGGGTGGCGGCAAGACCACCATTCTGCGTTTGATGGGCGGCCAGAACCGGGCACAGTCCGGCCAGATGCTGTTTGACGGACAGGATGTCACGCCCATGAACCAGACGCAAATCTATGCCGCGCGGCGTCGCATGGGCATGTTGTTCCAGTTTGGCGCGCTGTTTGCCGACTTGTCGGTGTTTGACAACGTCGCTTTCCCCCTGCGCGAACACACTGATCTGCCGGAAACGCTGATTCGGGACATTGTGCTGATGAAGCTCAATGCCGTCGGCCTGCGCGGTGCGCACGACCTGATGCCGAGCGACCTGTCGGGCGGCATGGCACGGCGCATTGCGCTGGCACGCGCCATTGCACTTGATCCCGAGCTGGTGATGTACGATGAACCGTTCTCGGGCCTGGACCCGATTTCTCTTGGCACGGCAGCGCGGCTGATCCGTCAACTCAATGATTCAATGGGGCTCACCAGCGTCTTTGTCTCGCATGAGCTGGAACAAACTTTTACCATTTCTGACCATGTGATCATTCTCGCCAATGGCAAAATTGCCATGCAAGGCACGCCCGAGCAGGTGCTCCAGAGCACCGATCCGCTGGTGTACCAGTATGTGAACGCCCTGGCAGACGGCCCGGTCCGCTTTCATTATCCGGGCCCCTCGGTTGACGAGGATTTTGGGGTGGAGGCCTGCTTATGAGTTGGTACAAACCTGCCGACATCGGCTTGGCCACGCGCAATCAACTGGCGAATATGGGTCTGGGCGCGCGGCTTTTCGTGCGCTTGCTCGCCACTTTGGGTGGCAGTTTGAAGCGTTTTGGCCTGATTCGTGACCAGATTCACTTTTTAGGCAATTACTCGCTCGCCATCATTGCGGTGTCGGGTCTGTTTGTCGGTTTTGTCTTTGGCTTGCAGGGCTATTACACCTTGCAGCGTTATGGCTCTTCGGAAGCCCTGGGTCTGCTCGTGGCGCTCAGTTTGGTGCGTGAGCTCGGGCCGGTGGTCACCGCCCTGTTGTTTGCCGGGCGCGCAGGCACCTCGCTGACCGCCGAGATCGGCTTGATGAAGGCGGGTGAGCAGATCAGTGTCATGGAAATGATGGCGGTTGATCCGGTGCAGCGCATTCTGGCGCCGCGTTTCTGGGCCGGTGTGATCGTCATGCCGCTGCTGGCCGCGGTGTTCAGTGCCATGGGCATCATTGGCGGCTGGGTCGTGGGCGTACTCATGATCGGGGTCGACGCCGGCTCGTTCTGGAGTCAGATTCAGGGCGGCGTGGATGTCTGGCAGGACGTGGGTAACGGCGTCATCAAAAGCATTGTGTTTGGCTTTACCGTGACCTTTGTTGCGCTGCTGCAGGGCTTTGAAGCCCAGCCCACGCCAGAAGGTGTAGCCAGTGCCACTACACGCACCGTGGTGGTGGCATCGCTTGCCGTGCTGGGTCTGGATTTCATCCTGACCGCCATGATGTTCACGATATGAATGCCTTGTGGGAAAGACCGAAGTGACGCGAAGCGCACCAGCTCTGTCCCCAAATGATTAAAAGGAAGTTTTATGCAACGCTCTAAAAATGATGTCTGGGTCGGTACTTTTGTGTTGATCGGTGCCGTGGCCATCCTGTTTTTGGCCCTGCAATCCGCCAACCTGCTGAGCCTTAGTTTTCAGAAAACCTACATTGTCAAGGCCAAGTTTGACAATGTGGGCGGCGTCAAACCCAAGGCGGCGGTGCGCAGTGCCGGCGTCGTCGTTGGCCGGGTTGAAAACATTGTCTTTGATGACAAGTCCTTCCAGGCGGTGGTCACGCTGGCGCTGGAGAGTCGCTATGTGTTTCCCAAGGACAGTTCACTCAAAATCCTGACCAGTGGTTTGCTGGGCGAGCAGTACCTGGGGATTGAACCCGGCGCAGAGGACAAAAACCTGGTGGCGGGTGACACCATCTCCAGCACCCAGTCGGCCGTGGTGCTGGAAAATCTTATCAGCCAGTTTTTATTCAGTAAAGCCGCGGAGCCAGCGGATGGGAATGCGAGTCAGGGAAAATAATGAGATCTTTTAGCAATTCAACAAACGGCAGGATGTCCCCCGGCTTCTGGGCAGGTTTGGCGCTGTCCGTGCTCATGTTGAGCGGCTGTGCCACCGGACCCAACGCCAATCCGCGCGACCCACTGGAGCCCTTTAATCGCGGCATGTACCAGTTCAATGACGCGGTGGACCGGGCGGTTGTCAAGCCGGTCGCCACCGTTTACCGTGATGTCTTGCCGTCGCCGGTTCGCACCGGCGTGAACAATTTTTTCGCCAATCTGCAGGACGCATGGTCGTTCGTCAACAACAGCTTGCAACTCAAGGGTGAGGCGGCCGGCAACAGCCTGGTGCGCTTTGGCGTTAACACACTCCTTGGTTTTGGCGGTGTGCTGGACATCGCGTCCGAGATGCAAGTCGAGCGGCAAACCGAAGACTTTGGCCAGACGCTGGGCTATTGGGGCGTGGGCGCAGGTCCTTATCTGGTGTTGCCATTGCTTGGGCCGTCCACTGTGCGCGACACCGTTGCTTTGCCGGTGGATGCACAAGGCAATCTGGTCGCCGGTGTCAGTGATGTGTCGACGCGTAATTCACTCACCTCCCTGAATTTGTTGAGTCGGCGGGCCCGCCTGTTGCAAGCCTCCAACATCTTGGATCAAGTCGCGCTGGATCCCTACACCTTTACCCGCGATGCCTTTCTGCAGAGCCGTTTAAATGCCGTGTATGACGGCGACCCGCCAGATGACAGCGAGCCGTTTGAACCAACAGTAGAAAATCCAGTCAAATGACTTTTGGGAGCAATCAACCATGAACAGACGTTTTTTGAATCAGTGGCTGCTGGCCGTCACTGCCAGCTTGTTCCTGTCGGTGCCGGGGCATGCCGCCGACGAAGCGCCTGACGCGCTCATTGGGCGCCTGACGCGGGAATCCCTCGATATCATCCAGGCCGACAAGGCGGTCCAGGCCGGTGATGTGTCGCGCATCATCGAAGTGGTTGACGAAAAAATCATGCCTCACCTGAACTTTCAGCGCATGACGGCTTCCGCCGTAGGTCCTGGCTGGCGTCAGGCGACCCCTGAGCAACGCAAGCGTCTTGAATCTGAATTCAAAACGCTGTTGGTGCGCACCTATTCCGGTGCCATGAGCCAGGCCAAGAATCTGAGTTTCAGTGTCAAGCCCCTGCGCGCTGCGCCAGATGACAAGGAAGTGATGGTGCGCACCCAGATCACCGGCCGTGGTGACCCGGTGCAACTGGACTACCGACTTGAAAAAACGCCGGGTGTGGGTGCTGGCTGGAAAATTTACAACCTCAATGTACTGGGCGTTTGGTTGGTGGAAACCTACCGCAGTCAGTTTGCCCAGGAAATCAATGCCAAAGGCATCGATGGCCTGATTGCCACGCTGACCGAGCGCAATAAATCCAACGCTGCAGCCAATCCCAAGCCGGTCAAAGGCTGATATGTTGGTGTTGCCTGAGACGATTACCCACGCCAGTGCCGTAGCCTGTCTGGCAAGCCTGTCCAGAACCTTGGACAACGCGTCAGGGACCGAACTGGTGCTCGACGCCGGGGGCTTGAGCCGCTTTGACTCGGCGGCCTTGGCCGTGCTGCTTGAAGTGCGCAGGAATGTCCTCAAAATGGGTAAAAAACTTGTGCTCAAGAACGCACCGCAACGCCTGCAAGACTTGGCTGCTTTGTACGGCATTGCCGAATTGCTGCCGTCAACGGCCTGATGCCCCGGTAAAATAGCGGCCCCATGCCCGCCATTTCATTTCAGTCCGTCTCCAAGCGCTATCCCTCACCACGCGGCCCGCAGGGTGGCACCTTTCTCGCACTTGATGAGGTGAGTCTGGCTGTTGAAGAAGGCGAATTTTTCGGTTTGCTCGGCCCGAATGGTGCGGGCAAAACCACCCTGATCACCATTCTGGCGGGTCTGGCCAAAGCCAGTTCCGGGCGCGTCAGCGTCATGGGCCATGACGTGCAAACCGATTTTGCCGCCGCCCGCCGGGCCCTGGGGGTGGTGCCGCAAGAGCTGGTGTTTGATCCCTTTTTCAACGTCCGGGAAGCCTTGTTGTTTCAGTCGGGCTACTTCGGGGTCAGGCACAACGCCGCCTGGGTTGACGAACTGCTCGACAGCCTGGGGCTCACTGACAAGGCCAATGCCAATATGCGAGCGCTTTCTGGCGGCATGAAGCGCCGCGTGCTGGTGGCGCTGGCGCTGGTGCACAAGCCGCCCGTGATCGTGCTGGACGAGCCCACCGCCGGCGTCGACGTGGAATTGCGCCAGACGCTGTGGCACTTTATCGCCAAGCTCAACAAACAGGGGCATACGGTTTTGTTGACCACCCATTACCTCGAAGAGGCGGAAGCCCTATGCGGTCGCATTGCCATGTTGAAAACGGGCAAAGTGGTGGCGCTGGACAGCACCAGTGCGCTGCTCAGTGCGGCCTCCGGCAATGTGTTGCGCTGCACGGTCGATGGCGACCTGCCACCCGATTTGGCCCGGCTGGCGCGGGTGACCGGGCGTGTCGTGCAATTGCCCACGAAGGATGCCCTGGCCGTCGAACAATACCTGATTCAAATTCGCCAGGCAGGCCTGCAGGTGCAAGACATCGAGATTCGTCGCCCCGACCTCGAAGACGTATTTTTAAAAGTGATGCAACAGCACCCCGGACCCGACGACAGGAGCCCCGCATGACCGGCTGGCAAATGCTGCTGTACAAAGAGGTGCTGCGTTTCTTGCGGGTGGCGGCGCAAACCATCACCGGCCCGATCCTGACCGCCTTGCTGTACCTGCTGGTCTTTGGTCAGGCGCTGGAGTCCCACGTCAAGGTCTACGACAATGTGAGCTACACCGCCTTTCTGATCCCCGGTCTGGCCATGATGAGCCTGTTGCAAAACGCTTTTGCCAACAGTTCATCGTCTTTGGTCGCCAGCAAGGTCATGGGCAATCTGGTGTTCTTGCTGCTGACACCCCTGTCGGCCTGGCACTGGTTTGTCGCCTATGTTGGCGCGGCCATTGTGCGCGGCCTGGTGGTGGGCTTGGGCGTATTGGCGGTCTCGCTGGTATTTGCCTTGCCACCGTTGGCACAACCGTTGTGGGCGCTGCTGTTTGCGGTGTTGGGTGCTGCCCTGATGGGTGCCTTGGGCGTGGTGGCCGGATTGTGGTCCGAAAAGTTTGAGCAAATGGCCGCTTTCCAGAACTTTGCCGTGATGCCCATGACGTTTCTGAGTGGCGTTTTTTACTCCATCAATTCCTTGCCACCGTTCTGGCAGACCGTGAGCCACTTCAATCCGTTCTTCTACATGATTGATGGCTTCCGCTATGGCTTTTTTGGGGTCAGCGATGTCTCACCCTGGCTCAGCCTGGGCATTGTGTCGGCCGCTACGGTGGGCGTTGGCCTGTGGGCGTTGCTGCTGCTGCGCATGGGTTACAAGATTCGCTCCTGATAAAGGTATTCGTCCGTCATTGCCGCGCTATGCTCGCAATGACGACAAATTCAAGAAAGTAAACAAATGACTGCCGACCAAATCAAACAACTCATTGCCGATGGACTTGCATGTGACCACCTCACACTGGAGGGCGACGGCCGCCACTGGTATGCCGTTGTGGTCTCGCCTGAATTTGAAGGCAAACGTGCCATTGCGCGCCATCAGCGGGTTTATGCCTGCCTGGGCGACAAGATGAAAACCGATGAAGTTCATGCCCTGTCAATCAAAGCTTTCACACCTGCCGAATGGGCAGCACAACCGGTCTGAACCATGGACAAATTACTGATTCGCGGTGGCCGGCCCTTGCATGGTGCGGTCATGATTTCCGGGGCCAAAAATGCCGCCCTGCCCGAACTCTGCGCGGCCTTGCTGACCGCAGAGCCTGTCACCTTGCGCAATGTGCCGCGCCTGCAGGACGTGGCCACCATGCGCAAGCTGCTTGGCCACATGGGAGTGCAGACCCAGACGCACGGCGAGCGCGGCGGCATGAGCTTGCAGGCCGCTGGCGCCATCACCCCCGAAGCGCCTTACGAGCTGGTCAAGACCATGCGTGCCTCGGTGCTGGTGCTGGGCCCCTTGCTGGCGCGCTTTGGTCGGGCCAAGGTGTCGCTGCCGGGGGGCTGCGCCATCGGCTCGCGGCCGGTCGACCAGCATATCAAGGGCCTGACGGCCATGGGCGCCGAGATTGTGGTCGAGCATGGCTACATGGTTGCCAAATTGCCGGCAGGGCGCACGCGCCTCAAGGGGGCGCGCATTGCAACCGACATGGTGACGGTCACCGGCACCGAAAACTTCATGATGGCCGCCTGCCTGGCCGAGGGCGAGACCATTCTGGAAAATGCCGCGCAGGAGCCCGAGATTCCCGACCTGGCCGAGATGCTGATCCAGATGGGTGCCCGCATCGAAGGCCATGGCACCAGCCGCATCGTCATCCAGGGCGTTGAAGCCCTGCACGGTTGTACCCATCAGGTGGTGGCCGACCGCATTGAGACAGGTACCTTCCTGTGTGCCGTGGCCGCTGCTGGTGGCGACGTGGTGGTGCAACACGGCCGCATCGAGCACCTTGAGGCGGTGGTGGAAAAGCTGCGTGACGCAGGTGTCACGGTGAGCCAGGTGCCCGACGGCATCCGGGTGCAGTCGGGCGGTGCCCGGCAACTCAAGGCGCAGAGCTTTCGCACCACCGAATACCCGGGTTTCCCGACCGACATGCAGGCCCAGTTCATGGCGCTCAACACCGTGGCGCAAGGCACGTCCAAAGTGACCGAGACCATTTTCGAGAACCGCTTCATGCACGTCAATGAGCTGGTGCGGCTGGGCGCCAACATCCAGATCGACGGCAAAGTGGCCATGGTGGAAGGCGTGCGCGCCTTGTCCGGTGCGACCGTGATGGCGACCGACCTGCGCGCTTCGGCCAGCCTGGTCATTGCCGGCCTGGTGGCCGAGGGCGAAACGCTAGTGGACCGCATTTACCACCTGGATCGCGGCTACGACCAGATGGAAGCCAAGCTGCGCGGCCTCGGCGCCGACATTGAAAGAATCAAGGCATGATTACCCTGGCTCTGTCCAAAGGACGCATTTTTGAAGAAACCCTGCCGCTGCTCAAAGCCGCGGGTATCGAGGTGCTGGAAGACCCGGAAAAATCCCGCAAGCTCATTCTGACCACCAACCAGCCCGATGTCCGGGTGCTGGTGGTGCGCGCCACCGATGTGCCCACCTATGTGCAGTATGGCGGGGCCGACCTCGGCATCACTGGCAAGGACACGCTGCTGGAGCACGGCAGCGAGGGCTTGTACCAGCCGCTTGACCTGCAAATCGCCAAGTGCCGCATCAGTGTGGCGGTGCGCTCGGATTTTGATTACCCGAGCGCGGTCAAAAAAGGCTCGCGCCTGACCGTGGCCACCAAATACGTGGCGATCTCGCGCGACTTTTTTGCCGCCAAGGGCGTGCATGTGGACCTGATCAAGCTCTACGGCAGCATGGAGCTGGCGCCGCTGGTGGGCATGGCCGACGCCATCGTCGACCTGGTCTCCACCGGCAACACCCTCAAGGCCAACCACCTGGTCGAGGTCGAGCACATCATGGACATCAGCTCCCGCCTGGTGGTGAACCAGGCCGCGCTCAAGCTCAAGCAGGCCCCCCTTCGCAAGATCATCGACGCCTTTGCCTCGGCCATCGGCAACTAAACCGGATTGAATGCCATGTCACCCCTCGCCACGCCCGCCCGCCTGTCAACCGCCAGCAGCAGCTTTGAACTTGATTTCAAGGCGCGCCTGCACTGGTCGGCGGAAACCGACGCCGGCATCGAGCAGCGGGTGGCCGATATTCTGGTGGACGTGCAACAGCGTGGCGATGCAGCCGTGTTGGACTACACCGCCCGCTTCGACGGCTTGCAGGCTGGCAGCATGGCGGAGCTGGAACTGACCCAGGCCGAGCTCAAGCTGGCTTTTGATGGCTTGCCAGCGGTGCAGCGTGACGCCCTGCAAGCAGCTGCTGCCCGCGTGCGCAGTTACCACGAGGCGCAGCGCAAGGCCAGCGGCGAAAGCTGGAGCTACCGCGACGCAGACGGCACGCTGCTGGGCCAAAAGGTCACACCGCTGGACCGCGTTGGCATTTACGTGCCGGGCGGCAAGGCCGCCTACCCGAGCAGCGTGTTGATGAACGCCATACCGGCCCATGTGGCGGGTGTGGGCGAGATCATCATGGTGGTGCCCACGCCAGCACGTGACAAAAACTCGGCATCCGCCTCGCGTGGCGAGAAAAACATGCTGGTGCTGGCTGCGGCTTACGTGGCCGGCGTCACCCGTGCCTTCACTGTGGGCGGCGCCCAGGCGGTGGCGGCGCTGGCCTATGGCACGGCAACCATTCCGAAGGTGGACAAGATCACCGGCCCCGGCAACGCCTACGTGGCAGCCGCCAAGCGCCGCGTGTTTGGCACGGTCGGCATCGACATGATTGCCGGCCCGAGCGAGATTCTGGTGCTGGCCGATGGCTCCACGCCGCCCGATTGGGTGGCGATGGACCTGTTCAGCCAGGCCGAGCACGACGAACTGGCGCAAAGCATTCTGCTGTGCCCCGATCCAGTCTACATCGACCAGGTACAGGCCAGCATCAACCGTTTGCTGCCCGAGATGCCACGGCAGCAGATCATCGCCAGGTCGCTCACCGACCGCGGCGCCCTGATCCTGACCCGCAGCATGGAAGAAGCCTGTGCCATCAGCAACCGGATTGCCCCGGAACACCTGGAGGTGTCCAGCCGCGACCCGCACCGCTGGGAGCCGCTGCTGAAACACGCCGGCGCCATTTTTCTGGGCGCCTACACCAGCGAGTCGCTGGGCGACTACTGTGCCGGCCCCAACCATGTGCTGCCCACCAGCGGCACCGCGCGCTTTTCATCGCCGCTGGGGGTTTATGACTTTCAAAAGCGCAGCAGCCTGATCGAGGTCAGTGAAGCCGGTGCCCAGACCCTGGGCCGGATCGCCTCCACACTGGCGCATGGCGAAGGCCTGCAGGCCCATGCGCGGGCGGCGGAGATGCGGCTGAAAAGTTAAAACGCTCACGCTCGCCGCCCGCACCGATCGATTTTCAGGGCATCAGATTGGGAGTCGGCCTTGGGCTCGGCTGCTGTCAGTCACGTTCAGGTATCTGGCGTGTCCGTCGATGCTTGGCCATGATGAGAGTACAAAAGAGAACATGGCAACAGTAGATTGCAAAGCCTCTTACAATGGTCACATGGCCTTTCACCCAACCATCACTGTCAACACCGCAGTTTGCTTGTCTTTCGTGGCAGGCGGCGCTGTGGCTGGTCGCAAGTTGATGGGCTCGGCGGGACTGCGCCAGCCGGCCGCACATTCCTAAGCCCGGCGATACCCCCTTCCACCTTTTTGCGCAATCCAACCATCGCCGGGCCTAAGTCCAGCGCGATAGCGGGCGTCGCCCTTTTACGTGGCGAGCCTGCAACAGTTGGAGTGCAACATGCACAAAAACCTTGCTGGTGATCGGCTGCTCACCGAAATCGATTTCGCACGCCTGAACAAGCTGCGTGGCGGACAACTTTCGTCCGAACTGGTCGACATGCTCGAATCCCTGGAACTCGTCACCTCGCGTGAGATTCCACCCGACATTGTCACGATGTACTCGCAGGTCACCATCGAAGACCTCGCGTCAAAGAAGCGGCAGAGGCTCACGCTGTGCTACCCCGGCGATGTCGAACCGAACCTGGGCTTCATCTCCGTGCTCTCTCCCGTGGGGACGAGCCTGCTGGGCCAGCGCGTGGGTGCGATCGCCCGCTGGCGCACGCCCCACGGGGACGCATGCGCGGCCGAGATTGTCGAACTGCTGTTCCAGCCCGAAGCCACCGGCGACTACACCACCTAGCCGCCTTGTCGCCATCAATCACGCTCCGCTGGCCCTGCGCTACGGGGGAGGCCCTCATTCGCCCAAGCATTCCCATGCATTGCGATGCCATCAAACGGTCGGTGTCGCTGGATGAGGTGCTGGCCAAGGCCAGTGTCTCTCCTGTGTTGGTGATGGGACCGTTGTCGCGGCGAAGCTGGAAGCTTTTTCATCTCAGCACCACGCTCGACGAAACCGTGCAGGACAACCATTATTGAGAACGCCATGGACCTCACTAAACATTTCATCAAGACCAAGCAGCCTTGTGCTGAAGGCTTTCGCTGGTTCCTGCGCCACTACCAGGAGGGCAGCAACTATCAGGACCTGCTGGACGCCCTGGTCAACGCCGGTCGTGTGAACGACGCCTGCTGGCTACTCGAGCAGTTCGGCCCCACCAACGAGACGCTGACTGTTGACCATCTCTCGGCCGAAGCGGTCGTGTTTGCGGGTTCGCTGCGAGTGCGCGGCAACATCGACGTGGGTTCGGTGGTGCGGGTTGGTCAGCGCGTTCACGTGGGCGGCAGCATTTTTGCCGGTGAAGCGCTGGTGTCAGGCGATGACATTCGCTGTGAAGGAGGTATTCGCAGCAACGGCAGGCTCGAATCAGGTGGCCGTCTCAAGGTCGGTTGGGGTATCGAGACGAGCGGAGACCTTACCGTCAAGTTCGACCTTCGTACCGCCTGGGATGTTCGGTGCGGAGGCCGCCTGAATCTGGGCGATCAAGCTTCGGTGGGCCGCGACTTGACCGCACAAGGCGCCCTCGTATGCGCAAAGAGTCTAGTGATCGGAGGCAATCTGGTGACAGGCGACAGCGTCCACGCCATCGAAGGTATCTCGGTCGGCATGCAGATCGATTGCGGTATGCACCTGGAGGCGGGCTGGGGCATCAAGGCGGGTGGCGCTATCAAGGCAAGTGGCGCAATCCGTTCTGGCGAAAGCCTCAGCGCGTTCGAAACGATTCGGGCGGGCGCAGGGTATGGTGTTTATGCTGGCCTGAATGTACAGGTGCAAGCGTGGGAAACAAGCGCCCGGGTCTGCGCCAGCGAGAAGCCGGCGGGTTTGATGAGCGGCTCGTGGGCGGGGGTTCGCGATGTTTGAACCGGACGATGGGGGGCCGTTTCCAGGTCAGCAAGTTGATGCCCGGAAAGGGTTGGCACATCGACAACTGAGAATCAACGGTTTGGCGGGTTGGTCTCACACGTCTCCCAGCATGCCTTTTTGCTCAATAAACGCCACCACCTGCACCAGGCCGTCCAGCGTTTTCAGGTTGGTCATGACAAAGGGCTTGAGCCCCTTGGGCGTGCTGCGCATGCGTGTGGTATCTAACGCCATCACGTCCAGATTCGCGCCCACATAGGGGGCCAGGTCGGTTTTGTTGATGACAAACAAGTCGCTCTTGGTGATGCCGGGGCCGCCCTTGCGCGGGATTTTTTCGCCGGCGGCCACGTCGATCACGTAGATCGTCAGGTCGGAGAGTTCGGGGCTGAAGGTGGCGGCCAGGTTGTCGCCGCCGCTTTCGATGAACACGATGTCGGCATTCGGAAAATCCACCAGCATCCGGTCGATGGCTTCCAGGTTGATCGATGCGTCTTCCCGGATGGCGGTGTGCGGGCAGCCGCCGGTCTCCACGCCCATGATGCGCTCGGCGGGCAGGGCGCCGCTCACGGTCAACAGGCGCTGGTCTTCCTTGGTGTAGATGTCGTTGGTGATGGCCACCAGGTCGTACTGGTCGCGCATGGCCTTGCACAGCATTTCCAGCAGCGTGGTTTTGCCGGAGCCCACCGGCCCGCCGATGCCCACGCGCAATGGGGGTAGGGGTTTGGTGCGGTGCTTGATGTGATGCAGTGGGTTCATGGTGTGGCTCAGGAACGAAAAAGACGGGAGTATTGGACTTCGTGCTGGGCACTCAAAATGGCCAGCATGGGGGAAAAAGCCTGGCGATTGTGGTCAGGCACCGACAGGGCATGGCCGATGGCCGCAGGAATGGCTGCCGTCAATGCGGACAAAATGCGCTGCCCGGCGCTTTGGCCCAGCGGCACCGATTTGATCGCGGCTTGCACCATGTTCTCGGCCCAGCCAAAGGCATAGGCCAGCAGGCAATCGCGCACGGGTGCGCCGGTGGCGCTGGCCGCCAGCGCAAAGGCCAGCGGGTAAGTGGGCTGCAGCTCGGCCAGCAGGCCGATTTGCGCCGGCGTTGCCGTGGTGTGGTTGCGCAGCCATTCCAGCAGGGAACGCCCCATTTGCTCGGTCTGCGCGCGCAGTTCGGCGCTTTCGCGCGTCTGCAGCACCCAGGCGTTGAGGGCGGTAATGCGGGTTGCGTCGGCGGCTTGCCAGGCAGGCATCGCTTGTGCCACTACCGCCAGATCGCAGCGCGCCAGGTTCAGTTCCAGCTGGTCCAACAGCCAGGCCGCGGCTTCAGCTTCTGTCGTGACACGGGCCGACTCCACCGCTGCCTCCAGGCCTTCCGAGTAGGAAAAGCCGCCGATTGGCAAGGCCGGCGAGGCTAGCCACATGAGTTGCAGCAGGCTGGTGTCATGCATGGTGGTGATCGTCGTCATGCCCATGCGAATGGCCGCCGCTGGCATAGGCGCCGCTTTCGGGCTCAAAGGCCTCATTGACTTCCACCACAGTCAGGTGCATGGCGCGCAACATGTCGGCCAGCACATGGTCGGGCTCGATCTTGAGGTGGTCGGGCTTGAGCTCGATGGGAACGTGGCGGTTGCCCAGATGGTAGGCGGCACGGATCAGGTCGAAGCCGGAGCCATGTGTGCTGCAAGGTGTGATGCGCAGCACGGATTGAGGGGCTGCAATGACCCTGATCAATGAGCCATCTTCGGCCACCAGCACGTCGCCACCGCGCAGCACGGTGCCGCGCGCCAGAAAGATGCCTATCTGTCGCCCCACGGTATCGCTGGCTTCGAACCGGCTTTTCTGCCGCAGGTCCCAGTCCAGCTCGACAGTGGCGGCGCGCTTGAGCAGCACCGGGGCCAGGCCCTGGCCTTGGGGTATCAGTTTGGAGATCAGCAGCATCAAAACAAGAAATAGCGCTGCGCCATCGGCAAACTCACGGCAGGTTCGCACGTCAGCAATTGGCCATCGGCGCGTACCGTGTAGGTTTGCGCGTCAATTTCCATGGTGGGCAGGTAGCTGTTGTGCACCATGTGCGCCTTGCGAATGCCACGGATGTTGCGCACCGGACTCACATTTTTGGCCAGGCCAAAGCGTTCCTTGATGCCGGCGTTCTCGCCCGCTTGCGAGATGAACGTGATGGAGCCTCTGGCCAACGCGCCACCATAAGCGCCAAACATGGGCCGGTAATGCACCGGCTGCGGTGTCGGGATACTGGCGTTGGGGTCGCCCATGGCGGCCATGGCGATAAAGCCGCCCTTGAGAATCAGCGCGGGCTTGACGCCGAAGAATGCCGGCTTCCAGATCACCAGGTCGGCCCATTTGCCAAGCTCGATCGAGCCGACCTCGTGGCTGATGCCGTGGGCGATGGCCGGGTTGATGGTGTACTTGGCCACGTAGCGCTTGGCGCGGAAGTTGTCGTTGCGCGACGAGTCTTCGGGCACCCCGCGGCCGGTCGGCTGTGGGTTTGCAAGCCAGCCGCGCTGTGCCTTCATCTTGTGCGCGGTCTGCCAGGTGCGGATGATGACCTCGCCGACGCGACCCATGGCCTGGCTGTCGCTGCTCATCATGCTGATGGCCCCCAGATCGTGCAGCACGTCTTCGGCGGCAATGGTTTCCTTGCGGATGCGGCTCTCGGCAAAAGCCAGGTCCTCGGCAATGGCGGCGTCCAGGTGGTGGCAGACCATCAGCATGTCGACGTGCTCGTCGAGCGTGTTGACGGTGTAGGGCATGGTCGGGTTGGTCGAGCTGGGCAAAAAATTGGCCTCGCCCACCACCCGCAGGATGTCGGGCGCGTGGCCACCGCCGGCGCCCTCGGTGTGGAAGGCGCACAGGCTGCGCCCCTTGGTGGCGGCAATGGTGTTTTCGACAAAGCCGCTCTCGTTGAGCGTGTCGGAGTGGATCGCCACCTGCACATCCAGCTCTTCGGCCACGTCCAGACAGTTGCTGATGGCGGCTGGCGTGGTGCCCCAGTCTTCGTGCAGCTTGAGACCGATCACCCCCGCGTTGACCTGCTCGTGCAGCGCGGCGGGCAGGCTCGCGTTGCCCTTGCCCAGAAAACCCAGGTTCATCGGAAAAGCGTCGGCCGCCTGCAGCATGCGTTCGATGTTCCACGGCCCTGGCGTGCAGGTGGTGGCAAAAGTGCCGGTGGCCGGGCCGGTGCCGCCGCCCATCATGGTGGTGATGCCGCTGGCCAGCGCTTCCTCGATTTGCTGCGGGCAGATGAAATGGATGTGCGAGTCAATGCCGCCGGCAGTCACGATGTTGCCCTCGCAGCTGATGACCTCGGTGCCGGGGCCGATCACGATGTCCACGCCCGGCTGCACGTCGGGGTTGCCGGCCTTGCCGATGGCGACGATGCGCCCGCCCTTGAGGCCGATGTCGGCCTTGACGATGCCCCAGTGGTCCAGGATCAGCGCGTTGGTCATGACGCAGTCCACCGCACCACCGGCTTGCGGGCCGCTGCCGGTGCCGTCGCGTGTGCGCTGGCTTTGCGCCATGCCGTCGCGAATGGTTTTGCCGCCGCCAAATTTGACCTCTTCGCCGTAGCCGCTTGCGCGCAGGGTCAGGTCGTCTTCGACTTCAATCAGCAAGCCGGTGTCGGCCAGCCGAACCCGGTCACCCACGGTGGGACCAAAAATTTCCGCGTAGGCGCGTCGTCCAATGGTTGCCATCGTTGTTCTTTCTAAAACGCACCTTGCACCAGGCCACGAAAGCCGTAAACGATGCGACTCCCCGCATAGGCCACCAGTTCCACGGTGCGTTGTTGTCCGGGCTCGAACCGCACCGCCAAGCCCGATGCAATGTTCAGCCGCATGCCTTGCGCGGCGGCCCGGTCAAAGCCCAGCGCGCCATTGGTTTCGGCAAAGTGGTAGTGCGAGCCGACTTGGATCGGGCGCTCGGAGGTGTTCAGCACCACCAGCGTGCGGGTACGCCGGCCCGGGTTGAGCACATGGTCGGGGCCGTCGGTCAGGAGTTCGCCGGGAATCATGGTGCGTTCACTTGCGGTTCGACACGGCCCACAGGACCAGTCCAACCCCGATGGCGATGGCAAAGCCCAGGGCGTCGCTGGCGTGCCAATGGCTGCCGGTGCCCATGCCGTGCCCCTCGTTGGCCCATACCGGAGCGCACAGCAGCGCAGCGTGCATCAGTGGAATTTTTTTCATGGTGGTCGTCCGGGTTCAAACAATGGGTTGGTGGACCGTCACCAGTTTGGTGCCGTCGGGGAATGTGGCCTCCACCTGGATGTCGGGAATCATGTCGGCGATGCCTTCCATGACGTCGGTACGGGTCAGGATGGTACGGCCAAAGCTCATGAGTTGCGCCACGGTCTGGCCGTCGCGCGCGCCTTCCATGACGGCGCAGCTGATCAGGGCCACGGCCTCGGGGTAATTGAGTTTCAGGCCTCGCGCCTTGCGGCGTTCGGCCAGCAGGCCGGCTGTGAACAGCAGGAGTTTGTCTTTTTCACGAGGAGAAAGTTCCATTTCGCTTCACTCAATGCTTTGATTAATTAGCTCGTGCGGCCACAGGTGCTGGCCGAACACGGGGGGTAAGTTCCATGTCACTTGCAATGCAAAAGCCGTGCCTGAACTTTGTGCCTTGAACCCGCGCGGCGGGACGTCCGGGCGGCCTCCTCATACTGGGGTACCAGAAATCGTCAGCCGCCCAGACACCCCACCGCGCTGGACCCAGTGCATTGGTTTGTCATGGCATGGCATGGAAACTGCACCGTTGTGGTGTGACTCCAGAACACCCTCCTCAAACCAGTTCAACGCTCTCAGACGCTCCGTCGCAGCGCATCACGTTGGTGCGGCGCGACTACAACGCCTGGGTGGCCAGCGAAACGCTGGAGGACTATGCCTTGCGCTTCACGCCGCAGGGCTTTCGCCAGTGGTCACCATGGCGTGTGGCGCAAACTGCGCTGGGCGGTGCTGCTGCCTTTTTGATTCTGGAGGCAGTGGGCGCCACGCTGCTGGTGCAATACGGTTTTGTCAACGCATTCTGGGCGATCCTGGCGACCGGGCTGATCATTTTTCTGGCCGGTTTGCCCATCAGCATCTACGCCGCCAAGTACGGTGTTGACATG
The DNA here is from genome assembly GCF_023700745.1 of Rhodoferax sp. Classification (GTDB taxonomy): domain Bacteria; phylum Pseudomonadota; class Gammaproteobacteria; order Burkholderiales; family Burkholderiaceae_C; genus Rhodoferax. Next base: position 129,788 of record NZ_JAMPYG010000002.1, on the reverse strand, counting down.
GATTTGCTCACCCGGGGGGCCGGTTTTGGCTACATCGGCTCAACGCTGACCTCGCTGATTTATGCCTCGTTCACCTTCATCTTTTTTGCACTCGAAGCGGCGGTGATGGCCTATGCGCTGGAGCTGGCGCTCGATATTCCGCCGCGCTGGGGTTATCTGATCTGCGCGTTGGTGGTGATTCCGCTGGTCACGCACGGGGTCTCCACTATCAGCCGGCTGCAGGTCTGGACCCAGCCGCTGTGGCTCGTGATGTGGCTGCTGCCGTTTGCTTTCGTGCTGTGGCGCGAACCCACGGCGTTCGCGGGTGTGGTGCACTATCTTGGTGACAAAGGGTCATCAGAAGGCTTCAGTCTGCCCCTGTTTGGTGCGGCGTTAACCGTGGGCGTGGCGCTGATGACGCAAATGGGCGAGCAGGCTGACTACCTGCGCTTCATGCCTGCCCTGACCGCCGCCAACCGCCGAAGCTGGTGGTTCAGCGTGCTGCTTGGCGGACCGGGCTGGGTGGTGTTGGGCGTGCTCAAGATGCTGGGCGGCGCCTTGCTGGCCTACCTGGCCATCAGCCACGCGGTGCCGCCGGAGCGCGCGGTGGACCCGAATCAAATGTACCTGGCGGCCTACGAGTACGTGTTTCCACACTACGGCTGGGCGGTGGCAGCCACGGCGCTGTTTGTGGTGGTGTCGCAGATCAAGATCAATGTCACAAACGCCTACGCCGGCTCGCTGGCCTGGAGCAACTTTTTCTCGCGCCTCACGCACAGCCACCCCGGGCGCGTGGTGTGGGTCGTGTTCAACACGCTGATCGCCTTCATGCTGATGGAAATGAACGTGTTTGCCGCCCTGGGTGATGTGCTCGGGCTGTATTCCAACATCGCCATTGCCTGGATGATGGCGGTAGTGGCTGACCTGGTGGTCAACAAGCCCCTGGGCCTGAGCCCCAAAGGCATTGAGTTCAAGCGCGCCTACCTGTACGACATCAACCCGGTGGGCGTGGGTGCCATGGGCTTGGCGTCGGTGTTGTCGATCACGGCCCATCTGGGTTATTTTGGTGTTCTGGCGCAGGCGTTTTCGGCGCTGATCGCGCTGGCTACCGCCTTGATCACGTCACCCCTGATTGCCTTGGCCACCCGGGGCAAGTACTACCTGGCGCGGGAGAGCGAGGTCCTTGCGGCCCTGGACGCAGGCGCCTACCCGCGTCTGCGCCTGCAGCGCTGCGTGATCTGCGAGCGCGACTACGAAGGCCCTGACATGGCGCATTGCCCGGCCTACCAGGGGCCGATTTGTTCACTCTGTTGCACCCTCGACGCCCGTTGTGGCGACCTGTGCAAACCCCACGCCAGCCTGGGCGCGCAGTGGACCGGTGTGCTGCGCTGGCTTTTGCCCCGGCGCAGCTGGTCACACCTGGACAAGGGCCTGGGCTATTTCCTGTTGCTGATGCTGGTGATTGCGCCCTTGCTGGCCACCGTATTTGGCTTGCTTTACCACCAGGAAAGGCGTGCCCTGGTGCAGTCCATCTTTGATGCACAAATGCTGCAGGTCGCGCTTGACGCGCTGCGCGCCGGTTTTCTGAAAGCCTATGCCGCACTGATACTGATCGCCGGTCTGGTGGCCTGGTGGGTGGTGCTGGCACACCAGAGCCGGCGGGTGGCGCAGGACGAATCGAACCGGCAAACCAGCCTGCTGCTGCGCGAAATCAGGTTGCACCGTCAGACCGATGCGGCCCTGCAGTTGGCCAAGCAGGCCGCAGAACGTGCCAACCAGGCCAAAAGCCGCTACATCAGCGCCATCAGCCACGAGCTGCGCACGCCGCTCAACAGCATTCTGGGCTATGCCCAGCTGATGGGTGAAGACCTGTCGATTCCACCGCACCGCAAGCAGGCGGTGGCTGTGATCAAACGCGGCGGTGAACATTTGCTCTCGCTCATCGAAGGCACGCTGGACCTGGCGCACATCGAGTCGGGCCGGCTCACGCTCAGCCCCCGGCCACTGGCCTTTGCCGACTTCATGCAGGACCTCGCCGACATGTTTGCGCTGGAAGCCGGGCGCAAGGACTTGCGCTTTGTCTTTGAGGTGCAGGGCACGCTGCCTGCCGTGGTGCGTGCCGACGAAAAACGGGTGCGCCAGATTTTGCTCAACCTGCTGGGCAACGCCATCAAGTTCACCGCAAGCGGCCAGGTGATCCTGCGCCTGCGCTACGGCGTCGAGATGGCCCACATCGAGATCGAGGACACCGGGCCGGGCTTGAGCGCGCAGGACCTGGCCCACGTGTTTGAGCCCTTCGCCCGGGCCAGCGCGCCCGGCCTGGGTGCGCCCGGCGCCGGCATGGGTCTGACCATTGCCCGGATGCTGACCGATCTGATGGGGGGTGAGCTCAGCGTCAGCAGCCAGCCGGGTGTGGGCTCAGTGTTCAAGGTCAAGCTCTTCCTGCCCGAGTTACACACCAGTTTTCTAGCCACGGGGGGTGGTGGCGCGCAGCGGGAAGCGCTTCTGGTCGCGTCAGTTAAATCGCGTTTGAGCTATGTCGGGCCGCGCCAGCGGGTGCTGGTGGTGGACAACGAAGAAGCCGACCGGGAACTGTTGGTGCAAGTGCTGCAACCGCTGGGCTTCGAGGTGCGCACCGCGGCCAGCGGCCACGATGCGCTCGACCTGCTGGCCAGCGGCTACCAGCCCCATGCCGTGTTCATGGACCTGGCCATGCCCGGCATCGACGGCTGGGAGACCGTGCGCCGGCTGCGGCTGCTTGAACAAGCCACGCAGCGCCCTGCCGCCCACCTTGCCATCGTCTCGGCCAACGCCTTTGACAAGGGGCTGGTCAACCCGGTCGGGCTTCCCGGCGAGGACTTTTTTTGCAAGCCGGTGCGCCACGCCGACTTGTTGGACTGGCTGGGCCAGCGCCTCGGTCTGGCCTGGCAGGAGGCCGCCACGCCCGTGTTGCAAGCACCTGAAGCAGAGCCAGCCTTGGCGCTGGTTTACCCGGACCGGGCCCAACTGGACGCCTTGCAGGAGGTGGTCACGTTGGGGTTTTACCGCGGCATCCTGAACCAGCTTGACGCCCTGGCGGCGGCGCAGCCCGAGTGCGCCTTGTTTATCGCCCGCATGCGTGCGTTGGCCGGCCAGTTCCAGTTTGAAGCCATGAGCCAGCAACTGGCCGGCATTGACCATGAGCAATAAAACAAACAAGGCGTTTGACCGCACGCTGGACCGTGCCAACAGCGACGTGGTGCTGATTGTTGACGACGTGCCCGACAACCTGACGGTGCTGCATGACGCGCTCGACGAATCGGGCTACACCGTGCTGGTGGCCCTCAGTGGCGCGGCAGCGCTGCAGCGCGCGGCGCAAGCGCTGCCCGACGTGGTGCTGCTTGACGCCATGATGCCCGGCATGGACGGATTTGAGGTGGCGCGCCAGCTCAAGGCCGACCCGAAAACAGCGCACATTCCCATCATTTTCATGACCGGCCTGACCGAAACCGAGCACCTGGTGGCTGCGCTGGAAGCCGGTGGCGTGGACTATGTGACCAAACCGATCAAACCCAAGGAGGTGCTGGCACGCATGGCCGTGCACCTGCAGGGCGCTCGGGAAAAGCGCCAGACCCGCAACGCGCTCGATGCCTTTGGCTATGCCAGCATCACGGTGCGTGTGGGCGATGGGCGTCTGATGTGGCAAACCTCGTTGGCGCGTGACTTGCTGATGCGCTACTACGGCACCGACGCGCCCACCACGCCCCTTCCCGTGCTGACCTGGCTGCGTCGGCACGTCGATCAGGGCCTGAACGGTGTCGAGCCGCCGCGCCTGAGTGTGGAAGCCGGCCCGAAACGTCTGACGTTCAGGCTGCATCAGCAAATTGGCGACAGCGAGGGTGGTGGCGACTGGCTCATTATCATGCAGGAAGTCAGCGACGAAAGTGTCATCGAGACCATGGGCCTGTGCTTCAAGCTCACCCCCAAGGAAGCCGAGGTGCTGTACTGGGTGGTCAAGGGCAAGATCAACCGTGATATCGGCGACATTGTGGGCTCCAGCCCGATGACCGTGAAGAAACACCTGGAGCATGTTTTTGCCAAACTGGGTGTGGAAACCCGCACCGCCGCGGCCGCCATGGCGATGCGCCGCATCCGGCAACTGCAGCCGCAGTTTGATGGTTAACTATTCCGTTTCCAAATCATTCCTGTCTAGGCGCGAAGCCGCAGGCAGTGCTGCGGCACGACAAGGCGAAGCAACAACGACAGGGATGGTTTGGAAGCGGAATTACCAGGTGCGCACGCGCCCGGTGTCAATGTGGACAAACTGGTCGTGCGGGTAATACCCCACGCCGCCTGCCTTGAGCGACAGGGCCGCGTCGCGCAACTCGGCCAGCGGCACACCGGGCAGGCGGACGTCGATGGCCTTGCCCGCCATGTGCAGGCTCTGTTTGGCCACGCCACCACTGCGTGTGCTGCGTAAGCGGGCATTGGTGACAGGGCTGCGGTAGCCTGAAATGATGTGATAAGTCAACGGCACCCCCGTGCCCAGCACTTGGCGAACGTCGTGCAGCAGGTCGAACAACTGCGGGTCGATCTGGCCGACGTCGCCCGAGTAATGGTCACGCAGAAAGTGGTTCAGGGAGCCCAGCGCCTGCGGTACGTAGTGCTCGCCCGAGGCGTACACCAGGTCAATGCGTTCGTGCGTGTGGGTGTGGTCGAGCACCAGACTGCGCAGTCTGGGGGCTGCAGCCCGCACCGGCTTGCCCGCCAGACCCAGCGCGCCGCCGAGCATCACGGCTTGGGCGGAGCGGTGCAAAAAGGAGCGGCGGGCGGCTTGCACGGGGAGAAGGGGCGGTCGTGTCATGTCGGGGTATTTTAAGGAATTCGGCCATTCGGCAGGGCTTGTGGGGGCAAGGTGGCCGCATGCTGGCGCAGCGCACGGGCCAGCAATCGGTCGTGGCCATAGAGGTCGGGGTAAAAAAACACGCGGCCGCCCTTGACCACCACGGTGCTGTAGGCAATCAGCACGGTCAGGGGTTGCGCCAGACGCAGGGTGCTGGACTTGCCGCTGGCCATGGCCGTCCGGATGCGCTCCTCAGGCCAGCCCGGATCGTCCTGCAGCACAAACTTGGCCAGCGCCACCGGGTCCTGCACGCGGATGCAACCGTGGCTGAAATCGCGCCGGTCGCGCTCGAACAGGCCGGGCGACGGGGTGTGGTGTAGGTAAATGTTGCTGTTGTTGGGGAAGACGAACTTGATGTCCCCCAGGGCATTTTGCGGTCCCGGCCGCTGGCGGATACGCCACGCACCCGACAGCACTGCGGCCAGGTGTTCGGGCGCCATGGTGGTGATCACCTGTCCGTTGGCCGTGACAAACTCCATGCCCTGGCGCGCCAGATAGCCTGGATCGGCGCGCAGGTGGGGCACCGTTTCCTCACGCGCAATCGAGGGCGGCACATTCCAGTAGGGGCTGAATTCGATGAAGCGCATTTCCTCGTCGAACAAGGGGGTGCGGGTGTCCAGCGCCTTGCCAACGATCACCTTCATGCTCAGCTTGACATGGATGCGTCCGTCCTGCACCTCGTAGGCGCGCAGCACAAACTCCGGCACGTTGACCACCACCATGCGCGCGGCCTGGCGCAGGGGCGTCCAGCGCAGCCGCTCCAGGCTGAGCGCAATTTGCTCGGTCCGTTGCTCGGGTGTGATGTTCAGTTGCTGCCAGGTTTTGGCTCCCAGCACGCCGTCAGGGCTCAGGCCGTGGCGTTCCTGAAAACGCTTCAACGCTTCAAGCAATTCCCCCTCCAGCCGTTCAGGTGTCGGTGTTCCGGTTGCCAGGTCGCCCAGTGCTTGCAGGCGCTGGGCCAACAGCGGCAAGCCGGCATAGGTCTGTCCGGCTTCCAGTTTGCGTCCTGGCAGCGGCGCCAGGGGTGATTGCCAGGCCGGGTGAGGGATGAGCGTGCGGTACGCGGCCAGTGCCTGGCGCAGGGGCGCGGCCATGGGCGCCTGGTTTGCCAGCTGCGCCACGGCCGCGTGCAGGCGCTGCTCGCGCACGGCCGTGCTCAGCCATGTGGTGAGATCGGTCGCGGGCTGGTTTGGCAACGAAAAATTCGCTTTGATCTGGCTTGGGTTGACCCGTCCGCGGCTCAGGTCGTTCAGGTAATGCTGCATCGCCTGGGTCAAGGCCGCGTCCAGGCGGGCTTGTTGTCCGGGATCAAGTGCCGGGCCAGCGCTGGCCTGTACCACTGCTTGGCCCAGGTCGGTAGCCTGGTAATGGTGCGGGTCGAGTCCGTCATTGGCGACAGCGAGCAGAATCTGGACCGCCTGTTGCGCCTGCAGGCTGGGCCGGTTGGCCTCAAACCAAAGGGGTGTTCCTGTGGTCAGGGGGTCGGCGGCTGCGGATGGGGCGATCACGCCCACCAGGAGCCAGGCGCAAGCAAGCCAGCAGTGCATTAGCCAGGCGCTGACATTATGAACCAGGGCTGTTGGCCTGAACGTTGGGCTTGTCGCCCTGTTTTTTCCATTTCTCATAACATTCCAGGCCGCAAAAGTGGACAAAGTAGTCTGATGCTTCAGGGATGATGGCTTCGGATGCAGGCACTTCTTTCAGGCACACTTCGCACTTGACGGGCTCGAGCTCGATGGGCTTGTCATGGGTAGTCATAACTTACTCCTTTGATAGAGCCATCCGGCAAGTTGTTGTCGAGGGCGGGGGATGGCGATTGCGGTTCTGAGGGTTTGATTCTGGCCACCTCAATTGGATTTGTCCAGCCTGATTCCCCAAATGCCCACGGCACGCGGATAACACCATTCAGGGCGCAGAGAGGGATGACATGATGACGCCGGTTTCAAGGGTGAATTAATATTGACGAAGGTCAATACATCGATGTTTATACCTAGGGTTAACCCTAGGTTAAGTTATGATGCAGCGCACAATTTCTACGCCAGTTGACTGCAGGACTGGCGATAACCAGCGGAGTTTTCCCCATGCGTTCGTATTTTGTTGCGGCGACACAACCCAACGTCGGCCTCACTTCGGTTTCACTCGGTCTGTTGCGGGCACTGCAACGGCGCGGACTGAAGGTGGCGTTTGTCAAGCCAGTCACCAAACGCACGCCAGACACCGAACCATCGGTGCTGTTCGCACGAAGCATCTGCAAGGTCGCGAATACGCCCGACCCCCTGCCCATGAACCTGGTGACACAGTACATCACCAGTGGCAGAACCGATGAGTTGCTCGAAGACATTGTCAGCCTGGCCATGTCAGCCACTGAAGGGGCGGATGTGCTGGTGGTCGAAGGTATTCATGCCGATCCGAGCCGGGCTTTCATTCCGCGCCTGTCCGGCGACATCGCCAGAAGCCTACAGGCGGACGTGGTACTCGTTGCCAGCGGGGCGGACGCCGAGGGGATCGCCCAGACCAACTACCTGATTGCCCAGGTCCGCCAAGCTGGACGCCAGGTGGTAGGCGTCATCTTTAACCGCGCGGCGGCCGATTTCGATGAGGCCGCCGTCGCCAAACAACTGGGCGGCGTGCCAATCTGGGGCGTTATCGAGAACAACCCGGCACTGTCCGCGCCACGCACCATCGACGTGGCCCGCCATCTGGGTGCCGAGGTGATGATCGAAGGCCAAATCGCGACCCGGCGCGTGCTGGACACGGTGCTGGCTGCCCGTTCGGTCACCGAAGTCATTCCTCGTCTCAAACCCGGTGCGCTGGTGATCAGCGCGGGCGACCGCGACGACGTCATTCTGGCAACCGCACTGGCGGAAAGCAACGGCATTGAGCTGGCGGGTCTTGTGCTCACCCATCACAGCTTCATCAGCCCGCGTATTGAGCGTTTTGGCTCACGTGCATTCCAGGGTGGTTTGCCGGTGTTGCGCACCGATGGCGACAGTTATGAAACCGCCGCTCGCATCAGCCGTTTACCCCTGGCGGTACCGCAGGACGATTTGAGTCGGATGGATACCGTGATTGACAGCTTGGCCGAGCAACTCGACGGTGACGCGATCTGCGCAGGACTGGAGCTTGCCGTGTCGACCCGCATGTCGCCCCCGGCCTTCCGTTACCAGCTGATCCAGAAGGCGCGCGCTGCCCACAAGCGCATCGTGTTGCCCGAAGGAGAAGAGCCGCGCACGATTCGTGCCGCCGTGATCTGCACCCAGAAGGGTATTGCGCGTTGTGTGCTGCTGGGGCAGCGCAAGGTGGTCCAGTCGGTTGCCGACTCGCTCGGGATCGAATTGCCGCCGGGGCTGGAGATCCTTGAACCCAATCAGATCGCGGAACATTATGTCGCTCCGATGCTGGAGTTGCGCAAAAGCAAAGGACTCACGTCAGGTCAGGCCCTGCTCGCCCTGGAAGACACCGTTGTGCTTGGCACCATGATGCTGGCGGTCGATGAAGTCGATGGATTGGTCAGCGGTGCGGTGCACACCACAGCCAACACGGTGCGCCCGGCGCTGCAATTGATCAAGACGGCACCGGGTTCGACGATTGTTTCGTCCTGTTTCTTCATGCTCATGCCCGAGCAGGTGCTGGTCTATGCCGATTGTGCGATCAACCCCGACCCAACGGCCCAACAGCTTGCCGATATCGCCAAGCAGAGCGCCGACAGCGCACGGGCCTTTGGCATTGACCCCAAAGTCGCCATGATCAGCTACAGCACTGGCGAATCCGGATCAGGTGAGGGCGTCGAGAAGGTGCGCATCGCCACAGAGTTGGCCAAGACGCGCTGGCCTGATCTGGTGCTCGACGGTCCGATGCAGTACGACGCAGCGACCGTGCGGGATGTCGCAGCGCAAAAGGCGCCGGGCAGTCCCGTTGCCGGGCAGGCCACGGTCTTTGTGTTTCCCGACCTCAACACCGGCAATACCACCTACAAGGCGGTGCAGCGTTCGGCCAACGTCGTGTCGGTGGGCCCGATGTTGCAGGGCTTGCGCAAGCCGGTGAATGATTTGTCGCGCGGCGCGCTGGTTGACGACATCGTTTTTACCATCGCGCTGACCGCCATCCAGGCGGAGTCAATGACACATAAATAACCCGTATCCCTACGCCACTCGGCGTATTTCCCAAGGCACGGTGCTTCCCTAAAGTCGAACCATCGCTGAACAAAAGCCTGATTCAGGCCCCGTCCCGGCGACAACGGTTTCATCAACTCTGGAGTAGCACATGCAATCTTTGAACTCACGTCGTTTCACGCTCAAGGCGCTCACCGCTGCCGTCGCGCTCACCACCCTCACAGCGCTGCCGGCGCTGGCTGCCGACACCATCAAGGTCGGCATTTTGCACAGCCTCTCGGGCACCATGGCCATTTCGGAAACCGTGTTGAAGGACACCGTGCTGATGGCCATTGACGAGATCAACGCCAAGGGCGGTTTGCTCGGCAAGAAACTCGAGCCCGTGGTGGTGGACCCCGCTTCCAACTGGCCGCTGTTTGCCGAAAAGACCAAACAACTGCTGGGTCAGGACAAGGTCGATGTGATCTTTGGCTGCTGGACATCGGTGAGCCGCAAGTCGGTCTTGCCAGTGGTTGAAGAAATGAATGGCTTGCTGTTTTATCCGGTGCAGTACGAGGGTGAAGAGCTGTCCAAAAACGTGTTCTACACCGGTGCCGCGCCCAACCAGCAAGCTATCCCTGCAGTGGACTATTTGATGAGCAAGGACGGCGGCGCCGCCAAGCGCTGGGTGCTGCTGGGTACCGACTATGTCTACCCGCGTACCACCAACAAGATCCTGCGCGCCTACCTGAAATCCAAGGGTGTCAAGGAATCTGATATAGATGAAAAATACACCCCGTTTGGCCACTCGGATTACCAGACCATCGTGGCCGACATCAAGAAGTTTGCCGCCGGTGGCAAGACCGCCGTGGTGTCGACCATCAACGGCGACTCCAACGTGCCGTTTTACAAAGAGCTGGGCAATGCCGGCCTGAAGGCAAAAGATGTGCCCGTGGTGGCGTTCAGCGTGGGCGAGGAAGAGCTGCGCGGCGTTGACACCAAGCCGCTGGTGGGCCACCTGGCTGCCTGGAACTATTTCCAGTCGATCAAGAACCCGACCAACACCGAGTTCATCGCCAAGTGGGCGGCCTATGCCAAGGCCAAGAACATCGCTGGTCACAAAGACAAGCCGTTGACCAACGACCCGATGGAAGCCACCTACATTGGCATCAACATGTGGAAGCAGGCGGTTGAAAAAGCCAAGACCACCGAGGTTGACAAGGTCATTGCCGCCATGGCCGGCCAGACCTTCAAGGCGCCGAGCGGCATCGTCAGCAAGATGGACGAGAAGAACCATCACCTGCACAAATCGGTGTTCATTGGCGAGATCAAGGCTGACGGTCAGTTCAACGTGGTCTGGAAAACCCCCGGCCCAGTGAAAGCCAAGCCCTGGAGCCCGTACATCGAAGGCAACGCCGCCAAGCCGGACGAGCCAGTGAAGAAGTAAGGCGCATCACGTCATTGCGAGACGCGCCAGCGACGTGGCAATTCAGGACTTCATGGATTGCCACGCTTCGCTCGCAATGACGGATCTCGCTTTTGGTTTTTCAGGAAATTGCAGTGTGGGCACTGACAACGTGCCCACCCTACAGGCTCATATATGTTGATACAAAAACTACTTCTATTCGCGTCGTTCTGTCTGGCATTTAACGCTCATGCGATCAGCGTGGAAGATGCGAACGCCATCAGCAGCGGCGAGACCGATGCCCGCATCGAGGCGCTGAACCAAGCCGTGGCCCGTGCCGATGCCGGTACCGCGGTGTTCTTGCAGGCGCTGGCCGATGACGCGATCAAGCTGGTGCGCGGCAAGGCCATCATGGTCCGGGATGACAAGGGCATCGACCCCGCGTCAGGCGCTGAATTTGCCTTGCCCGAGGATGCCGAAGACGTGATCAACAACAACCGCATGCGCGGCGAAATCGACTCGGCCCTGGCCGCGCTCAAGCTCTTTTCCAAAGACGACAAGGTGCGCATGGCGGCGGTTCAACAGATGCAGCGCGACGCCGACCCCAGCAAGCTGGCGCTGATCGAACAAGCACTTAAAGCTGAGCAAAGCCCCAAAATCAGGGACCAACTGGGGCTAGTGCGTGCCGCAGCGCTGCTGGGCAGCGAGGACAAAGCGCAACGCCTGGAAGCGGCTGCCTTGCTGGGCTCCAGCAACCAATCCAGCACCAAGACCATCCTGCTGGCGCACCTGCAAACGGAGACGGATGGCGCGGTCAAGGCGGCCCTGGGCAAGGCGCTGCGCGAAGTGGAATCCAGCTTGGCCTGGGGCGACAAACTGGGTGCCATTTTCAGCGGCATCAGCCTTGGCAGCATCCTGTTGCTGGTGGCGCTGGGCCTGGCCATCACCTACGGCCTCATGGGCGTCATCAACATGGCGCACGGCGAACTCATGATGATCGGCGCCTATGCCACCTACGTGGTGCAAGGTCTGTTTCAGCGCTACCTGCCCGCTGCATTTGACTGGTATTTGCTCGCGGCGGTGCCGGTGGCTTTCATGGCCTCGGCGCTGATGGGGGCGGCTCTAGAGCGCAGCGTGATCCGCTTCTTGTACGGCCGACCCCTGGAGACCCTGCTGGCTACCTGGGGCATCAGCCTGATGCTGATGCAACTGGTGCGCACAGTGTTCGGCGCGCAAAACGTCGGCGTGGAAAACCCCTCGTGGATGAGCGGCGGCGTGCAGGTGCTGGGCAATTTGTCGCTGCCCTATAACCGTCTGATCATCATTGCCTTTGCTCTTTTTGTGCTGGGCTCGGTGGCCTGGCTGATCGGCAAGACCCGGCTCGGCCTGTTTGTGCGCGGTGTCACGCAAAACCGTCCCATTGCGTCCTGCATGGGTGTCAACACTGCGCGCATCGACACCTATGCGTTTGCGCTGGGTTCGGGCATTGCGGGCTTGGCGGGCTGCGCCTTGAGCCAGGTCGGCAATGTGGGGCCGGACCTGGGCCAGGGTTACATCGTTGATGCTTTCATGGTGGTGGTGCTGGGCGGTGTCGGCCAACTGGCGGGTACCGTCTATGCAGCGCTGGGCCTTGGCGTGTTGAACAAGTTTCTGGAAGGTTGGGCGGGTGCGGTGCTGGCCAAGATCGCCGTGCTGGTGTTCATCATCATCTTTATCCAGAAACGTCCGCAAGGCATTTTTGCCATGAAAGGCCGCAGTGCGGAGGCTTGACATCATGACCACTCCCTCCATTCAACTTCCCGTGCCCGCGCCCTTGCTGACCCGCACTGGCTGGAGCGCCTTCATGGTCGCGCTGATCGTGGTCTGCGCGGTGGCCCCGGTGCTGAACCTGCTGGTGCCCGCTGACAGCGTTTTCCATTTGAGCGACTACGCCGTGGGTCTGCTCGGCAAGATCATGTGTTACGCCATTTGCGCGTTGGCCATGGACCTGATATGGGGTTTCAGCGGCATCCTGAGCCTGGGCCATGGCCTGTTTTTTGCGCTGGGTGGCTATGTGATGGGCATGTACCTGATGCGCCAGATTGGCACGGATGGCAATTACAAAAGCAACTTACCCGACTTCATGGTGTTCCTGGACTGGAAAGAACTGCCCTGGCACTGGACTTTTTCGGACAGCTTTGTCGCCACGCTGTTCCTGATTCTGGCCGTGCCGGGTCTGGTGGCCTTTGTTTTTGGTTATTTCGCCTTTCGCTCGCGCATCAAGGGGGTTTACTTTTCCATCATCACCCAGGCCCTGACCTTTGCCGCCATGCTGCTGTTCTTTCGCAATGAGACCGGTTTTGGCGGCAACAACGGCTTCACCGATTTCAAGCGGATTCTGGGCATTCCAGTGGCAACACAAGAGATGCGCATGACCCTGTTTGTGCTGACCGGCCTGACGCTACTGGGCTTTTTTTTGCTGGCGCGCTGGCTCGTCGGCAGCAAGTTTGGCCGTGTCCTGCAGGCCGTGCGTGATGCCGAAACGCGCGTCATGTTCAGCGGCTACAACCCGCTGGGTTACAAGCTCACCATCTGGACCATTTCAGCCATGATGTGCGGCGTGGCCGGGGCCTTGTATGTGCCGCAGGTGGGCATCATCAACCCCAGTGAAATGAGCCCGGCGAATTCAATCGAGATCGCCATCTGGGCGGCTGTGGGCGGCCGTGCCACGCTGATCGGACCGATTGCGGGGGCCTTCATCGTCAACGGTGCCAAGAGCTGGCTGACGGTGGCCTACCCGGAATTCTGGTTGTATTTTCTAGGCCTGTTGTTCATTGGCGTGACGCTGTTCTTGCCCAACGGGGTGGTGGGACTGGTCAGGAAATTGAAGGGCGGTGCGAAATGACCCCCGAGTTGATGGAGCAGGGTGCGAAGCGTCTCGAGGCCTACCAGGCGGCGCAGGCGGCCAAAGTGGGACAAACCGAATCGGGCGGGCGCCAGGCGGGCTTTTCGCGCATCGCCACACCGGGTGAGGTGGACATCACCCATGGCCGCATTCTTTACCTCGAGGACGTGAGCGTCAGCTTTGACGGCTTCAAGGCCATCAACAAGCTGAGCCTGGACATTGCGCCGGGCGAGCTGCGCTGCATCATCGGGCCCAACGGGGCTGGCAAGACCACCATGATGGACATCATCACCGGCAAGACCCGCCCCGATGAAGGCCAGGTGTTCTTTGGCAGCACTATCGACCTGCTGCGCTACAAGGAATCCGAAATTGCCCAGATGGGCATTGGCCGCAAGTTTCAGAAACCCACGGTGTTCGAACAGCTCACGGTATTTGAGAACCTGGAGTTGGCGCTCAAAACCAACAAGGCGGTCACCCATTCGATGTTCTTCCGGCTCGACAGCGCGCAGAGCGACCGGCTGGCGGAAGTGCTGCACACCATCCACCTGAATGAGAGTGTGCGCGGCCTGGCCGGCAATCTGAGCCATGGCCAGAAGCAGTGGCTGGAGATTGGCATGTTGCTGATGCAGGATCCCAAGCTGCTGCTGCTCGACGAGCCGGTGGCGGGCATGACCGACGAGGAAACCGAGCGCACCGCCGAGCTTTTTTTAAGCCTCAAGGGCAAGCACTCGCTGATGGTGGTGGAGCATGACATGAGCTTCATCAACACCATTTCCGACATCGTCACCGTGCTCTGTGATGGCTCGGTGCTGGCTCAGGGCGCGCTGGCACAGGTGCAGAGCGATGAGCGGGTCATTGAAGTCTATTTGGGCCGCTGAGCTGGCAACCCTATGCTGAACGTCAAAAACATCAACCAATACTACGGTGGCTCGCACATCCTGCGCGATGTCAGCCTGCAGGCCAGCCTGGGCAAAGTCACCGTGATTCTGGGGCGCAACGGGGTTGGCAAGACCACGCTGCTGAAAAGCCTGATGGGCCTGGTGCCGATCAAGAGCGGTGGCATCGAATTCGATGGCAAGCCCATCCACAACGCCACGCCTTACGAGCGCGCCCGCGCCGGCATGGGTTTTGTGCCGCAGGGGCGCGAGATTTTTGGCCGCCTCACGGTGCAGGAAAACCTGGCCATGGGCCTGGCCTACAAGCCCGCCAGCACACCCATTCCGCCTGAACTGTTCGAGCTTTTTCCTGTGCTCAAGCAGATGCTGCACCGCCGCGGCGGTGACTTGTCGGGCGGGCAACAGCAGCAGCTGGCGATTGCCCGTGCGCTGGCGGCTGGCCCCAAGCTGTTGATTCTGGACGAGCCCACCGAGGGCATCCAGCCCAGCATCATCAAGGACATTGGCCGCGTCATCCGCATGCTGGCCGACCGTGGCGACATGGCCATTGTGCTGGTGGAACAGTATTATGACTTCGCCCAGGAACTGGCTGACAACTACGTGGTGATGGAACGCGGCGCCGTGCGCGCCCAGGGCCTGGGTGCCAACATGGAGATTGACGGTGTGCGCCAGCTGGTGGCGATTTGAGCCGGTTCGTGGTGTGTATGCGCTACACATGTGATCGCGCAACCTGTGCCAATCCATCCGGCGTCTCTCTGAATGGAACTTTCTAAAGATTTGTTGACCGAAGGCCTGGGTGATGTAGCCCGGCCCCCCGTCGATCAGGATTTGAATTGGCAGTTCTGGATGCGGGGGCCGCTTTCAATTCCGGCATTCAGGAGGTTCTTTGCTGTTTCAAATCAATAAATTTTCACTCAATCGCGGGCCTTGGCTGCTGCTGGCGGCCCTCGCGCTTGCGATGGAAGGCTGCGCACTGTATCTGCAGCACATGTTGCAAGTTGAACCATGTAACGAGTGCATTTACATTCGTGCAGGCGTTGCCGGCATGGGCGTGGCAGGTTTGATTGGCGCGCTGGCACCGAGGTTTTTGGCCATGCGCCTGACCGCGCTTGCCGTCTGGGTCTGCGCGCTGGGTTGGAGCCTTTATCGTGCGAATCTGTTGCTGAACCTTGAACAAATTGTGCGCGATGGTGGCGAGGGAAGTTGTGCGCGCTTCAAGGGGTTTCCGGAGGGCTTGCCGCTGGATTCCTGGCTACCTGGCGTATTTGAGCCGCGCGCCATGTGTGGAGAAATTAAGTGGGCTTTTTTGGGCCAATCCATCACGTTTTGGAGTTGGGTGACCTTGTGGTGCCTGGCGCTTGTCGCGTCGCTGGTGTTGATTGCGCAATTCCGCAGGGCAAGGTTTCGGCAGCGGCGGGCTTTGGTCTAAGTCGCCCAGATTCTTGGCATGGTCCCATTGGATTGCCAAAAATGCGTGCGCCAGGCAAGCCACACCTGGCGCAGCAAATTGACGGCTGGTTCCACCAGCGGTGACAGAACCCGCACCACCATCACATTTGGGTTGGGACATGTGGCGCCTGATGTGTGACATAAGGAGTGGGCGGCGATAAGGTCACGCGCCAGTTCCAAACCCGTCTCACGGCGGTTTCTGTCGAGGGCCGTACCCGCCACAAAAAACAGCGACGCCATACAGCGCTGCCCAGCCAGCCCGGGGGGGCCATTCATTAACAGAGCATCGGTGGCTTCAATACGGCCACGTTCAAGCCACACACCGGGCACCTCTATGTGCTGCAGAAAGCTGCCTTGCTCAAAGGGCCGAGACGCGCTTGGCAAGCCCAGTGCAGTCACATCCCAGCCCATGAATTCAGCCTTCGGGGCAAGGTTCACGGTGAGGTGGTTTTCAGCCAGGCAATGGTTGTAGCAAATGGCTTCCAGTGGCAGCCACTCCAGTCGCGCACGATCAGCCAGCGTGATGTGGGTTCGTTGTACGGCCAGTTCACCCGCAGAGCGGTAAAAGCGGGTGGCACCTGGGGTGGTGATCAGGCCATGCGCATTGCCGCTGGCGGTGACCGAGATGTCCAGCGTGTCGCCGCCCACCAGGCCGCCGGGCGGATGCACCAGCACGTTGTGGCAAATGGCATCGCCCTCGGGGTACAGGCTTTGCAGTACGCGCAGCGGTCCGGTGTGGCGATGGCGCGCCACGCTGCGCTGCTGCTCGACGCGGTAATCAAGGTCAAGTTGGGCGTGCCAGCTCATGGACAGGTGGTGCCGTGGTTCTGCGCGCCGCGGTGCGCCCAGGCGGTGGGGTGAAGAAACAAGTGTCTGGACATGAAAACTCCGTCAATGTGTGTGAACCCATGTCAATCAGCAATAAAGGTGCCAGGCAGCGCTTGCCTGCTCCCAAGCAAAACAAAGGCCCTGTGCACTTGCATGGTGCACAGGGCCTTGTGATGGCCGTCCGGCCCCGCTCCGGGGCGCGGTGTTCAGCGCAGCGCGTTGACGTCGGCGACGGCCAGCGCGGTCATGTTGACCACCCGGCGCACGGTGGAGGACGGCGTGAGCACATGCGCGGTCGCGGCGGAACCCAGCAGGATCGGGCCGACGGTCAGGCCGTTGCTGCCCGTCATCTTGAGCACATTGAACAGGATGTTGGCCGAGTCAAGACTCGGGCAAATCAGGATGTTGGCGGCGCCGCTCAGGGTGTTGTCGAGCAGGGTGGCGTTGCGGATATCCTCGGACAAGGCTGCATCGCCCTGCATCTCGCCGTCGCACTCAATGTCGGGGCAGGCGGCCTTGAACAAGTCGCGTGCCAGGCGCATCTTGCAGGCCGAGCCACGTTTGGAGGAGCCGTAGTTGGAGTGCGACAAAAACGCCACCTTGGGCGCAATGCCAAAGCGGCGCACTTCGTCTGCGGCCATGCGGGCAATGTCGGCCAGCTGCTCGGCGCTGGGGTCTTCGTTGACATAGGTGTCGGCGACGAAGATGGAGTATTGCTCCAGCATCAGGGCGTTCAGGGTGGCAAAGCCGGACGCGCCCGCCTTGACGCCCAGGATGTCGCGCACATGGTCGAGGTGCACGTCAAAGCGGCCATGCAGTCCGCACAGCATGGCGTCGGCGTCACCCAGCTTGACCATCAGAGCGGCAATGGTGGTGGTGGAACGGCGCACCGCGGCCTTGGCTGCCTCGGGGCTGACGCCATGGCGGCCCATGATTTGGTGGTAGGTCTCCCAGTACTGGCGAAAACGCGGGTCGTCCTCGGGGTTGCAACAGTCAAAGTCGCGGCCCAATTGCAGGCGCAAACCGGCCTTCATGATGCGGGCTTCGATCACCGCCGGGCGGCCGATCAGGATCGGGCGTGCCAGCCCACCTTCGACCACGAGTTGTGCTGCGCGCAGCACGCGGTCGTCTTCACCTTCGGCATAGGCGACCCGTTTGGCGCTGTCGGGTGCATTGCGGGCGGCGTTAAACACCGGTTCCATCAGCAAACCGGTGGAGTAAATGAAGCGTGACAATTGACGACGGTAAGCGTCCATGTCCTTGATCGGCCGCTTGGCCACGCCCGAGGCCTCGGCTGCGGCAGCCACGGCGGGCGCAATGCGCAGGATGAGGCGCGAGTCGAAGGGTTTGGGAATGATGAAGTCGACGCCAAACGCCAGGTCCTGGCCGGCGTAGGCGTTGGCCACTTCCTCACTGATGTCAGCCTTGGCCAGATCGGCGATTTCACGCACGCAGGCCAGCTTCATTTCTTCGGTGATTTTGGTGGCGCCGCAGTCCAGCGCGCCGCGGAAAATGTAGGGGAAGCACAGTACGTTGTTGACCTGGTTCGGGTAGTCCGAGCGGCCGGTGGCAATGATGCAGTCGGGGCGCACGGCCTTGGCCAGTTCCGGGCGGATTTCCGGCTCGGGGTTGGCCAGCGCCAGGATGATGGGCTTGTCAGCCATGGTCTTGACCATGTCCTGTGTCAGAACGCCAGCCGCGGAGCAGCCCAGAAACACGTCGGCGCCGTTGACCGCATCAGCCAGTGTCCGCATGTCGGTGGCTTGAGCGAAGCGGGCTTTGGATTCGTCGTAACCGCCGGGACGGCCTTCATAGACGACGCCCTTGGAGTCGCAGACAAACACGTTCTTGACTTGCACGCCCAGGCCCACCATCACGTTCAGGCAGGCAATGGCGGCTGCGCCCGCGCCCGAGACCGCCACCTTGACATCTTCAATGCGTTTGCCCACCAGCTCCAGGCCGTTCAGCAGTGCCGCGCTGGAAATGATGGCGGTGCCGTGCTGGTCGTCGTGAAACACCGGAATGCCCATGCGTTCGCTGAGTTTTTGCTCAATGTAAAAGCACTCGGGCGCCTTGATGTCTTCCAGGTTGATGCCGCCCAGCGTGGGTTCGAGCGCGGCAATGATTTCGATGAGTTTGTCAGGGTCACGCTCGGCCAGCTCGATGTCGAACACATCGACGCCAGCGAATTTCTTGAACAGACAGCCTTTGCCCTCCATCACCGGCTTGCCCGCCAGCGGGCCAATGTCGCCCAGCCCCAGCACCGCCGTGCCGTTGGTCACCACACCCACCAGGTTGCCGCGGCTGGTGAAGTCGTAGGCCAGGTCCGGGTTGGCCTGGATGTCCAGGCAGGGGTAGGCTACACCGGGCGAGTAAGCCAGCGCCAGGTCACGCTGGTTGACCAGCGGCTTGGTGGCATTGACAGAAATCTTGCCGCGCGTGGGAAAGCGGTGGTAGTCGCGCGATGCGTCGCCCAAGGCCAGTTCTGCCGGTGTAAGTTCATTACTCATCTTGGTTTCCTTGTGAAATAGATGGCACGCACTGTACACCCGCAGGGGGGCTTTCTGGCATGACCGAGACGAAAGTTGGCGTGCGCCGGTCTGGTTTTTCAAGGCTGCTTGATCCAGGTTAAACCAGCAAATCATGCAGGGTGCGGGCAATGACCTTGGTGGCGCGGCGCAGGTCTTCCAGTGCCAGCCGTTCGTCAGCGCGTTTGGCATGGGATTCCAGCACCGTGCGTGGACCGGCCCCGTAGATCACACCAGGAATACCGCGCTGGGCAAACAGGCGCACATCGGTGTAGAGCGGCGTGCCCAGCGCTGGAATCTCTTCGCCAAAAATGACTTGACCGTGTTGCTGAATGGCGGTGACCAGCGGTTGGTTGCCGGGTAGCGGTTGCATCGCATGGGCCAGCAACAGGCGTTTGACGTCGACCGTGATGCCTGGCAGCGTGGCAGCGGTATCGGCTATCAGCTGGCGCAGTGTGGTTTCGACTGTGCTGGTGTTTTCCTCGGGGATCATGCGCCGGTCAAGCTTGAAGCTGACTGTTCCCGGCACCACGTTGGTATTGGTGCCGCCCTGGATCAGGCCGACGTTCAGGTAAGGGTGGGTGATGCCCGGCACCTTCGAGCAGATGGATTTGTACAGTGTGTTCTGTGCGTACAGCACGTTCAGGATCTGGACCGCGGCCTGAAGCGCATCCACGCCAGATTCGGGAATGGCGGCGTGCGCCATCTGGCCGTGCACCGTCACTTCGAGTTGCAGGCAGCCGTTGTGCGCGGTGATGGCCTGGTAGCTGAAGCCTGCGGCAATCATCAGGTCGGGCCGGGTGAGCTGGTGTTGCAGCAGCCAGGCCGGGCCCACTTCACCACCGAACTCCTCGTCGTAGGTGAACAGCAGCTCGATGCTGCCCCTGGCTGGCTGGCACACCGCCTCCAGCGCGCGCATGGCAAAGGTGAAGGTGGCAAAGTCGCACTTGCTCACGGCGCTGGCGCGGCCATAGATATTGCCGTCCTCGATGTCGCCGCCGTAGGGGTCGTGCGTCCAGCCCTCGCCGGGCGGGACCACGTCGCCATGGGCATTGAGTGCAATGGTTTTGCCGCCCGCGCCGTAACGGTGGCGCACGATCAGGTTGGTGATGCTTTGCAGCCCGGCGGCCTGCACTTCGGTCGCGGGTACCGGGTGCTTCTCGGCCTGGATGCCCATGGCCTGCAGCAGCTCGGCAGTGCGCTCGGCGTGGGCTGCGTTGTTGCCCGGCGGCGTGTCGGTGGGGACACGGATGAGTTCCTGCAAAAACTTGACCTGTTCGTCGAAGTGGGCGTCGATCCAGGCGTCGAGTCGGGCGTAGGTTGTTTCGGTCATGGCTTCACTTCGTTCGCAATGGCGGGTGTACTGGCGCGTGGCGCAACTGCTCCAGCAGGTGACCCAGAGCCGCCACCGCCAGTTGCATGTCGTCGCTGGTGGTGGATTCGAGCGGGTTGTGGCTGATGCCGGCGTTCTGGCCACGCACGAACAGCATGGCTTGCGGCATCACCTCGTGCAGTTTCATGGCGTCATGGCCGGCGCCACTGGGCATGCGGTGCACGGGCAGGCCCAGGCTGGCTACCGCGTTTTCCCAGCGTTGTTGCCAGTCCGGCGCACTCGGTGCGGCGCTGGCGCGCATGGATTCGGTGAGGTGGTAGCTGACCCGGCGCTGCGCGCAGATCTCAGCCAAGGCGGCCAGCAGGTCGGCCTGCAACGCGTCACGCTGCACATCGCCAGGCGCGCGCAGGTCGAGCGAAAACCGGCATTGTCCCGGCACCACATTGACCGAACCGTTGGGCACATGGAGCTGGCCCACGGTGGCCACCGAGTCGCCGTCGCGCGCGGCGCGGCGCTCGCAGGCCAGCATGAATTCGGCCACGGCACAGGCGGCATCCGCGCGCTGGTCCATGGGTGTGGTGCCGGCGTGGCAGGCGGTGCCCGTCACCTCGCCGCTGTAGCGCGCGCTGGCGTTGATCGAGGTCACCACGCCCAGCGGCAGGTTCAGCGCGTTGAGCACCGGGCCCTGTTCGATGTGCACTTCGACAAAACCCAGGTACTGCGCCGGGTCGCGCTGCAAGCCGGCGATGTCGTCCGGGCACAGGCCCGCCTGGTGCATGGCGGCGCGCATTGAGATGCCATCAGCATCGCACTGCTCGAGCCAGGCCGGGTTGAAGTCGCCGGTGAGCGCGCCCGAGCTCAGAAAGGTGGCCTTGAAACGCTGGCCTTCTTCTTCGGCAAAGGCCACTACCTCGATGGCAAACGGCAGGCGTTGGCCCGCGTGGTGCAGTTCGCGCACGCAGGCCATAGGTACAAAAATGCCGAGCCGGCCGTCGTATTTGCCGCCATTGCGCACGGTGTCGTAGTGGCTGCCGGTGAGCAGGGTTTGACGGCCTGCTGTCATGGCCTCGTACCTTCCCACGACATTGCCCACGGCGTCGATGCCGACGCTGTCAAAGCCGCAGGCCTGCATCTGCGCCTGAATGAAGGCGGCGCAGGCGCGGTGCGCGTCGGTCAGGTAGGTGACGGTGAGTTGGTCGGGCGCTTCCGAGTATTGGCTCAGTTGCTCCTGCCAGTCCCACACCTGGTCGCCCAGGTCGGGCGTGATGCCAAACTTGTCGTTGAGGCGGATCTCGGCAATGCGGTGGATGTGGCGCAGGCATTCCTGCAACTCGAACTCGGGGTGGCCGTGCAGGCGGCGCTCGAAGCTGGCAATGATTTCGGCCCGGCTCAGGCCCAGGCCGCGCGGGCCGCGTACCGCCAGAATGAACGGCCAGCCAAATTTGGCCTTGTAGTCGGCGTTGAGCTGCTGCAGACGGGCAAATTCCTCGGCGCTGCAGTTTGTCAAGCCGGCCTTGCTTTGTTCGACGGTCGATTCGGCCGTCAGGCTTTGGTTGACCATGGCCTTGCCTGCCAGCTCCGGGTGGGCGCGGATCAGGCCCAGCCGAGCCTTGTGGCTGGCCACGCTGACGGCCTGTGTCAGGATGAATTTGAGCTGTGGCAGCGACGCAAACGGCCGCTGCGCAAGCGCGGCCTGCGCGATCCATGGCGAGTGTTCGTACACGCCGTCGAGCAGTTGCAGCGCTTCTTCTGCGCTGGCCGCGTTGAGTTGCGCAAGGGTCAGGGGCATGGGGTCAGGCCTGGCTTGTGTAAGGGTGCGTCGCTTGCCAATGGTGGGCGATGTCGATGCGCCGGCACACCCAGACCTTGTCATGCTGGCCGATGTAGTCCAGAAAGCGCTGCAGCGCCACAATGCGCCCGGGTCGGCCCAGCAGGCGGCAGTGCATGCCCACACTCATCATCTTGGGCGCGTCCAGGCCAGCCGGGTCGCCCTCGGCGTACAGCGCATCAAACGTGTCCTTGAGGTACTGAAAAAACGGGTCGGCGTAGGCGTAACCTTGCGGCAGCGCAAAACGCATGTCGTTGCAGTCCAGCGTGTAGGGCACGATCAGTTGCGGCACCACCTCGCCGCTGGTCTTGGCCACGTTCATCCAGAACGGCAGGTCGTCGCCGTAGTAGTCGCTTTCGTAGTCAAAGCCGCCATAGTCGGCCACCAGTCGCCGCGTGTTGGGGCTGTCGCGCCCGGTGTACCAGCCCAGCGGACGGGTGCCCATCAGCCGCGTCAGGATGTCCATGCCACGCGCCATGTGTTCGCGCTCCACTTCTTCGGGCAGGTTCTGGTAATGGATCCAGCGCCAGCCGTGACAGGCGATCTCGTGGCCCAGTTGCTGGCAGGCCTGCACCAGTTCAGGGTAACGCTCAAGGGCCATGCTGACACCAAACACCGTGAGCGGCAGGCCGCGCTGCTCGAACGCGCGCAGGATGCGCCATACCCCGGCCCGTGCGCCGTATTCGTAAATGCCTTCCATGCTGAGGTGGCGCGCCGGGTAGCTCGCCGGGTTGGCCATTTCGGACAAAAATTGTTCCGAACCGGCGTCGCCATGCAACACGCAGTTTTCGCCGCCTTCTTCGTAGTTCAGGACAAATTGCACCGCAATACGGGCCTGGTCGGGCCAGCGCGCATGGGGCGGTGTGGGGCCATAGCCTTTGAGGTCGCGCGGGTAGGGCAGGGTGCTGTTGTAGTGGCGCATGAATTTGGGCGATTACAGTGGCGGATTCGATCGCAGTGTATACACTTTGATCAAATTCTGAGGGCTTCACCATGGGACTGAGTACGCATGTTTTGGACACCATGCACGGCACGCCGGCAGCCGGCATGCGGGTGACTTTGTACGCCACCCAAGGCGACACCTTGAAGCCGCTCAAACAGTGCGTGCTAAATCAGGATGGCCGCACCCCGGACGGACCCCTGCTCAACGCCACAGAATTGCAGTGTGGCACCTACCGGCTGGTGTTTGATGTGGCAGCGTATTTCAAGGCCTGTGGTGTGACCCTGCCGGAGCCCAATTTCTTGGATCGTGTCAACCTGGACTTCGGCGTGGCCGACCCCGGGCAGCATTACCACGTGCCGCTGCTGGTGAGCCCGTGGAGCTACTCAACCTACCGGGGGTCGTGAGGTGGGGGGTGGTCTGTCCCGCAAAGTATCACATTTGTCCTTCTGTCAGTGTATCGAGCTGGAACAGGCCGCTTTTGTGCCACAGCCAGGTGTCGGTGTAGGTGACCCGGCCCATGCGCACTGGGGCGGGGTAGGGCTCGGCCAGGCGCACGGTGCGCTCAATCTCGGCCATGACCTCCGGTGCATGTTTGGGTGCACGCATCCAGCTCGTACTGGTGACGTGGCCTTTGTTGTCCACTTCAACCTGCAAGACACCGACAGCGTACAACAGGGGGGGCATCTTGCCACGGTAAACCCGTTGCAAATTCCGCTCATACAAATGGCTGGCCGCATCGCGCCGGTAGTCACGCGGTGTGATGGCGTTCGACACATAAGCCGGGGCCGCTATGGGCGGTGGTGCTACCACAATGGGTGCGGCAGGCGCCGGTACGGGCACCGTGGCCGGGGGGGGCAGCGGGGTGGTTGTACACCCTGCCAAAAACACAGCCAGACTGGTCATCAGGCGCAGCGGATTCAACTTGAAGTGTGAAGAGGCAAAAATGTTCATACGGCGTCTCAAAAAACGTGATGGCTGGCACATTGGATTTTGCAGGTGACGGCAAAACCCGTAATGTGCCTTAAAAAGCGTTGTTTGTCGCCCGGGTTTGACTTTAAAGGTAATCAATTGTGACAACCGAGGCAGATTTTTTAGGGCTTTTGGGCGTGCAGCAGGCGGTCTGGGTCACGGTGCAGGCGCATCGTGGCTCGGTGCCGCGGGAAGTGGGCGCCTGGATGGCGGTGTTTGGCGACAGCACCGTGGGCAGTATTGGCGGTGGGCATCTGGAATGGCAGGCGATTGAGCAGGCGCGCAAATTATTGAATGGGCATGCCGTTGCGCCGGTGCAGCGTTATGCCCTGGGGCCGTCGTTGGGGCAGTGCTGTGGCGGCGAGGTGACACTGGGGTTCGCGCGCGTGAGCGCGCCGGACCGGCCGCGCTTGCAGCAGTACTTTGCGGCACAGCAGACCCAATGGTCGCCAGTGGCCTTGTTCGGTGGTGGCCATGTGGCCAGCGCGCTGGTACAGGTGCTGGGCCGCCTGCCGTTTCGGGTGCACTGGCTTGACAGCCGCGACGGGATTTTTCCTGAAACATTGCCTGCCAACGTCCATGCCGAGCATTCCGAACCGGTGCAAGGCGCGGTGGCTGCGCTGGCACCCCAGTCAAGGGTGCTGATCATGAGTTTCAGCCACGCCGAAGATATGGACGTGGTCGCCGCCTGTCTGTTGCGCCAGCGTGCCCGCGGCGATCTGCCTTTTATCGGACTCATCGGCAGCCGCAGCAAATGGGCCACTTTCAGCCATCGCCTCGCAGAGCGCGGTTTGGGTGCGTCGGAGCTGGCGCAAGTGATCTGCCCGGTTGGTGTGCCGGGAATTGCCGGCAAGGCACCCGAAGTGATTGCCGTGGCGGTGGCGGCACAACTCTTGCAGTTGAACTCGACGATCGACGCGATGTCGTCATTGCGGACAAAATGAAGCAATCCATGACTTCCGGCGGCATGGACTGCCACGCTAGGTTCGCAGTGTCGGGAACAGCTGGAAGATGATGTTCATAAAACCAAGGACGGCTGATGGAAAGTTATATTCTGGATTGGCTCAATCTACTGCTGCGCTGGGCCCATGTGGTCACGGCCATCGCCTGGATTGGCTCCTCGTTCTACTTTGTGTTTCTGGACAGCAGCCTGACCCCACCCGAAGATGAGGCGCTGAAAAAACAGGGGGTCAGCGGCGAACTCTGGGCAGTCCACGGCGGCGGGTTTTACCACCCGGTCAAATTTGCCGTTGGACCGCCGCAGTTGCCCAAACACCTGCACTGGTTTTACTGGGAAAGCTACAGCACCTGGCTGACCGGCTTTGCGCTGTTGACCGTGTCTTACCTCTGGAACGCGAGCACCTACCTGATTGACAAGTCAAAAATGGACTGGGCACCGTGGCTGGCCATCACCGTGGCGATTTTGTTTCTGATGGTGTTCTGGTTGCTCTATGACCTGATCTGCCGCCGCTATGGCCAGCGCAAAAACGGTGACGCGATCGTCGGCGCCCTGGTGCTGGTGCTGGTTTGTATTGCAAGCTGGCTGGCCTGCCACTGGTTTGCCGGACGCGCGGCCTTTTTGCTGGTGGGTGCCATGCTGGCCACCAGCATGAGCGCCAATGTGGCGCACTGGATCATTCCGGGGCAGCGCAAAATGGTGGCCGCCATCAAGGCCGGCGCGCCGGTGGACCCGCTTCACGGCATCCGTGGCAAGCAGCGCAGCGTGCACAACACCTACTTCACGCTACCGGTGCTGTTTGCCATGCTCAGCGGCCACTACAGCTTTACCTACACCCACCCGCAAAACTGGCTGGTGCTGATCGCCATGATGTTTGCCGGCGCCGCCATCCGCCAGTTTTTTGTCATGCGCCACGGCTACAAGCTGGGCCGCAACGCCAACCCCTTGCCCTATGCCGCCGTGGGTGTGGCGGTGATCGTGGCCATGATGCTCTGGCTGGCGCCTGAGTCTGTCAAGACGTCGCAGGCTACCGCTGCAGACACGGTGAACACCAGCGTGGGTGGCACCATCGGCTACGCCACCTTGCAGCCCATTCTGGCTCAGCGCTGCTATCTGTGCCATGGGGCGCAAGTGCAGATGAAGAACGTGCGGCTCGATTCCGCCGCCAACGTCAAGCTGCACGCGCAAGCCATCTACCAGCAGGTGGTGGTGAGCAAAATCATGCCCATGACCAACACCACCGGTATCTCGGAGGCCGAGCGCATGCTCATCAAACAGTGGTTTGAGACAGGGGCCAGGACCGATTGATGTGGTGCCTCAGGCCCCGGCAGGCTGGTGGGCTGGCTGTGGCCAGTGGTCTGTCTTTCACGGCTATTTGTGCCTCGCCAGATCAAACGTGGTTTGCCGGCCCAACCAAAGCCAAGGCTTACCGCGCGCGCTCGGCCAAAAACATCTCGATGCGGCGATTCTTGGCGCGGCCGGCTTCGGTGTAGTTGTCGGCAATGGGCTCGTAGGAGCCGCGGCCGTCAATCTGGATGCGTTGTGCGCTCACGCCGCGCGACACCAGGTAGTTGCGTGCGCTGGCTGCCCGGTTGATCGACAGCGGGTTGTTGATGGCGTCCGAACCGGTGCTGTCGGTGTGGCCCACGATGCGGATTTCGGTGTTGGGCTGGGTGGACAGACCTTGCGCAAACTGGTCCAGGATGGGACGCAGGTTGGGCTTGATGACCGCACTGTTGATGTCAAACGAGATGTCGCTCGGGATGTTGAGCTTGAGCTGGTTGTCGGCGGTTTGCGTCACGTCCACGCCGGTCCCGGCGGTGGCCTGTTCCATGGCGGCTTTTTTCTGCGCCATCTGGTTTGACCAGATATAGCCGCCCAGTGCGCCCACGCCGGCGCCAATGGCCGCTGACTTGGTGCTGTCGCCAATGGCGGCGCCCGCCAGCGCGCCAAGACCCGCGCCGATGGCTGAACTGCGTTGCGCATCTGACATGTTGGCGCAGCCGGTCAGCAGCACCAGGGTGGCGCTCAGGGCAGCAAGCGCCGGGCGGCCGCGGAATTTCAGGTTTGTCATGGTTGCTCCTTCAGGGTTGTTTGTAAAGGCAAGTTATACCAGTGACAGTGCGTTTTGTTGTGTGTGTTGGCCCACATTGGGTATCCAAATGTAAGGACAAATTGAGAATCCGCATGGTCTGCAGGCGCCGTGCCCGGACTTTCAGACCGTTGCTGTGTTTGCCTGGTCCACCTTGTCTGCCTCCGAAGTAAAGGCGTCAGCATAAAACTCGTCTTCAGGCAAACCGGCTGCCAGGTAGTCGGTACGCGCCGAATCCACCACGATGGGGGCGCCGCAGGCATAGACCTGATGGCCACGCAGGTCAGGCAGATCCTGCAGCACGGCGCGATGGACAAAACCGGTGCGCCCCTGCCAGTGGTCTTCTGGCAAAGCGTTTGACACCACCGGCACATAGCGCAGGTTCGGCAGATCGGCCAATTTGGTTTTGACCCACGCATCCATGTACAGGTCTGTCGGACGGCGGCCCCCCCAGTACAGCGTGACCGGGCGTGTGATGCCTTTGAGCTGCAGGTGCTCGATGATCGCCTTGACGGGTGCAAAACCGGTGCCCGAAGCCAGCAGGACGATGGGTTTGTCACTGTCCTCGCGCAGGTAAAAGCTGCCATATGGGCCTTCAATGCGCAAAATGTCGCGCTCCTTCATGCTGCTGAAAACCTGGTCGGTGAACTTGCCGCCCGGCATGTGGCGAATGTGCAGTTCCAGCCCCTGGTCAATCAACTGCGGTGCACTGGCCATGGAATAACTGCGGCGCACGCCGCCCTGCAGCAAAAACTCGATGTACTGGCCGGCGTGGTAGGCAAAGACCTCGTTGGCTGGCATTTGCAGCAGCAGGCGCATCACGTCGGGAGACTTTTTCTCCATCAGCTTGATGCGTGTGGGCATTTTCCTGATGGCAAAAGCGCCCGCCAGCGTTACCTGGCGCGACTCCAGCACCACATCGCTGGTGGGGCTGGCGCAGCAAGTCAGCACAAAACCCTGGGCTTCTTCGGCGTCGCTGAGGGCCTTGTTCTGGTGCGCGCCGTGGTTGACCGTACCACTGATTTTTTTGCATTTGCACGAGCCACAAGCCCCATCCTTGCAGCCGTAGGGCAGGTTGATGCCTTGTGAAATACCGGCCGCCAGAATGGTTTCACCCGCTGCCACGTCAAATTCGCGGCCGCTGGGTTCGATGGTGATGTGAAATGCACTTGGGCTGGCGCTGCCGGTCATATTTTGGTTATCCTCAAAGCTCATTTTTTAAAAAGGAGTCGATTTTGCCTGCATTGCGAAGCCCTCATACGCTCCTGTATGCCACCCGTCCCGGCGCGCTTCCGGCGCGCTTCCGGCGTGAGCGCGTGTTGCTGGTCGGCTGCGGTGACGTTGGTTTGCGCGTGGCTCGCCAACTGGGCCCGCGCGTGCGGCTGCTGGCGCTCACTTCACAGACAGCGCGTGTGCCCGAGTTGCGCGCTTTGGGCATGACGCCGTTGGTGGGCAACCTGGACAAACCCGCCAGTCTCAAGCGTTTGAGCGGTCTGGCCACGCGCGTGCTGCACCTGGCGCCGCCGCCGGGCAGCGGGGCGCACGACCCGCGCACCCAGGCGCTGTTGCAGGTATTGCGGCGCCGCTCCGGGGTGCAAAGCCTGGTCTATGGCTCCACCAGCGGTGTTTATGGCGACTGTCAGGGCGAGGTGGTCACCGAGGGGCGGACGCTCAATGCGGCCACCGCCCGCGCGCAGCGGCGCATTGATGCCGAGCAGCGCATTCGGCACTTTGGCCGTGCCGTGGCGGTACCGGTCAATATTTTGCGCATTCCGGGCATCTATGCGCCCAACCGCGAGGGCGGCACCCCGCGCGAGCGCTTGCAGAAGGGCACGCCGGTGCTGCAGGCCAGCGACGATGTCTACACCAACCACATCCACGCCGACGACCTGGCGCGCGCCTGCATCGCCGCCCTGTGGCGCGGCCGCCCCGGGCGGGTGTACAACGTCAATGACGACACCTGCCTGAAAATGGGCGACTACTTTGATCTGGCCGCTGATTTGTACGGCCTGCCACGGCCGCCCCGCGTGCCGCGCGACACGGCCACGGCGCAATTGCCTTTGATGCTGCTGAGTTTCATGAGCGAGTCGCGCCGCATGGACAACACCCGGCTCAAGACCGAACTGCGCGTGGCGCTGCGGTACGCCACGGTGGCGCAGGGTTTGCGGCAGGTACCGGCTTAGCCACGCCCTCACAAACCGGTGG
Source organism: Rhodoferax sp. (assembly GCF_023700745.1). GTDB lineage: Bacteria > Pseudomonadota > Gammaproteobacteria > Burkholderiales > Burkholderiaceae_C > Rhodoferax. The sequence continues at coordinate 100,518 of NZ_JAMPYG010000002.1, read as the reverse complement.
TCATGGTGAAACTGCGGTTGAAGGCCACGCTGTTGATGGTTCCGGTCAGGGTGACTCGGTAGCTTGTGTTGGGTTTCAGGGCTAGCGTGGGAATCACAAAGACTTCATTGGCGGTGATGTAGGGCTCTTTATGAGGGTCAAGGGGGTCAATGTTGGGATCATTGTCTTTGTTCAGTACCACGAACGGCACGGAAACGCCGTTCAGGGTGATGCTGCTACTGGCAGAGTTCACGGTGAGTACCTGCGGCGCATCCACCTTGAGGTAAATGGGGGGGCCCACGGGCGGGCTGGTGGGGGTCATCTCTGGAAACGGGTTGGGGCTTTCTTCGGCAGGCAAAAACTTCGTGGGGATATTGCTGCTGCCCTGGCAGGGGTAGGTAACTACCTTGTTGGTGCCCAGCGTGATGCGTCTGCTGGTATCTTCGTAACCGTTGAGCGAGCCAAAGCGGTATTCCTCGCGCCAGGTCGTGGCATCGATCAGGGTGGTTTTCATGTAGGCGCCAAAGCCCACATCAGCGCCTTCATACATGGCGCCGGACAGGTGGTACACCGAGTTGAGCAGGCTGCGCATGGAACTGGCGCCGCGCTCTTCCATAGTCGGAAAGTTTGGCGGGTAGCTGTACTCCCACACGGTCGCTGCCAATATCTCAGCGAGTGCCTTGTAGTTGTAACCCTGGTCAACAGCGCGATCCCAGGGATAGACGCCCGTAAAGCCGGGAACACCCTCTGTTTCTAGGTGGCTAAGCTCCGACTTGCCCGTTGCGATGGATAGATCCACGAGGTACTTTGAGTGGCTTAGGGCGGCTGCATCGAGTTTGGCGTTTCGCGTCAACTTGACGAGGGGGTCAGAGCCATTAAAACCGCACTGTGTGCGGGCTTCGCTCAATACACTCCAGGCACCCAGTTCTGCCGACCCTGGCACATAGCTGGCTGGCACAACCGCCGCGGGGTCGCTGCTCCCGCCGCCGCAGGCTACCAGAGTCAGTGAGAGGATCAACGATAAGGAAAAAGTACTTGGTTTTGTCATCGCGTTTGAACCCATGAAGGTCATTGGCAAAGGATAAGCTTTTCGGGCAGGGCAGAATAGGGCCATTCATACTCTTTTATTTGTGTGCCATGACCATTATCACCACGCCAGTGCCTGGCGATTCCGATGCCGTTGCTGAAACCCTCCAGTCCGCCGACTTTGACGAGCTTGACACCATTCTGGACGACTTGCGCACGCGTTTTGACGAAACTCCGCAATGGGAATTTTGCGAGGGTTTCATGGCAGCACTGGTGTGCTGCCGCCGCGTGATCAGCCCGACCGAGTATTTTTCGGTACTGCTGGATTTGGAGGATGACAGCGAAACTCCGCTGTTTGCCGACGAAGCCCAGTTCAAACGCTTTTTTGACCTCTGGATGCGGCGCTGGAATGAAGTCGCCGCCGCCCTCAACGTCGACGTGGCGTCGCTCGACGATGAGCGCGCCTACCAGCCCGAGGTGATGGACCTGCGCGGTGCCATTGCCGCCCTCCCCGAAGTGCAGCGCGCCGAAATGGGCGATGCGCCAATTCCCTCATTCGGCCAGATCTGGGCCATTGGCTTCATGTACGCGGTGGAGAGCTGGCCCGAGGAGTGGGCGCCGCCGCGCGACAAGGAGGCCGCCAAGGTGCTCGATGCCGCGCTCGAATGCATTGTGGCCGTGACCGAAGACGACACCGATACCCCGACGGTGGCTGCGTTCGAGGAAGAAGGCGTTCCCACCATCAGCGAGCAACGCCTCAACGACTTTGCCGATGCCCTGTGGGCGGTGTACGACCTGCGCGAGTTGTGGCGCAACATCGGTCCCCGTGTGGAAACCGTGCACGCCGAGGTCAAGCCAGGCCGCAACGACCCCTGTTCCTGCGGCAGCGGCAAGAAGTACAAGAAGTGCTGCGGCGCTTAAGTGCGCGTCAAGGGTGCCTGGCGAGGTAATTGGCCAGCGCGGCGCGGGTTTGCACACGCACCTGCTTCTGGAAATATGGTGCCCAGCCCAGCACCCAGCCGCCATAACCCAGGGCCTGGCGCGACCAGCGCCAAAAATCAAAGCGGTCGGTGTGGCTGGCAATCTGTCCTTGTGGGTTGAACGTGAAGTCGGCCTCGATGAGGTTATGCACCAACCGGTTGGACACGCTAAAGCGGTAATGCGCTTCCCAGTGCGCTTGGCCGGTCTGGTCGTCAGCGCGCACGTCCCTGAATTCAAGCCGCCAGTCTGCGCGGTTTTTGGCCAGTGTGGCGGCGCACAGCATGTGCCACATGCCACTGATTTCGCGTTGCCCCTGGAGCGAAAACGCCGGGTCGTTAAAAGTGGCATCTTCTGCATAACAGGTCGCCATGGTGTCGGCATCCAGCGCGGCAAACGCAGTGTAGAAACGGGTCAGTGTCTGGGCGTTGGGGTGCATTTTTCTTCAGTTGTTGGGAGGATTATTTTCAGTCAAACATACAGGAATGTTGACGAATTTTGCTACAGCTTTATTCTTGATCAACCTGTGCGGTAGCACTGGCTTGTCCGATGGGGTCAAAGACCTCAGTGGACAAGCCATGGCTCCCACTCTCACCCCGGATAGCTACACTCTCGGGCATGACGTGCACGCCGGGGAGGTTGTTGTAGCTCCCACTCTCACCCCGGATAGCTACACTTGTTGCCAACCTGAGTGGTGGTGCGCTACTGTTGTAGCTCCCACTCTCACCCCGGATAGCTACACTAACCAAAATCACTACAGCGCAGATTGAGGGGTTGTAGCTCCCACTCTCACCCCGGATAGCTACACTAACACGCAGGACGTGTACAACTACGGCGCAGTTGTAGCTCCCACTCTCACCCCGGATAGCTACACTAACTGGATCGCGTCCATCATTCACCGCAAGGTTGTAGCTCCCACTCTCACCCCGGATAGCTACACTGCGCACGGTGCGATTGGCAGCAGTTTCAAGGTTGTAGCTCCCACTCTCACCCCGGATAGCTACACTAAATCGGTCAACAGCAACGTCATCAGGATGGTTGTAGCTCCCACTCTCACCCCGGATAGCTACACTCCCGCAGCGCCTAAGCCCGTCGCATTGCCAGGTTGTAGCTCCCACTCTCACCCCGGATAGCTACACTGCTTTTGTGGCCTACAACATCGCCCACCGGGTTGTAGCTCCCACTCTCACCCCGGATAGCTACACTCCAGTCTGATCTTGCCGTTTTGGCGGTACGGTTGTAGCTCCCACTCTCACCCCGGATAGCTACACTAGAATGGGCCTTGCGTGCAGTTGCCGTTGGGTTGTAGCTCCCACTCTCACCCCGGATAGCTACACTAAAGCTCACATGCACCCAGCCGCCGCCCTGGTTGTAGCTCCCACTCTCACCCCGGATAGCTACACTATGACGTTTGATTGGGGCGCGCAGCGCATGGTTGTAGCTCCCACTCTCACCCCGGATAGCTACACTGGCAAAGCTCACATGCACCCAGCCGCCCTGGTTGTAGCTCCCACTCTCACCCCGGATAGCTACACTATTGCCCGGCGCATGAATGACAGCAGCAGCGTTGTAGCTCCCACTCTCACCCCGGATAGCTACACTAAGATGCCCGGCTGGTCGTAGTAGTAGACCGTTGTAGCTCCCACTCTCACCCCGGATAGCTACACTCGCCAGCCCGATGGCACCTATGTCGCCCTTGTTGTAGCTCCCACTCTCACCCCGGATAGCTACACTGATGTTGTCGGGCATGCGGTCGTAATCGGTGTTGTAGCTCCCACTCTCACCCCGGATAGCTACACTCGACTCCTTCGAAACCCGCGCTAGGCTTGGTTTGGCGCGGGTTTTCGTTATAAAGAAATGGTCAAAACAAAGCTATTTGCGCGGCATTAACTTTCTTTTCCTGAAAAAGAGGCAACCCAACCAACATTTTCATGCTGGCAAACTGCTTTTCCGTCACTGTCAACATACGCACCGAACCCTCAGGCGGCAGATTGGCCAACAGGCGCTTCATGTGCTTTTCTTCGGCATCGCTGCCGTTGAGAATACGCCCGTAGATTGAGTACTGGATCATGTCGTAACCGTCATTGAGCAGAAAACGGCGAAACAGAGTGTAGGCGCGCCGCTCGGCACGTGTGATGACAGGCAGGTCAAAAAAAACCATCATTCGCATGAATCGCCTCGTGTTTTGGCTCACGGTAAGACCTTGATGATGCAGGCTACATTTCGTACTGATGTTGTTTCAAACCTAACAGGCACGGCATCTCGAGCACCTGCTCACTGCCATCATCAAATAACCTTGCTATTGATTCGGCGGCCTGTTCCACAGCCGCCAACACACTCATGGCACCGCGTGGCATCGCTACGTCAATGTTCAGCAGGCCAATTAATGCGACTTTGTCGGCAGGGGTAAGTTCATCTGCTTCTGCGCGTGGCGGCATTGAAGCCACGTGCAAATCAACGATAGGTCGAAAAGGTTCGATCAGATCATCGGCCAGATTAAAGGCGTTTTGTTCGCTGCTGTGAAACAAGCCCAGCGTGGGTAACAGACCATGAGCGACGATGCCACGGGCACAGGCGCCGCGCATGATGGCGTAGCCGTAGTCCAGTGCTGCATTAATCCAGCCGGGTTGGCTGCGATGAAAGCTGCGGCCAAACAACTGTGGAAAGTAGTAGGCGCTGGCCTGTGCCTCCATGTTGCCCTTGTCACCGGACTGGACGCGGCGGGCATAAGACTCCAGCCGTTGCGCATTGCCACGCATGAGCAAGGTCAGGCAGCGGGCTTGATTGCCAATCTTGGCCTGAACGATGGTCGCCCAGGCACGTTTGGTGGTCGGTTTGTCAATGCCGAGTTGCAGACGCTGCATGCGCGTGGCGCGGCTGTGCTGGAGAAAAGGCAAAAACACACCGTTGGGTTGGTGGTTGTCACCAGTGGAAAACAGCCCGATACCATACTCCGCGCAGGCAGACAGCACCGGGTGAGTGATGGTGATCTCGCGGTTGTTCAGCACGATCACCGCAATGTCTTCAAACGGCACATGCGCTGACTGAGCCTGTTCAATGACCAGCGAAAAATGTTCGCGCTTGAGTCTGGCAGGCTGGCTGACAACCACACTACGCCAAACCACGACGGATCTCCGGTGCGGCTGGGTAAATGTGGCCCAACAGATCGACGTTGAATTTTTCTACGGAATACGCTGTTTTTACGCCAATGCTTTGGATAAGTCCGTCTTTGCCTATGGAGTTTGCACGGTCATGAGCCCAAAGATCAATTGCGCCCGTGCTTCGGTTACAACTAGCGTAGTAACCTATTCTTGATTCCTTTTTGAGTGACACACGAACCAAATCATTCGGATAAATTGAAAATAAAAAAATAAAACTCTTGTCAATCAAGGTCCATTCGGTTTCATCCTTGTATGCAACTATTGCTCGATTTGGTAACCCCGTCACACGGTGATGGACATAAACCGGCACAAGATGGAATTTGCCTGTTTTGTTGAATACATCCACGCGGATCATGCTGTCGTTTTTGGCAATACCGCCGCGAATGGGGATGCCACTCAATTTGTCGATCACCAGTTTCACGGTGCGTACAACTGGCCCAGCGGGCTGACCGTCCTTGCCAGGTTTATAAAAAGGCTTGTCTGGCCCGAAAGCTTTGTCGGCCTTACCGCCATATGCATCCAACCTCTCGCGAATGGCCGCGTACAGCTTGGCATTGCGATGCGGGTCGGCCAAGTTATCCAGATCTTTGGTACTTAGGCTGGTCAAAGGCACTTTTTGCACAACGCTGCCCTTGGCTATCTGACTTTCGGATTGTGCATAAATGGTGTCTTTGTGCACTGCGCCACCATTGCGCCGTTGTGGAGCACGTGACACAAACAAGGTACGCATCTGCTGCAAATCCTGTGCCGAATAAGTGCCAAATTGCGTTATTTGTTCGCGTAGTAAAGTGATGTCGTCCGTTTTTCTGCGCGCTTCAAGTTCATGGCGGAAGTGAGGCCAGGGTTCGGGAAAATGAATTGCCAATCGCTCATGAGCAGTTGGGTTAATGATCTCGCCAGTTTCGGGATCAGGAATGCCTTCGTGCAGCAAGGCGATTTCTTTGCGTCGAGAATAATCAGCCAGCGCCTTGACCATGCCATGGCTACAAGCCGCAACCACAGCAGCATCCAGCGCATGGTGGCGGTCACTTTCTTCGCGGACTTTGGACAAGCCCCAACGCATGCGCAAAAATGCCGTGAGTTGGCCATTGACCACCACGCAACGTCTGCTTTTGTTGCCGTTGGCATCTTGGGCAAGTTGTAAATGCTCTTCAACATAGTTTTTGAAAAATCGGCAGATATAGCGTGTGTCGTTGAGATTGCGGTCTCTGAAACCTGCGGCTTCTTCGGTACCGTAGTTCTTGCGCAACAGGCGGTTGCGTTTTGCAGCTCGGTAGGCTTTGTTGCCATTGACCCATGCGACAAAATTACGCCAACGTTCACCTTCTTCGCCGCCCGTAAAGCTGGTGAGGTACTCAAATGCGGTGCGGTTGCCCTTGTTCTGGTTTTCCCGCGAGAGCACTAGCACCTTGTTGTTTTTACTGTCGTCAAAACTGCGGGAGTAGGGCAGGGCATGGTCAACTTGTGCGTAATTGGGGTCATCCAGGATGCGGCCAATGTCCATGGCCTCCAGCGAATAAGCACATTTGCATTGCTGCTCGCGGTACAGCATCCACTTTTCAAACACAGACGCCTTGGGTCGGTAGCCAAAGTCTTTTTCAAAATCTTCGCGGGCTTTTTCGTTACGGTCTTTATATTCTTTTTGAAGTTTTTCAATGTCGCGTCGTTCATCCAGTGGTCGGGACAAATCACGTGCCATTTCGATGTGCACGGCCATTGGGCTGCCATAGGTTTTGATCAATGCGTTGACTACTTTACGCGTCTGGTTGAGGGCGCGTAGCACCACCGGGTTGCGAGGCACATCCAGGTCTTCGCGAAAGATCATGGTGTTGCGCTTATCACGGTCAGCATAAAAAGGGGGAAGATACTTGTGCTGGCCTGTACCTAATTCAACTTGTTGGCTGTGGTGACCATATTCAGGTATCAGCTCCACCGCTTCGTCGTAGCGCAAACCACGTTCCATGTGCGGCACAATTTGACGTAAGGCTTTGAGTGACAGGGCATGAAACTTGTCAAAACGAATGCCAAGCAAAACTGCCATGGTTTTTTCTGCTTGGGGAAGCGCGATGTTTTCCAGTTCCGCATGCACCTCTTCATCGTCTTTGTAAACGCTCAACACCCAGGCGATTTGATCCAGCGTCTCGGGCTGTCCTTCCAGAGCGGCCACACTGATTTGTTGCCAGACGTCAGCCAAGTCAGCTTTGTTCAGAGCTAAACGCAGTTCGTGCCAGGCTGTGAGTTTGACCAGAATCTGGTCTTCTGGATTTTTGGCTTTATCTTCTTCTTTTTGCCTATCGCTTGGATAGGATAAGCCGCCAAATCGAAAACTGACAGGCAATAAGCCAGAGCGGGTGAGCGCGTTACGTAGTGTTGTATAAGTAAATTTTTCCCCTGACTGGTAGGGCAAAAGCCGGGCAGCGCGATGCTCTGTTTCATTAAGTGGCCGTGATACTCCATCAACAATGACGCGCAGGTTGTTCAACCTTGTAAGCCAGACATGTCGTTCTGCTGTAAAGCTGGCTTTTGGGGCGCGATATTCAGTTTTTTCAAATGTGCATTTGCCCAGCATCTTCAGCAAGTCGTTTCCAGCCAATGCAGGTTTTTGTTTCCAGAATAAACCGCTCTTGCAGTCACCATTGCCGCGTATCAAAAGTTCGAAGTCGATATCGGCGTGGGTACTGCCAAGGCGGCGTTGTGCTTGAAACAGTTTTTCTAATTCTTGGTCAAGGATTCGGCGTGACAGTGCTTTGCTGTAGTCGCCCCGTTTGTTGCGTTGTGCTTCCGGGAACTCTGACAACACCATTTCGGCGGCAGTTCGATAGCCCTTTGTTTGCATCAAAGCCTGAGTGTGGGCCAAGCCTTTCTTGACTTTACCGCTTTCGCTTTTGGCATCGGCTTCAGCGCTGATTTCTTCTGCCTTGCTGACCCAGTGGAAGCCGCGATGTTTGCAAAGATGGTAAATCACACGAGCCCATTCTGAGGGCGTGAGCAAACGATCTAATCCTACTACTCGCAATAGCCACGCTGAATCGGTGAATCCAGGTTGCTGTTTGAAGTAATCTGCTGATTGGACAAGGCCTTCTTTTTTAAACAGTCTTGTCAGTTTGGTAAGTCGCCAAGCGCGTCGGTAGAGGCGACGACGCAGCAAACGCGCAGTGCGACGCGCCAAATTGAGGGACTCGCCTTCTTTGGCGGTTTCAGCTTTGTCAAAACAGCGCACGCCTAAATCGACGATCCGAGTGCTGTTGAGTACTGCCCAACCCACGGAGGCAATCCCAATATCCAGTCCAAAGATCAAGTCTGCGGGTTTATCTGTAGTTTTATCTTGTTCTACATCCATCTCGACTCCCTGTTAAACTCTACCTCGATTGTTGCTATCCGGGGTGAGAGCCGTTGCTGCAATAAGGATCAGCCGAAAGGCTGAGTCCGTACCCAAAAGCCTGAAAAGGAAACTTTTCAGGCTTTTCCTATTTTGGCCTCATTTTGTTGTGATTAGCAAAACTTAACTGAGCAACAGCATGGCCGCCAGCGTCCACATGGTCAGTGCAATCAGCGCGTCCAGCACGCGCCAGGCCAGAACCGATTCAAAAAGCGGCGCCAGAAAACGTGCGCCAAAGCCCAACGCGGCAAACCAGCACAGGCTCGCGCTCATGGCGCCGGCGCCAAAGACCCAGCGTTGCGGGTCTGGCCGCTGGTTGGCAATGGCGCCAAGCAGTACCACGGTATCGAGGTACACATGGGGGTTCAAAAAGGTAAAGGTAAAACAGGCCGCCAGTGCCGTCCGCAGTGCGACCCGCCCGCCACCATTTAATTGCATGGGCTCGCCTTGCCAGGCGCGCCGCGCTGCCAGTACGCCATAAGCTGCTAAAAACAAGGCGCCGCCGTAGCGCGTCAGGTTCATCAGGAAGGTGTTGTCGCGTATCAGCAGGCCGGCACCACCAATGCCCGCCAGGATCAGCAGCGCGTCTGACAACGCACAAAAGAGCACCAGTGGCAGCACATGCTGACGCAGGAGGCCCTGGCGCAGCACATACGCATTTTGTGAGCCGATGGCCACAATCAGTGCCAGCCCGGTGGCAAAGCCGTTGACAAAATCCATGCTTAAGTTAAGTGCACAGTCAAACCGCGACCCCGCATGCCTTCAGACAATGCTCATCCTGAGCACCCCACTGTGTCACGCCGGGGTTTCCGTCTGGATGAGTTCTGCCAACCTGGCCAGGGCATGTCGCACCGTGGCCTGGCGTACCGCGGCGCGGTCGCCGGCAAAGTGCTGTGCTTCGCTGGTCAAGCCGGTGGGCGTGGCCCAGGCCAGCCACACGGTGCCTACCGGTTTCGCGGCGCTGCCACCAGAGGGGCCGGCCACGCCCGTTACGGCAACAGCCACCTGGGCGTGCGAATGGGCGAGTGCACCGACAGCCATGGCGCGCACCACGGGCTCACTGACGGCGCCATGTGCATCAATCAGCGCGGCATCGACGTCCAGCAGCTCGCATTTGGCGGCGTTGGAGTAGCTGACAAAACCACGCTCGAACCATTGGCTTGAACCTGCCAGTTCGGTGCACGTGGCAGCGATCAGGCCGCCAGTGCAGCTCTCGGCAGTCGCCATCACCCAGCCGTTTTTTAAAAGTAAACGCGCCAGTAGGGCGCAACTGTCCAGCATCAACAGACTATTTCTGAAGGGGAGACAGGGTAGCCTCTTCAACCAGCACCTTGTAGCTGTAGCCGGCACCAAAATCCTTGTCGTTGCGCACCACGCCCGAAACCGTCACCAGGTCGCCGACCTTGGCTGGCGCAGCGGTCGTGACCAGAATGTCGTTGTTGGCTGGGGTGCCGGACCCGTCACGCAGGTGGATCCAGTTTTTGCCCATGATGCCGGCGTTGTACTTCACCACCTGACCGTTGATTTTGACCGGCTTGTCCTTGAGTTGAACCGCTTTGCTGATGATGTCGGCAACCGTGTAGGCATTGGCGCCGCTGGCCTTGGCAACCTTGATCGGTGCGCTGTCTGCCATTTTGGCCATTGCCATTTTCGAGCCGAGTGCGCTCTGGCCTGCAGCCGCGCCCCCGAGGCTGCCAAAAATGATGGTCGGGAACGTTTTCTTCAGCGATTTGCTCTCAAAATTGTTCATGACCATGGCGTTTTCAACCGTCACCGTGGCGCCCTTTTTAACCGCTGCGGTGCTCACTGCAGCCCAGGTTTCACCGTCTTTGGTCTTCAGGCGCAGGTAGGTGTAGCTGTCAACGTCCTTGACCTCCAGCACTTCGCCACTGACTACGCCCGAAACTGGCGGTTTGGCTGCAGGGGGTTGAGCCGCCCAGGCACTGCTGGCGAAGGAGGCGGCGGCAATCAGACTGATGGCGAATAAGTGTTTCATGGCGTTTGGTTGGCTTCGTTAAAGGGTTAAAGCATAGCAGCCCGGTGGACAAGGCAGGTCAAGTTAGATCAAGGTTTGAACGCGTGCACGGTTTCTTGACGCATGGCTTCACGGCAAGTCTTACCATGACCGCCACAGTGCAATCACCAGCAGGGTGCAAAAAGCGGCCACCAGGTCGTCAAGCATGATGCCCCAGCCCACTTTGCGCCAGGCGGACGGGTCGGTGGCGGGATTCACATGGTGGTAAAGCTGGTCGGCCCAGGCGACCGGCCCGGGCTTGACGGCATCAAAGAAGCGAAACAGTGCAAAAGCGGCCAACTGGCCCCAGAAACCGGCCTGACCGACCAGCCACAGCACCAGCCAGAAAGCGGCTATTTCGTCCCAGACAATGCTGCCGGGGTCAAGCGTGCGCATGTGTCTGGCGGTGACCGTACAGACCCACCAGCCCGCCAGGATACTGACCGCAATGAGTCCGCCCCATTGCACCTCGGTGAGACGGTCTTGCAACAGTCCAAACAGCGCCCAGGCCCACAGCGTCCCCATGGTACCGGGGGCAATGGGGCTGAGCCCGGAACCAAAGCCGAGCGCCATCACATGGGCCGGGTGCGCCATCATGAAATGGCCGCTCGGGGCAACGGGTCCCAAAGGCTTGGCCGCCTGGGCGGTCCCTGATGCGGCAGAATGAAAAGTGGACTCTTGATCAAGCATGGTCAGATTATCCAGCCGATGCCTGGCGCAGGCTACTTCAGGCAAAGTGGTCGAACGAGGCGTATTGGTTGGGCAGCACCTGGCCCTGCCGGTCCAGCAGCCGCAAGCCTGGGTTGGCGTCGATCTGGCCGACGCACCGCACCGGGGTCTGGCTGGCTTGCGCCGCAGCGGCCACGGCGGCGCGCTGGCTGGGGGACGCGGTGAACAGGAGCTCGTAGTCGTCACCGCCTGCCAGTGCCAGGGTGCGCCATTGCGCCAGCGACAAATCGATGCCGCCCTGAATGCCGGCAGGCGTTGAATCTACATAGCAAGCGATGCTATGTACCAGCGTATCGACCTGCACGGTCGCCCCGATTTGCGAGCTTTCCAGGATATGACCCAGATCACCCATCAGTCCATCGCTGAGATCAATGGCTGCGCTGGCGATACCGCGCAAGGCCTGGCCCAGCGCCACGCGTGGACTGGGGCGTTCCAGCCGCTGGCGTGCTGCCAGCAAGATGGGTGCCGGTACCGACAATTTGCCTTGCAATGCGTTCAGCGCCAGCCGGGCGTCGCCCAGCGTACCGCTCACATAAAGGTCGTCACCGGCCCTGGCGCCACTGCGCAACAGGGCCTGCGAGCGGCCATTGACGAGCGGCACCTCGCCAAATACCGTGATGCAGATGTTGAGCGGTCCGGCGGTGGTGTCGCCGCCAACGAGTTCGCAGTTGTGGGCATCGGCGAGCTCAAACAGTCCGCCGGCAAAGTCCGTCAACCAGGGTTCGTTGATCTCGGGCAGTGCCAGCGCCAGGGTAAACGCGAGCGGCTTGGCGCCACAGGCAGCGAGGTCGCTGAGGTTGACTGCCAGCGCCTTGTGACCGAGACTGCGCGGGTTCACGTCAGCAAAAAAGTGGCGCCCCTGCACCAGCATGTCGCAGGAAATAGCCAGCTGTGTGCCGGGCGCGGGCTGCAGCAATGCGCAGTCGTCGCCAATGCCCAACGCCGCGCGGCGCGCCGGACGCTTGAAATAGCGCGCGATCAAATCGAACTCACCCATTGGCCACGTCTTTCGGCTGCTCTGGCGTGCTGGCTGGCCAGAAAAAGCTGCCCAGGCGGGTGCGGATCCGGTGGCGAATGGCCTGGTAGATACGGCGGCGATCAACCCCGCTGACGTTATGTGCCCTGAGTGCCAGCAGGAAGGCAAAATAAAAGCTCACGCCCACGTTAAGCGCGCCGGTGATGGCAATCCCGGCCACACACCACCAGAATGGGCCTTGCCGCAGGATGTCAGTCCCCAGGCTGGCGGCAGCAGCCGCCAGCTGTCCGGTGGACAGCGTGACGTGGCGCACCTCCAGCCCGAGGCCAAAAAACGCCGCAAATGCGGGCACCAGGCCCAGCATCAGACCGAGCGATACATTAGCCGCCAGTCCCGAAATGTTGTGACGCATGAACGTGGCCCAGCGCTCGGCTTTGGCGCGGCCCAGCGCGGCGGTGATTTTGGGGTTGTAGCGGATGGCCGAATCCAGCCGGTGCAGCACAAACCAGTTCTCGATCCAGCCTGCAATGATGCTCGAAGCAAACAACAGCACGCCAGTCAGGGCGGCAAACAGTGCAGTGGGTCCCAGCAGGGTCAGATCGTCCAGCACGTGATTGGCAACGGCGGCATCGATCATGGGGGCGCCAAAGGCCAGCCACAGTCCGGTGCTGATCAGCAGCACCGCCGGCGCCACCAGCGCCAGATTGCCAAAGATGGCGGCCACCTGTGAGCGCACCAGATGCGCCACTTCATCAACAAAACTTTCTATGGCACCCGGTGCCCCCAACTCCTTGAGCTTTGCGGCCATGGCAGGGGCGGTCATGGCGGGTTGTTTGGTGGCCACGGTCCAGTGCATTAACTGGATCAGGACAAAGCTCAGCGCGTAGTTGAGGCCGGCGTAAAAGCCGCTCCAAAAGGCTGACAGGCTCATCGACAACACCACAAACTTCATCAGCGTGGTGACCGACATGATGGCGCCGCCGCCTGCTGCATCACGCAGCATCTGGATGTATTCGGCCCTGGTGCGGGTGATGTAGTGCTCGCCGGTCTCGGAGCTGCGCTCGGCTACCTTGGCGGCCAGCATGGATGAATTGGCGGCAATCAGTGCACGCACGCTGCGTCGTTCCTGCCCTACCAGTACCAGATGGGCGAACAACTGTACGGTGTGACGATGGGGGTGCCCCGACATCAGGCAATCGAGCAGGGTGCGCACGCGCAGTACCCGGCTGCGCAACTGGCGCAGTTGAAACACCAGGTTGACGGAGATGCCGTTGCTGTCGAGGTGGGCGTAGACCGAAGCAGCCGCCTGGCGGCAAGCCTCCAGGCGGTTCAGAACCTGCTGCAAGGCAGCCTGTCTGGCGGCCGAGGGATGCTCTGGGTCGACCAGGAAAGCGGCTTGTAGCGCGATCACGTCGCTGTCGAGCGCATGGAACGGGGCGGTCTCAAGCGCAGGTGCGCTCATGCGCAGGCGCAGTTCGGGTGAAAAACCGGTGGCACGGATTTGTCCGGTGCAAAAGGTCAGGGCTTCCAGCAGCGTTGCTTGCCATGGTGTGACACGGCTGGGCCCGATTTGTGGTACCCAGGCGCAGATACCATCGGTCATTTGCGCACAGTCGGCTTGCAGCAACTCCGCCAGCCGGGTCAACGTGGCCTCCTCCAGCGCATTGAGCCAGCGCGCATCAAATGGCTGGCATAGCACCAGCGAAAACAGGCTGGATGCGTCAGTCGTTTCAGGCGTGCTGGGCAGCCATTTGAGGCGCAGGCGTTCGGTCAATTCACTGGTAAAGGCGCTGCGTGAAGAAAAACCGTAGTCTGCCAGCAATGAGGTTGCGTCCACCGTGCCCAGCAGCTTTAGCCACCAGGCCTGCAGCCTGGCGCGGGCCTCGGGGCGTTGTTGCAGGGTGTCGAGCAGCAAGTTCACGCGTGCAACTGCGTGCGGCACCGACGCATGTCTGCCGCGCACCCAGCCCAGCAGTTGAATCAACCAGAGGTGGCGCTGCGCCAGATCGGCTTGAGGATCGAGGGCATCCAGCAGCTCGGCAAGATCGGGCCTGGCCGTCATCTGCTTAATGCAGGGTACGCGTGCCACCGCTTTCGCTCAGGGCATCAAGCACAAACATGGGGACATCCACATCAAATTTTTCACCATCTTCCGCCACGCAAAAAAAACTGCCATGCATGGTGCCGGTGGGGGTGCGCAGGCGTGTACCACTGGTGTATTCAAATGTTTCACCGGGTTGCAACAATGGCTGGTGACCCACCACACCCAGGCCCTTGATCTTTTCGTGGTGACCCTGGGCGTCGTTGACGTTCCAGGTGCGGGCAATCAACTGGGCCGCAATGTTGCCGGTGTTGCGGATGGTGATGGTGTAGGCAAAAAAGTACTGCCCTTGCCCCGGCACAGACTGGTCAGCCAGGTAGCGTGGCTTGACCTGGACCTGAAATTGGTAGAGAGTGGTTGTTGCCATGTTACTGGAGTTTGATGGTGGCAAGAGGTGGCAATTCAAGCTCGATCGAGGCCGGCTCCTGCATGCCGGGCGCCAGCGTTGCCCCACGGGCTGTAACGGATTGCAGCAGCAGATCATCAGACAGCCTGTCGCCAACTTTGTATGGTTTGGCGGGTTCACTTTCGATGGCGATCAGGGCGCTGCCAAAGCCGCGGCCTTTCGCCCCGGCGATGACACCGAGCAGCTTGTATTGGCCCGCGGCGTTGACTGCAGGTGCTGCATTGGCCGGGGTGGCGCTGGCCCCCAGCAATTGGGCCACCCGGTTCGTGTCAATGAGGCGTTGGCTGAATCCATCGCCGTTGGCGCGTGGCGTGCTGATGGGCTCAGACCAGCGCAGGCCCCAATAAACGACACTGGCTGCAGCCAGGGCGGCTAATACAAATGTGCTCAGGCGCGCAGGCCAAAGGGTTCGGTCAAGCGTTGTCATGGGATGGTGTTGTTGGATGGATGAAACTACCTGATTTACCACCATGTTTCTCCAGTAGTTTGATGTCGGTCATGACCATGCCGCGATCCACCGCCTTGCACATGTCATAAATGGTCAGCAGGGCGACCGAAACGGCGGTAAGCGCTTCCATTTCGACACCGGTGGGGCCTACCGTTTCTACCGTGGCCTTGCAAAGCACGCTGCTGGTGGCGGATTGGCTGGCATGCAGAACCTTGAATTCAATGGCGACCCGGGTCAGTGCCAGCGGGTGGCACAGGGGGATCAGATCACTGGTTTTTTTGGCCGCCATGATGCCGGCAATGCGGGCAATACCCAGCACATCACCTTTTTTGGCGGTGCCCGCTTCGATGATGGCCAGCGTGCCAGGCAGCATGTCAATGCGGCCACAGGCGATGCCAACGCGGTGACTGGCGGCTTTGGCTGCCACATCCACCATGTGGGCTTGGCCCTGGTCGTCAAAATGGGTGAGGGTGCTCATGACAAAAATGGGGATGAGATGGACTAAAGTAAACGGGACGTCTTGACCGAACCTTTACACAGAACTGGCATCATACGGCG
This sequence comes from Rhodoferax sp., assembly GCF_023700745.1. GTDB lineage: Bacteria > Pseudomonadota > Gammaproteobacteria > Burkholderiales > Burkholderiaceae_C > Rhodoferax. The sequence continues at coordinate 84,763 of NZ_JAMPYG010000002.1, read as the reverse complement.
ATCGTCAGATTTATTCTTTTGCAGGTGTACAAAATATATCGCTCATGTTGACTGATCCATTCAAGAAAAAAAAACGGGTAAGCCTTATTCTAAAGAAGTGCATTACTCTATTTTTTGTAGCAATTGGCCTTGCATTGCCAGTGGCCCTGAGGGCACAGGGCCAAAGTGCTAACGCGCTGCCACTGCTCGGTGACGGGAGCGACATGAGCGCCAGCGCCGAGCGTCGGCTGGGTGACCGCATCGCGCGTGAGCTTTACCGCGACCCTGATTTTATTGACGACCCGGTGCTGACCGATTATGTGCAGGGCATCTGGCAGCCGCTGCTGAACGCTGCCCGTGTTCGCGGCGATCTGACCCCCGAACTCGATGAGCGCTTTGCCTGGCGCATTGTTTTGGGGCGCGACCGCAGCGTCAACGCGTTTGCCTTGCCGGGCGGCTATTTTGGTCTGCATCTGGGTTTGCTGGCGGTTGTGAGCAGCCGCGACGAGCTGGCCTCGGTGCTGGGCCACGAGTTGAGCCATGTCACGCAACGGCATATTTCACGCCTGATTTCCAAGAGCAACCAGCAGACACCGTGGATGATCGGCGCCATGATTCTCGGCGCGCTGGCAGCCAGCAAAAATCCTGAGGCTGGCAATGCGTTGATTGTTGGCGGGCAAGCCCTGTCAGCGCAAGGCCAGCTCAATTTTTCGCGCGACATGGAGCGCGAAGCGGACCGGATCGGTTTTGGCGTGATGACCCAGGCCGGGTTTGAGGCGCAGGGGTTCGTGGGCATGTTCGACAAGTTGCAGCAGGCGGCCCGGCTCAATGACAGTGGTGCCTACCCCTACCTGCGCAGCCATCCGCTGACCACCGAACGCATCGCCGACATGCAGTCGCGTTTGCCGCTGGGCGCGCCGCATGGGGGCGACGTGGTTTCTGGCATGAGCCACGCCATGCTGGCGGCGCGTGCCCGGGTGCTGTCCAACCCCGGTGTGGATGCTTTACGCGGCTGGCTGGCTCAGGCCAAAGAGGTGGGCCTGTCGGGCCAGACTGCAGCGCAACAGGCGGGCACCTTGTATGGTGCGGCCATGGCTGCCAGCCGCATGCGCGATGCGGCGCAGGCGCGCCGGCAGTTGGCGCGCCTGGAAAAAGTGGTTGTGGATGACCCCGAGGCGGTGCGGCAGGTGCGCTGGCTGGGTCTTGAAATTGAATTGGCAGCCCCTGATCGGTCGCGTCAGCAACTTCTGGCTCTGGGGGCGGACATCGGACTGGATCCCGCCAAGCCGGCGACGGGGTCTGCGTTACGTCGCCCCGATCTGGCACTGCAAGCCCAGATTGCCATGCAGGGTGGACAAGCGCAGTTGCTGGACCAAGTGGCGCAAAACCTGCAAGGGTGGCTGCTCAGGCAGCCGCAAGATGCATTGGCCTGGCAGTGGCTGGCAAGTATTTACGCAGCGCAAAATCAAACTTTGCGCGCCTTGCGCGCCGAGGCCGAGGCGCAGGTGGCGCAGTTGGACTATGCGGGGGCATTGGACCGGCTGAAAGCCGCGCAGGATCGGCTGCGGGCACCGGGCGCCTCGAATTCTTCAGCCGACCACATCGACGCGTCGATCATCGACACGCGACGCCGTCAGATCGAGGCCTTGCTGAAGGAACAGGCGCAGGAGCCCTGAGGTTTTATTTCCGGCCGAACGCTGCGTCAATGAGCAGCCCGAGGGCGGAGTAGATCAGCGAGCCCCACAGTGCGGCGTAGAAGTCGCGCACATAAAACCCTTCCAGGATACCGGCGGCCGACCAGAACATCAGGGCGTTGATGACAAATAAAAACAAGCCCAGCGTGACCACGGTCACGGGCAGGGTCAGCAGCACCAGCACCGGGCGCAACACCAGGTTGAAGAGCCCGATGACAAAGGCGGCGATCAGCGCGGCACCCAGGCTGTTGACCACGACACCGCTGTAAAGGTAGGCCACACACAGCAGGGCGACGGCACTGAGCAGCCATTTCAGGATAAGTTTCATGGACCCGAGCTTATCACCCTGGCGTGTGCAGGCGTGCTGGCGCTATGATGCCGACCCCATGACAGGCATCCACATCACCGACATTGAGTCCGCCATCAACTACTGGCGCACCAGGGCGCCCAGCGTTGAGGGGGCAGCACTGCCGCCGCCGACGCGGGCGCTGGCCGAGGTCTATGCGGTGATGGCCTTCGAGCGGCGCCCTGAAATAGACGAAGCAGCGCTGTCCGCGGCGGCCTGGCAGGCCTGGCTGACCTGGTACGAAAGCACCCCCGACACGCCCTGCATCGCGATTTGTTCCACCAGCCAGGGCGACGAGGTCTGCAAGGGCTGTGGCCGCACTTTTGCCGAGGTGCAGCACTGGACCGAGATGCAGCCCGTCCAAAAACGCGCCACCTGGCGTCGTATCACCCAGGAAGGGAGCGCCTGGCGGTTCAATAAGTATGCTGAACGGGCGGCTGAAAGGCAAGCTTAAGCCAACACCCCTCTGGCAATGATCGTGCGCTGAATTTCCGAAGAGCCTTCGTAAATGCGCAGGATGCGCGCGTCGCGCACATAGCGCTCCAGAGGCAAGTCACGTGTGAAGCCATAGCCGCCATGAATTTGCAGGGCGGCATCCGTGACAAAGCCCACCATCTCCGAAGCGTGGAGTTTGGCCATGGCTGACTGCTGAGTGAAGTTCCGGCCTTCAGCGCGCAGCGCCGTGGCCTGCAGGGTCAATGCCCAGGAGGCCTCCAGGCGCAGCTTCATGTCGGCCAGCATCCACTGAATGCCCTGCCGCGTGGCAAGCGGCTCACCGCCGACCTTGCGCTCCCGCACCCATTGCGCTGCCGCGTCCAGCGCCGCCTGCGCCAGACCCAGCGCTGTGGCCGCCACGTCCAGTCGACAGTTGTCCAGCACCTTCATGGCGGTCCTGAAGCCACTGCCTTCGGCTCCCAAGCGGCAATTCAGCGGCACGCGGACATCCTCAAACGACACCTCAAAGGCATGTGCGCCTCGAATGCCCATGAGCTTCTCGTGGCTTGATACGCTCACGCCTGGCGTTTGCATGTCGACCACGAAGGCACTCACGCCGCGCGGGCCGGCCTCGGGATCGGTCTTGGCGAACACCACCAGAAAACGTGCCTCGGCGGCGTTGGAAATGAACTGCTTGACGCCATCGATGCGGTAGTAGTCGCCGTCGCGCACCGCACGCGTGCGCATGTCGACCGGGCTCGAGCCGCCGAGTGGCTCGGTCAAGGCAAAACCCGCCAGCCACTCGCCGCTTGCCGCGCGTGGCAGCCAGGCTTCGCGCTGGGCGTCATCGCCGGCAATCTGCACCGCATCGGTGCCCAGGTAGTGTGCCCCAATCATCGACGAGGTGGCGGCGCAGGCCCGGGAAATCTCGACCAGCGCCAGCAGCATGCCCGTTGGGCTGACACCGGGACCGCCCCAGCACTCGTCAATGTTCATGCCCATGATCCCCAGTTCGGCCAGGGCCTTGACATGGCAGGTCACGGAGCTTTCGGTCCGGTCAAGTTCGCTGGCACGTGGGGCCAGTTCGGCCTGTGCAAAACGGCCGACGGCGTCGGCCAGGGCCTGGTCGTCGGCGGTGACGCCAAAACGGTTGCTGTAATCCATTTTTATTCCTTGGTTGAGTGGGTGGTGTTGGTGGCGGACGTCGCAGGCGCAGTACCTAAGACGCCAGAGGCTTTCAATTCAGTCAATTTTTCCAGCCCCAGGCCCAGTAGCGTGCTCAGCAAATCTTCAGTGTGCTCGCCAAGCGCTGGCGCACGGCGTGGCTGGCTGGGTGCAGCACCGCCGAAGCGCACGGGCTGCACCGGCAGCTGCAGGCCAGGCAAGCGCGCATCGTCGACCGGCTGCAACAGGTTGCGTGCCAACGCTTGCGGTGACGCCAGCGCCTGGGCAATGTTCCAGATCGGTGCCACCGGCACGCCCGCCTGTTCGATGCAGGCAACCACAGCGTCCACGTTGTGGTCTGCTGCCCAGGCCTCGATCACAGCGCGCAGTTCCGGCTCACGTGCCGAGCGTTGTTCATCGCTGGCCAGGCTGTCATCCGTCCCCAGAGCGGGCTGGCCGATGGCGTTTGCCAGTGCCTGAAACAGTTTGCGGTTGAGTACCGCGAGGGCGAAGTGGCCATCTTTGGCCTTGTAAACCCCGAACGGTGCCGACAGTGGATGGCGGTTGCCAACGCGCCGGGCCGGTGTCCCGGTAAACAGGTAGCGCGACATCGACGTCACCAGAAACGACAAGGTGGTGTCAAACATGGCCACATCCACCTGCTGGCCCTGGCCGGTGCGCTGTGTCTGGTGAATTGCCGCCAGGATGGCCCAGGACGCGAACAGCCCGGCCACCACATCCGAGATCGCCTCACCCACCAGCGTGGGGGGGCCATTCGGGTCGCCGGTGGCCTCCATGATCCCGCTCATCGCCTGGACGATCACGTCGTAGGCGGGACGTTCGGCATACGGGCCGGTCTGCCCGAAACCTGACACGCTGACATAAACCAGTTTGGGATTGCGGGCGGCAAGCCGCTCGTAGCCGATGCCGAGTCGGTCCGCCACGCCGGGTCGAAAGTTCTCCACCACGACGTCGACTTTCTCGACCAGTGACTCCACCAAGGCGACGGCCTGCGCTTGCTTGAGATCAAGCACCAAGCTTTTCTTGTTGCGGTTCATCACGTTGAACAGGGCGCTCTCGCCGTTGCGCATGGGTCCGATGGCACGGTAGTCGTCGCCCTGGGGCGGCTCCACCTTGATGACCTCAGCCCCGAGGTCAGCCAGTAGCGCGGTGGCCAATGGGCCGGCCAGAACCCGGGTGAAGTCGAGAATCCGCAGCCCCTCCAGAGGGCGAACGGTCGGTTGAATGCTCATGTTGAATTCCTTGTCCAGCGTGCTGTGAGGCCTGCATTCTTGATGTTTTCTTAAATCAATGAAAATACACATTGATGATGTACTGGATGAAAAATAATGATTCACTTTAGTCTGCGCCAACTGGAATACCTGGTCGCTGCGGCGCAGCATGGCGGGGCGGCCCGCGCTGCCCAGGCGCTCCATGTTTCCCAGCCGTCGATCTCCAAGGCCATCGGTGAGCTCGAAGCCCTCTGGGGAGAGCGCCTGTTCGTGCGTATGCACGCGCGGGGCCTTGAACTGACGGCGGCCGGTGCCACGCGGGTCCGTCAAGCCAGGGCGGTGCTGCGCCAGGCCGAGTCGCTGCTTGCGCCGCGCGCGCTCGCACTGGAGGGGCGACTACGGGTTGGTTGCCTGAGCACACTGGGGGCGCGTTACCTGCCGGACATTTTGCTGCGCTTGCGCACCGCGCACCCGGCCATCGAAGTTCAGCTGGTCGAAGGCGACATTGAAAGCCTGACGCGCCAGCTCGAACGCGGCTCGCTGGATGTGGCGCTGTTGTATGACCTCGGCCTGGCGCGTGGCGTGCGTCTCGAGCCCGTGGCTGACCTGCGTCCCTATGCGCTGATGCCCTGGGGCCATGCGCTTGCCCGCCAGCCCCGTCTGCGCCTGGCCCAACTGGCGAGCGAGCCGCTGATCCTGATCAGCTTGCCGCACAGCCGCGACTACTTTCTCTCGCTGTTTCGGACAGCGGGTGTCACCCCGCGGATCGCCCACGAAAGTCCGTCGATGGAAATGGTCCGCTCCCTTGTGGCCAACGGGCTGGGCGTGTCGCTGCTGACGACACGCCCGGTACGGGACACCGGCTATGACGGTAAACGGATTGCCTGCCGTGCTTTGCACGGGTCGCTGCCGTCGCAATCGGTGGTGTTGGCCTACCCGGCCGACGAGGACCAGCAACCGGCATTGACTCTGGCCCTCGTGCAGGCGGTGCGCGCCAGTTTTTCCAAGCAGACCGCCAGCCTCGAAGCGACATCATTCTGAGTCGTCACAAGCATTTGCTTACAGGCTGTCGCTGTTTGATGCCGCAAAAAAGTCTTGCGATGTGCTTGAACTGGCAGAGTGAACATTAAAAACTGCCGGTAAAGCGATACCGCGTTGCCGGATGCCACATGTCGGCGATCGACGCCACCTGACCCATCGACTGCGTTTGCCGGTGCAGCAGCAGGCAGGGCTCTTGCAGCAACGTCATGCGCAGCATCTCCCGGATATTGGCGGGTGGGCTGCACGCCTCGATCACAAAGTGCACCGCTTGCAGGGGCGCCACGCGCATCAGGTAGGCATTGGGCGTTTGGGTGCTGAAATCCTGTTGCAGGTAGTCGGGCGCCACCACCGGGTTAACGAAACGATCTTCCACCTGAATCGGCTGGTCGTTTTCAAAATGGACGACCACCGAGTGGTACAGCGTGTGGTCGGCTGGCAGCCCAAATTTGCGGCCCAGCACGTCGCCGGCTTTCAGGCGTTCGAGCCGATGCAGTTCGCTGCGGTGGACATGGCCGCGTGCGGCAATTTCGTCGGCGATGTTGCGAATTTCGACCAGCGTGGCATGGTATTTCTGCTGTGCTACGTAGGTGCCAGAGCCCTGTACACGCTCCACGATCTGTTCGTCACTGAGTTCGCGAATGGCGCGATTGACGGTCATTCTTGAAACCCCAAACTCGCGCGCCAACGCTTCCTCGGCAGGAATCGCGTCGCCTTCCTTCCAGTGCCCGGCGTGGATCTTGCCAAGGACGTGGGCCTTGATGCGCTGAAAAGCTGGCACACGTTTGTCGGAATCGTTGGATGGGTTCATGGCTAGGGGTTTTCCCTTAAGTTGGAGAAAAAGTATTGACACACCAAATGGATCTGAATAAAGTCCCGCTCACGAAATTGTATATACAACAATAGATTGTTCGTTGGACATATGTATATATTCCGTAGGCAAACCTGTCAAGCCATTTCTTCAACATCAAGAGGACTGCTCATGAAACATCGTCATCAACCCACCGTCGCCCTGTTGGCCGCTGCCGCTGCCCTCACCCTTTCAGCCGGCTCGGCCTGGGCCGACATCAAGATCGGCGTCAACGTGCCCCTGACCGGCTTTGCTGCAGCCGATGGCAAGTCGGCGTTGGAAGGTGTCAAGCTCGCCATTGCCAAGGCCAATGCCAGTGGTGGTGTGGCAGGTCAAAAGCTCGAGTTGGTGGTGTATGACGACCAGGCGTCGCCCAAGGAAGCGGTGCCGGCTGCCACCAAGATGGTCGAAAAGGACGGGGTTGTGGCCGCGGTCTCCGGTTCGTATTCGGGCCCCACACGCGCGGCCGCTGCCATCTTCCAGCGCGGGCAAGTGCCCTATGTGGTCGGTTATGCCATTCACCCCGAGATCACACTGACGGGTGACTACATGTTCCGCGTCTCGGCCATGGGCGAGGTGCAGGGTCGCGGCGGTGCCAAGCTGGTGCAAAACATGGGCAAGAAGAACGTGGTGATCGTCACCGTGAAGAACGATTTCGGTCAGGCGCTGGCGGACGGCTTCAAGGAAGCGGCACCGAAACTCGGGCTGAACATCATCAACGAATATGAGTACGGCATGGCAGACCGGCAATTCGGCCCATTGGTGAGCAAGCTCAAGGCAGACAACCCGGACGTGATTTACGCATCGGGTTACTACTTCACGGCGGGTCCGATGGTGAGCCAATTGCGGGCGGCCGGCATCACCGCCCCCGTCATCGGCCAGGAAGGCTACGACTCAGACAAGTTCATTGAGATTGCCGGCCCAGCCGCCGAAGGCACCCTGATCACGACCTCGCTCGATCGCGACTCCGACGCGCCCGCCACCAAGACCTTTTTGGCTGACTACCGCAAGGCCGTCGGTTCCAACGCCGACATGGTGGCTGCTGCCTCGTACACGGCCACGGCGGTCGTGGTCGAAGGCCTGAAGAAAACCGGTGGCAAGGGTGGCGAAGCGCTGAAGAAGGCGCTCGCAGCAGGAAGCTACGACACGCCGATTGGCAAGCTGGCCTTCAACGATCTGCACGAGGTCAAGAAGGACATCCAGGTTCAGATCGTGAAAGACAAGGCCTTTCATCGCCACTCGGTGATCTCCGATCCGGTGCTGCTGGCCCCGCCCACCAAGTCGAAGTAAAGCAGAGGAAGCCAGCCATGTTGGTACTTGAACTGATCGCTCAAGGCCTGGTTCAGGGCAGCTTGTACGCGCTGGTCGCGCTCGGGCTGACCCTGGTCTATGGTCTGCTGCGCATCCTCCATGTGGCGCACGCGGCGCTGTTCACCTTGGGCGGTTATATCGGCGTCATCATGTGCAATGCCACGGGCAGTCTGAGCGTGGGCTTTGCGTGCGCGGCCATGGTTGCGGGCGTGGCCGGCGTGCTCATGTTCAGGCTGGCCTACCAGCCACTGCTGAAGCAGCCGCCGCATGTCGCGCTGATTGCCTCAATCGGGCTGTTCATCGCTTCCGAGGAGACTTTTCGCATCGTCTTCGGTGCGCAGGGCCTGTCCTTCATATCACCACCCCTGCAGGAACAGGTTTCCCTGGGTGGGGGATTGCAATTCAAGCAGGCCGAGCTGATGGTGATGGTGGGAACGGCCGCCATCATCGCCGTGCTGGCGTGGCTGCAATCGCGCACCCGCGTCGGTGTGGCCTGCCAGGCCACGGTGTCGGATCCGCAGATGGCGCAATCTTTTGGTATCTCGCTGCGCAAGGTGCGTGACATCAATTTCTTCGTCGGCTCGGCGCTGGCGGGTTTTGCCGGCGTCTGGGTTGCCTTGCTCAACAACCTGGTCGAGCCAACCATGGGCAGCGTGCCCTCGTACAAGGCGCTGGCGATCATTGTCCTGGGCGGCCTGGGGTCGGTGCCAGGCACGTTGGCCGCCGCATTGCTGCTGGGCGTGGTCGAGTCTTTCGGAACCATTTATCTGGGCAAGTTTCTGGACCGCAACGCGATCGCGTTTGCCTTCCTGATTGCGGTGCTCATGGTTCGGCCCCAAGGTCTGTTTGCCAGACGCTGACACCCGGAACGTACACATGAATTACGAAATATCTCTTCTGACGACCATGGCCATCGCCGTCATGTTTGCGCTGTCGCTGAACCTGATCACCGGCTTTTGCGGCCAGATCAGCCTGGGGCACGCCACCTTCCAGGGCGTTGGTGCCTACACCGCGGCCATGCTGGGCAAGGCCGGCCTGCCGTTTCTGGCCACGCTGCCGCTGGCCATGCTGCTGGCGGGCCTGCTCGGCATCGTGGTGGGGCTGGCCTCGTTGCGCGTGCGCGCCGACTTCCTGGCCATCACCACCATGGGCGTGGGTTTCCTGTTTGTTGGCGTGGTGCGCCAGCAAAATGCCCTGGGCGGTGAACTGGGCATCTCGTCGATTCCGGATCATGGCCTTGGCCGCGTCGGCTTCATGCTGCTGGCCCTGCTCATGTGTGTGGCCATGGCGGCGCTCAGCGTGTACATCCGGCGCACCTGGATGGGTCGGGTTTTCAACGGCATTGCCGAAGACGAGGACACGATGCGCGTGTTGGGCATCGACGTGCCCCGCTTCAAGCTCGCCGCCTTCGCGATCGGCACGGCCTTGGCCGGCCTGTCGGGCGCCTTCTACTCTTACCACCTGCAGTTCATCGGTGTCGACAGTTTTGGCTTTGTGGAGTCGATCACTGTGCTGTCGATGGTGGTGTTCGGCGGCATCGGCTCGGTCACCGGCGTGGTGATCGCGGCCGCGCTACTGTCGGTGTTGCCGGCATGGTTCCAGGTGATTGGTGACTACAAGCTGCTGGTCTACGGTGGCCTGTTGTTCCTGATGATGCGCTTTTCACCCGGCGGCATGACCGGCCTGGCCAAGCGCTTCTTCAGCCCGGTGAACACGCCCTCCGGGAGTCAGTCATGAACCAGACGCTTCATGATTCTGCGCTGCTGTTGCGCGTTGACGGCGTCACGGTTCGCTTTGGCGGGCTGACTGCGGTCAACAACGTGTCCTTCGACGTCCATCAAGGCGACTTGCTTGGCTTGATCGGCCCCAATGGTGCCGGCAAGACCACCATGCTGAGGTCCATCATCGGCGTGGCGCGTCCGACCGTGGGTCGCGTCCTGCTGGGAGGTGAGTCCTTGAACGATTTGCCTATCCACCAGCGCATCCGCCGTGGGCTGTCGCTGTCGCAGCAACTGGTGCGCCCGCTGCGTGAGATCAATGTGATCGAAAACGTGGCTTTGGCGGCGGCCAGCGCCAAGACCTCGAGCCCCTGGAAGTCGCTGCTGCACGCCTCCAGCGCCGACGAGCTTGCCGTGGCAGCGCAAGAGCTCAAGCGTGTCGGCATTGCCGCCATGGCGGACCAAAGTCCGACCGTGCAACCGCTGGGCGTCCTCAAACGCCTGGAATTGGCGCGTGCGCTGGCACTCAAGCCGCGCCTGTTATTGCTTGATGAACCGCTGGCCGGCCTGAACTCCAGGGAAGCCCGGGAATTGGCCAACACCATAGCCGAGATCAACCAGCAGGGCCTGACCATCGTGCTGATCGAGCACAACCTTGGAGAAGTGATGCGTATTTGCAGGCGTCTGGTCGTGCTCGACAACGGCAAGAAGATTGGCGAGGGTGAGCCGCGCGCGGTCATGGCGGACCCGGTCGTGCGGGCCGCCTACCTGGGCGGCGATGCGCTCGGCGCGGCAGCGGCCGAAGGCCAAGCGGCGCAACCGAGCACCCCGAAGGAGGCCAGCCATGCTTGAATTGCACAACGTCTCCTGTGGCTACGGTGCCTTTCAGGCCGTCCATGAACTCACACTGACCTTGCGCCCGGGCACCATCACCGGCCTGCTCGGGGCGAACGGCGCCGGCAAGTCGTCCACGCTGATGTGTGTGGCCGGCCACGTCACCCGCCAGGCCGGCAATATCCTGTTCGACGGCGCGGACATCGGCGCTTTAGGTCCGACCGAACGCGTGCGCAAGGGCATTGCGATTTCGCCCGAAGGGCGGCGCCTGTTCAAGGACCTCACGGTGCAAGACAACCTGCGCGTGGGCGGCATGGTGCAGCCCGCCGCCGTGTTCCAGCACGATCGCGATCGTGTGTTGACCATGTTTCCGCGCCTCGCTGAGCGGCTGAATTCGCTGGCTGGCAATCTGTCCGGTGGCGAGCAGCAGATGCTGGCGATCGGGCGCGCCCTGATGACCCGCCCGCGCCTGATCATGATCGACGAGCTCTCGCTGGGCCTGATGCCCAAGATCATCGACCAGTGTTACCAGGCCCTGATCACGCTGCGCGACGAAGGCATGACCGTGTTGCTGGTGGAGCAGAACACCGAGCGTGTGCTGCAGATTGCCGACGACGTCTGCGTGCTGGAATCCGGTCGCACCGTCTGGCAAGGCAGCGCGCAAGCCGCGCGCCAGGACCCCCAACTCGCTGCAGCCTATCTTGGTTTGCATTGAATCCATTCACTTTTATTCATCACTCCTATCACCATGACAACTAACACCGACCCCCGTTTTGATCCCACCCGCGTGATTCGTGCACCGCGTGGCAACACACTGACTTGCAAGAACTGGATTGCCGAGGCCGCCTACCGCATGTTGCAGAACAATCTGGACCCCGAAGTGGCCGAGAACCCGCAGCACCTCGTGGTGTACGGTGGCATTGGCCGCGCTGCGCGCAACTGGGAATGCTTTGACAAAATCCTGGCCACGTTGAAAGACCTTAACGACGACGAATCCCTGCTGATCCAGTCGGGCAAGCCGGTCGGCGTGTTCAAGACCCACAGCAACGCGCCGCGTGTGCTGATCGCCAACTCCAACCTGGTGCCCAAATGGGCCACGTGGGAGCATTTCAACGAACTCGACCGCAAGGGCCTGTTCATGTACGGCCAGATGACCGCCGGCAGCTGGATCTACATCGGCAGCCAGGGCATCGTGCAAGGCACCTTCGAGACCTTTGTCGAAGCCGGTCGCCAGCACTTCAACAACGACCTGACCGGCAAATGGATTCTGACCGCCGGCCTGGGCGGCATGGGCGGCGCCCAGCCGCTGGCCGCCACCCTGGCCGGCGCCTGCTCGCTCAACATCGAGTGCCAACAGTCCAGCATTGACTTCCGCCTGCGCTCGCGTTACCTCGACGAGCAGGCCACCGACCTCGACGACGCGCTGGCGCGCATCGCCCGCTACACCGCCGAGAAAAAGGCCATCTCCATCGGTCTGCTGGGCAACGCGGCCGAGATCCTGCCCGAACTGGTCAAGCGCGCCAAGGCCGGCGGCATCAAACCCGACCTCGTGACCGACCAGACCTCGGCCCACGACCTCATCAACGGCTACCTGCCGATTGGCTGGAGCGTGGCGCAGTGGAAGGCGGCGCAGCCGGATGCCGCGCAGCACGCGCGTCTGACGGCTGAGGCCGCGCGCAGCTGCGCCGTGCACGTGCAGGCCATGCTCGACTTCCAGGCCATGGGCATTCCGACGGTGGACTACGGCAACAACATCCGCCAGGTCGCGTTTGACCAGGGCGTGAAGAATGCCTTCGACTTCCCGGGTTTCGTACCCGCCTACATCCGTCCGATGTTCTGTGAAGGCAAGGGCCCGTTCCGCTGGGTGGCACTTTCGGGTGACCCGGAAGACATCTACAAGACCGATGCCAAGATCAAGGAACTGTTCCCGAACAACACACACACGCACCGCTGGCTCGACATGGCGCGCGAACGCATTGCCTTCCAGGGTCTGCCGGCGCGCATCTGCTGGCTCGGCCTGGGCGAGCGCCATCTGGCTGGCCTGGCCTTCAACGAGATGGTGAAAAGCGGCGAACTCAAAGCCCCGATCGTGATCGGCCGCGACCACCTGGACACCGGTTCGGTGGCCAGCCCGAACCGCGAAACCGAGTCCATGAAAGACGGCACCGACGCCGTGTCCGACTGGCCGCTGCTCAACGCCCTGCTCAACACCGCCGGTGGCGCCAGCTGGGTCAGCCTGCACCACGGTGGCGGTGTCGGCATGGGTTATTCGCAGCACTCGGGCATGGTGATCGTTGCCGATGGCACCGACGCCGCGGCCGAGCGCCTGGCCCGGGTGCTGGTCAACGACTGCGGTTCGGGCGTGATGCGCCACGCCGACGCCGGCTACGAGCTCGCAGTGGCCACGGCCAAGAAGCAGGGGCTGAAGCTGCCGATGATCGGGTGAGTAGACCCGCTCTGCCGGTCCGTCCATTACAGTCACATCAGTTTCACCCCATCATCCTTCCAACAGCATGAACCACGTCCTTGTCCTGAATCCCGGTCAGCTGACGCTGGCCGACTTGCGCAGCATCTGGAAAAACTCGGTGCCTTTGGCGCTGCCCGCAAGCGCTCGGGCGGTGGTGCAAAGCGCCGCTGACACCATTGCCCGCATCGTCGACAAGGGGGACGCGGCCTATGGCATCAACACCGGCTTTGGCAAGCTGGCCAAGACCCGCATCCCGGACGACCAGCTCGAGTTGCTGCAACGCAACCTGATCCTGTCGCATTCGGTGGGCACCGGCGAGCCCATGAGCGACGCCACCGTGCGCCTGGTCATGGTCATGAAGGCCGCCAGCCTGGCGCGTGGTTTTTCCGGTGTGCGCCCAGTGGTGGTGGATACCTTGCTGGCCCTGCTCAATGCCGGCATCGTGCCGCTGATTCCGGTGAAAGGCTCGGTCGGTGCCTCCGGCGACTTGGCGCCGCTGTCGCACATGACGCTGGCGCTGATGGGCGAAGGCCAGGTTCGGGTTCGCGGCGTGATCACCCCGGCGCGCGAGGCCTTGGCCGCCGCCGACATCGCACCGCTCACGCTGGCCGCCAAAGAAGGTCTGGCGCTGATCAACGGCACCCAGGTGTCGACCGCGCTGGTCTTGCATGGGTTGTTCATGGCCGAGCGTCTGCTCGAAGCTGGCGTGATCACCGGTGCGTTGAGCGTCGACGCCGCCAAGGGCAGCGATGCACCGTTTGATCCGCGCATCCACGCCCTGCGGGGTCAACCCGGCCAGATCGCCGTGGCGGCGCTCACCCGTGCGCTGCTGGATGGCAGCGCCATCCGCCGCTCGCACCTGGACAACGACGAGCGCGTGCAAGACCCTTATAGCTTGCGCTGTCAGCCGCAGGTCATGGGCGCCTGCCTCGACCTGATCGGCCAGGCCGCCCGCACCTTGCTGATCGAGGCCAATGCCGTGACCGACAACCCGCTGGTGTTTCCCGACACCGGCGAGGTATTGTCTGGCGGCAACTTCCACGCCGAACCGGTGGCCTTCGCCGCCGACACGCTGGCCCTGGCGATCGCCGAGATCGGTGCCATCGCCGAGCGCCGTATTGCCTTGCTGATCGACAGCAGCCTGTCGGGCCTGCCGGCGTTTCTGGTCGACAACCCGGGGCTCAATTCCGGCTTCATGATTGCGCATGTGACGGCCGCCGCGCTGGCATCGGAAAACAAGTCGATCGCGCATCCGGCCAGCGTCGACAGCCTGCCCACCAGCGCCAACCAGGAAGACCACGTGAGCATGGCCACCTATGCCGGGCGTCGCCTGGCCGAGATGGCCGACAACACGGCCACCATCCTGGGCATCGAATGGCTGGCCGCGGCACAGGGTGTGGATTTTCTGAAGCCTTTAACTACCAGCCCACGGCTGGCCCATGTGCATGCCACGCTGCGTGCGCATGTGCCCTTTTACGACCGCGACCGCCTGATGGCACCCGACATCGAAGCCGCGAAGTCACAGGTGCTCAAGGGCAAGCTCGGCGCCGATCAGCAGGATCTGCTGGCTGGTCTGTGGGTCTGAACATTTGTCAGAAAGAGCCGTACCCATGCCGCTGACACGATTTAATCGATCGGGCTTGCCTGTCACGCCGTGGAAGAACGGCGGTGGCACCACCAGTGAGATCGTCTGCCAGCCCGCCGGCGCCAACATGGACAGCTTTGATTGGCGCGTCAGCATCGCCCACATTGCCAGCGACGGGCCTTTTTCTGCCTTCCCTGGCGTCGACCGTGTCATCACCCTGCTCGACGGCGCGGGTGTGCGACTGCACACGCCCGACGGCCACATCGACCACCGGCTGGACCAGCCGCTGGCGCCGTTTGCCTTTGCCGGCGAGGCGCCGGTGCAGGCCGATTTGCTGGGTGGTGACTGCCACGACTTCAACGTCATGACGCGCCGCGCTGGCTGGCGCGCATCGGTTGCGGTGCTGCAAGCCGATGCGGACCTGCCGACCCGCGCGCAAGGCCTGCTCTACGCCGTGCGCGGGCGCTGGACGACCAGCGGCGGACACACACTGCAGGCGCACGAGGGCCTGTGGTGGCACGACACACCAACACGCTGGTCGCTGCACCGCGAAACCGCCGACGCCGCCTTGATCGCGGTACTGATTGAGCGCACCACACCATGACCGATTTTCACGACCTGCCCAGCGCCGACGGCCTCTGGACCCATTTGCGCCTGGCCCCCGAGGCGCTCGGTGCCGGACACGCCGGCATGACCGATGCCGCGTTGATCGTACGCGACGGGCAGCTGGTCTGGGTCGGTGCGCGCCGCGACCTGCCGGAGGTCGCGTCCGGCGTGTCGCGCCACGACGGCGCAGGCGCCCTGGTCACACCCGGTTTGATCGACTGCCACACCCACCTGGTCTATGGCGGCCAACGCGCCAACGAATTCGCCATGCGGCTGACCGGTGCTGGTTACGAGGAGATTGCCCGCGCCGGTGGTGGCATCGTCTCCAGCGTGCACGCCACCCGCGCGGCCAGCGAAGACGCGCTGTACGCCCTGGCCCTGCCGCGCCTGCGCAGCCTGCTTGAAGAAGGTGTTTGCGCCATCGAGATCAAGTCGGGCTACGGCCTGGCGCTGGAACACGAACGCAAACAACTGCGCGTGGCCCGCCGCCTGGGTCAGGACCTGGGCGTGACCGTGCGCACCACCTTTCTGGGCGCCCATGCCCTGCCGCCTGACTACGTGGGCCGCAGCCAGGATTACATTGACCTGGTGTGTCACGAGATGATGCCCGCGCTGGCGGCCGAGGGCCTGGTCGACGCCGTCGACGTCTTCTGCGAGCGCATCGGCTTTTCGCTGGCCGAGACCGAGCAGGTGTTCCGAACCGCACGAAGCCTGGGCCTGCCGGTCAAGCTGCATGCCGAACAGCTCTCCAACATGGGCGGCGCGGCCCTGGCGGCGCGCTACGGCGCCTTGTCGTGCGACCACATCGAACACCTCAGCGCCGCAGGTATTGCCGCCATGAAAGCCGCCGGCAGCGTGGCCGTGTTGCTGCCGGGCGCCTACTACTTTCTGCGTGACACCCACTTGCCACCCATCGAGGCGCTGCGCGCGGCTGGCGTGCCAATGGCTGTCAGTACCGACCACAATCCCGGTACCTCGCCGGCGCTGAGCCTGCTGTTGATGCTCAACATGGCCTGCACGGTGTTTCGCCTGACCGTGCCCGAGGCGCTGGCCGGCGCCACGCGCCACGCCGCCCAAGCGCTGGGCCTGCAGAAAACACACGGTACCCTGGCCGCCGGCCAAGCGGCCAACTTTGTTTTATGGCCAATCGACGATGTGTCTGAACTGGCCTACTGGCTGGGCCAGCGCCCGGCCTGCCGGGTGGTGCGCCAGGGCCGCATCGCCGTATCTTCTTGACACCATCATGACGAATCAATTTTTTGCCGAACACGCGCTATTGCCCACTGGCTGGGCACGCGACGTGCTCCTGCAATGGGATGCCAGTGGCCGCCTGACCGAGGTGAACTGCGGGGCCGCGTCCGCTCCAGGAGTCCCGCGGGCGAGCGGTCCCGTGCTGCCCGGCATGCCCAACCTGCATTCGCACGCCTTTCAGCGCGCCTTTGGGGGGCTCACCGAATACCGGGGCGAGGCGCAGGACAGCTTCTGGAGCTGGCGCACGCTGATGTACCGCTTTGCCCAGCGCCTGACGCCGGAGCAGCTGGAGGCGATTGCGACCTGGCTCTACGTTGAAATGCTCGAAGCCGGCTACACCAGCGTGTGCGAATTTCATTACGTCCACCATGACCAGGACGGTCGCCCCTATGCCGACGACGCCACGCTGGCTCACTGCCTGCTGCGGGCAGCGCATACCGCAGGCATCGGCCTGACGTTGCTGCCCGTGCTGTACCAGACCAGCGGCTTTGGCGCCACGCCACCGCTGGACGGCCAGCGCCGTTTTATCCGTTCAACCGACAACATGCTAGCGCTGCTGGCGCGCCTCAAGCCCCTGTGCGATGCGCAAGGGGCGCGCCTGGGTCTGGCGCCACATTCGCTGCGCGCCGTGCCGCCTGACAGTCTGCGCGAGGTGTTGGCCGGTCTTGACGCCATCGACCCCACGGCGCCGGTGCACATCCACATTGCCGAACAGACGGCCGAGGTCGATGCCTGCCTGGACTGGAGCGGGCAGCGTCCGGTGCAATGGCTGCTGGACCACGCCGACGTCACTGCGCGCTGGTGTCTGGTGCACGCCACCCACATGAACACGCAGGAATACCGCGGCGCCGCGGCTCAAGGCGCAGTGGTCGGCATTTGCCCCAGCACCGAAGCCAACCTGGGTGATGGCCTGTTCGACTTTCCCGCCTGGCGTGGCCACGGCGGTGCCTGGGGCGTGGGCTCGGACAGCCACATCAGCGTCAACCCGGCCGAGGAGTTGATGCTGCTGGAATACGGCCAGCGGCTGGCGCTGCGCCAGCGCAACGTCAGCGCCGAGCCGGGCCATCCGCAGGTGGCCGATGCGTTGTGGCTGGGCGCTCTTGCGGGCGGTGCGCAAGCCGCCGGACGCGCCATCAAAGGCCTGGCGCTTGGTCAGCAAGCCGACTTTGTCGTACTCGATGCAGAACACACCGCCTTGCACGGCCTGGCGCCGGCGCAGATGCTGGCCAGCCACGTCTTTGCCAGCAGCCGCAGCTCGGCCATCGACAGCGTCTGGCAGGCAGGCAAGTGCCGCGTCGCGTCGGGTCATCACCCCCTGCACAGCACGGCCAGCAAGGATTTTTGTCGCGCACGTAGCGCCTTATTGACTTCATCATCATGAGCTTCGCAACAACCGAACCCCCTTTCCGTTTTCGCGCCGGCACCCGGCCCTTGCTGATTTCCATGCCCCATGTGGGTACCTATGTGCCACCCGCGCTGGCGGCGCGCTTCACCGACGAGGCGCGCCAGGTTCCCGACACCGACTGGCACCTGGAAAGGCTGTACGACTTTGCCGATGAACTGGGCGCCTCGGTGCTGGTGGCCACGCACTCACGTTACGTGGTCGACCTGAACCGTCCGCCTGACAATCAAAACCTCTACCCGGGGCAGGACACCACCGCCCTGTGCCCGGTAGATACCTTTGACAAGACGCCAATCTATGCCGATGGTGTGTTGCCGGGTGATGCTGAAATCAAGACTCGGCGCGACGCCATTTGGTACCCCTACCACCGGCAGTTGCAGCGTGAACTGGAACGTCTGCGTACCGTGCACGGCAGCGTTGTGTTGTGGGACGCGCATTCGATCCGCTCGGTGTTGCCGCGTTTTTTTGAGGGCCAGCTGCCCGACCTGAACCTGGGAACGGCCAACGGCGCCAGTTGCGACACCCCGCTTGCACAAACCCTGTTGGCGATCGGCCAGGCCAGCACCTACAGCGCCGTGCTCAACGGCCGTTTCAAGGGTGGCCACATCACGCGCCAATACGGTCAACCGGAACGCGGCATCCACGCCGTGCAGCTGGAAATGACCCAATGTGCCTACATGCAGGAGGCGCTGCCGTTTGATTACCTGCCCGAGCGCGCCGCCGCCGTGCAGCCGGTGCTGCGCGCCATGCTCGAAGCATCGCTGCGCTTTGCCGAAACCGGTTCGGTATAAACCGCGCTCACCCTCGCAGTCGTGCCGCAGGACCCTACGCCGGCAAGGTCGTGGGGATTGCATGCCTGTCGCACAATGGCCCTCGTCCATGATCTTTAAGCCCGCACCATGAAACTTGCTGCAACGTCCCCCTCCGCACAGAGCCTGGTCAAGCCGGCTCGGTCGCGCGAACCCATCGGCCAACGCGCACGCCTCAAGGGACGGCAAAGCGACGCCGTCTCGCTGAATGAGCTTCGCACGCTGATCGGTGCGCCACCGACCGGTGGCCATCGGCGCGACCTGCTGATCGAACACCTGCACCAGCTCAACGATGCCTATGGTGGCCTGTTCGAACGCCACCTGGTGGCGCTGGCGCAGGACATGCGGCTGTCGATGGCCGAGGTCTACGAGGTGGCCAGCTTCTACCACCACTTCGACATCATCAAGGACGGCGAGCAGCCCGCGCGCTTGACGGTGCGCGTCTGCGATGGCCAATCCTGCGCGATGGCGGGTGCCGACAAGCTGCTGGCGCGCCTGCCCGACCTGCTGGGGCACGCCGAGGTGCGCGTCGTACGCACGCCCTGCGTGGGGCGATGCGCCCAGGCGCCGGTGGCCGTGGTGCACCAACACGCCCTGGCACCGGCCACGCCCGAAGCCGTCGTGAAGACGGTAAAGCTGGCCCTGTCCAGCACCGCTGCAGACGACCAAGCCAGCCAAGCCGATGCCAACACCACAAGCACCGCGGCCGTGACTTACGCGGACTACCGGGCGCAGGGCGGCTACGCGCTGGTCCAGGCATTGGCGCAGGGCACACTGGACGCGTCCACTGTGCTCCATGCGATGGAAGATTCCGGTCTGCGCGGGCTGGGCGGTGCCGGTTTCCCGGCCGGACGCAAATGGCGCATCGTGCGGGGTTTTGCCGCGCCACGCCTGATGGCCGTGAACATTGACGAAGGTGAGCCCGGCACCTTCAAGGACCGGCATTACCTGGAGCGCGACCCGCACCGTTTTCTGGAAGGTGTCTTGATTGCCGCCCAGGTCGTCGGCGTGCAGGCCTGTTACCTCTACCTGCGCGACGAATACCACGACGGCCGCGCCCTGCTGGCGCGCGAACTCGCCGCGCTGCAGGCCGATCCGCCGTGCGCGCTGCCGCACATCGAACTGCGCCGGGGCGCCGGCGCCTACGTCTGTGGCGAGGAGTCGGCCATGATCGAAAGCATCGAAGGCAAGCGTGGCGTGCCGCGCAAGCGCCCACCCTACATCGCAGAAAACGGTCTGTTCGGCCGCCCGACGCTGGAACACAATTTTGAGACCCTGTATTGGGTGCGCGATATTGTGGAAAAGGGCCCGCAATGGTTCAACGGATTCGGCCGCCATGGCCGACACGGCTTGCGCAGTTTCAGCGTCAGCGGGCGCGTGAACGAGCCGGGCGTCAAGCTGGCGCCGGCCGGCATCACGCTGCAGGAGCTGATTGACGAACACTGTGGCGGCATGCAAGACGGCCACACCCTGTACGCCTACCTGCCCGGCGGTGCCTCGGGTGGCATTCTGCCGGCGCGGCTGGCCAACCTGCCGCTCGACTTTGACACCCTTCAGGCGCACGGTTGCTTCATCGGCTCAGCCGCCGTGGTCGTGCTGAGCCAGCATGACCGCGCCCGTGACGCCGCCCTGAACGCCATGCGTTTCTTTGCCGATGAAAGCTGCGGCCAGTGCACGCCGTGCCGGGTCGGGACGGCGAAGGCGGCCCGGCTGATGGAAGTGGACAGCTGGGATCAGGCCACCCTGAACGACCTGTGCCAGGTGATGGCCGACGCATCGATCTGCGGCCTGGGCCAGGCCGCGCCCAACCCGGTGCGCTGTGTGCAGACCTACTTTGCCCATGAGATCGGAGACGCAGCATGAACCAGGACACGGCATCCACCGACACCGTGGTCTTCACGCTGGACGGCCAGCCGATGGTCGCGCAACCCGGTGAAACCATCTTCAAGGCCGCCCAGCGCCATGGCGTGGAGATTCCGCACCTGTGCCACCAGGACGGCTTGCGCTCTGACGGCAACTGCCGTGCCTGCGTGGTTGAAATCGAGGGCGAGCGCAGCCTGGCGCCCAGCTGCTGTCGCAGCCCGAGTGCCGGCATGGTGGTGCAGTCGCGCAGCGCGCGCGCCGTCAAAAGCCAGCAGATGGTGCTGGAGATGCTGCTGGCCGACCTGCCGGACACCGGCTACAAGCACAACGCCGCCGGCGCGTCGCAGCCGCATGGCGAACTCAGTGACTGGGCCGCACGCATGGACGTGCAGGTGCGCCCGGCATTGCGTGCGTTGCAGCGCGAGACGCCTGCGGCAGACCTGTCCCACCCGGCCATGGCCGTGCATCTGGACGCCTGCATCCAGTGCAACCGCTGCGTGCGCGCCTGCCGCGAGATCCAGGTCAATGACGTCATCGGCTACGCCCGGCGCGGCGCACACAGCCACATCAGCTTCGATCTGAACGACCCGATGGGCCTGAGCTCCTGCGTTGCTTGCGGCGAATGCGTGCAAGCCTGCCCAACTGGCGCGTTGATGCCCAAATCGCACATCGGTGCGCAGACGGTCGACCGCGAGGTCGACTCGGTCTGCCCTTTCTGCGGTGTTGGCTGCCTCGTCACCTACAAAGTCAAAGGCAACACCATCGTCGCCGTTGAGGGGCGCGATGGACCGGCCAACCAGAGCCGCCTGTGCGTCAAGGGCCGTTTTGGTTTTGACTACGCGCACAGCCCGCAGCGCCTGACCAAGCCACTGGTGCGCAAGCCCGGTGTGCCCAAGGACCCAGCCAGTCTGCAGCAACTCAAGCGTGACAGCAGCGACTGGTCAGCGGTGTTTCGCGAAGCCAGCTGGGAGGAAGCCCTGGCCTTGGCGGCTGGTCCGCTCAAGGCGCTGCGCGACACCCATGGCGCGAAGTCCTTGGCCGGCTTCGGCTCGGCCAAGGGCAGCAACGAAGAGGCTTACCTGTTTCAGAAGCTGGTGCGCACCGGTTTTGGCTCGAACAATGTTGACCATTGCACCCGGCTGTGCCATGCCTCCAGCGTGGCTGCTATGCTGGAAGGCGTTGGCTCGGGCGCGGTGACGAACCAGGTCAAGGACGTGGCGCATTCGGAATTGATTCTGGTGATCGGCTGCAACCCCAGCGCGAATCACCCGGTGGCCGCCACCTGGATCAAGAATGCCGCCAAGGCGGGTGCGCGTGTGGTGCTGGCCGACCCGCGCCGCACCGACCTGAGCCGCCATGCCTGGCGCTCGCTGCAATTCAACGCCGACACGGATGTCGCGTTGATCAATGCGCTGATCCACACCATCATCGAAGAAGGCCTGGCGGATCAGGACTTTTTGACCCGGCGTGCCAGCAACTTCGCCGCGCTGGCCGAAGCCGTCAAACCCTATAGCCCTGAGGCCATGGCGCCGATTTGCGGCATTGATGCCGGCACCGTGCGCGAAGTGGCGCGCGCTTATGCCCAGGCGCGCGGTGCCATGATTCTGTGGGGCATGGGCGTGAGCCAGCACATCCACGGCACCGACAACGTGCGCTGCCTGATTGCGTTGGCCACGGTGGCCGGGCAGATCGGCAAGCCCGGGTCCGGTTTGCATCCCTTGCGCGGCCAGAACAATGTGCAGGGCGCATCAGACGCCGGTCTGATCCCCATGATGTACCCGAACTACCAGCAGGTCGACGACCCGGCGGCGCAGGCGTGGTTTGAGCACTTCTGGGGTCAGCCGCTGGATCCCGAGCGGGGCTACACCGTGGTCGAGATCATGCACAAGACGCAGGCGCCGGACAACGACCCGCACAAGGTGCGTGGCATGTACATCATGGGCGAGAACCCGGCCATGAGCGACCCCGACCTGAACCACGCCCGCGCAGCGCTGGCGGCGCTGGAGCATCTGGTGGTGCAGGACATCTTCATGACCGAGACCGCCTGGCTCGCCGACGTGGTGCTGCCGGCCAGCGCCTGGCCCGAGAAGACCGGCTCGGTGAGCAACACCGACCGCATGGTGCAGCTTGGCCAGCAGGCGATCGTGCCGCCGGGCGAAGCCCGCGCCGACCTCTGGATTCTTCAGCAGATGGCCGCCGGCCTGGGTCTGCAGTGGGATTACCGCGGCGACTACCATGGTGTGGCCAGCGTCTACGAGGAAATGCGCCAGGCCATGCAGGCCAGCATCGGCGGCATCACCTGGGAACGCTTGCAGCGCGAGTCAAGCGTGACCTACCCCTGCCACGATGCCAGCGACCCTGGCCAGGCCACGGTGTTCCAGGACCAGGTGGCCACACCCGACGGGCGCGTGCATCTGGTGCCTGCCAGGCTGATCCACGCCGACGAACGGCCCGATGCCGACTACCCCTTCGTGCTGATCACCGGGCGCCAGTTGGAGCACTGGCACACCGGCAGCATGACACGGCGCAGCCAGGTGCTTGACGCGTTGGAGCCGGTGGCCATGGTCAGCCTGTGTGGTGCCGACCTGCAGGCCCTGGGTCTGGAGCCTGGTGCCGTGCTGACGGTGCGTTCGCGCCGCGGCCAGGTGGTGTTGCGTGTGCGCCAGGACGACGGCACGCCGCGTGGCACCGTGTTCATGCCCTTCGCCTACCACGAGGCGGCCGCCAATCTGTTGACCAATGCGGCGCTCGATCCGTTTGGACTGATTCCGGAAGTCAAGTACTGTGCCGTCGCTTTGAGCGCAGGCGGCAGCTTGGGGTAGGGTGATCCGTTGGGGTCAGAGCACGTCGCTTTGCGAGTGGTCTGACCCGCAAGGTGTCAGAGGGAAATTCCGCCGGAAACTTCGATCACTTCGCCGTTGATGTAGCTGGCTTCGTCGCTGGCCAAAAAGGCGTAGACGTTGGCAATTTCCTCGGGCTTGCCGAGGCGGCGCAAGGCGACCTTGGCACCCAGGTCCTGCAACACTTTTTCAGGCATGGCCGCCACCATCGGCGTGGTGATGAAGCCGGGTGCGACCGCGTTGGTGCGCACGCCCTTGGGGCCGAGTTCGCGGCTCCAGGTCTTGGTGAAACCGATCACGCCAAACTTGGTGGCAGCGTAGTTGGTTTGGCCAAAGTTGCCATACAGGCCAACCACCGAGCTGGCGTTCAGGATCACGCCGCTGCCCTGGGCCACCATGCCGTCGGCAACGGCTTGCGAGCAGTGGAACACGCCGCGCAGGTTCACGTCGATGACCTTGTCAAATTGCTCCAAAGTCATTTTTTGCAGGCGCGCATCCTGGGTGATGCCGGCGTTGTTGACCAGCACGTCAATGCGGCCAAATTTGGCTTTGACCTGCGCCACCACAGCATCGACCATAGCGCGCTGGGTCACGTCCATGACAAACCCTTCTGCCGTGGCACCCAGTGCCCGGCACTGCGCTACGGCCTCGTCGACACCGGCCTGCTTGACGTCGCAAATGATGACAATGGCGCCTTCTTTGGCGAACTTGAGCGCGGTGGCCAGACCGATGCCTTGAGCGGCGCCGGTGATGATGGAAACTTTGTTGGGCAGACGTGCAGACATGATGTGTTAGGTGCGTAGTGGAAGAAACAGGAACATGTTATCCCTGTGGCATTGCATGAAATTGACGCCAGTCAATTACTTCCAGCTTAGCGGTTCAATATCGACGTTAAGGGTACCGTCACCCAGCATCAGCACGCCTTCCTGCACCGTGGCTTGCAGCGTCATGCTGCGTTGCGCCATGGGGATCAGGGCCTGTGCAGCAGCCGTGGGAATGCGCCAGACGCGCAGGTTTTTGGGGCGAGCCAGCTTGTTCTCCATGCCACGCCACCAAACCTCGGCAGCCTGGCCAAAACAGTACAGCACCACCGCATCGGCCTTGCCGCAGGCCTTGAGCAGCGGCTTGTCCTCGGGCTGCCCCACTTCGATCCACAGACGCGTTTGTCCGGTGAAATCGCGCAGCAACACGTCGGGTTCGTCGGGGTCTGATAAACCGGCACCAAAAGCCAGCGTGCCATCGCCAGCGCACATGTCCTGCAATTGGTGGGCCTGCAAGGCCAGTGCGCACAGCCGGACCATCATGCGTTCGTCGGTTTCGCTGGGGTGGCGCGCCAGGGTCAGTGCATGGTCGGCGTAGTAACTGTGGTCGATGTCGGCAATTTGCAGGCTGGCTTTGAAAATGGTGGATTTGATGGCCATCAGATCGTGGCGGTCATACGCGTTTTGCCAGCTCTGCGGCTTTGCCGATGTAGCTGGCCGGGGTCATGGCCAGCAGGCGATTTTTTTCGGTTTCCGGCAGCTCAAGACCGGCAATGAAGCCCTGCATCAGCTCGCGCGTCATGGCCTCGCCCCGGGTGAATTTCTTGAGCTGCTCGTAGGGCTGCGGCAGGCCAAAGCGGCGCATCACGGTTTGGATCGGTTCGGCCAGCACTTCCCAGGAGCTGTCGAGGTCGGCGGCAATCGCCTCCTCGTTGATCTCCAGTTTGCCCAGGCCCGTGGCGAGCGACTGGTAGGCCAGCACGGCGTAACCGAGCGCCACGCCCATGTTGCGCAGCACCGTGCTGTCGGTCAGGTCGCGTTGCCAGCGGGAAATCGGCAGCTTGTCGCTCATGTGGCGCAACAGCGCATTGGCCAGGCCCAGATTGCCCTCGGCGTTTTCAAAATCAATCGGGTTGACCTTGTGCGGCATGGTGCTCGACCCCACCTCGCCATCACGCAGTTTTTGCTTGAAGTAGCCTAAAGAGACATAGCCCCAGACATCACGCGACCAGTCGATCAGGATGGTGTTGGCGCGTGCCACCGCGTCAAACAGCTCGGCCATGTAGTCGTGCGGCTCAATCTGGATGCTGTAGGGCTGGAATGTCAGGCCCAGACCGAGCGGCTCGGGACTTTCAATCACCTGGCGGCTGAAGGCTTCCCAGTCAAATTCCGGCCAGGCCGACAGGTGGGCATTGAAGTTGCCAACCGCGCCGTTCATTTTGCCCATCAGTTTGACACTGGCAATTTTGTCGCGTGCGGCCACCAGACGCACCACCACGTTGGCGATTTCCTTGCCCACCGTGGTCGGGCTGGCGGTTTGGCCGTGGGTGCGGCTGAGCATCGAAACTTCGGCGAAAGCATGTGCCATCTCGCGCAGTTTCTCAATGATGTCATCGAGCTTGGGCAGCAGCACCAGGTCACGGCCACTTTTGAGTTGCAGTGCATGGCTGGTATTGTTAATGTCTTCACTGGTGCAGCCAAAATGCACAAATTCCTGTGCGGCCACCAGTTCCGGCCGGCCTTCGAATTTGGACTTGATCCAGTATTCGACCGCCTTGACATCGTGGTTGGTGGTTTTTTCGATGGTCTTGATGGCTTGCCCATCGATTTCAGAGAAATTTTTGACCAAACCCAGCAGGTAGGTGCGCGCACCTGGCGACAGCGGTTTGAATTCCTTGAAGCCGCTGTCGCTCAGGGCAATGAACCAGGCCACTTCAACCTGCACCCTTCGGTGCATGTAGCCTTGTTCGCTCATGGCGGGGCGTAGTTTTGCGAGTTTGGCCGCATAGCGGCCGTCCAGTGGTGAAAGCGCAGAAATGGCAGAAGTAGTCATGGCCGGGATTGTAGGATGATCAAAAGCGCATCAGTGCGGATGGCCGGGCTCAGGCGGGAAACGCTGTATAAAATGCAAGCAACATAATTTTTATTGCACCTCTGTCACATGACCATGAAACTGATCGGATCCAACACCAGCCCTTATGTGCGCAAAGTACGCATCGTCATGGCCGAGAAAAAACTTGACTACGACTATGTGCTGGAAGACGTGTGGTCCGCCAATACCAACATCGCCGCTTCGAGCCCGTTGGGCAAGGTGCCTTGTCTGGTGATGGAAGCGGGTGATGTGATTTATGACTCGCGGGTCATTGTGGAATACCTGGACACCCTGTCACCGGTGGGCAAACTCATTCCTGCGGTGGGGCGCGAGCGAGCCGAGGTGAAAACCTGGGAAGCCCTGGCCGATGGCATCCTGGATGCAGCCATTTTGGCGCGACTGGAGGCCACCTGGGGTGGTCGCACGGAGGCCCAGCGCTGTCAGGCCTGGATCGATCGGCAGCTTGGCAAGGTGACGGCTGCTTTGCTGGCCATCAGCAAGGATCTGGACGACAAACCCTATTGCACAGGCGTTCATTTAAGTCTGGCCGATGTGGCGGTCGGTGTGTCGCTGGGTTATCTGGATTTTCGTTTCCCTCAATTGGCGTGGCGCGAACAGTACCCCAACCTGGTCAAGCTGCAGGACAAGCTGATGCTGCGTGCCAGCTTCATCGATACCCAGCCGGGCTGAATCGCAGGCGTCGGGGCTGGCGTGACGGGGAGCTTGCTGGTTTGGTTGCGGGTTTTACATTGACTTACATTTTTTCTGTTCTGTGATGTGCTGACTGGCGTTAAAGTTTGCCGCCATGGCAACACGCTTCAAAACCAATTTCAAGACCGCCTACCAGTGCCGGGAGTGCGGCTCCACCTGTTATCAGCCTGTGATTGACCGCGCTTCATGCGGTGCACTGCTGCCCAACGGGCAATACCGCTGTGCCGGATGCCGGACCGTTTTTACCAATCTGCAGTCGTGGTTGGCCCCGCGCCAGGCTCACTCAGGCAAGCCCCAGTCCATGCCTTCATGACAAGGCCATCGGCCTGAGCTGCCCGGGGCGTGGATGCCTGCTAGCATTCGGCCCATGTCTGAAATCCCTGTTTTTTCTGATTTGACGGCCAAGCTGTGTCATCCAGGCGATCTGGCGGCGCGCGTTGCCGCTTTGCCGCGGCCGCTGGTTTTTACCAACGGCGTGTTCGACGTGTTGCACCGGGGCCATGTGATGTACCTGGCACAAGCCCGCGCACTGGGTGCGAGCTTGCTGGTGGCGCTTAATACCGATGAATCGGCGCGACGTCTGGGCAAAGGACCGGACCGGCCGTTGAACAATGAAATGGACCGCGCCTGTGTCATCGCCGCATTGGCCAGCAGCAGTCTGGTGGCCTGGTTTGATGAAGACACGCCGTTTGAATTGATCGCCCAGGTGCGTCCCGACATTCTGGTCAAGGGCGGTGACTACGACATGGCCAAATTGCCGGAGACGGCGCTGGTGCAGTCCTGGGGTGGCCGGGCCCTGGCGTTGCCGTTTGTGGCGGGGTACTCCACCACCGCGCTGGTGAAGAAGATCCGGAATACCTGAAAAAATTCGCCGCACCGTTGGTGTTGCGGCAAGCCTATTGACGGTCGCTGCGGAACTGGTCGTGGCAGTTTTTGCAGCTTTTTTGCACGGTTTCCACACTGGCGCGGATGCTGGGCAGGTCAGCGCTGCCTGCCACCTGCACCAGGGTGTCGATGGCCGCCAGGTAGTTATCCTGCGCTTTTTTGAATTCACCGGGCTGGCTCCAGACTTCGGGCTTGGCGCGGGTCGGCGGGTAATTGCCGTCGGCGGTGAAATAAGCCCAGGGTTGGCTTGAGA
Source organism: Rhodoferax sp. (assembly GCF_023700745.1). Lineage (GTDB taxonomy): Bacteria > Pseudomonadota > Gammaproteobacteria > Burkholderiales > Burkholderiaceae_C > Rhodoferax. The sequence continues at coordinate 56,637 of NZ_JAMPYG010000002.1, read as the reverse complement.
GCTCTTGCAGTGCCAGGGCGCTGGCCATGAAGTCGGGCTTGACGTAATCTTGCCGATCCCGTGCCACCAGACCCATGGGTTCGAGTGTTTTGGTGAATTTCTTGAAAATGGTCTGGCGCTTGCTGACCAGTTGTTGCGGGTGGGTGTCTTTGATGCGATCGCTGCAGGCCCCCAGCAGGGCAGTGACAACGACGAGCGTGATCAGGGCAGTTTTTGGCATGTCGTCAGGCTGAGGCTAGGGGTGAGAGGGTGCAAAGACCTGGCGCCACAGGGTCAGAATGGCATCGCGCTGGACAGGCATGGCATCAGACGTGAGTTGGATCGATTCTTCGTTGAGGCGCGCCTTGTGCTGTACCTGACGCATGGCGCGGTAGGCACTGGCGGCGCCGTGCCCTACGCCTGCGGGCAGCAGGCCCAGGCTTTCAGCACGTTCCAGCAGCGCGATGTTGCCCGCGTTGGCGATCAATTCAGGGTGGGCTGCAGACTGCGACAGCACCAGGAACTGCATGACAAATTCGGCGTCGATCATGCCACCAGGGCTGTGTTTGATGTCGAATTTTCCGTTTTTGACCGGATTTGCGCTGGCCATGCGCTCACGCATGGCAACAATCTCGGCGCGCAGGCTGATCGGATCACGGGGTGCGGTGATCACCGCTTTGCGCACGGCCTCAAAACGTTCGTGCAGGGACGCATCACCGAGCACGCAGCGGGCGCGCGTCATGGCCTGGTGTTCCCAGGTCCAGGCGGTGTTGGAGCCGCGTTGTTGCTGGTAATTGGCATAAGCGGCGAAGCTGGTGATCAGCAGCCCGGCGTTGCCATTGGGGCGCAGCGCGGTGTCAATTTCGTAGAGGTCGCCTTCGCCGGTTTTGACGGTTAGCCAGTTGATGAGCTTGCGCACCAGCGCGGCATAGGCTTCCGGCGCGCCTTCATCGTCGTCGTCAAAAACAAACACAATGTCAAGATCGCTGCCGTAGCCCAGTTCCTTGCCACCCAGCTTGCCGTAGGCAATGATGCCGAACTGGGGCTGCGCGCGGTGCGCCTTTTTGAGGTGGGCCCAGCACCAGCGGGTGGTGATGCGCAGCACTGCATCGGCCAGCGCACTCAGGTCGTCGGCCACCTGCTCTACCGTGAGCTTGCCCTCCACATCCCGTGCCAGGGTGCGAAACACCTCGGCGTGGTGGCCGCGGCGCAGCAAGTTGAGCAGGGTTTCTTCGTCGTCCTCGCCGGTGCCGCTCAGGGATTTCCGGCGGTGGTCTAGTTCGGCCTCGAACTCCTGGGCGTTGAAGCGCTCCTCCATCATGGCCGGACTGGCCAGTTCGTCGATCACGCCAGGGTGCAGCAGCAAATAGCGCGCCGGCCAGCGCGCGGCACCGAGCAGGCGCAACAGCCGTTCGTGCACTTGCGGGCGCTCCAGCAGCAAGGCGAGGTAGCTTTCGCGGCGCAGCAAGGGTTCCATCCAGTCCACCAGACGCACGGCCGCTTCTTCCGTCACGCGGTCTTCGCGCACCCATTGCGCGGTGCGCCCGAGCAGGCGTTGCAGGCGCTCGCGGGCCTCGTCGCGCAGTGCCAGCACGCGCGGGTGCTGGCACCAGGATTCAAGCCGTTGGCGAAAGGTGTCGCCCAGCTGTGGCAGCAGGTCGTCAATGGTCTGGTTGCGATGGTTGGACTTGCCGTTGTTGCAGCCTTTGCATTCAGGTTCGGGGCCGCCCAGCAGTTTGTCAAATTCCTGGGCCACCAGCTCGCGATGGGCATCGAGCTGGCTCAGCAGCGCCTGCGAGGAGGCAAAACCCATGGTTTCGGCAATCCAGCCCAGGTCGTGGTCCTGCGTCGGCAGCACATGGGTTTGCTGGTCGTCCAGGTACTGGATGCGGTGTTCAATCCGGCGCAAAAAGACGTAGGCCTGGGCCAGCGCCTGGGCGGTCTGCTCCGACATCAGGTTGGCGCGCACCAGCCGCGGCAGCGCACTCAGGGTCGGGCGGGTGCGCAATTCGGGGAAGTGGCCTGCCCGCACGACTTGCAGCAGCTGCACCGTGAACTCAATCTCGCGGATGCCGCCGCGAGAGAGCTTGACATCATTGGCGCGCTCGGGGTGGCCGGTACTGCGTTTGGCGGCATGCTCGCGAATTTGCCGGTGCAGCACACGCAAGGCATTGAAAACGCTGTAGTCGAGGTAGCGTCGGAAGACAAATGGCATCACGATTTTTCTCAATGCCTGGGTGGCACCGCTGGTGACGCTCTCGAACGGTGCCACGACGCGGCTTTTGAGCCAGGCAAAGCGCTCCCATTCGCGCCCTTGCACATGCAGGTATTCCTCCAGCGCGTCGAGCGAGACCGCAGCCGGGCCGGAGTTGCCATTAGGGCGTAGGGCCAGATCGACGCGGAACACAAAACCATGCTCGGTGGTGTCGCCCACCAGCGCGTACACCGCGCGCACCACCTTGCCAAAGTATTCGTGGTTGGTGATGCGCCCGCGTCCCTGGAGATCCCCTGCCGTTTCGCCGTCTTCGTCATAGACGTAAATCAGGTCAATGTCGCTGGACACATTGAGCTCGCGCGCGCCGAGTTTGCCCATGCCCACAATCCAGACCTGGGCGCGCTGGCCTGTCGGTGTGCGTGGGGCGCCATGGGTCTGATCGAGGGCTGACTGGGCTTGTGCCTGGGCGTGGTTGAGCGCGAATTCGGCCAGCTCGGTCATGGCCTGGGTGACGCGGGCCAGTGGCAGTTGCTGTTCGCAGTCCAGACACAGCAGCCGCTCAAGCACCAGCTGGCGTGTGATGCGCAGCGCGTTGGCCATGTTGTGCCCCTGTGCCTGGAGCGCCTCAAAGGTGTTTTGCATGTGTCCCGGATCGGGCACGCCGGGGGCCAGCAGGGCTAATTCGGCTTCATATCGGCGGCGTACACGTTGGGCAAAACGGGAGTGGGTGGCCAGGAAGGGTCGGGTCATAATTCTGCTTGAGCAACTTTAATCGAATCAATGTGTCGCCCCTTCCCTCCAAACTGCTGAAAACCTGGTCGAGTCTGACGCGATGGCTGCTGGCTGCGGTGGTATTGGCGTGGCTGCTGCTCGGTCTGGCCTGGGGGGCGCTGCACTGGGTGATTGTGCCGCGAATCGGCGAATTTCGCCCGCAGCTGGAGTCGCGGGTTTCGCAGGCCCTGGGGGTAAGGGTGCGGGTGGGGGCGGTGCAAGCCCAGTCCAAGGGCATGGTGCCGTCATTTGAGTTGACCGACGTCACCCTGCTCGATGCGAAAGACCGGGTGGCCCTGCGTTTGCCGCGGATCCTGATTGCCGTATCGCCGCGTTCATTGTGGCGTTTGGGTTTTGAACAAATTTACATTGATCGGCCCGAGCTTGACATCCGGCGCGCCGCCGACGGAAAAATCACCATTGGCGGACTGGATTTTTCGAATACCCGGCAAGCCGACAGTGCGGCGCTGGACTGGTTTTTTTCGCAGCTGGAGTTTGCCATTCACGACGGCACGCTGCGCTGGACCGACGAGCAACTGGCGGGCGAGCCGCTGTTGCTGCAACAAGTGTCGGTGGTGGTGCGCAACCGTGGCCGTCACCACGACATGCGGCTGGACGCCACCCCGCCCGAGTCTCTTGGTAGCCGTTTTACTTTGCGAGGCAAGTTTTTGCAGCCCTTGTTGGCAAGCCGGAACGGTCGCTGGCAGGACTGGGAGGGGCAACTGCATGCGGCATTTGAACGCGCCGACCTGTCTGCGTTGCGCCAATACATGCCTCTGGGGGTGGACCTGACCAAGGGCCGGGGTGCGCTGCGCGCCTGGATGGACGTAGCCCAGGGCCGCATCACCCAGGTCGCAGCCGATGTGGCCCTGACAGAAGTACAGGTCGCTTTGGGGAAAGAGCTGCAGGCGCTGGCCGTACAGCGCGTGCTGGGGCGCTTGGGCGGACAGCGGTTGCCATCCGGTTTTGAGTTTTTCACCGAGTCCTTGCGGTTTGACACCCCGGATGGTCTGCACTGGCCGGGTGGCAACGTTTACCTGAGGCTGGAGCAGGCGCAAGCCGGACAGCCCGGGCGTGGCGAGTTCAAGGCCGACCGGCTTGACCTGGCAGCGCTGGCTCAAATTACCAGCCGTCTGCCGCTGGCTGCCACGGTTCGTGAGCGGCTGCAGATCTATGCGCCCAAAGGGCAGGTGGACACCGTGCAGGCCAGCTGGCAGGGAGAATTGAGCGCGCCGCAGAGCTATGCGGCCAGCGGCAGGGTCAGCCGGCTGGAATTGGCTGCCGTGGCGCCAGCGCCGGGCATCAAAGGGCTTGATATGGACTTTGATTTTGACCAGCAAGGCGGCCAAGCACGCCTTGCCTTGACGGCCGGTAGTGTCGATTTGCCGGGAATTTTTCAGGAACCGCGCATTCCCATTGAGACGCTGGCAGCCGATGCCCGCTGGCAACGGCAGGGCGATCGCATCGCGGTGCAGCTGGACAAGGTCAAGTTTGCCAATGCCGACGCCGAAGGAGAGGCCCAGATCAAATGGGAAACTGCTGACCCGGCCAAGTCGGTGTCGCGCGCGCTTTACCCGGGTGTGCTGGACTTGCAGGCCAACCTGAGCCGGGCTGAGGGCAAGCAGGTACACCGTTACCTGCCGCTGGTGATAGACCAGGCAGCGCGCGATTACGTGCGCGATGCGGTGCTGGACGGTCAGGCCTCTTCGGTGCGGTTTCAGGTCAAGGGCGAAATTGACCAGCTGCCTTTGGTTGATCCCAAAAAAGGCGCATTCAAAATCACCGCGCAGGTGACGGATGCCAAGCTGGCGTATGTACCGCCCAGCCTGCAGGATGCGACTGATTTGCCCTGGCCGGTGTTGACAGACCTGAGTGGCGAGCTGGTGATCGACCGCATGCAATTGCTGGTCAACAACGCGCGTGCCCGACTGGGGGAAGGCACGGCGCTGCAGGTGACCAAGGTAGCGGCCCGGATTGATGATTTGAACCATTCCCGGGTGTTGGTCGATGCCGACTTCAAGGGACCGTTGCCCGAACTGATGCGGCTGGTCAATACCTCACCCTTGCGCGCCATGACCGGCGCAGCGCTGGCCCGCAGCGTGGTCACCGGCAATGCCGATTACAAGCTCAGGCTGGAGTTGCCGGTTGCCAATATCAACCAGTCCAGCGTGCGCGGCAGCATCTTGCTGGCGGCTAACGATGTCCAGATCACGCCAGATAGCCCCAAGCTCACCCGGACCCGTGGCAGTGTCAACTTTTCCGAAACCGGATTCGCTTTAAGCGGTGTCCAGGCGCGCATGCTGGGGGGTGACGTGCGCCTGGAGGGTGGCTGGCTGCTGGCACCAGAATTACCCGGTACCCGGCGACCCCCGACCCTGATACGCGCCAATGGCACTGCCTCGGCCGAGGGCTTGCGTCAGGCGACTGAACTCGGCTTTGTGGCGCGCCTGGCACAGCAGGCCAGCGGCAGTGCCGCCTACACCGCCACGCTCGGCTTGCGCAGCGGGGTGTCCGAGTTGGTGGTCAACAGCAATTTGCAGGGATTGGCTTTGAGTTTGCCTGCGCCGCTGGTCAAAAGCGCCGACGCGTTGCTGCCATTGCGTCTGGAGACCGCTTTGCTGGTGGCTGCGCCAGCGCCGTTGCAAGACCGGTTGACGTTTTCTTTGGCTAACCAGCTGCATGTCATCTATGAGCGTGATGTGTCGCAGGACGCACCGCGGGTGTTGCGCGGTGCCATCGAGATAGGGCTTGATGCGCAGGAATCTGCGCCGCTGCCAATAACCGGGGTACGCGCCAACATCAGGCTGAACCATTTCAATGTCGATGCCTGGCATGAGGTTTTGACGCAGGCCACCGGGGCCCCGGTGACGGGTGCTGCGCTGGCGGCTGGCAGCACCACGGCCACCTCGTATTTGCCCGATCAGTTGGCGGTGCGTTCGGAACGCTTGACATTTGGCGGCCGGCAGTTCAATCAGGTGGTGGTTGGCGGTGGCCGTGAAGGTGCCGTCTGGCAAGCCAACCTGCAGGCCACTGAGCTCAATGGTTACCTGGAATACCGGCTGCCCAATGCGCAGGCCAGTGGTGGTAACGAGGGGCGTGTCTATGCCCGTTTGGCGCGTTTGACCATTGCCCCCAGTGTGGCGAGCGATGTGGAGGCTTTGCTGGAGGCGCAACCGGCCAGCATTCCGGCTCTTGACATTGTGGTGGATGATTTTGAGTTGCGCGGCAAGCATTTGGGCCGTCTGGAGGTGCAGGCGGTGAACCGCAGTGCCCAGACTGATGTGCGTGAATGGCGGTTGAATCAATTCAATTTGTCGACGCCAGAGGCCAGCTTCGTCGCCAGTGGCAATTGGTCTGCGCTCAATGCCCAGGCATCCGGTGCAGCCAGGGCGTTGGCAGGCAGATCGACCGGGACTCGGCGCACCGTGATGAATTTCAAGCTGGATGTCGGCGACAGTGGCGCTTTGCTGAGTCGCCTGGGCATGAAAGACGTGGTGCGGGGGGGACGTGGCAAGCTCGAAGGCCAAGTGGCCTGGATGGGGTCACCCCTGAGTCTCGATTACCCGACCCTGAGTGGTGCCGTCACGGTCAATGTGGCGTCCGGCCAGTTTCTCAAAGCCGACCCGGGTATTGCCAAGCTGCTCGGGGTGCTGAGCCTGCAGGCCTTGCCGCGTCGTTTGACGCTGGATTTCAGGGATGTTTTCAGCGAGGGGTTTGCGTTTGATTTTTTGCGCGGTGATGTGAAGATCGACCAGGGCATGGCGTTCACCAACAACCTGCAAATGAAAGGTGTCAATGCGGCGGTCTTGATGGAGGGCAGCGCCGACATAGCCCGGGAGACGCAGGACATCAAGGTGGTGGTGATCCCCGAGATCAATACGGGGACCGCGTCCCTGCTGGCCACGGCGATCAATCCGGCGGTTGGACTGGGCACTTTTCTGGCCCAGATGTTTTTGCGCCGCCCGCTGATCGAATCCGCCACCCAGGAGTTTCACATCGACGGCCCCTGGGCCAACCCTCAAATTACCAAGGTGTCGCGTTCTGCTGCGCCGATTCAGGAGATAAAACCATGAAAGTTGCCGCCATTCAAATGGTCTCGGGGTCCGATGTTTCGGCCAATCTGAACGAAGCGAAAGGGCTGCTGCAAGCGGCCGCGCTGGCGGGGGCCGAACTGGCCGTCCTGCCCGAGTATTTCTGCCTGATGGGCTGCCGTGATGCCGATAAATTGGCGATTCAGGAGCCTTTTGGGCAAGGTCCGATACAGCAGTTTTTGAGTGACACGGCGCATGAACTGGGCTTGTGGCTGGTGGGAGGAACCATGCCCATCAGTGCGTTGCCCGGCCTGTCAGACCCGGCGGCGCCTGAGGCACGGGTGTTCAACAGTTCGCTGGTCCATGCGCCCACCGGGCAATGCGTGACGCGTTACGACAAAATGCATTTGTTTCGCTTTGACAACGGCGTGGAGCGCTATGACGAATCACTGGTGCTGGCCGCTGGCCGGCAACCCGTCAGCTTCGACCTGGCCTCCTGCGATGGCCATACCTGGCGCATCGGCATGAGTGTGTGTTACGACCTGCGCTTTGCCGAGTTGTACCGGCATTACGCCCTGCTTGGAGCGCACCTGATGCTGGTGCCAAGCGCCTTCACCTACACCACCGGACACGACCATTGGGAATTGCTGTTGCGCGCCCGCGCCATTGAAAACCTGTCTTTTGTGGTGGCAGCGGCCCAAGGGGGCCTGCATGACAACCAGCGCCGCACCTGGGGCCACGTCATGCTGGTGGATCCATGGGGCAAGGTGCTGGACGAGCGCGCGCAAGGGCCGGGTGTGGTGCTGGCCGACTTGTCCTGGGATCTGATGCAGCAATGCCGCAGCCGTTTGCCAGCACTTGAACACCGCTTGCTGTGATGACGCTGCCTTTATTTTTGCGGCGGACGCTGACGGGCCTGCTGGCTGGCGTGTTGCTTGCGTGTGGTACGCCACCCCAGCCAGCGCCGGACAGCAGCACGACAGCACCTGGCGTTCTGCAAGCACCTGGCGTTCCCTTGATCCTGCCTGATACCGCAGCGTCTGTGCCAGCCCTGGTGCGTGGCAACAGCCGCTGGCAGCCGGTCGCCTGGACTGAGCTGCCGGGCTTTGAGCGCGATAAGCTTTTTGAAGCCTGGAATGCCTGGCTCAAAAGCTGCGAACGCCCGGGGCCTGTGTTTGCACCGTTGTGCCCGGAGGTGCGCCGTCTGAGCATTGGCTCCGAGGCCGAGCAGCGCCAGTGGCTGCTGGAGCGACTTCAGCCTTACCGTGTCGAGCCTTTGCAGGGGGGGCCGGTGGCAGGCTTGCTGACCGCCTATTTTGAGCCGGAACTGCAGGCCCGGCGCTTGCCAGGAGCCGGGTTTGAGGTTCCCCTGTACCAATTGCCGGCCAACCTGAAGGCGCGTCAGCCCTGGTTTTCGCGACAGGAAATGGACAGCGTTGGCATGGCGCAAGAGGCTTTGCGCGGCCGTGAAATCGTTTACCTGAACGACCCGGTGCAGGCCATGGTGCTGCAAATCCAGGGCTCGGGACGCATCCGTGTGACCGAGCCTGACGGCAGCACCCGCCTCATTCGCCTGGCCTATGCAGGCCACAACGGTCATCCTTATCAGAGCATTGGTCGCTGGCTGCTCGACCAGGGCGAGCTGCGCGATGCCTCCTGGCCCGGCATTCAGGCCTGGCTGCTGCGCAACCCGCAGCGTGTCAATGAGCTGCTATGGCGCAACCCGCGCGTGGTGTTTTTCAAGGAAGAGGCACTGGGAGAGCTGGATGCCGCCTTTGGCCCCAGGGGTGCGCAAGGCGTGCCACTGACGCCGGGGCGTTCGATTGCTGTCGATCCGCAGAGCATTCCCTATGGCACGCCGGTCTGGCTGGCCTCGCAGGGGCCGCAAATTGCCTTGCAGCGGCTGGTGCTGGCGCAGGACACGGGGAGTGCCATTCGCGGCGCGGTGCGGGCCGACTATTTTGCCGGCTGGGGAGAGTCTGCCGGTGAACTGGCCGGTCGGCTCAAGCAGCCGCTGAACTTGTGGGTGCTGTGGCCCAAGGCCGCCCGCTGAAACGGCTCGGTGGTGGTGCAAATTCCGCAGGCTATTCGGGGCTTTCGCCATGCCAACGCACGGCACTCGGAGCTGGCCATGGAAAATTGACTGCTCCTCTGGGTGTCTTGCAGACCCATGAATGACTTGGATGCACCCGGTGAGCGCCCGCATACAATGTCTGGCTGCCTGAAAAGCGCGTTTGCGCTCGCCATTTGGCATGTATTTTTTTGTTGTTGGTTTATTTATTTGGAGTTTGCTGTGTTTATTTCCTCTGCCATTGCCCAAACCGCTCCCGCTGCTGCCGCTGGTGGTGATATGCAGTCTTCGCTCATGGGCATGTTGCCTTTGGTGCTGATGTTTGTGGTCTTGTATTTCGTGATGATTCGCCCACAAATGAAAAAGGCCAAGGAGCACAAGGCGATGATTGAAGCCCTGGCCAAAGGCGATGAAGTCGCCACGGCAGGCGGCATCCTGGGCAAGGTGACCAAGCTTGGTGACAGCTTCATTGATATAGAAGTCGCTGCGGGCGTTGAAGTCCATTTGCAACGCAGCGCCGTGGTGCAGGTCTTGCCCAAGGGCAGCATCAAGTAAGCCCACTCTCCTTGCGCGCTGGCCTGTGCCGGCATTTTGCAGTTTGATGTCATAAAGGCGATCATGAATCGTTATCCGGTCTGGAAGTACGTGATCATTGTGATTGCGCTGGTGGTGGGAGGCTTGTATGCCTTGCCCAACTTTTTTGGTGAGTCGCCCGCGGTGCAGGTGTCTTCTGCCAAGCCGCTGGTCAAGGTCGACATGGGCACCTTGTCGCAGGTGGAAGCGGCGCTCAAGGTGGCGGGTATTTCGCCCGATATCGTGACGCTCGAAGGTGCTTCCGTCAAGGTCAGGCTGGTTGATACCGATACCCAGCTCAAAGCCAAGGACGCCATCCAGAAAGCCCTGGTACCCGATGCAACCAATCCTGGCTACGTGGTGGCCTTGAACCTGTTGTCCAGCTCGCCGGCCTGGTTGACCAGCCTGCATGCGTCTCCCATGTATCTGGGTCTGGACCTGCGCGGTGGCGTGCATTTCATGCTGCAGGTGGACATGGCGGCAGCGTTGACCAAGCGCGCTGAATCACTCTCGGGCGATGTGCGCACCAGTCTGCGTGAAAAAAATATTCGCCACAGTGGCATCAGCCGCAATGGGGAAACCATCGAGGTGCGCTTTCGTGATGCCGCCACGCTCGAGGCCGCCAAGGCTGTTTTTCAGGACCAGTTTGCCGACTTGCAAACCGTCGATGCGGCCGAGGGCGCCGAGTTCAAGCTGACGGCTGCCATCAAGCCGGAGGCGGCACGGCGCATCCAGGACCAGGCGCTCAAGCAAAACATCACCACCTTGCATAACCGGATCAACGAGCTTGGCGTGGCCGAACCGGTGATCCAGCAGCAGGGGCTGGACCGCATCGTGGTGCAGTTGCCAGGTGTGCAGGACACCGCCAAGGCCAAGGACATCCTGGGCCGCACGGCGACGCTGGAAGTGCGCATGGTCGATGAAAGTACCGAGGCCCGCGCTGCCGAATTGGGCAATGCGATGGTGCCGTTCGGTTCCGAGCGCTATCTGGAGCGCAATGGCCAGGCGGTCATTGTCAAGAAGCAGGTGATCCTGACCGGCGAGAACCTGACCGATGCGCAACCCGGCTTTGACAGCCAGACGCAGGAGCCCACCGTCAATCTGAACCTGGATGCCAAAGGCACGCGTATCTTTCGCGATGTGACGCGTGAAAACGTGGGCAAGCGCATGGCCATTTTGCTGTTTGAAAAAGGCAAGGGCGAAGTGGTTACGGCGCCGGTGATTCGCACTGAAATTGGCGGCGGCCGGGTGCAAATTTCAGGTCGCATGACGACCATGGAAGCCCATGACACCGCCTTGTTGTTGCGCGCCGGTTCGTTGGCGGCACCGATGGAAATCATCGAAGAAACCACCATTGGGCCAAGCCTGGGGGCAGAGAATATCGCCAAAGGGTTTTACAGTGTGGCCTGGGGTTTTGTGGCGGTGTCCCTTTTCATGTGCGTTTACTACATGCTGTTCGGGGTTTTTTCCAGTATCGCACTGGCCTTCAATCTGCTGCTGCTGGTAGCGGTCCTGTCCATGTTGCAGGCCACCCTGACGCTGCCGGGTATGGCCGCCATGGCGCTGGTACTGGGTATGGCGATTGATGCCAATGTGCTGATCAACGAGCGTATTCGCGAAGAATTGCGCGCAGGTGCTTCTGCACAAGCGGCCATCCACACGGGTTACGACCGTGCCTGGGCGACCATTTTCGACTCCAACATCACCACCCTGATCGCCGGCCTGGCTTTGCTGGCTTTTGGCTCTGGTCCGGTACGCGGCTTTGCCGTGGTGCATTGCCTGGGCATCATGACCAGCATGTTCTCCGGCGTATTTTTCTCGCGTGGCCTGGTCAACTTCTGGTACGGGCGCAAGAACCGGTTGAAGACCGTGTCGATTGGCACCATCTGGCGCCCCGACTCTGGTACCACCCTCAAGACTGGCGAATAGAAAGAAAACCATGGAATTTTTTCGGATCAAGCGTGATATCCCCTTCATGCGGCATGCGCTGGTGTTCAACCTGATCTCCGGCCTGACGTTTTTGGCGGCGGTTTTTTTCCTGTTTTCGCGTGGCTTGCACCTGTCGGTGGAATTCACCGGCGGCACCTTGCTGGAAGTGACCTATTCCCAGCCAGCTGATTTGGGCGTGGTGCGTGCCGGTGTGGCCAAGCTTGGTTTCAATGATGTCCAGGTGCAAAATTTTGGGACCGCGCGTGACGTGCTGATTCGGCTGCCTGCCCAAAAAGGCGTGAGCTCGGCCCAGCAAAGCTCTCAGGTGATGGCGGCCTTGAAAGAGCTGGATGCAACAGCCACCATGCGGCGTACCGAATTTGTGGGGCCCCAAGTGGGCGATGAGTTGGCTGCCGATGGCCTCAAGGCACTGGCTTTTGTGGTGGTCGGCATCATGATTTACCTGGCGGTGCGTTTTGAGTGGAAGTTTGCCGTGGCGGCCATCATCGCCAATATGCACGACGTCATCATTATTCTGGGCTTCTTCGCGTACTTTCAGTGGGAGTTTTCGTTGCCGGTGCTGGCCGCCGTGCTGGCCGTACTGGGCTACTCGGTGAATGAGTCGGTGGTGATTTTTGACCGGATTCGTGAGAACTTCCGCCGCTACCGCAAGATGAACACGGTGGAAATCATCAACAACGCCATCACCTCCACCATCAGCCGCACCATCATCACCCATGGTTCGACGCAGATGATGGTGTTGGCGATGCTGTTGTTTGGTGGGGCCACACTGCATTATTTTGCGTTGGCGCTGACCATTGGTATTTTGTTTGGTATCTACTCCTCCGTGTTTGTCGCCGCGGCCATTGCCATGTGGCTGGGTATCCAGCGTGAAGATCTTGTCAAGGGGGGGGTGGCGAAGAAAGACCTCGATCCGAACGACCCCAATGCGGGCGCCACAGTTTAGAGTTTTCCGCCATGGCCCCTGCGTTGTCGGTCCCTCAAAACGCATTCCTGGCGGCGCACATCCGTCAGCGTCTGGTTGATGAGGCAGTTCAGGTCCAGCCTGCTTTGCAGGCGTCGATCCGGGAACATTTGATCACTTTGCTGGACGAAGTCACGCCGATGCGCGAGCAGCAGCTGCGACGCGACACCTGGACTCTGTTCGAGCAGCAAAAAGAGCGTTGGCTGGAGGGGGCACTCACGTCCTGGCAAGCTGCCCTGAAACCGGCTGTACAGCGTCCAGTCACATCATCGCAGAGCAACCATCTGGAGTTGGTCAGTACCGAAACAGTTGAAAATCGGATGCTGGCCTCACGCATGGCCTTGTCCCTGATGGAAGTGGCCGCCAGTGAAGTCAACGATTTGCGCAAGCGGCTCAAGCACTTGGAACAGGTGCAGGAATTGTCTTCCCAGGACATTGTTCACCCTGAGGTCTTGCTGCAAGCACTGGTGGAGCAATGGGGGGCTTGTGGCCTGTCGCTGGAGTCGTGGACCTTGATTAACGAGGTGGTGCAGCACCATATCAACACGCAATGGCGACAGATTTATGCCAACTGCAATGCCGAGCTGGTGGCGCAAGGTGTGTTGCCGGTGATCGAGTTCGAGCCACGTGCCAAGCCCAGGCCGGCACCGGTCCCTTCAGCCGGCTATCCACAGCAAAACTACATCCCAGGTCATGAGGCCCCGGGTGTGGCTCCTGGTTGGCCTGCCCAGGGTGTCACTGGTGGCGCGGCCACACAAGACGATGCAGGCTGGCCTGTGCAGGCGGGAACTGGTGTCGTGCCGCCCTGGTCCGATGCGCGTGAAGTGGGGGTGCTGGACCGGGTAGGCCGCATGATGACCGGCGTGGCTCCTGTCCACAATTTCGCAGCAGCTTTTCGACAAGTTCCTTCGCAAAGTCTGATGACCGCACTGGCACAACGCCCCGTGCTGGGTGGCACTCTGGCCGGGGCTGGTTCTGCGGTATTTGGTGCGGTGTTGGTGGAGCGACTGGCTGGTGAGCTGCAACAGCAATCGGCAGAACTCAAAAATGTTGCGCAAAACGACAACGAAAAGGCCATCATTGAACTGATTGCCCTTATGTTCCAGTCGATTTTGCAGGAAGACCGGATTCCGCCCGGGATTCGGGTCTGGTTTGCCCGACTGCAAATGCCGGTGCTGGGCGTGGCTTTGGCAGAACCGGATTTTTTCAACCGGCTGGATCATCCAGCCCGCCAGTTGATTGATCACATGGGGTCTTGCGCGCTGGGTTTTGATGCCAGCGATATCAGCAGTGAAGCGCTGGAGACCGAAATCAAGCGGGTGGTCCAGGTGATCGAGCAGTATCCGGAGACCGGCGGGCGTGTTTACCAGCGCGTTTACGAAGAGTTCAAGGAATTCCTCAAGCGTTACCTGACGCAAAAAGGTTCAACCCAGAAGGTTGTGGGCGTGGCGCAACAGGTGGAGCAAAAGGAAACTCTCGCGATCCAGTGCACCATTGAACTGCGCAATCAGATCAAGAACATGCCTGTGCGCGACGAAATAAGGGACTTTTTATACAAGGTCTGGGCCGAGGTCATTGCCGTGGCCAGCATGCGCCAGGGGGGGCAACATGCGCAAACGCTGCTGTTTAAAAAAGCTGCTGTTGATTTGATCTGGGCCGCGAGTGCGAAGCCCAATCGGGCAGATCGTGCCCAGGTGATTGCAACGCTCCCCGAGTTGTTGAAGTCCTTGCGCACGGGTATGGGTGTGCTTGGTCTGAGTCCCGAGGTTCAGGATGGACATTTGAAGGTGATCAGCGACATCCTGGCCGATGCGTTCATGTCCAAGACGCAAGCCATCGAGATGGATCAAATTCAGGCACTGGCCGAAAGGCTGGTCAACCTGGAGGACTATTTCACCGATGATGGTGCTGAAGAACTGCCGCTCGACACCCAGAGCATCGAAGACTTGCTGGGCATTGATGCCTCAGAGCTGGACGTGGTCACCAGTGGCGGCGTCGAGCCCAGTCCGGTCATGATGGTCTGGGCACAAAACCTGAGTCTGGGTGCCTGGTTCACCCTCGACTATCTTGAGCAGTCGGTTCAGGTGCAATACATGTGGCGCAGTCCGATCGGGCATTTGCATCTGTTTGCGTCGGTGGTCGGGCGCAGCTACCTGATTCAGTCGGTGCGGTTGGCGGCTTACCTCGAAGCGGGTTTGCTGGCACCGCAGGAGGAGGTTTCCCTGACGGTGCGCGCCACCCGTTCAGCGATGGCCAAACTGGAAGCCCATCCCGAGCTCTTGTTGGGCTAAATTTTTTCAGGCGGCAGACAAGCGCTGAAACAAACCGCCTGGCAAGCGTGCCACCAGACCCTTGATCTCCAGTGTCATCAATTGGGCCTGCAGGTCAGCCGTTACCAGTTGGGTTCGTCCTTGCAGCGCATCAAGCCCGACGGGATCAAAACCGAGGGCTTGCAGCAACAGGGCATCAACGTCTGTCGTACGCTTGTCGTCCGGGGTGTCTGCAGACATCAGGGCAGCCTCTGCCGTCACAGACAGGGCACTGAAGCCCTGCAGCTCTTCCAACACATCTTGTGCTGTTTCGACCAGTTTGGCGCCTTGCTTGATCAGTGCGTGGCAGCCACGCGATTGCGCAGCATGAATTGAGCCAGGAATGGCAAATACATCTTTGCCCTGTTCGGCCGTGAGTCGGGCGGTAATGAGTGAGCCTGATTGCAGGGCAGCTTCCACCACCAGCGTGCCCCGCGCCAGTCCGGCAATGAGCCGGTTGCGCTTGGGAAAGTTGGCATTCAAGGGCGGTGTGCCCAGCGGGTATTCGCTCAGCAGCAAACCATGTTGTGCAATCCGGTGTGCCAGGCCATGATGTGCCTTTGGGTATACCCGGTCCAGGCCGGTGCCGATCACTGCGATCGTTGCTGGCAGATCGGTGGCATCCTCGGTCAAACCTTCCAATGCGCCCGCATGGGCAGCACCATCAACCCCGAGAGCCAGGCCGCTCACCACTGTCAATCCGGCTTGCACCATGGTTTTGGCAAACTGCCTGGCATTGGCTGCACCTTGTGGTGTCGGGTTGCGACTGCCGACGATGGCCAGACAGCGCTGCGAGGTGACCGACCAAGGTGCAGATGTTGCCCTTTTTTCATCAAAGCTGGCGACGCCCAGCAGATACAGCATCAAGGGTGGATCATCGAGGTCGAGCAGCGCTTGCGGGTAACCAGTGTCGCCCAAGGTAAGCACCTGGCGCCGGCAGCCGTTGACTTCGGTCTGGTTCAGCCAGGCCCAGGTCGTTTCCAACAGCTCGGGCAATGCCGCAGGTTCGGTGCGCAGGGACTGGGTCTGGACGGGCGTTGCGACTTGGCGCAAGGCCGGGGCGGTTTGTTCAAAAATGGCCTGGGGCATACCAAAGCATCCCAGCAACTTGCGCGCTGTGACGTTGCCGATGCCCGGGCTCAAGCTCAGCCGTAACCAGGCCTTGAGTTCATCGCGCTCCATGGCGACACAAGAGGTGGAGATCAGCGCGGGTTGATGAGCCGATCACCCACCTTGACACCTTGGGTGATGTCGAGCACCAGGGCATAAGACACTTTTTCAAAGGTACGAAACACCATCAACAAGCCGTTGCGCTCATCGGGAAGTTTGAGTTGTGTTGGCTTGGTGTCGGTCTTGTCCAGCAGACGTGCACCGTCTGTCATGATGGCCAGCACATGGCCTGACTCGATGCCGTCACGGCTGCCCCGGTTGATGCTGACCACCTGGTTCTGGGCTGCGTTCACCACGGCGCTGCCATAAATGGAAACAATGCGCGCCTCAACCGGGTCTGTGGGCGCATGGGGGACATAGCTTTGCAGTTGTAGTGGTGGCTCGGGTAACAAACGGTCACCGACGCGCATTTCTTCCTTGGCAACGACGATGTCGATGGTCGCCGGAACGATGTCCGTTTGGGCCTTGCCATCGGCGTCAACACTGCTCTGAGTGGTTTCGCTGCGCGCCAATAGTGCCTTGCCAACGTATTGGGCTTCGTAGCCTAGCACTTCACCGCTGACGGGGTCTTTCAGGGGGGTGGCGTTGCGAAACACCCGAAATGCCTTCTGTTGTTTGGCTGGATCATCTTGCAGCTCGAAACCAGCGTTGCCGCGGGCATAGGCCCGGTCACCGCGCGTGAGCAGCACCCGGCTGTCTTGCGCGGCCACAATGCGCGCTGCAGCGCTCAGGCCCAGTTCGTCCACAATCATGGGCTCGGCCAGAAAGGGCTCGATCAGATGACTTTTCAGGGTGGGCAGGGCACTGACGTTTAAATTTTCCATGCGCGTGCGTGGCGATAAACGGACGGTCGGCAAGTCGGCGCCAGCGTCAGTGCCTGCCCGCAGACTTAACCGAGCCCGGCCGCTGCTGGTGTCCAGGAACAGGATCTGCCCCGGATAAATCAGGTGCGGATTTTTGATGTCGGACAGATTCATGCCCCACAGTTCGGGCCAACGCCAGGGATTTTTCAGAAACAGGCCAGAGATCGCCCAGAGCGTATCGCCAGACTTCACGGTATAGCTTTGCGGCGCATTGGGGCTTAATTCACTCAGGGCGACGCCACTTTGGGCGACCTGAGTGGCCGTTGTGCGTTGCTGTTCGGTAATTGGGAAGTTCTGTGACAACACCGGAACAGCCAGCAAGCTGCAGGCAAGTGCGGTCCAGGTCAGTTTGTTGGAAACGGTGTCAAAAAGTGTTTTGGCCATGGTGTTTTCAATTCTATTCAATCGCTTTTGATTGTGCGCCCAAGCCCTTGCTGGAACAACGATTGTCATTCGGCTAATTGGCGAAGCCGGAAAAAAATTGCGAAAATAACGACATCTTTAAGTGACACCATGGCTTTACTCCCAATTCTTTGTTATCCCGACCCCAAATTGCACACCGTGGCCAAACCCGTGGCTGCGGTCGATGCGCGCATCAAAACCCTGATTGCCGACATGTTCGAAACCATGTACGAGGCCAAGGGCATTGGCTTGGCCGCCACCCAGGTCAATGTGCATGAACGCCTGATTGTGATGGATATTTCCGAGGGCCGGGATGTACCCCTGGTGCTGATCAATCCAAAAATTCTCTGGGCCAGTCCCGAGATGCATGTGAACGAAGAGGGCTGCCTGTCAGTGCCTGGCATTTACGATAGCGTCAAACGCCATGATGCCGTCAAGGTGGAAGCGCTTGATGGCGAGGGCAGGACGCACCTGATTGAGGCCGACGGCCTGCTGGCCGTGTGCATCCAGCATGAAATGGATCACCTCATGGGCAAGGTGTTCGTCGAGTATCTGTCGCCCCTCAAACGCAATCGCATCAAAATCAAGTTGATCAAAGCCCAGCGTGAGGACCGTTCTTGAAGCTGGTGTTTGCGGGCACGCCCGAATTTGCCGCCGTGGCTTTGGCGCATCTGCATGCCGCCGGTCACGACATTGTGCTGGTGTTGAGCCAGCCTGACCGACCTGCCGGGCGCGGCATGAAGCTGCAGCCTTCGCCGGTCAAACAATTTGCGCTGGCGCATGGGATCACGGTGGCGCAACCGCGCAGTCTGCGTCTGGATGGCAAGTACCCGGATGATGCTGAGGCCGTCCGCAGGGCACTTGAGGCGGCACAAGCCGATGCCATGGTGGTGGCCGCTTATGGCTTGATCCTGCCGCAGTGGGTGCTCGACCTGCCGCGTCTGGGTTGTTTCAATATTCACGCTTCCTTGTTGCCGCGCTGGCGCGGTGCGGCACCGATTCACCGCGCCATTGAAGCGGGTGATGCGGTCACGGGTGTCACCATCATGCAAATGGATGCGGGTCTGGACACGGGTGACATGTTGCTGAGCCAGGCATTGCCAATCTTGCCGTCCGATACCACGGGCAGTTTGCATGACCGGCTGGCTGAACTGGGTGGCCAACTGATGGTGCAGGTTTTGGGGCAGGCAGAGCATGGCAAGCTGCAGCCTGTGCCACAGCCGCTTCAGGGCATCACTTACGCCAGCAAAATTGACAAGGCCGAGGCCGCCATTGACTGGTCGCAGTCGGCGCAAACCATCAGCCAACGGGTGCGTGCCTTCAACCCGTTTCCGGGTGCCAGCACCGCGCTCGGTGCGGAAGCGCTCAAAATCTGGGCAGCGGAGGTGGGCGATGCGCTCCCCGCAGCCGGTCAGGTTGTTGGACAAATTGTGGCATTGGCGCCCTCCGGTATTGTGGTCACAGCGCTTGATTCAACGCTCACCATCACTGAACTGCAGCGTCCTGGTGGCAAACGCCTCTCCAGCGCCGAGTTTCTGCGCGGTTGCCCCCTGCAGGTGGGGCGGGTGCTCGGCTGATGCGCCGGCTGCATGCCCGCGCCCGCAGTTGGTGGCAACACCCGGCGTTCGCGCGCGGCCTGCGTGAGATGGCCTCGGTGTCACCTGGCTTGGCGGCCTGGGGTCTGATGACGGGTGTGGCCATGGTCAAGTCGGGCATGAGTACGTTTGAAGCCGTGGCCATGAGTTTGCTGGTGTTTGCTGGCAGCTCGCAACTGGCGGCCATGCCCTTGATTGCTGCGGGAGCGCCGGTCTGGGTGATTCTGGCCACCGGTTTTTGCGTGAATTTGCGTTTTGTGGTGTTCAGTGCCCACATGCGGCCCTACTTGATGCACCTGCCACTGCGTTGGCGCCTGTTCCATGGCTATCTGACCGCAGATCTGAGCTACGTCATGTTTACCAGGCACTACTACCATCCCCCCGGCGACGACATCGAGCGTCGTGAACAACTGGCCTACCTGAGTGGTGGCAGCCTGTTCAACTGGGTCAGTTGGCAAAGTGCCAGCTTGCTGGGCATCGCGCTGGCCAATGTGATTCCGACCCACTGGGGTTTGGGCTTTGCCGGTATTCTGGCCTTGATCGGCGTCGGGTGTTCCCTGGCGTCGAGCCATTTGCGGCGTGTTTCGGCTGGCGTGGCTGGTTTGGCCGCCGTGGTGGCCTACGCGCTGCCGCTCAAACTCAACATCGTGGTGGCGATTGCCAGCGCCGTGGCCCTGTGCCTGATCCTTGAGGCAAGCTGGCCCAAAACGCCGGATAAACCCAGGGTGCCGTCATGAGTGACACCGATCTCTGGACACTCGGGGCGATCGTGGGACTGGCATGGGTCACCATGGTCACCCGCTGTTTCTTTTTCATGAGCAATGAGCCCTGGCATTTGCCGCACTGGGCGCAGCGTGGCTTGCAATATGCCCCCATTGCCGCGCTGGCGGCTGTGGTGGTCCCTGAAATCGTCATGGTGCAAGGCCATCTCATCAGTTCCTGGCAGGACGCCCGCATCTATGCTGCTTTGGTAGGGGGCGGTTATTTCTTCTGGCGCAAAGGTCAGGGTCAGGCCGTGTTGGGTACCATTGTTTCGGGCATGGCGGTTTATTTGCCACTGCATCTGGGGCTCGGGTGGTAGCGCTTGGGTGGCGACAACCGGGGCGCTTCTTGTTGTTGTGATGTAACTGCTTTGTGTGAAAATCAGGAAACTAAATTACACCGGAGATAGATTCATGCCACGTCGCGCGACCAAAATTGTTGCCACTTTAGGCCCAGCATCCAGCGATCCCGTCTTGCTTGAGCGAATGATTCGCGCCGGGGTCAACGTGGTGCGCCTGAATTTCAGCCATGGGAAGGCGCAAGATCACATTGAGCGGGCGCGTCTGGTGCGCGAAGCCGCCAAACGCGCCGGGCGCGAGGTTGCCATCATGGCCGACTTGCAAGGGCCAAAAATCCGGGTTGGCAAGTTTGCCGAAGGCAAGGTGTTTTTGCAGCCAGGTCAATGCTTCGTGCTGGATGCGGCGCGCACCGAACTCGGTGACATCGATGCGGTCGGCCTGGATTACAAGGCCCTGCCGCGCGAAGTCAAAGAGGGTGATGTGCTGTTGCTCAACGATGGACTGATCGTCATCATTGTCGATGCGGTCAAGGGCGAGGCCATCTACACCACGGTCAGGATGGGCGGCGAGTTGTCCAACAACAAGGGCATCAACAAGCAGGGCGGCGGTTTGACGGCTCCAGCCCTGACCGCCAAGGACATGGAAGACATCCGTACCGCCATGAGTTTTCATGCCGATTATGTGGCCGTGAGTTTTCCCAAAAATGCCACCGACATGGAAATGGCGCGTCAACTGTGCAGCGTGGCGGCCGACGACGGGCACCGTCCTGGCCTGATTGCCAAGATCGAGCGCGCTGAGGCGATTCCTCACCTTGAGGAGATTTTGCTGGCCAGTGACGGCATCATGGTGGCCCGTGGTGACCTGGCTGTCGAAGTGGGCAACGCCGTGGTGCCGGCTCTGCAAAAACGCATGATCAAGCTGGCGCGCGAGCATGATCGTGTCGTGATTACCGCAACACAGATGATGGAGTCGATGATCACCAACCCGGTGCCGACCCGCGCCGAAGTGAGTGACGTCGCCAATGCGGTACTGGACGGCACCGATGCCGTGATGCTGTCGGCCGAGACCGCCGCAGGCAAATACCCGCTGGAAACGGTCATTGAAATGGCCAAGATCTGCCATGCGGCAGAGGGGGGCGAGATGTTCAGGCTTGAAGCTGACTTTACCGGCAAGACCTTTACCCGTATTGACCAGTCCATTGCGATGGGGGCCTTGTTTACGGCGCACCATCTGGGCGCCAAAGCCATTGTGGCCATGACCGACAGCGGTTCGACCGCGTTGTGGATGAGCCGCCACCTGATCCAGGTGCCCATTTACGCGTTGACTTCCAAAATTGCCACGCAACGCAAAATGACGCTTTACCGCAATGTGCGACCGATCCTGATTGACACCAGCGCCGACCGCGACACGGCGCTGGCTGAGTCCGAGGCCGATCTCAAGGCGCGCGGTATTGTCCAGAAAGGCGATGTTTATGCCATTACCTGTGGTGAACCCATGGGCTCGCCCGGCGGCACCAACATGCTCAAGATTTGCCGGGTGGGGTAGGTCAGTCGACGATAGTTTCCCTGCCAGTTGAGTGGCTAGAATTGGAGCGAGTTACTGCTCAGTTACCAATTTTCAAAGGACACCATCATGGCACTCGTTTCTATGCGCGAACTGCTTGACCACGCGGCGGTCAACGGTTACGGCATTCCGGCTTTCAACGTCAACAACCTGGAGCAAGTGCAAGCGGTGATGTCGGCTGCCGATGAAGTGGGCGCGCCCGTCATTTTGCAGGCCAGCGCTGGCGCCCGCAAGTATGCGGGTGAGCCCTTCATCAAGCACCTGATTCTGGCGGCCATTGAGTCCTATCCGCACATTCCGCTGGTGATGCATCAGGACCATGGCCAGAACCCGGCCGTCTGCCAGGGGGCCATTGATCTCGGTTTCAGTTCGGTCATGATGGACGGCAGTCTGGAAGCGGATGGCAAGACCATTGCCAGCTATGAGTACAACGTTGAAGTCACCCGCAAGGTGGTAGACATGGCCCATGCCGTGGGTGTCACGGTGGAGGGCGAACTGGGCTGCCTGGGTTCCCTGGAAACGATGAAGGGTGACAAGGAAGACGGCCATGGCACCGACGCCACCATGACGCGTGAGCAGATGCTCACCGACCCCGAGCAAGCGGCCGATTTTGTCAAGCGCACCCAGCTTGATGCGCTGGCTATTGCCATTGGTACCAGTCACGGCGCCTACAAGTTCACGCGCAAGCCCACCGGCGACATTTTGGCGATTGACCGCGTGATGGAAATCAACCGCCGGCTGCCCAACACCCATCTGGTGATGCACGGCTCGAGCAGCGTGCCGCAGGAATCGCTGGCTCTCATCAACCAGTATGGCGGCAAGATGAAAGAAACCTATGGCGTGCCGGTCGAGGAAATCCAGAAAGCCATCAAGTATGGCGTGCGCAAGATCAACATTGACACCGACATCCGCCTCGCCATGACAGCCGCCGTGCGCAAGTACATGTTCGAGAACCCCGACAAGTTTGACGCCCGTGATTGGCTCAAGCCAGCCCGTGAAGCCGCCAAAGCCCTGTGCAAACAGCGCTACCTGGAGTTCGGTTGCCAGGGCCAGGGTGCCAGGATCAAGAGCCACAGCCTGTTTGAAGTGGCCGGAAAATACGCCCGCGGCGAACTGGCGCAGGTGGTGAACTAAGCGCTTTGGTTTCGACCTTGACCTAATGAAAAGGCCACCTTCGGGTGGCTTTTTGCTGATGCTGCGGCGATTGAAACTAAACTAGGAGCATCTTTTCGACATTTCATTCTTGAGTTAACGCACCATGACCCTATCCCCGGCTGCCCTGCACACTTCCAATATCAAATCATTGCCCTTGCTGGCGCGCGGCAAGGTGCGCGACAACTATGCGGTGGGCGACGACCGCATCCTGATGGTGGCCAGCGACCGCATCAGTGCCTTCGACGTCATCATGGGCCAGCCCATTCCTGGCAAAGGCGTGTTGCTGACGCAAATGGCCTTGTTCTGGTTTGACAAACTGGGGCCGAATGGCCTGAAAATTTGCCCGATCCACCTCACTGGCGAGGCGCCCGAAAGTGTCGTCACGGCCGCCGAAGTAGCTCAGGTGACCGGACGTTCGATGCTGGTCAAGCGCCTGAAACCGATTCTGGTGGAAGCCGTGGTGCGCGGCTACCTGGCGGGCAGCGGCTGGAAGGAGTACCAGGAAAACGGGGCGGTATGTGGCGTCAAATTGCCTGCTGGCCTGAAAAACGCTTCTCAATTGCCCGAGCCCATTTACACCCCGGCGGCCAAGGCCGAAATGGGTGACCATGACGAGAACATCACGTTCGAGAAAACGGTCGAAATGATCGGTGCCGACCTCGCCACCCGCATCCGTGACATCAGCCTTGCGCTGTACAAAGCGGCCAGCAAGATTGCCGCCGCCAAGGGCATCATCATTGCCGACACCAAGTTTGAATTTGGCCTGGACCAGGACGGTAGTTTGATTTTGATGGACGAGGTGCTCACCCCCGATTCCTCGCGCTACTGGCCCGCCGAGAGCTACCAGGAGGGGGTCAACCCGCCCAGCTACGACAAGCAGTTCTTGCGCGACTGGCTGGAAACCGCGCTGGTGGCAGGTCAGCCCTGGAGCAAGAGCCCGCCGGCACCGCACCTGCCCCGTGAGGTCATCGAAAAAACGGCAGCCAAGTACCAGGAAGCGCTGACCCGGCTCACCAGCTAATTGAGCATCATGCTCAATTGACGGCGGTACTTGGACACCAGGGCCGCCTGCGGGTCTTCCTGAACCTGCGCCTTGCCCAGCACCTCAATGCCACCGGCTGTTTTGCCGCTGGCTTGCGCTGCTGCCTTGGGTTTGGGTGGGGTCATGAGTTCGAGGATGGCGACAAAGGTCTTGCGCGGGGCTTCATCGGCCCATTTTTTGTCGCGCATGATGATTTCCAGCAGTTCGTCCATGGCAGCTGGCCATTCGCCCACGGCCATGAGCAGCCGGGCTTTGGCAAAACGGGTGTCAAAGTCGCGTTTGTTCAGGGCAATTTTTTCGTCAAATTGCCCGATCGTCCAGCTGGCTTGGGGGCCTGTGGCGGCAGATTCAATCGCGCTCAGCCATTGCGACAAGGCCTCAAAGCGCAGCTGTCGTGGTATCTCGGTGAGTTTGGGGGCCAGCGTGGCGTCGGCCTCTTCCAGGCCGCCCAGCTCGATCAGGAGTTTGATGTAGTCATAGCGGGCGTCGTCGTTGCCAGGGTCTGCGGCCAGGGCGTCGGCCAGTTTGGCCAGCGCCGCCTCGGTGTCCCCGGCCTGCAGCAGTTCCTGGGCGGCGTCGGCTTCGGCTTCAGCCACCAGTTCGCCTTCGCTGGGCAGGTGTTTGTCCAGGAACGTACGGATCTGGGGCGCCGTCTGGGCTCCCATGAAGCCGTCAACGGGTTTGCCGCCCATCATCAGAATGCAGGTGGGAATGCTGCGAATGCCAAAGGCCTGGGCCAGTTGCTGCTCCTGGTCCGAGTCGATCTTGACCAGCGTGAAGCGGCCTGCATAGTCCACTTCGAGCTGTTCCAGAAGGGGTCCGAGCGACTTGCAGGGGCCGCACCAGGGCGCCCAGAAGTCGATCAGGATGGGCTGGGTCATGGAGGCGGCAATGACCTCGGTTTCAAAATTTTGGAGGGAGACGTTAATCATGGTGCTGGGTCGTGTGGGTCAAACGTAAAATTCGGGTATGAACTCAATTCAAATCGGTGTGCTCATGGGCTCCAGCTCTGACTGGGACACCATGCAACACGCAGTCCACATTCTCCAACAGTTTGGCATCCCCTACGAGGCCCGGGTGGTCTCGGCGCACCGTATGCCCGACGATATGTTTGCCTATGCCGAAACTGCGGTAGGTCGTGGCCTCAAGGCCATCATCGCCGGCGCTGGCGGCGCGGCGCACTTGCCGGGCATGCTGGCAGCCAAGACCACGGTGCCGGTGCTCGGTGTGCCGGTGGCCAGCAAACACCTGAGCGGGGTGGATTCCTTGCACAGCATTGTGCAAATGCCCAAGGGCATTCCGGTGGCCACTTTTGCCATCGGCGCTGCCGGAGCGGCCAACGCGGCATTGTTTGCGTTGGCCATGCTGGCCAACACCGACATCGTGCTGCGTGTCAAGCTCGAAGACTTTCGCGCCGAGCAAACCCAGATGGCGCGCGGCATGACCTTGCCGCCCAAGTTATGAGCGGCCCGATCTTGTTGCCCGGTGCCACCGGCTTGAATGGCAGCGGCCAGCCGACCACGCTGGGCGTGATGGGCGGTGGCCAGTTGGGGCGCATGTTTGTGCAGGCGGCGCAGGCCATGGGTTATTTCACCGTGGTGCTCGACCCCGACGTCATCAGTCCGGCCGGACTGGTCAGTCACTACCACATTCAGACCGATTACCTGGACCAGCAAGGCTTGGCCCAATTGATGCAGCGCTGCGCCGCCGTGACCACCGAATTTGAAAACGTACCAGCGCCCGCGCTGGTCACCCTGGGCGCTGCACGCCCCACCGCGCCCAGCGCCGATGCGGTGGCGATTGCGCAGGACCGCATCAAGGAAAAAGCCCATCTGGCACGCAGCGGGGTGCCTGTGGCACCTTATGCGGTGATTGAAACCGCCGCGCAACTCAACGCGGTGGCTGACCAGCTTT
The DNA here is from genome assembly GCF_023700745.1 of Rhodoferax sp. GTDB lineage: Bacteria > Pseudomonadota > Gammaproteobacteria > Burkholderiales > Burkholderiaceae_C > Rhodoferax. The sequence continues at coordinate 31,009 of NZ_JAMPYG010000002.1, read as the reverse complement.
TGCCGGGTATCTTGAAAACTGCCCGCCTGGGCTATGACGGCAAGGGCCAGGTGCGCTGCCACAACCGCACCGAGCTGGCCAGCGCCTGGGATACCCTGAAAAACGTGCCCTGTGTGCTGGAGCAAATGCTGCCGCTGGCCGCCGAGTGTTCGGTGATCGTGGCACGCGGCTGGGATGGTGAGGTGGTGCATTTTGCACCGCAGCTTAATCTGCACCGCGAAGGCATTCTGGCCGTGACCGAGGCCTATGCGGGAAATATGCCGCCAGTGCTTGCCAATCAGGCGGTGGAAGCGGCGAAAAATATTGCCGCTGAACTCAATTACGTGGGTGTGCTGTGTGTCGAATTTTTTGTGCTGGCAGAAGACACGCCCGAGAGCGATGCCATTGGCGCGCTGGTCGTCAACGAAATGGCACCCCGTCCGCACAACAGTGGCCACTACACGCTGGACGCCTGCGATGTGTCGCAGTTTGACTTGCAGGTGCGTACCCTGGCCGGTCTGCCCCTTGCGCAGCCGCGCCAGCACAGCGCCGCAGTGATGCTCAATTTACTGGGTGATTTATGGGTCGACGGGGCCACGCCGCGCTGGGATCAGGTGCTCGCCTTGCCCGGTGTGCACCTGCATTTGTACGGCAAGCTCAAAGCCAGCAAGGGTCGCAAGATGGGGCATTTGACCGTCACAGCCGCTAGCCCTGAGCAAGCCCGCAGCACGGCGCTGGCTGCAGCTGGGGTGTTGGGTATTGCACCGTTTTAATGCTTGATGCCATGATCCTGCCGGGTGATGCACCTGAATCCATCGCCGCTGCGGCCCGTTGTATCCGGTCGGGCGGCTTGCTGGGTTTGCCCACCGAGACCGTTTACGGTCTGGCTGCCAATGCCGACGACGATGCCGCCGTGGCGCAAATTTTCAGAGCCAAGGGCCGCCCGGCGGACCACCCGCTGATCGTCCACGTGGCCGATGCCGGCGCGGTGGCGCATTACGCGTCTGACGTGCCGGCCTTTGCCCGCCAACTCATGCAGGCCTTCTGGCCCGGCCCATTGACCCTGATCCTGCCGCGCCGGCCGGATGTGGCCAAGGCGACCGCCGGCGGCAACGCCACCATTGGCTTGCGGTGCCCGGCCCACCCCGTGGCGCAAGCACTGTTGAAGGCGCTCATGGATTGTCAAACCATGCCTTTGTGCGTTTGGGGTCTGGCGGCCCCCAGTGCCAATCAGTTTGGCCGGGTCAGCCCCACCACGGCGTCTCATGTGCAGGGCGAATTTGGCGGCGACCTGCTGATTCTGGACGGTGGTGCCTGCCATGTAGGCATTGAGTCCACCATCATCGACTGCAGTCGTGGCCAGCCGGTGCTGCTGCGCCCGGGGGCCATCACGCCCGAACAAGTGCAGGCCGTATGCGGCTTGAAGGTGGTGTCAAAAGACGATGTCGACACACTTGCTGTGCCGGCGCCCAAGGCCTCGGGCACGCTTGACTCGCATTACGCCCCCCGGGCGCGGGTGCGGTTGATGGATGCACAGCAATTGCAAGCGGCTTTGCGTGATGGTGTGTCGGGGACCCGCGTGGCGGTGTGGCACCGCAGCTTGCTCCAGGAGCCTGCAGCTGGCGTGTTGTCTCAACGCATGCCGTCTGATGCGGCCATCGCCGCCCGCCAATTGTTCGCGGTGTTGCGTGCGTTTGACTTGCAGGGGGTGGCGCAAATCTGGGTGGAAACCCCACCGGATGCGTCTGAGTGGGACGGTGTGCGGGATCGTTTGCAGCGCGCAGCCACTATTTAGTCGCAGGCTACCGATACCGCAGCTTCATCACCAGAATGGTACTTGCCAGCGCCAGGGTGATCAGGTTGGCGATGACGACTGGCCACGCTCCCAGGAGCAGACCATAGGCCAGCCAGAGGGCTACGCCCAGCGTGAATGCGCTGTACATGCCCAGTGAGATGCCACGCACATCCTTGGTGCGAAAAGTGTGGAGTGCCTGGGGTAAAAAGCTGATGGTGGTCAGCACGGCGGCAAGGGTACCGATCAGGTCAGTGAGGGTCATGTCGTTCAGATGAATGGGACAGCGCGCAGAGGCGCACTACTGACCTTGATTGTCCCTCACGGCCCAGTCAACCAAGGCATCGAGTGCCGGGCGGGCCGCACCCGCATTGGGGTGATTGACGATGGCCACCAGCACGTAGCGCCTGCCACTGGCGGCGTGAACAAAGCCTGCCAGTGCGTTCACTTCACGCAGGCTGCCAGTCTTCAAATGGGCGCTGGCGTTGCTCGCCTGGCTGCGTTTGAGGGTGCCGTCCACGCCGACCAATGGCAGTGATGACATCAACTCGGGCATGCTGGGGGAAGCATAGGCGATTTGCAGTAACTGTCCCAACTGCTGTGCGCTGATACGGTTGTGACGTGACAGGCCCGAGCCGTTGTCGAGGTTGGGCACGTCGCTGGCGCTGATGCGGTGCAGCCACCATTGGCGCACCGCTTCACGCGCCGACTCTGTGGTGGCGGGTGCGGGTAGTCCAAGGGTCAGAAACATCTGCTGCGCCATCACGTTGTTGCTGAATTTATTGACGTCGCGAATCACTTCTGCCAGTGGCGGTGAGGTGATCTCAAATGTGGCTGGTTCCTGTGGTGCACTACCTGTGCGGACGGTACCGGTCAGCAAACCACCCATGCTGCGCCACAGCCCTTCGATGACGCGGGTGTTGTAGCTGCCGGGGTCGGCATAGGCGATGGGCCACACTTTTTCACCGCAGCTTGCAGCGTAACTGCCGTTGAAGCGGATGCGCGTGGGGTCAGAAAAATCAGCCTTGAGATTGCCGCGGTAATCGCTGCAGGTCTCTGTGACGCCAGGCTTTGCGACGCTCAGGGGCACGCTGGTCTGTAGCCGAACGCCCCACAAGGGCGGGTCAAATTGCACGCGGGCGATGTTGGCCAGCCGGTCTGGTGCAAACGTCATCACCACCGATTTGAAGTTGATCAGCAAGGCATCCGCCGAGGCGTTGTAGGGGCGTAGCGGCTCGCCATCAAATTCGGCCGGGTCAGTCGCCAGCACCTCAAAGGCGCTGCTGTCCAGCACGATGTCGCCGGCAATGGTATGAATCCCCAGGCCTTGCAGTCGGCGCAGCAGCAGCCAGAGTTTTTCAAGCACCAGTTTCGGATCGCCCTGGCCCTGGATGAAAACGCTGCCTTGCAACACACCATTGACCACCGGGCCATTCACCCAGACCGGTGTGCGCCAGGTGTAGGCCGGCCCCAACAGGTCGAGTGCGGCAAAGGTGGTGACCAGCTTCATGACCGATGCCGGGTTCATGGCCTGATTTGCGCGGTGACTCAGTCGTGGCGCTGTGCGGGCATCGGTATCCATCACCAGCAAAGCGACTGCATCAGTCGGCACCTGGGCGCGCTTTAAAGCGGCCTGCACCGTATCCGGCAAGGCTTGCGCCAAGGCACTGACGCTGGACAAGCTGCTCAACAAGCAGAGCAGGGTGCATGAAATGAGGCGCGTGACGGGCATGGGTGATTGCATTTTTATATTATGAAGTGTTGGCTGGTCGCTGATCGTCCATTGCATTATTCTTGAGCCTCTTGGTTGAAATGGAGTGGTCTCCCCATGGAAAAAATCATCCTCATTACTGGCGGCGGACGCGGTATTGGCGCAGCTTGTGCGTTAGTTGCTGCCAGCCAGGGTTACACCGTCTGCATCAGTTACCGGACGGATGCAGCGGCCGCCGCAGAAGTGATCGCCGCCATTGAAAGTGCGGACGGGACCGCCTTGGCGATCCAGGCCGACGTGTCTGACGAGGTTGCGGTTGAAAGTCTGTTCGTGCAGATCGACAAGCGATTTGGGCGCCTGGATGCGCTCATCAACAATGCCGGTATTTTGTCTCCCCAGATGCGCGTTGAGCAGATGGATGCGGCACGTATCAATCGTGTTCTGGCAACCAATGTCACCGGCAGCTTTCTGTGCGCACGTGAGGCCGTGCGGCGCATGTCAACCAAGCACGGTGGCTTAGGCGGCAGCATCGTCAATATTTCCTCACGCGCGGCAGTCCTGGGTTCACCGGGTGAGTATGTTGACTATGCGGCGTCCAAAGCTGCACTGGATGCGCTGACGATTGGCCTGTCGAAGGAAGTGGCAGCTGAAAAGATTCGTGTCAATGGCGTACGTCCGGGCTTGATTCATACGACGATACATGCCAGCGGTGGCGAATCTGGCCGGGTCAGCAGATTGCAGTCGTCTGTGCCCATGGCTCGGGGTGGCGAGCCAATGGAGGTGGCGAAGGCCGCGTTGTGGTTGATCTCGGATGAAGCCTCCTACACCACCGGATCATTTATCGACGTTTCGGGTGGCCGTTGACTGGCAAGGCTTAAACGATCGCCAAAGTGCTGGGTAAACGCAGTTCTGCGAGCCAGTTAACGCAGAGATACAAGGAGGTCGTCCCTACCCATACATTCGGGCGGTTGCCCATAACCGGTTGAACGCACCTGCTGCTCCAACGTCAGTTCCACCTGAAACCATTGGCACAAGTAATTTTCGTAGCGATAGCTCCATACCACGCCACGCGAACGTCCGAGCGCCTGGACCTCACTGGGTCGGCCAAGCCGTTGGTGCACCTCGTCCTGAGCCATGCCCGGGTTGATCTGGTTGAAGTTCTGTTCGGTTAAAACCTGTTCGGACCTGATGGCGCGCCCTGCTGCATCAAAATAGACAAACCAGGTGTGCTTCCCCATCGGCCCGCGAGGAAACTCCAGTCGGGTTCCCTCGTTCATCTGCCGTACCCTATCTGGCTCTCCCATTCGGGCTACCAGTGCATCTCTGGTGATATTGAGCAAATTGACAGGTGGCGCGTAGCTGCTGCAGGCGGCAAGCCATGGCAACAACAGCCAACTCCAGCGAAAAATACGATAGTGCATCCTGGAACCTCTTGAATATTTGCTCGCGACGAGCACTTGGACGAGTATTGTGAAGCGCAAGTTCCGTGCTGTGCAAGATCAGGCCGGAGCTATTCCATAGCCAGCGGGCTGTCACAACGTCACCTTCCAACAAAATGGGCGGGCAGTGCGTCAGTCTCGGTGGTTTGGGTAAATTGATGCCTGCGTAGCAGAAAGCAAAATGGGCTAACTCGTATACTGAGCTAACCCATTGATTTATTTGGTCGGAATGAGAGGATTCGAACCTCCGACCCCTTCGTCCCGAACGAAGTGCGCTACCAGGCTGCGCTACATTCCGATTTTTGCTCTGGAGCGTCAGGATTGACGTTCCAACAACTGAGCCGCTAATTGTATCAAACACTGCCTGTGCGCATTGTCTGGTAATTGCTCGGCAGCCATGATGGCTCGGCGCGCTTCTTCTGCAGCTGCTTGTCGCGCCACATCGAGGGCGCCAGTGGCTTGCACAATGGCCACGACCTGGTCTATCAGTTCAAGTTTGCCGGTTTCAATGGCGCTTTGAATGAGTTGGCGCTCCTGATCGCTGGCGCGCTGCATGGCTGCGATCAGGGGCAATGTGGTCTTGCCTTCACGCAGATCATCACCCAGGTTTTTGCCCATCACCGTAGCGTCGCCAGTGTAGTCAAGCACATCGTCAATGATTTGGAAGGCGGTGCCAAGGGCTTGCCCATAGTTGGCGCAGACGGCTTCCATGTCGGGGCTGGCATTGGCCAAAATGGCGCCTACGCGTGCGCTTGCTTCGAACAGTTTTGCTGTTTTGGAGCGAATCACATGCAGGTAGCCTGTTTCATCCAGGGCTGCATTGTGCATGTTCATCAATTGCATGACTTCGCCTTCAGCGATGACATTGGTGGCTTCTGCGAGGACTTCCATGATGCGCATGTTTTGCGCATCCACCATCATTTGAAAACAGCGGGAATACAAGAAATCACCGACCAGAACGCTGGCTGGATTGCCAAAGGTTTCGTTGGCGGTCGGGTTGCCGCGTCGCATCGATGAATCGTCCACCACATCGTCATGCAACAGGGTGGAGGTGTGGATGAATTCCACCACTGCCGCCAGGTTGAAGCGCTGGGCACCTGTGTAGCCAAGGGCGCCGCATATCAACAACAGCAGCGCAGGGCGCAGCCGCTTGCCGCCAGCAGAAATGATGTACCGCGAGACTTGTCCCACCAGTGGTACGCCGGAGTCGAGGCGATGCGTAATGACCAGATCGACCTCTCGCATATCCTGCGCGATGATCGCCATAAAGCTGGGTTTTTGAGATTGAGTGGCTTGCAAGACAGTGACCCGATTAGTTGTGCGGATTATAGAAAATCCGCAAGCCTTGGTTTGCCGAAACTTCGTACCACCTCTCCAGGATTGGACAGTTGTTAGAACTTATGCGATAATTCCGGGCTCTGCGAAAATTCGTTCGGAGAGTATCATTAAGAGGTTATTATGTACGCGGTCATAAAAACTGGTGGCAAACAATACAGAGTTGCAACCGGCGAAAAAATTAAAGTAGAACAGATTGCTGCGGACGTAGGCCAAGAGATTGTGATCGACCAGGTTCTGGCAGTCGGCAGCGGCGCAGAGTTGAAGGTCGGTACACCCTTGGTGTCCGGTGCAGCGGTCAGTGTCACAGTTTTGGCACATGGCAAACACGACAAGGTCAGCATTTTCAAAATGCGCCGTCGTAAACACTACCAAAAACGTCAAGGTCATCGTCAGCAGTTCACCGAACTCCTGATTGGTGCGATTTCTGCATAAGGAGCAAGAGTCATGGCACATAAAAAAGGCGGCGGCTCGACGCGAAACGGGCGCGATTCCAAGCCCAAAATGCTCGGTGTGAAGATGTTTGGTGGCCAATTGGTCGCACCTGGCGCGATCATCGTGCGCCAGCGCGGTACCCAATTCCATCCTGGTGCCAATGTTGGTATTGGCAAAGACCACACGCTGTTTGCATTGACAGAAGGTCATGTGTCGTTCGCCATCAAAGGCGCTTTGAACCGGCATACCGTGAGCGTGACCGCAGCAGCTTAAGGGCTGACACTGTCCCCACGCAAGACCCTGCGCACGGCGCGGGGTTTTTTATTTGTGAAACCTTGCGGGATAGAGTGCAGCTTGTGCGTTTGCCAGGTCAGTGCTGTCCCCAACTGATAATTGCACCATGAAATTCGTTGACGAAGCCTACATTGATGTCTCCGCTGGGGATGGTGGCGCTGGCTGCGTCTCGTTTCGGCATGAAAAGTACAAGGAGTTTGGTGGTCCGAATGGCGGCGATGGTGGCCGTGGCGGACATGTGTTTGCGGTAGCAGACCCCAACCTCAACACCTTGGTCGATTACCGCTTTTCACGCCGGCATGATGCCCAGCGCGGTCAGCATGGCATGGGTTCCGACATGTTTGGTGCCGCCGGTGAAGACATCACGCTCAAAATGCCGGTGGGTACCATCATTTCTGACGCTGAAACCGGCGAGGTACTGTTTGAGTTGCTCAAGCCGGGTGAGGTCATCACCATTGCCAAAGGCGGCGACGGTGGTTTTGGCAATCTGCGCTACAAGAGCGCCATCAACCGTGCCCCACGGCAGAAAACGCCAGGTTGGCCAGGCGAAAAACGCAACCTTAAATTAGAGCTCAAGGTGCTGGCTGATGTCGGTCTTCTGGGCATGCCCAATGCGGGCAAATCAACCCTGATCACGGCCATATCAAACGCCCGCCCGCGCATTGCCGACTACCCGTTCACGACCCTGCATCCCAACCTCGGTGTGGTGCGCGTGGGGCCTGAACAGAGCTTTGTGGTGGCCGACCTGCCCGGTTTGATCGAAGGTGCTTCTGAAGGTGCCGGTCTGGGGCATTTGTTCTTGCGCCATTTGCAGCGCACCCGCTTGTTGCTGCATGTGGTCGACATGGCCCCGTTTGATGACGGCGTTGATACCGTGGCGCAGGCCAAGGCGATTGTCAATGAGCTCAAAAAATACGATACCGCGCTGTACAAGAAACCGCGCTGGCTGGTGCTTAACAAGCTCGACATGGTGCCCGCGGAAGAGCGCGAGGCCTTGGTCAAGGATTTTGTCAAACGCCTCAAGTTCAAGGGGCCCGTGTTTGAAATTTCGGCGCTGACACGCGAGGGTTGCGAGTCGCTGATCAAGGCGGTGTACAAGCACATCAGTGCCCAGCAAAAAATTGAACTGGCGCCCGAGGTCATCGACCCGCGCTTTGCCGAGCCGATCGGGCCTGACGCATCGCATTAAAGCACCTGAAACAAACGACCTGCCCAAGAGGGTTAAATGGCTCAAGAACAAGAGAATTCAACATTGCGTGACGCCCGCCGTGTGGTGGTCAAGGTCGGTTCCAGTCTCGTGACCAACGACGGCCGGGGCCTGGATGAGCTGGCTATCGGTGAGTGGTGCCGACAAATGGCGGTGCTGGTGCATCAGGGGCGAGAGGTCATCATGGTCTCCAGTGGCGCCATTGCCGAAGGCATGAAGCGTCTGGGCTGGGCCAAGCGTCCGCATGAAATCCATGAATTGCAGGCTGCCGCGGCAGTCGGACAAATGGGTCTGGCGCATATGTACGAGACCAAACTGCGTGAAAACGGCTTGGGTAGTGCCCAGGTGCTGCTCACGCACGCCGATCTGGCGGACCGTGAGCGCTACCTCAATGCGCGTTCCACGCTGCTGACCCTGCTCAAACTCGGCGTGGTGCCGGTGATCAATGAAAACGACACCGTGGTCAATGACGAGATCAAGTTCGGCGACAACGACACCCTGGGCGCCTTGGTGGCCAACCTGGTTGAAGCCGACGCGCTGATCATCCTGACCGACCAAAAAGGTTTGTTCACCGCCGATCCACGCAAGGACGCCAATGCCCAGTTTGTCCATGTGGCACAGGCCGGCGATGTTGCGCTGGAAGCCATGGCCGGTGGTGCTGGTTCCAGTTTGGGGCGTGGCGGCATGATCACCAAAATTTTGGCCGCCAAGCGGGCAGCGGGTTCAGGCGCTTCGACCGTGATCGCCTGGGGACGCGAGCCTGATGCCTTGCTGCGTCTGGGTCAGGGTGAGGCTATTGGCACGCTGCTGGTGGCGCCTATGCCTAAGCAGAATGCGCGCAAGCAGTGGATTGCCGACCATTTGCAATTGCGTGGTGCCGTCACGGTGGATGCCGGTGCGGTAGCCAAGTTGTTGGGCGAAGGTTCGAGCTTGTTGCCTGTTGGCATGACCGGTGTGGAAGGCGATTTCTCGCGCGGCGATGTGATTGCCATCCGCGATCCGCAAGGGATTGAAATCGCCCGTGGGCTGGCCAACTACGCCTGCACCGAGGCGCGCCTGATCTGTCGCAAGCCCTCAAGCCAGTTTGAAGCCTTGCTGGGTTATTTGGCCGAGCCAGAAATGGTGCACCGCGATAACTTGGTGCTCAAACGCTGACACGGTGATGGCAGGCACCTGCCTGCCAAGCTAATTGCCTTTGAGTTTTCTGAGGGTATCCGCCGCCGAGCTGGCACTGGCATTGCCTTCACAGGCACCTTGCTGGGCCAGCGCCAGCGCGTGTTTGGACGGCTGCTTGTCGTTGAGCCTGCGCCATTCCGGGTTTTTCACCAGAGTCCAGATACCGCTGGCGTTGGCTCGGGCATAACCCTTGACTTCACCTGTGGCACAGCGAATGCCTTCATAAAACGCAGTCATGGCACCGCTGGGGCTCAGTGCCACCATGACATACCGTACGATGCCGTCGGGCGTGATGGCCAATGTTGCGGGATCAATGCCAAATTTCATACTCACATAAGGTGGCATGTCAATGGCTACCAGCTGCTTGGTGTCGAATTGGGGTGGCGCCGGAACCTCGGTTTCTTTCCAGTCCGGATCATCGGCCGGGCCTTGTGCTTGTGCTCCCAATGCACAGCACGCCAAACCCAGCAACAACCAGTTTTTCAAGGCGCATGGCAGATGGTGCCGAGACCGTAATTCAGGCATGTTGTTGTCCAGAAGGGGGCGGCGAATCGTGGGTGGCGCCCGGAGGTATCTCAAAGCTGGCATCCGGCATATTGACGCAGGTCTGCTCCATGTCCAGCGGCCGGATGCCCTGACGCAGGAATCGGTTTCGATGTTCATTGCGCGGCAAAAAGCGAGACAACTCGGTCAGTGCTGTCACATAGACCTCGCGTTTGAACTCCACCACCGCATCCAGCGGCACCCAGTAATCATTCCAGCGCCAGGCGTCGAATTCTGGATGGCTGGTGGCGCGCAAGTTCAGATCCCAGTCGTGACCGACCAGTTGCAACAAGAACCAGATCTGTTTCTGGCCTTTGTAAAAACCGCGCGAATCGCGGCGAATAAAACGGTCTGGCACCTCATAGCGCAACCAGTCACGGGTGCGGGCCACAATGCGGACATGTTCGCGTTGCAGCCCAATTTCTTCATGCAGCTCCCGAATCATGGCCTGCTCGGGGGTTTCGCCTCGGTCAATGCCACCCTGCGGGAACTGCCAGGAGTGCGTACGGATACGCTTGCCCCAAAACACCTGATTTTTCTGGTTGAGCAGGACGATGCCGACGTTCGGCCTAAAGCCGTCCCGGTCAAGCATAATCAAACCCCAATTTTTAAATTAGCTTGATTATGCACAGCCCGGGCGGTGCAGCAAGCGGCATAACCCTGACAGATCGCTGGATATCCCATGAGAGCCTCCCAATTTTTTATTTCTACCCTCAAAGAAGCCCCGGCGGATGCCGAAATTGTCAGCCACAAGCTCATGATGCGTGCTGGCATGATCAAAAAACTGGGTGCTGGTATTTACACCCTGATGCCCATGGGGCTACGTGTGGTGCGCAAAGTGGAGGCCATTGTTCGTGAAGAAATGAACCGGGCCGGTGCCGTCGAGTTGGCCATGCCGGTGGTGCAACCTGCCGAGTTGTGGGCTGAGACCGGTCGTTTTGACAAGATGGGCCCTGAGTTGATGCGCATCAAGGACCGCCACGCGAACGACTTTGTGATCCAGCCGACCAGCGAAGAGGTGGTGACCGACATTGCAAGGCAGGAAATCCGCAGCTACAAGCAGTTGCCGAAGAATTTTTACCAGATTCAAACCAAGTTCCGTGACGAGCGGCGTCCGCGTTTCGGTCTGATGCGTGGCCGTGAATTCATCATGAAAGATGCCTACAGCTTTGACCGCGACCAAGTGTCCGCCAAAGCCAGTTACCAGGTCATGGCGCAAGCCTACCGACGCATTTTTGACCGTTTTGGCCTGACTTACCGTGCAGTGGCGGCTGACAGTGGCGCCATTGGCGGGGATTTGAGCGAAGAGTTCCAGGTGATTGCCGCCACTGGAGAAGACGCTATTGTGTATTGCCCGGGCAGCGATTACGCCGCCAACATGGAAAAGGCCGAGGCACTGGCTCCCGTCGGCCCGCGCCCTGCGGCCACGCAAGCCATGACCAGGACGGCGACGCCCGGCAAAAGCACCTGTGCGGCGGTCGCCGAACTACTCGACCTACCGTTGAAAAATACTGTCAAATCCTTGGTGCTGGCCACCGATACGCTCAATGAGCAGGGTGAAGTGGTGAAGACGCAGGTCTGGCTGCTGTTGCTGCGCGGAGACCACGACATGAATGAAGTCAAGGTCAGCAAGTTGCCTGGATTGCAGGCTTTTCGCTTTGCGACCCTCGGTGAGATTGAAGACCACTTTGGCTGTTTGCCCGGCTATTTGGGGCCAATTGGTCTGAAGAAACCGGTGCAGTTGGTGGTGGATCGCGAAGTGGCGGTGATGAGCGACTGGGTCTGCGGCGCCAACGAGGCTGACTTTCACATCACCGGCGTCAACTGGGGCCGCGATCTGCCCGAACCGACGCTGGTGGCCGACTTGCGCAATGTCGTGGCCGGTGATGCTTCGCCTGATGGCCAGGGTATGTTGGCGATCGAGCGTGGCATCGAGGTGGGCCATGTCTTTTACCTCGGTACCAAATACAGCCAGGCCATGAAGGCGACCTTCCTGGACATGAACGGCAAGCCGCAGTTCATGGAAATGGGCTGCTATGGCATCGGCATTACACGTTTGCCAGCCGCTGCCATTGAACAAAATCACGACGAACGTGGCATCATCTGGCCCGATGCTTTGGCGCCGTTCACCGTGGTAATTTGCCCGATCAATGCGGATCGGTTCACCGAAGTCAAGGCTGCTTCTGAAGACTTGTATGCCGAACTATTGGCGGCTGGCGTTGATGTCATACTGGACGACCGGGGCGAGCGCCCAGGTGCGATGTTCGCCGACTGGGAGCTGATCGGCGTGCCGCACCGGGTGAATATTGGTGACCGGGCTCTGAAAGAGGGCAATGTGGAATACCAGCACCGCCGGGATGCCACTGCCAGCGTGATTGCCCTGACCGGAATCGCCAACTTGCTGATGTCGAAACTGAAGGTTAAAGTCGGTCCATGAACCAATCCAGGGACCTTGAACGCAAGGCGTGCCGCTTTGTCCTGGCCGTGATGGCGTGATGTGATGACAACCCGGCGAGCTGTTCTTGCAGGTGTTTTGAGCCTCCGGCCTTTTTGTGTTGGTGCAGGACTGGGCTCGCTTCTTTATGCAGAGCCATCCTGGGCTGGGGCGCAAATGGAGGAGCCTCTGGCTGACGCGGTTCGCACCGCCTTGAGCTCCGCTATTGCCAACCAGGCGCCACCCGTGCCAGAGTTTCCAGACACCGAGTCGCGGCTGCGTTATTTGCGTTGGCTGGGCGCGATGAGTGAGCGCCTGGCGAAAAAATATTCAGACTGGAATACCCGCAAAGAATTTCTGCAAACGGTTTGGTACGAAGCCAGGCGCGCCGGTTTGGACGAGTCGCTGGTGTTGGGGCTGATTCAGGTGGAGAGCAATTTTCGCAAGTTTGCCGTGAGCAGCGCAGGAGCACGCGGATACATGCAGGTGATGCCATTCTGGACCCGGGTGCTGGCGGATGGTGATGCCGGCAAACTGTTTCACATGCAGACCAATTTGCGCTTTGGTTGTGTGATTTTGCGCCACTACCTGAACCGTGAAGGGGGAGACTGGTTCATGGCGCTGGGGCGTTATAACGGCTCACGAGGCCGTGCGCCTTACCCGCAAGCGGTACTGAAGGCGCAGAAGGTCTGGCTCGCTTGACCCCGCTGAAGCAACCCCCATCGGGGTTGTCAGCCTTGCTGTATCAGGCTGCAGGCGTACCCAGCATGGTCTGCAATTCACCGTTCTCGTACATTTCCATCATGATGTCGGAGCCACCAATGAACTCGCCTTTGAAATAAAACTGCGGAATGGTGGGCCAGTTGCTGTAGTCCTTGATGCCAGCACGAATGCCGTCGTCTTCCAGCACATTGACGGTTTTGATGGCTTTGGGGTCAACGCCACAGGCTTTCAGGATCTGTATCGCGCGGCCCGAGAAGCCGCACTGCGGAAAACTGGCCGTGCCTTTCATGAAAAGCAGAATGTCGTTGTGTTTGACCAAGTCGTCAATGCGTTGCTGTGCGTCGCTCATGCTAAAGATTCCTATTAAAAAAACAGCTTTAATTATTTCACTTTTAGACCCTGAAGGGGGCGAAACCCTGCCGGGCTTAGGGATGCTCTGGGGTCTTAGTAGTGCGGTGGCAAATCGTCGCGCAGGTTGCGTGACGCGGTGGCCGCATCCGGCGGCGCTTGCTGACTCAACCACTGCACCTCACGGGTCAGGCGGTCAATCTGGTCTTGCTGGCGGATGATGATCTGATCGAGCTTGTCCAGCAGGTCTTCTGCGAAACTGGCTTTGACTTCCAGGTTGGTGAGTCGCTCTTCAAGGGGCTTGGTCATGGTCGGGATACTTCTCTTTTCACGGATTGAACTGGCCGCCGCTACAGCGCTCGATGCCCGCCAGGTCGCGGCGTGACTGCACGTGCACAAAGCCTGCTGCGCTGAGCAAACTGCGCACGGCATACGCTTGATCGTAGCCGTGTTCCAGCAGCAGCCAGCCGCCAGGCACCAAATGCCTTGGCGCCTCGCAGATGATCTGGCGCAGGTCGTCCAGGCCGTCCGGGCCGCTGGTGAGTGCTTGCGCTGGCTCAAACTGCAGCCCTGCCAGATGGGGGTCAAGTTCAGCGATGTAAGGCGGATTGGAGACGATGCAGTCAAACCGGGCGTCAAGTTCAGTCAAGGCGGCAAACCAGACGCCCTGATGGAAGCTGACGTCAAGTTTGAGCCTTTGGGCATTGGCTCGGGCCACGGCCAGAGCCTCTGCGCTGAAGTCGGTGGCGTGGACGCGAAGCGCAGGCTGGCTGGCCTTGAGCGCCAGGGCGATGGCGCCGCTTCCTGTGCCCAGATCAAGCACGCGTTGCTGACCGTCGAGTTCCTCCAGCGCCCAGTTCACCAGCGTTTCGGTATCGGGCCGGGGCACCAGCACCCGGGCGTCCACCTGCAAGTCAAGCCCAAAAAATTCTTTGTGGCCGGTCAGATAGGCCAATGGTTCGCCATCTAGGCGGCGTTGTACCAGGGGTTCCAGGGCCGAGGCGATGGCCGGTAGCAACGGTGCATCATCATGCGACAGCAGCCAGCCGCGCTGGTTGACAGGCTTGTCCAGAACGTGCAGTAGCAACAGTTGGGCGTCCAGCCGATCCAGCCCCCTGTTTTGCAGGCTGGCGAACGTTTGTCCGAGGGTAGCGGGAACCAGATGAATCGGTTTCATTGCACGTCAGGCATTGAGTTCCAGTGCTGCCAGTTGCGCGGCGGCTTCGTGGGCCTGCAGCGCGTTGACCACATCGTCAAGGTCGCCTTCCATGATGGTGAGCAGCTTGTACAAGGTCAGGTTGATGCGGTGGTCGGTGAGTCGCCCTTGGGGAAAGTTGTAGGTGCGGATGCGGTCGCTGCGGTCGCCGCTACCGACCAGACTCTTGCGCTCGGCCGCATCTTTGGCGGCGCGCTCGCTGCGGTCCTTTTCCTGAATGCGGGCGGTGAGTACCTTGAGGGCCTGCGCCTTGTTGCTGTGCTGGCTGCGGCCGTCCTGGCATTCGGCCACGATGCCGGTGGGCAGGTGGGTGATGCGCACCGCAGAATCGGTTTTGTTGATGTGCTGACCACCGGCACCACTGGCGCGATAGGTGTCAATGCGCAAATCCGACGGATTGATTTTGATGGCCTCGGCCTCATCGGGTTCGGCCAGCACGGCCACGGTGCAGGCGCTGGTGTGGATGCGGCCCTGGGTTTCGGTGACCGGCACACGCTGCACCCGGTGACCACCGGACTCAAACTTGAGGGCGCCATAGACATGATTGCCGTCGACCTTGATGACAACTTCCTTGTAGCCACCTAACTCGCTGGGCGATTCACTGATGATTTCAGGCCTCCAGCTGCGGCGTTCGCAATAGCGCAGGTACATGCGCGCGAGGTCAGCGGCAAACAGGGCAGATTCATCGCCGCCGGTGCCAGCGCGAATTTCAACAAAGGCATTGCGCGCGTCATCGGGATCTTTGGGCAGCAGCATGCGCTGCAGTTCGGCTTCAAGCTGCTGCAGTTCGGCGCTGGCGTCATCAATTTCTTCCTGCGCCATCGCCGCCATGTCAGCGTCACCCGCACTTCCTGCCAGCAATTCCTGGCCAGAGGCCAGGTCCGCTTCGCGCTGTTGGTAGCGTTGCCAGCGACTCGCCACCGCGGCCACCTCGGTGTGTTCGCGCGACAGCAGCAGAAATTGCGCCATGTCGCTCATGATATCGGGTCGCGACAGCAAAAATTCCAGTTCGCCCAGACGATCGGCATAACGGGCAAGTTGTTGACGGAGAAAGGTTTTCATTGACTTTGCGAAGATGAAGACAGGGTGAAGGGGGAGCCCAGACACAGCGCCCGGCATATTGTCATTGCGAGCGCAACGTGGCAATCCATGTTGTTCGGAATGACCACGTCGCTGCGCTGACCGCAAAGACGCAGCGGCATGCAGCGTCGCTAACGCTCTTTGCGCAAGAAAAAATGTTGCACAGCGGCGCTGGCACGGTCTCGGGTGTGGCTGTCGCCCCCACGCAATTCCGCCATGGCACCATGCAGCATCTTTTGGGTCAAACCTTTGCTGAGCGCTTCCAATACCGTCTCGATGTCTTCGCCTTTGGCCAGCAGCTTGCGGGCGCGGGCAATCTCATTGACACGCCATTCATCAGCTTGCGCGTTGAGTTGCTGGATCAGCGGGACGGTGCTGCGCTGTTCGATCCAATGCAAAAAGCTTTGTACCCCGGCATCCACGATGGCTTCGGCTTGCGCCACGGCGGCTTGCCGGTTGGCTTGCGCGGTTTGCACCACTCCGGCCAGGTCATCGACGGTGTAGAGATAGACATCTTCCAGCGCCTTGACCTCAATCTCAATGTCGCGCGGTACCGCCAGATCGACCATGAACATGGGGCGGCGGCGGCGACGTTTGAGCGCGCGCTCGACGGAGCCCAGGCCGATCAGCGGCAGCGTGCTGGCCGTGCAGCTGATCACCGCGTCAAATTCATGCAGGCGCTCGGGCAGGTCGGCCAGGCGCATCACTTCGGCACCAAATTTGTTTGCCAGTTCTTCGCCGCGTGCCAGGGTGCGGTTGGCTATGGCAATGCTTTTGGGACTTTTGGCCGCAAAGTGGGTGGCGCACAGGTCAATCATCTCACCGGCCCCCACAAACAAAATTTTGACCTCAGTCAGGTCTTCAAAAAGTTGTCCGGCCAGTCGCACGGCGGCGGCGGCCATGCTGATCGAGTGGGCACCGATTTCGGTCGAAGTGCGCACCTCCTTGGCGACAGCAAATGAGCGCTGAAAGAGCTGACTCAGCGTGGTTCCCAGTGCGCCAGCAGCTTCGGCCGCGCGCACGGCATCCTTGATCTGGCCCAGTATCTGCGGTTCTCCAAGGACCATCGAATCGAGGCCACTGGCAACCCGAAAAGCGTGGCGGGCCGCCAGGCCGTCGTTGAGGGTGTAGGAGTGGGCGCGCAGCAGGTCGGCAGGGACACCGCCACATTGCGCCAGCCAGGACAGGGTGGGCTCCAGCTGGGATTGCTCACCCGCACAATAAATCTCGGTACGGTTGCAAGTCGAGATCAAGGCGGCCTCTGGCACGCGTGTCAATGCACCGCGCAAGGCATGTAAAGTGGGTTCGACCTGATCGATGGCGAAGGCAAACCGACCGCGCAGATCAAGCGGTGCGGTGGTGTGATTGATGCCTAATGCCCAGACTGCCATACGTGGATTATAAAATCAGCTGCCATGTGCTTTGACCTGTATCATTTTTTCTTTTCCCCCGGGGTTCGCTGATGGGCATACTTGCGCTGTTGAACCATGTTGTGAATTTTGCGGCACCTGCCTTGTGGCTGGCGCTGTTGCTGCCTTGGTTGGTCCGATTCCTGCCAGGTAAAAAATCCTCCAGATTTTCACTGACTACACAGTTTGCGCTCATTTTTTTGTCAGGTTTGGTGGTGCTGGCACTCGGTTTGGCGCTATTGGGTCAGGACGGCAAGATGATGACTTATCTGGGACTGGTGGTCACGGCTGCTACCGTCCAGTGGTTTATGCGCAAAGGCTGGCCGGGCTGAACAAATCCACTCGATCGGTAATGATGCCATCGAGTCCCAGGTCCAGCAGGCGCCTAGCTGTGGCTTCGTCGTTGACGGTGTAGCTGAGGGTTTTGAAGGCGGCGCTTTGGGCCTGCGTCAGGCTGACCTGATCCCACAAGACGTGGTCGCAGATGATGGCGACGCAGCCGAGACGTTGCGCGGTCTCCAGCCAGCCGGGCCACAGCGTATCGAGCAGCAGACCGCGCGGCAAATCGGGCTGCGCTGACATGGCAGCTTCCAGTGCCGGCACCTGAAATGAGGTCAGCAGCGGTGCTGCGCTGGCACCTTGCCACAGTCGTGCGGCAAGGTTGGCAACCGCACCACCGGTCTGGCGTTCCTGACCGGGTGTCGGTTTGATCTCGATATTCAAAAAATAAGCATTGCGCAAGCAGTACCGGGCAATGGCTTCGAAGGTGGGCAATGGTTCACCGGCAAAGGTGCGTGAATGCCAGCTGCCGGCATCAAGCTGGGCCAGCGTTCCCCAGAGATGGTCGCCACCGGTGGCACTGCTGTCTGGCCCCAGCTTGTCTGCGGCGTTGCTGGTGCGCGTCAGGGTGTCATCGTGCATTAAAAAAGGGACACCGTCACGGCTCAGTTTGACATCGCACTCGAACATGCGATAGCCATGGCTGGCCCCCAGCCGAAAGGCTGCCAGCGTGTTTTCAGGCGCCAGTTTGCCAGCACCCCGGTGTGCGATCCAGCGTGGGTAGGGCCAAGGGGCTTGCGGCATGGGTTATTTTTCCTGTGCTTCGCGGCGCAGGGCCGGGAACAGGATGACATCACGAATGCTGCTGCTGTCGGTCAGCAGCATCATCAGCCGGTCCAGGCCGACGCCGCAGCCGCCGGTGGGCGGCATGCCGTACTCCAGGGCACGAATGAAGTCGTGGTCATAGTACATGGCTTCGTCATCACCGTCGTCCTTGGCAGCCACCTGGGCTTGAAAGCGGGCGGCTTGTTCCTCGGCGTCATTCAATTCAGAGAAACCGTTGCCGAATTCGCGCCCGGTGATGTAAAGCTCAAAGCGTTCGGTGACCTCCGGGCGGGTGTCATTGGCGCGCGCCAGCGGTGAGATTTCGGTGGGGTGCTCCATGATGAAGGTTGGCTGCCAGAGTTTTTCTTCCACAGTCTCCTCAAAGTACAGCACCTGCAGGCTGGGCAGGCTGCGGGTAGAAATGTGATGCTTGGCTTCGGTGATGCCCAATTTGGGCAGGACGGAGCGCAGCCAGGCCGCGCTGTCTACCTTCAAACCAGAGCCATCGTCCAGCATCTGACCTGCTTCGGTGTACTTGCAAATCGCCTCGTGGATGGTCAGACGCTCAAAGGGCTGTTCAAGATCGACAGCCTTGCCGCCATAGCTGAGCTGCAACGTGCCCGTGGCGCGCTGGGCGGCGTCGCGAATCAGCGCTTCGGTAAACGTCATCAGGTCTTGATAGTCCCAATACGCTGCGTAAAACTCCATCATGGTGAATTCAGGGTTGTGGCGCACGCTGATGCCTTCGTTGCGGAAGCTGCGGTTGATCTCGAACACCCGGTCGAAACCACCAACGATCAGGCGCTTGAGGTAAAGCTCGGGGGCAATGCGCAGGAACATCTGTTGGTCCAGCGCATTGTGGTGGGTGGTGAAGGGTTTGGCGTTGGCCCCGCCCGGAATCGGGTGCAGCATGGGTGTTTCAACTTCCAGGAAGTTGTGCGCCACCATGAATTCACGAATACCTGACACAGCCTTGCTGCGCGCCATAAAGCGCTTGCGGGTGTCCTCGTCGGTGATCATGTCCACATAGCGCTGGCGGTATTTAAGCTCCTGGTCGGCCATGCCATGAAACTTGTCGGGCAAGGGGCGCAGGCTTTTGGTCAGCAGACGGATGCTGCTTGCGTGAATGGAGAGTTCACCGGTTTTGGTTTTGAAGACCAGGCCTTCTGCTGCGACGATGTCGCCCAGGTCCCAATGCTTGAAGGCGGCGTACACATCAGCTCCTACGTCTTCCCCCTTGATGTAGATCTGGATACGCCCGGTACTGTCCTGCAATGTGGCAAAGCTGGCCTTGCCCATGACACGTTTGAGCATCATGCGCCCGGCCACTTTGGCCTTCGCGCCTTGTTCAATCAAGCCCTCGGGCGTTTGTCCGGCGTGCGCGGCAAACAGGTCGGCAGCATGGTCGGCGGGCTTGAAGTCGTTCGGGAAGGCAACGCCTTTGCCCTCGGCCTGTGTCTGGCGCAGGGCTTTAAGTTTTTCGCGTCGCTCCAAAATCAACTGGTTTTCATCCTGCAGGACTGGCGGGTGTGTGGGGGTGGTGGTGTGGTCAGACATGTGGACAATCCATAAAAGCTGCATTCAATCCATCAAGTGGGCAGCAAGGCAATACGTGGTTTTGACAGAACTCCGAATTTTAAGAGCTAGTGCGCCTGTCGTTATCATTACCGTTGCTTCTCAACCCTGCATTGATGCCATGCTTTATCAGATTATTTCTTTGTTGCTTGAGGTCGTGGTGGGCGTTGTGGGGGGTGCCAGCCTGCTGCGTCTTTACATGCAGTTCCTGCGCATCCCCATGTCGGTGCGTTCAGGTAACCCCTTGGGGCGATTCGTGTTTGCGCTGACCGACTGGATTGTGCTGCCGCTGCGCCGTGTGTTGCCGGCGATGGGTGCACTTGACACAGCCAGTTTGGTGGCGGCCTTTTTGCTGCAGCTGGCCAAATTCGCCCTGCTGTGGCTCATTGCCGGAGCTGGTGGCGGTTTGTTTTTCTTGCCAGTGCTGGCGGTGTTCGGCTTGCTGAGCATGGCCATTTCTGGCTTGACGGTGGCCGTGATTGTTTACGCCGTCTTGTCCTGGGTGCCTACGTCATCGGTCATGACTGGGGTGATAGCCCGTCTGGTCGAACCTCTTTTGCGTCCCATTCGCCGCATCTTGCCCTTGGTGGGCGGCATTGACTTGTCGCCTTTGGCGCTTCTGTTGCTGCTGCAAGTGGCTGCGATTGTGCTGGGTGGCTGGCAGGGCGGTGTGTTGGGTGGTGGTTAATCGGTTACGTAAGCGACTTCATCCGTCACGTCTTGGCTTTGGGCACAAAAAAGCCCGCTGACTTTTCAATCAGCGGGCTTGGATCATTGCCAGTTTTAATTAGCGGTCGTTCTTGGCAAA
Source organism: Rhodoferax sp. (assembly GCF_023700745.1). Taxonomy (GTDB): domain Bacteria; phylum Pseudomonadota; class Gammaproteobacteria; order Burkholderiales; family Burkholderiaceae_C; genus Rhodoferax. The sequence goes on along the minus strand of NZ_JAMPYG010000002.1, from coordinate 10,401 downwards.
GCGTTTTTGCGCGTCACGCGGGACGAACACCTTGCCACCGCCCGCGGGTTTGGAAAACGCAGGTTTGCCAAAGGCGGGCTTGCGGGCAGCAAAGTCACCACGGGGTGCTGCGCCGGCATTGCGGTCGCCGGCAAAGCGGTCGTTGAAACCACCCTTGCGTTCGTAGTTGAAGCCTTCACGTGGCGCGCTTTCACGCGGTGCAAAAGAGCGGTCGTCACGGCCAGCGAAACCGCCACCGTTGTTGTGCTGGAAGTTGCCTGCGCTAATCATGCGGGGTCCATTGGTGTTTCGGTCGGCAAAGCCACCGCGAGGTGTGTCAAAGTGACCACGCGGCGCGTCAAAACCACCGCTGCGACCGCCGCCGCCAAATTTGCGGTCACGGCTGTTGAAGTCGCCGCCACCGCGGTTGTCGCGGCCGCCAAAGCTGTTGGGGCGTGACTCGGGGATGCGCTGCTTGGGTTCCAGACCTGGCACGACTTCGGCCTTGATGGGCTGGCGATTGAAGGATTCGATGTCAAAGATCTTGCGACGGTCACGCAGTTCGGCAAACGTGACGGCCAGGCCGTCACGACCGGCACGGCCGGTACGGCCAATGCGGTGGGTGTAGTCTTCGGCCTTCATCGGCAAGCCAAAGTTGAACACGTGGGTGATGGTGGGCACGTCAATACCGCGTGCCGCCACATCGGTTGCCACCAGGATTTGCACCTGACCCTGGCGCAGCGCCATCAGGCGGCGGTTGCGCAGGCCCTGGCTCAAGGCGCCGTGCAGCGCGACGGCATCAAAGCCGTCCTGTTGCAGGTCATTGGCCAAGCCGTCGCATTCAATTTGTGTGCTGGCAAACACGATCGCTTGGTTGATCGTGGTGTCGCGCAGCCAGTGGTCGAGCAATTTGCGCTTGTGCTGGGCGTTGTCAGCCCAGAACAGCACTTGCTTGATGTTGGCGTGTTTTTCTTGTGGGCTGTCGATGGTGATGCGCTGGGGCTCGCGCATCACGCGGGCGGCCAGTTGCTGGATGCGTGGCGCAAAGGTGGCGCTGAACATCATGGTCTGCTTGCGGTCAAGGGTGAGCTGGTTGATTTCTGCCAGATCATCCGAGAAGCCCAGGTCAAGCATGCGGTCCGCTTCGTCAACCACCAAAAACTGCACTTGATCGAGCTTGATTTGCATCGAACGTTGCAGGTCGAGCAGACGGCCCGGTGTTGCGACCACCAGATTGGCATTCTGCAACTTGGCAATCTGCAACTGGTAAGGCATACCGCCGACGATGTTGGCCACGCGCAGGCCACGGCAATGCTGAACCAGGTCGATCGCATCGTGTGCGACTTGCTGAGCCAGTTCGCGGGTCGGGCAGACAATCAGGGCGCCAGGCGTGGGGGCACTGAAATGGCGTGGGTTGGTGGGGTCCTTGCGCTTGGCGCGCTTGGGAGGCGCTTCGCCTTTGGCGGTGGCTTCGGCCACGGCCTGTTCGTAATCGGCACGGGATTTGGCCTCAGCCTGCGCCTGTTGCTTGAGCAAGGTGTGCAGCACGGGCAACAAGAATGCAGCGGTTTTGCCACTGCCGGTCTGACTGGAGACCATCAGGTCGATAAAACGGGCACTGTTGCCGTCAGAGCTGACGCCTTGCATGGCCAGCGGAATGGTTTTGAGCTGAACCGTGGTGGGCTGGGTAAAGCCCAGGTCTTTCACGGCCTGGATCAGTTCCGGGGCCAGGCCCAGAGTGACAAAGCCGTTGGGAATGTCTGCGACCACCGGGCTTGCTGCCTCTGGTGCGTCATGTGGCAACAGGTTGATGTCGTTGGAAAGGTTTTCGGCAGACGAAAATTCGCCCGCCGCTAAAGTAGCGTCAGTCATGGAATGTCCTCAAAACGAAGAGCGCCGCAAGTTGTGCGGCTGCTCCGTTCATGGTTAAAAAACATCAACCATCAAACGGAACCGGCTCAGACTCAGCCAAGTGAGTGCGTCTGGATGCTGGGGGTCTTTTTGAGGCAGGTTGTGAATCAACCTGGCTGCAGACCCAGTGAATGTTGGGAGATGTACAAAATACGCTGTAATTTCAGCGAAGCCGCGAATTATGCCATAGATTCGGGTTTCTACTGATTGGCCTTCTGTTTTTTCTCAGACTGGTAATTTTAGAAAGTGCGTGCGGTAGTGTTCCAGTTCGTCGATGGACTCATGTACATCAGCCAATGCAGTATGCCGTTGTTTCTTTTTAAAACTCTTGTAGACCCCCGGTGCCCAGCGCTTGGAGAGTTCCTTGAGCGTACTCACGTCGAGGTTGCGGTAGTGAAAAAAAGCTTCAAGCTTCGGCATGTACCTGGCCAGAAAACGCCGGTCCTGGCCGATGCTGTTGCCGCACATGGGGGTGCCGCTCTTGGGCACGTAATGGCTTAAAAACTGGAGCAGTACTTTCTCGGCCTCTTCTTCCACCACTGTTGAGGCCTTGACCTTGTCAATCAGGCCACTTTTGCCGTGTGTGCTCTTGTTCCATTTGTCCATCTTGTCGAGCAGAGCGTCGCTTTGGTGGATCACCAGCACCGGGCCTTCGATGCGTTGCGTCAAATGGGCGTCGGTGACGATGACCGCGATCTCGATGATGCGCTCATGTTCCGGGTTTAAGCCCGTCATCTCGCAGTCCAGCCAGACCAGATTGAGATCCGATTTGGCCAGAGCAGGGAGGGCAGTGGGGGTGTTGGCGTTGTGCATGACCCAAATTGTCGCCGATGACCTAAACTTCGCCGCCATGACTGACTCGCTTTTCTCTGCTTCATTTTTACTGACTTCGCTGTTTGCCGCTGCCTTGTGCTTGAGTCTGGTGCTCCGTTACTGGCTGAGTTCGCGTCAGATTCGCCATGTGGCGCAGCACCGGGAAGCGGTACCAGCGGCTTTTGCGGACAGCATTTCATTGGCGGCCCATCAAAAAGCTGCTGATTACACACTGGCCAAGGCACGTCTTGGTCTGTTTGAAATGGCGCTGGGCGCTGCGGTGTTGCTGGGCTGGACCCTGCTGGGTGGGCTCTCGGCCTTGAACCAGGCCCTGATCCCATTCACTGCGCATGGCATGGGGCAGCAACTGGCTTTGCTGGTGGCCTTTGTCGTGATCAGTGGCGCCATTGATTTGCCACTGTCCTGGTACCAGACCTTTGTGCTTGAACAGCGTTTTGGCTTCAACAAAATGACTTTCAGGCTGTGGTTGGCTGACCTGCTCAAGTCCAGCCTGATCGGCGCCTTGATCGGGCTGCCGATCGCTGCCTTGATACTCTGGATGATGGCCACCACGGGCAAGCTCTGGTGGTTGTGGGCCTGGCTGTTCTGGATGGGTTTCAACCTGCTGTTATTGGTGATCTACCCGACACTGATTGCGCCCCTGTTCAACAAGTTTGCACCGCTGGAAGACGAAACACTCAAAGCGCGCGTGACAGCCTTGATGCAGCGTTGCGGTTTTTCTGCCAGGGGCTTGTTTGTGATGGATGGCAGCAAGCGCAGTGCCCATGCGAACGCTTATTTCACGGGCTTTGGTGCCGCCAAGCGGGTGGTGTTTTATGACACGCTTCTGGCCAAACTCAGTGCGCCAGAGGTCGATGCCGTGCTGGCGCATGAGCTCGGGCATTTCAAGCACAAGCACATCATCAAACGCATTATTTCCATGTTTGCCCTGAGTCTGGCTGGCTTTGCGTTGCTGGGTTATCTGACGCAACAAGTCTGGTTTTATACGGGTCTGGGGGTACAGCCCAATCTGGCGTCTGGCAATGATGCGCTGGCACTGCTGCTGTTCATGCTGGTCATGCCGGTGTTCAGCTTCTTCATTGCCCCGTTCTTTGCGCAGCTGTCACGCAAGCATGAATTTGAAGCAGATGCTTATGCCGTCAGGCAAACCAGCGCGCAGGATTTGTCGAGCGCGCTGCTCAAGCTTTACGAAGACAATGCCGCCACCCTGACGCCAGATCCTCTGTATGTGCGTTTTTATTATTCGCACCCCGGTGCTTCGGAACGGCTGGCGCGCATGCAGGGTGTTGCCTCGGCGGCTCGTTAATTTTTGAGTTCAGAATGTCTCTCACCCAAAGCAAACGTGCCTTGACTGCGACGGAAGTGGTCACAAGACTGGCCAAACTGGAGGGCTGGAATTTGGACGGGGATGGCGCTGCGGTGGTGATCCAGAAAACCTTCTGCTTTGCCGACTACGCCCAGACCATGCTGTTTGTCAATGCCGTAGCCTGGGTGGCTCAGGCTCGTCATCATCACCCGGAACTCATCGTGCAATTTGACCGCTGCCTGGTGCGTTACTGCACGCATGATGTCGCCGGACTCTCGCAGGCTGACTTTGATTGTGCTGCCGCAGTGGATGCGCTGCCTGACGCTGTCAACACATCGCATCCATGACTCACGCTCAACGCGCGCCAGGCCTGATCGTGGCCAACTATGGACGCCATTTTTTGGTTGAAAACGCAGCGGGAGAGCGTTTGATTTGCCATTCGCGAGGTAAAAAAAGCGAAGGCGTAGTGGGTGACAGGGTGTTGTGGCTGGCGTCTCAGGACGAAGGCACGATTGAGAAAATAGAGCCGCGCCGCAACCTGTTCTATCGGCAGGACGATGTGCGAACCAAGATGTTTGCCGCCAACCTGGATCAGGTGCTGATCCTGATTGCCGCCGAGCCTGAGTTTTCCAGCAGCCAACTGTCCCGGGCCCTGATTGCCGCCGAAGAGCAGCACATCACCCCGATCATTGCCCTTAACAAAAGTGACCTCACCGAGCCCTTTGCCCGTGCCTGGAACTGGCTGGCACCTTATCGGCACATGGGTTACGACGTGTTGCCGCTTTCGCTCGCGAACGCAGAAGCTGGGCGCTCAGCCTTGAGCTCGCGGCTGACGGGCAAGACCACCCTGGTGCTGGGGCCGTCGGGTGCCGGAAAAAGCACCTTGATCAACTGCCTGGTCCCCGGTGCCCTGGTGCAAACCGGCGTTTTGTCACAGGCCCTGAGCAGCGGCAAACACACTACCACCAGCACCACCTGGTATTGGGTGGACGCGGACAAAACCACGGCACTGATTGATTCTCCGGGGTTTCAGGAGTTTGGCCTGAACCACATTGAGCCGGCCCAGTTGGCGGCCTACATGCCCGACCTCAAGCCCCATGTCAAACACTGCAAGTTTTACAACTGCAGCCACTTGCATGAACCTGGTTGTGGTGTGATTGCCGCAGTGAATTCGGACGACAAGCCTGACAGCATCAGCCTGAATCGCTATCAGATCTACAGTGATTTATACGCCGAACTCAAACAGAAACGGCGCTATTAACTTTGTGGGTCAGACCACTCGCAAAGCGACGTGCTCTGACCCCAACATTTCGTCGAATGTCCGGCTGTTTAAGCCTGTGCCTCAGGCTTTGGCCGTGACCAGTTTGGCCAGGGCTGCGACCAGTTGATCACATTGCGTGGGCGTGCCTACGCTGATGCGCAGGTATTGGTCAATGCGTGCTTGTTTGAAATGCCGTACCAACACACCTTGCGTGCGCAAGCCGGCAGCGAGCTCGGCTCCCTCATGATCGGGGTGGCGTACAAAGACAAAATTGGTTTGTGAAGGCAACACCTCAAAGCCCAGGTCTTCCAACGCCAGTACCAGCCCTTCGCGGCTGCTCATTACCGCTTGGCAGGTTTGCTCAAAATAGGCCTGGTCTTCAAAGGCGGCCGCGCCGCCGGCCAGCGCCAACCGATCCAGCGGATACGAGTTGAAGCTGTTTTTCACCCGGTTCAGGGCTTCAACCAGGTGCGCCTGGCCACAGGCGTAGCCAATGCGCAAACCGGCGAGCGAGCGCGACTTGGACAGGGTATGCACTACCAGCAGGTTGGGATAGCGGTCAATCAGGGCAACGGCGCTACGGCCGCCAAAGTCAACGTAGGCCTCATCGATCAGCACGACCCGGTTGGGGTGCATTTGCAGTAATGTCTCAATGTCGGCCAGTGGCAAGCCAACCCCGGTGGGGGCATTGGGGTTGGCAATCACCACCCCGGCGACAGTCTGGTCGGGCACGGCATAGTCGGCCACGTTCAGGTGCAGGTTTTCACGTAACGGCACAGTACGTGCAGCAATGCTGTACAGGCCGCAATAGACTTTGTAAAAGCTGTAGCTGATGTCGGGCATCAGCAGCGGGCAGCCCTGCTGGAAAAAGGCAAAAAAAGCATGGGCCAGAACTTCGTCTGAGCCGTTGCCCAAGAAGACTTGTTGGGGTGTCAGGTCAAGATGCCGGGCGATGGCCTGCCGCAATGCGCTGCCATCAGGGTCAGGGTAAAGCTGCAGGCCATGCTGCGCTGCCTGCTGGATGGCGGCTACCACGCGTGGTGACGGGGGGTAAGGGTTTTCGTTGGTATTGAGCTTGACCAGATTGGCTATTTTGGGTTGCTCACCCGGCACATAAGGCACTAGTTGCTGGACGACAGGACTAATAAATTGGGCGTTCAAGACGGGTTCACTTAAAAAGGGTAATTTGTGATTTTTATACCAAGTGGTACATGTTGGCGCTCGCGCTCAGGCAATGAGTCGTGCCAGCGTCAAAAGCGCCAGAAGTACGAGCCACATGACCACGGCGCGCCAGACCAGTCCGACCAAAATGGCCATGTGTGCCAGCTCGGGGGAGGGATGAAGATTGGTGTCCGATGGCAATCCGGTGTTGGCTGGTGTGTCGGCCGCATTGGGCGTTTCAAGTTGAATATTGATGGCGCCAGCGGTGGCGGCCAGCACCAGACCATCATTGTCTGTGTTCGATTGCGCCGCATAACGGCGCCAGCCGTCGATGGTTTCTTCAAAATTGCCTACGACTGCAAAGCCTAGCACGGTCATGCGTGCTGGCAAGCTGTCAATCCAGTGCCAGGCTGTGTGTGCATTGGTTTGCAGGGCCAGGCTGACCGGCTGCTCAAGGGTTTTGCTTTTGTGTTTCCAGTAGCGGGTGACAAATTCGGCCAAGCGGTACAACACGGCACCCATGGGGCCTAAACCAAGTGCTGCCAAGACTGAAAACCAGGCCAGCACGCCAAACACATGACGATGGGCGGCCAGTACCGAGAATTCGATGACGCGGCCAATGATGTCGCTGCGCGACCAGGACTGGGTGTCAATGTGTTGCCATTGGGCCAATAGCGAGCGGGCCAACGCATCATCGTCGTTGGCCAATGCATCCCGTACTTCAGTGAAATGAAAACTGAATTGACGAAAGCCAAGGGATGCATACAACACCAGGGCGCTCCAGAGCACCGCCAGCGGCCACCCCACCCAGAAAGCAAGTGACCAATAAATCAACAAGGCCAGACCGGATGGCACACCCACAGCCAGGCCCCAGGCCAGCCAGCCGTGCAAGGGCTTGCCGGTATCCAGATTACGGCTGCAGTAGCGCACCCAGGCACGCATGGCGGCATGAATCGGATTGCCGCGGCTCAAGGGGCGCGCTTGTTCCAGCAGCAGGGCAAATAACACAGAGATAAGGCTCATGCGCGAATCATAGCGGCTGCAAAGTTCAAGCCCGCAAAAACTGGTAAAAGTTGCGCAGCATGCCAGCTGTTGCACCCCAGATAAAGCGCTCGGTCTGATGGTCCTGGTAGGGTATTGACAACCATTCGCGTTGCACGCCCTGCCAGTCCGTCCGATGGTGCCGATGGTAGGCCGGATTCATCAAGTATGCCAGGGGTACTTCAAACACATCGGCTACTTCATACGGATTGGGACTCAGCGTAAAGCCCGGAGAGACCAGTGCCACCACGGGTGCAATATGGAAGGCCGAGCCTGTAATATAGATCGGCAATTGGCCGAGTACCTCGACAAAATGCGCATCCAGACCAATTTCTTCCTGTGCCTCTCGCAAGGCTGCAGCAACCACATTCGTGTCCGTCTCATCCACCTTGCCGCCAGGAAAGGCAATTTGTCCCGAATGTGTGCTCAGGTGTGGTGTGCGCAGGGTGAGCAAGACGGTCGGTTCCGGGCGCTGCACTATGGGCAGCAGCACTGCCGCAGGCATAGGCTCACGGTCCATGAATTTTTTTTCTGCCAAAAACTCGGGTTGCCAGGCGGGCGGTGTCGCAAAACGTGAGCGTAACGCATCGGCCTGTAGCGATTGGTGCTCTATCGCAGGTAGATGGCTGTCCACCTGGGTCACAGGAACTGTGCGCGGATCTATCGTGGGTAGTGTCATGGTTGGGCAGGAATGAAGGGCGAAAAAAAACCGCCACAGTCGACTGGGGCGGTTTTTTTAGCTGTGCGCTGGCTTATCAAGCGGCGGTGTTCACCACTTTACGGGCTGGCAGTTTTTCCTTGATACGAGCCGACTTGCCGCTGCGGTCACGCAAGTAGTACAGCTTGGCACGGCGCACATCGCCGCGGCGCTTGACTTCGATGCTGGCAATCAGCGGGCTGTAGGTCTGGAACGTACGCTCGACACCTTCGCCGCTGGAGATTTTCCGCACGGTAAAGCCGCTGTTGAGGCCGCGATTGCGCTTGGCAATCACCACACCTTCATAGGCTTGCAGACGTTTGCGGGTGCCTTCAACCACGTTCAGGTTCACGACAACAGTGTCGCCAGGGCCAAACTCGGGGATGGTCTTGTTCAGGCGAGCAATTTCTTCTTGCTCAAGGATTTGGATCAGGTTCATAAGTTCTTTCAATGATCATGTCAGCACCAGCGTCACCATGACGCATGCCTCAGTGCAATGCACCCAGGCGGTCTTACAGAGGATCGGGAAGCTTGCGATTATAGCCTGAGAGCACGACCTCGTCTGTTTGACTCAATTGACCCGCGTGGCGGGCCTGTGCAATCAGTTCCGGTCGCAGGCCTTGGGTGAGCAACAAGCGCTGCTCGCGACGCCAGCGCTCAATGTTGACATGGTGGCCGCTGAGCAGCACGTCGGGCACAGTTTGGCCCTGCCAGATTTCGGGACGGGTGTAATGTGGGCAATCCAGCAGGCCATCCAGCGCCGGGTTGAAACTGTCCTGTGCATGGCTGTCGGCATCGCCCAACACGCCGGGTTGCAGCCTGGCCACGGCGTCAAGCAGGGCCATGGCAGCGATTTCCCCACCCGACAGTACAAAATCGCCCAGACTGATTTGCTCGGTGACATGGGTGTCGATGAAACGCTGGTCGATGCCTTCGTAGCGACCGCAAATCAGCACCGCACCACGGCTTTCAGACCAGCGCGTGACCATGGCGTGGTTGAGGGGCTGGCCGATGGGGGAGAACAGGACGACCGGCGCGTCATCATGGCGTTCGGCACGAACCGCTGTCAAGCACTGTGACAGCGGTTCCGCCATCATCACCATGCCAGGGCCACCGCCAAAGGGCCGGTCATCAACCCGGCGGTAATTGCCTTGTGCAAAATCACGCAACTGGTGCAGCTGCACATTCACTTGACCGGATTCAAAGGCGCGTCGGGTGATCCCTGTCGTGAGTAGGGGGGCAAACAATTCCGGAAACAGCGTCACTACGTCAAATCGCATGGTGCTGTCTCTAGTAATCTGCTTGCCAATCTACCAGGATGCGGCGCTCACTCAGTTTCACATCATCAATGTATGTCGCGACAAACGGGATCATGATTTCCAGCGTCTTGCCATCCCGCACCCGGTCGATCACCAGCACGGTTTGCGGCCCGGTGGTCAACAGGTCGCGAACCTGGCCCAGGGAAACGCCTTCGCGGTTGACGACGTCAAGCCCGATCAGGTCGACCCAGTAATATTCATCTTTTTGGGCAGTGGGAAAGCTGCTGCGTGAAATGAAAATGCGTGCACCGCGCAGTGCGTCGGCCGCATTGCGGTCACTGATGTCCTGCGCGCAGGCGACCACGGTGTCTGAATGGATTTTGGCTTCCTTGACTTTCAACAAACCAACGCCATCAAAAGTTTTGACGCCTTTTTCGGTCGGAAGCAGAAACCAGGATTTGGAAGAAAAAAGCGCCTCAGGATCGGCGCTGTAGGGGAGAACCTTGAACCACCCCTTGATGCCCCAGGCATCCAGGATGCGCCCGACTTCAATGGCATCTGCCGGCAATTCGGCAGCCTCCAGGCCGGGCAACATCAACAACAATCAGGCTGCTTTGGCAGCAGATTGTTTGATCAGGCGTTCAACGGTGGGAGAGGCTTGTGCGCCCACGCTACGCCAGTAAGTCAAACGGTCCTGGGCAATGCGGATGCTTTCCTCGTTGGCGGTAGCGATCGGGTTGTAAAAACCGATGCGCTCGATAAAGCGGCCGTCGCGACGGGTGCGTTTGTCGGCCACCACAATATTGAAAAACGGGCGAGCTTTTGCACCGCCACGGGCGAGTCGAATGACGACCATGATGTATCCTTTGGGGAAGTGGAATAACTTCCACGAAAATTGGCATTTAACCTGGCGTTTGAGACACGCGACATAACCACCCGGTTATGCGACACG
>NZ_JAMPYG010000029.1 GCF_023700745.1 Rhodoferax sp. | reverse complement strand
GGTGGTCGTATCTGGATTCGCGTGTTCCCTGACAAGCCAATATCCCAAAAACCCGCAGAAGTGCGTATGGGTAACGGTAAAGGTAACCCCGAGTACTACGTGGCTGAAATCCAGCCCGGCAAGATCGTGTTTGAAATCGTGGGTGTCTCTGAAGAGCTGGCTCGTGAAGCGTTCCGTTTGGCTGCCGCCAAGCTGCCGCTGCGCACCACCTTCGTGTCGCGCATGATCGGTCAGTAATCAGGAGAAATTGATATGAAAACGACTGAATTACGCCAAAAAGACGTCACCGGCTTGCAGGCCGAAGTCAAAGCGCTGCAAAAAGCACACTTTGGTTTGCGCATGCAAAAAGCGACCCAGCAACTCAACAATACAGCCACGCTGCGTACCGCGCGCCGTGATATCGCTCGCGCCAAGACCATTCTGGTCGAAAAGCAAGCCGCTGTGCCATCCGCCAAATAAGGAGCGAAACATGACGGAAGCTAAAACATCCCTCAAGCGCACCTTGGTCGGCAAGGTGGTCAGCGACAAGCGCGCGAAGACCGTGACCGTGCTGATCGAGCGCCGTGTCAAGCACGAGCTCTACGGCAAGATCGTCGCCAAGTCCAGCAAGTACCACGCTCATGACGAAAAGGGCGAATACAAGTTGGGCGACATGATTGAAATCACTGAAAGCCGTCCTATCTCAAAGACCAAGAACTGGGTGGCTACGCGCCTGGTTCAAAAGGCCTCGCTGGTCTAAGTCTTTCCATAGGCTGCATGTCAGCACATTAGAAAACGGCTCACAATTGTGAGCCGTTTTTATTTTTTCTTTTATTTTTAATTCAGGAGTTAGCCATGATCCAAGTCGGTGACCAGTTACCAGCCGCAACGCTGATGGAATTCCATGAAACCGAAGAGGGGGGCTGCAGTATTGGCCCCAATCCCGTCGATGTGGTTGCGGCCAGCGCTGGCAAGACCATTGCATTGTTTGCTTTGCCTGGTGCCTTCACCCCCACCTGCTCAGCCAAACATGTGCCGGGTTACATCGCCAATCACGATGCGCTCAGAGCTGCTGGCGTTGATGAAATCTGGTGTGTCAGCGTCAACGATGCTTTTGTGATGGGTGCCTGGGCACGTGACCAGAAAACCGGCGACAAGGTACGCATGCTCGGCGATGGCGATGCTGTCTTTGCCAAAGCAACAGGCCTGACGCTCGACCTGACCGGTAAAGGCATGGGGTTGCGCAGTGCCCGTTACTCGATGCTTGTCAAGAACGGCAAAGTCGTCACACTCAACATCGAGGCCCCAGGCAAATTTGAAGTGAGCGATGCTGCCACCATGCTGGCACAGGCCAAGGCCTGATCAAAGGCGCGCCATCAGGTAGTGGGCCCCCTCAATTGGATTGAAGTAATAGGGGGGCACTTCGACGAAACCCAGATCCTGGTACATGGCGCGCGCTGTTTCCATTTCACTCAGGGTGTCCAGCAGCATGTAGGTGTAGCCGGCTTGCTGCGCCGCCTCCATCACAGACTCAGCCAGACGCCGACCCAGGCCGCCACCGCGCAGGGCCGGACGTACATAAAGACGTTTCATTTCGCAGGCGTTGGGATAATCTGCTGCGTCAAGTGGTCGCAGGGCACAGCAGCCAACCAGTTCGCGCTGCGATCGGGCCAGCATGAGCGTTCCCCGCGGCGGGGCATAGTCGCCAGGTAGCGCGGCCAGTTCGGCGTCAAAATTCTGGAAACACAGGTCAATGGGCAGACTCTTGGCATATTCCGTAAACAGTGATCGCACGGTGGCCAACTCCGTCATGTCAGTCAGTGGCTGGATTTGAATGGATTCAGATGTCATGTGGCGAGTCGATGTGTTGGCCATTAGCCATTGAGGCCGATGACAAGGCTGCTGACCAGTGCAGCGCAAGCCAGGAAAATCAGCCCGGCACGGCGTCGCTCTGGTCGGCCATCACGGGCGCTGGGTGCCTGAATAGGGACTGACTTGTCCCCTGTGATCATGGGGGTGACAAGGTCGTCGTGTTTGCGGAAATAGTAAAAGGCAATCGCACCCAGGTGCAAAGCCACCAGCCCCAACAGGATGAATTTGCCAATCTCTTTGTGATAGAAAGTGGCGTTGCCGACCCAGGTCGACGACACAAAACGGACCAATAGACCCGCAGCGGCAATTTCATCATCGCTTATCAAACCTGAGGCAACTTGCAGGCTCAGCAAGGCCAGCATGGTCACCACAGACAGGGCGCCCAGTGGGTTATGACCGACGCAGTCCTGCGGATTGTCTTGGCCTTGCAGGTAACGCCAGATCAGCAATGGGGGGACCACGAAAGTGGAAAAACGCGACCAATGGCCACCAGACAAGCCCCAGACAAAACGAAATAACAACAAAGTCAGCACGCCATAGCCAAAGCGGAAATGCCAGTCCATGGCCGTGCCGCCCACTTGACTGGTGACAAACAAGCCGACAACACACAGGGACAACGCCCAATGAAACATGCGCGTTGGAGCATCCCAGACACGAACAAGCACAGCCATCAATTCCTTTCAAGACACCGCAGAGCGATGCAACGAATTCTCATACACTTTGCAATCCTGTTTGTTTTAGTTTAACGACGAAAGATCCTCCATGAAAACACGCACGGCTTGTCTTCTGGCTGCCACAGCGCTCACCATGGCCGTACCCGCTTCGGCACAATTTGCCAAAGCCGAAGATGCCATCAAGTACCGCCAAGGTGCCCTGTTTGTGATGCAACAGAATTTTTCACGGGTCGCTGGCATGGCTGCAGGAAAAATCCCGTTTGATGCCAAAGTTGCCGCTGAGAGTGCCGCAGTTGCGGAGTTCATGTCCAAACTGCCCTGGGCCGGCTTTGGTCCTGGGACCGACAAGGGCGATACCGATGCCAAGCCTGAGGTATGGACCCAAAAGGCAAAGTTTGATGATTACGCCAAAAAATTGCAGTCTGAAATGGGCAAGCTGGCAGTTGCAGCAAAGTCCGGTCATCTGGACGCCATCAAGTCTGCTGTTGGTGCCACCGGTGGTGCATGCAAGTCATGCCATGATGACTTCCGTGCCCGGTAATCAGGCTGAAGGTATGGTTCGTGCACGTTGCACAGGAGTCTGACACTGGCTGGTATGACGGGCGTTAAGATGCCGCTATGCAACAAACTGGAAAGCATCACCATGAATCGCCGTCGTTTTAATGTCCTTTCCTCCGCTATGCTGGCAGGCTCCTGTATGGGCCTGCATGCGACAGTCTACGCACTGTCGCTCAACGATGTGACCAACGCCCAGGCCTCGCAGGGGCTCAAATTGGCGTTGGAAAAGGGCGCCATTGCGGCCGTCAAATTGTTGGGTCAGCCTAATGGTTTTACCGGCAACGACAAGGTCCGTATTCCGCTGCCGGGCGTTCTGGAAGATGTCGCCAAACTGCTGCGTGGCTTGGGCCAGGGAGCCCGCCTTGATGAACTGGTTCTGGCCATGAACCAGGCTGCAGAGACCGCCGTGCCACTGGCGCGCGACATGCTGGTGGGTGCAGTGAAAACCATGAACGTGCAGGACGCCAAGAAAATCCTCACCGGTGGAGAAACATCGGTGACAGAATTTTTTACCGAGAAAACACGCCAAGCCCTGAGCGTGAAATTTTTACCTGTGGTCACAAAAGTCACCTCTCGCGTCAATCTGGCAGACAAATACAACCAGATTGCTGGCAAGGCTGCAGGCATGGGTTTGCTCAAAAAAGATCAGGTGTCGATAGAGCAGTACGTCACTGCCAAATCACTGGATGGCCTTTACCTCATGATTGGCGAAGAGGAGAAAAAAATACGACAGGACCCGGTGGGCACCGGCAACGCCGTGCTGCAAAAAGTGTTTGGTGCCCTGCGATCCTGATGGCTGATTCTGCTGTGACCGACCGGCTGTCAAGGCGCAATGCCATTTTGGTATTTGTTGCCTTTGCCTTTGCCTACTTTCTCTCGGCCCTGATTCGGGCCATCACGGCCACGCTGTCGCCTACGTTGACGCAGGAGTTTGTCCTGAACGCGCAGGATCTGGGGCTGCTGGCAGGCGGCTATTTTTTGGGTTTTGCTGCGACCCAGTTGCCCCTGGGTGCCTGGCTGGATCGGTATGGCCCTAAAAAGGTGATTGTGTATTTCTTGCTGGTGGCCGTGCTGGGTTGTGCGGCCTTTGCCATGGCTGACAGCTTTCGGGGCCTGCTACTGGCTCGCGTTCTCACGGGGATTGGCGTCAGCGCCTGTCTGATGGCGCCGCTGACGGGCTACCGGCGCTGGTTCGCAGCCGCCTCACAAATGCGTGCCAACTCCTGGATGTTGATGACAGGTTCCTTTGGCATGGTGGCCTCCACCATGCCGGTGCAATGGTTGATGCCCCTGGTGGGGTGGCGTGCCTTGTTCTGGGGGCTTGCGGCACTGGTGTTTTTGGCCATGTTGCTGATCGCCTGGCAGGCGCCGCACTGGCAGAATAGCGTGCCGGCTGCGAACTCCCAGGCTAGCGCCAGGCCCAGCTATGGCGCAGTCTGGCGTCACCCCTATTTCAGACGTATGGCGCCTATGGCGTTTTTCATTTATGGCGGACTGGTGGCCATGCAAACCCTGTGGGCCTCGCCGTGGATGATTCGCGTGGCGGGGTTTACCCCATTGCAAGCGGCTATGGGCCTGTTCTGGATCAACATGGCCATGCTGATCACTTTTTGGACTTGGGGTATGGTCTACCCAGGGTTCGCTCACCGGGGCTACACCGCTGACCGCCTGATTGGCTACGGCATGCCGGTGAGCTTTATTCTGCTGACCATCATCATTGCAGTGGGCCCCGCCATCGGGGTGTGGGCAGGTGTTGCCTGGGCTTTGTATTGTGTGAGTTGTACGTTTATCTCTCTGGCTCAACCCGCTGTAGCCATGGCTTTCCCTGCCAATCTGGCGGGGCGGGCCTTGTCGTCTTACAACTTGCTCATCTTTGCTGGCGTGTTTGCCGTGCAGTGGGGCATTGGTCTGGCCATCGATGGATTTCGCTCCCTGGGTTGGCAAGAGGTGCCAGCTTTTCAGATGGCCATGACGGTCTACTTGCTTTGCACGGTTGCTTCCTATGCGTATTTTTGGGTAACAAAAAGTCATAATCAGGCAATGCGTTGAACGACGTGAGCCATCACCATCCCCACTAAAAAATACAGCACCCGTGAACGACATATCCAACGGAATTTTCATCATTGCACATGCGCCACTGGCAACTGCCTTGCGTCAGTGTGTGCTGCATGTTTTTCCGGATGCCGCTGCCTCGCTGGCCGTGCTGGATGTCCAGCCCAACACGCCGGCTGATGAATCCCTGGCCACGGCACGCATGACCATGGCACTGCTCAATACCGAGCACACGCTAATCCTGACCGACATGTTTGGCGCCACTCCCTGCAATGTGGCGCAAAAACTGGTGGACGGACTGAACTCCCGACTGGTGGCTGGGGTGAACCTGCCCATGCTGCTGCGTGCCATCACCTATCGCAACGAATCCATGGACGCCCTGGTGGCGCGTGTGCTTGCCGGCGGCACCCAGGGCGTGATGCAGGTGGCTGTCACGGCGCCACAAAATCAGCAACGAAAAAACAATGATCAAAACCACGACCACCATCAGCAATAAATTGGGTCTCCATGCGCGTGCTTCTGCCAAGTTGACCAAACTGGCAGGCAGCTTCCCGTGTGAGGTCTGGATGATGCGCGGCGAACGTCGCGTCAATGCCAAAAGCATCATGGGCGTGATGATGCTGGCCGCCGGAATGGGTTCGGAAATTGAAATTGAAACCAATGGCGAGCAGGAACAGCAGGCTATGGAGGCCTTGTTGTATCTGGTGGCAGACAAGTTCGGAGAAGGTGAATGACCTTTGCCATTCACGGTCTGGCGGTGGCTCGTGGTATCGCCATCGGACGGGCGGTGCTGGTGGCTTCCAGCAGACTGGATGTCGCACATTACTTTATCGAGCCAGCGCAGGTCAGCGCTGAAATCAACCGGGTACGTGATGCCCGTGATGCGGTGGTGGCAGAAATTCGCCGGCTGCAAACCAGTATTGGCCACATGGGGCCCAAAGAAACCCCACAGGAGTTGTCGGCACTGCTCGATGTCCACCTGATGCTGTTACAGGACCAGGAGTTGGCGGCAGGCGTGCAGCACTGGATCAAGGACCGGCTTTACAACGCGGAGTGGGCCCTGACTTCCCAGCTTGATGTCGTGGCGCGTCAGTTTGACGAAATGGAAGACGACTACTTGCGCGAGCGCAAGGCCGATCTGGAGCAGATCACCGAAAAAGTCCTGCGTGCCATGCGCGGCGTGTCATCACCGCTGATTCAGCCCCTGGGGCGTGCCGGGCGGCAAACCTCACAACAGGATTTGTTGCTCGATGACACGGTGGACGTGCCGCTGATTCTGGTGGCACATGATCTCTCTCCAGCAGACATGCTGCAATTCAAGCAAAGTGTTTTTGCCGGGTTCATCACCGATGTGGGGGGCAAGACTTCACATACCGCCATTGTGGCGCGCAGTCTGGACATACCGGCGGTGGTGGGTGCGCGTTTGAGCAGTCATCTGATTCAGCAGGACGACTGGGTGGTGATCGACGGGAACGCGGGTGTGGTGGTGGTGGACCCCTCGCCGATCATTCTGGCCGAGTATGGCTTCAAGCAGCGCCAGGTTGAACTCCAGCGTGGCCGCCTGGCACGGCTGCTGCATACCCCGGCCATGACGCTGGATGGGCAGAAAATTGAACTCCTGGCCAATATCGAAATGCCGGACGATGCAAGCTCGGCGCTGAAGGCCGGTGCGGTTGGCGTGGGGCTGTTCCGCAGCGAGTTTTTGTTCATGGGGCGCCACGGCAAGCTGCCCAATGAAGAGGAGCAGTACCTTGCTTACCGGCGCGCGGTGGAGGGCATGCAGGGATTGCCGGTCACTATCCGCACCGTCGATGTCGGCGCCGACAAGCCGCTCGATGACACCCTGCGCGACGATGCCCACCTGAACCCGGCCCTGGGTTTGCGGGCAATCCGCTGGAGTCTGGCCGACCCCGCCATGTTCCTGACACAACTGCGCGCCATTTTGCGTGCGGCTGCCCATGGTCAGGTCCATTTGCTGATTCCCATGCTGGTGCATGCGCGTGAAATCCGCCAGACCATGGCGCTGATTGACCACGCCCGTGTACAACTGGACAACCGTGGCGTGGCTTATGGACCGGTCAAGATCGGTGCCATGATCGAAATCCCCGCGGCCGCGCTGACGCTCAAGGTGTTCCTCAAGTACTTTGATTTTTTGTCCATCGGCACCAATGACCTGATTCAGTACACCCTGGCCATTGACCGGGCGGACGAGTCGGTCGCGCATCTCTATGACCCGATGCACCCGGCGGTCTTGCGTTTGGTGGCCAACACCATTGCCGAGGGCCATGCGCAGGGTAAGCCGATCAGCCTGTGCGGCGAAATGGCGGGTGACGTCAGCATGACCCGTATGCTGCTGGGCATGGGATTGCGCAGCTTTTCCATGCATCCGGCACAAATCCTGGCCGTCAAGCAGGAGGTGTTGCGTGCCGATACCAACAAGCTGGCGCCCTGGGCGACAGAATTGATTGCCGAAGACGAACCCATGATCAAGCCGCAAAAAACGGATTGATTGGCCCCCCGTGATTTAAAACAGCCGGAACAGCATCGGCAGCAACAGGGATGCCAGCACCACCTGGAGCCCCAATGCCAGCCCGGCAAAGGCGCCGGCATCGCTGTTGACCTGCAGTGCCCGTGCCGCGCCAATCCCGTGGGCCGCCGTTCCCAAGGAAAACCCGCGAGCCATCCAGCCATGTCCATCCATTGGAATCTTCAAGCGGTCAAACAGGGTTTTGCCACTGAGCGCGCCCACCATGCCCGTCACCACCGCAAACACGGCGGCCAGTGCCGGAATGCCGCCAATTTTGTCGGCAATGCCCATGGCGACAGGGGCGGTGACCGATTTGGGCGCCAGTGACAGCACCACCTCGTGCGGTAAACCGGCCAGCCAGCCCAGCAGCAGCGCCGATCCGCTGGCCGCCGCACCACCCACCACGGCGGCGGCCAGCAAGGCGAACCCGTGTTGGCGCAGGGCTGCACGCCGTTCCCACAGCGGCCAGGCCAGCGCGACCACGGCAGGCCCCAGCAGAAAATGGATGAACTGCGCACCGGAAAAATAAGTGGGGTAGTCCACGCCGGTCAGGGTGAGCACGCTGGCCAAAGTGAGCACCGACCACAACACCGGATTGGCCCAGGCGGCTTGGTTCAGTCGCGCATACAGGGCTTGTGCCAGCACGTAAATCACCAGCGTGGCGGTCAGGCCGAATAGCGGCGTGGCAGACAGGTAAATCCACAATTCGACAAATCTAGGCATCGGTTTGCCCCTTGAACATTCGCAGCACCAGTACCGTCACGGCCAGTCCGATCCAGGTGGACAACACAATCACCGCCAGCATGCGCACGCCGTACTGCCCCAGCAGACCCAGGTGTGTCATCACCCCCACGCCCACCGGCACAAACAGCAAAGACAGGTGCGAGAGCAGGAAATTGGCGCACGCCGCCACAGGCTCCCGCACAGCGGGCAAGCGCAGCGCCATCAGCAGCAGCAACATGCCGATCACCGGCCCCGGAAAGGGCAGGCCCAGGCCACGCGAAAGCAGTTCACCCAAAGATTGCATGGCCAGCAGCCAGGCCAGTCCGCGCAGCCCATTCATGGGGTGATCACGTGAACGTGAAAAAGCATTGTCATTGCGAGCGTAGCGCGGCAATCCATGCCGATTAGAAGTTAGAAGCGCGGCAAGTCCGGGTGCCTGATCTGGCCGCCGCGCACCAGCATCTTGCCGTATTCGGCGCAGCGGTTCAGCGTCGGGATGACCTTGCCGGGATTGAGCAGGCCCTTGGTGTCGAAGGCGCGTTTGACACCAAACATCTGCTCGTTTTCAGCGGCACTGAACTGCACGCACATGCTGTTGAGTTTTTCCACCCCCACGCCGTGCTCCCCGGTCACGGTGCCGCCCATGGCCACGCTGGTTTCCAGAATGTCGGCGCCAAACAGCTCGCAACGGTGCAGCTGGTCAGGGTCGTTGGCATCAAACAAAATCAGCGGGTGCAGGTTGCCGTCGCCGGCGTGAAACACGTTGGCGCAGCGCAGCTGGTACTTTTTTTCCATTTGCTGAATGGCCAGCAAAATGTCGGCCACGCGCTTGCGCGGAATCGTGCTGTCCATGCACATGTAGTCGGGGCTGATGCGGCCGCTGGCGGGGAAGGCATTTTTGCGCCCGCTCCAGAACTTCAGACGCTCCTGTTCGTTCTGGCTGATCGCAACTTTGGTGGCGCCCGCGGCCAGCAACACGTCACTCATGCGGCCAATTTCTTCTTCGACTTCTTCCGGTGTGCCGTCGCTCTCGCACAACAAAATCGCCTCGGCGGTCAGGTCGTAGCCGGCGTGTACATAGTCTTCTACTGCCGCCGTCATGGGCTTGTCCATCATTTCCAGGCCGGCCGGGATGATGCCGGCGGCAATCACTGCCGCGACGGCTTCACCGGCCTTGCGGATGTCATCGAAGCTGGCCATGATGCAGCGTGCCAGCATCGGTTTTGGGATAAGTTTGACGGTGACTTCAAGCACCACCGCCAGCATGCCCTCCGAACCGATCACCACGCTCATCAGATCGTAGCCGGGTGCGTCCAGCGCGTCCGAGCCGAATACAACCGGCTCGCCTTCCATGCTGAAGCCCTTGATCTTGACGATATTGTGCAAGGTCAGGCCATATTTGAGACAGTGCACGCCACCCGAATTTTCGGCCACATTGCCGCCAATGGTGCAGGCAATCTGGCTGCTGGGGTCCGGTGCGTAATACAGTCCCAGCGGTGCCGCCGCCTCGCTGATGGCCAGGTTGCGCACACCGCATTGCACCACTGCCGTGCGTGATACCGGGTCAAGTTTCAGGATTTTGTTGAATTTGGCCATTGACAGGGTCACACCCAAGGCGTTCGGCATGGCGCCGCCCGACAGGCCGGTGCCGGCACCGCGCGCGACCACCGGAACATTCAGGGCGTGGCAGGTTTTGAGCACCGCCGCCACCTGGGCCTCATTCTCTGGCAGTGCCACCACCAGCGGGCGCTGACGGTAGGCGGTCAAACCGTCGCACTCGTACGGCGTCGTGTCCTCGCTGTTCCAGAGCAGGGCGTGGGCGGGCAAATGAGCAGACAGGCCTTGTACGACCTGAGCCTGACGCTCTGTTCTTTGCAGGGCTGAAAATTCTTGTGGCATCGCAGAGGCGTTCATCTGAATCCTTGTATTGACCGGTTTGGATGAACCGGATGGGAGAGCCATGACTTTAATGCTTGCCGCTGGCATCGCCGTTGAGCATTTTTATAAGCCTTGTTGAAATTCCTCAAGCCAGGCTTTGTTGCAGCCAATCAGAAAATGCGACACATTCCCAGCGTTCCATCATGCCGGTGCGCCAGCAGAGGTAGTGGGCATGCGGGCTGGGAACATTGCTGGCAAAGACCTCGCTGGTGCCCAGGTGGACCAGCGAGCCGTTTTCCAGCCAGGGTTGAGCCAGCTTGAGCCGGATCAGCGCAATGCCCATGCCGGCAGCCGCGCCATCGCACATCAGGCCGACATCGTTGAACTGTGAACCCTCCGTGGGTTCGGGCCAGTCCAGTCCACGGGCGGCAAACCAGGTACGCCAGGGCTCCAGCGGGCTGCGCAGCAATTCTTCGCCTTCCATATCCTGCGCCACTTCAAACGGCCCGTGTTCGCGCACAAAGGCGGGGGAGGCCAGGGGCGTGACTTCATCCTTGAGCAGGCAAAAATGCTCGACATCAGCGTAGCGGCCGGTGCCAAAACGGATCATCAGGTCGGCGTCTTCGGCCACCACGTCCAGCAGCGGAATGGAGATTTGCAGGGTGAGATCAATCTCGGGGTAGGCCTCGGTAAACTGGCGCAGCCGCGGAATCAGAATGGCGCGCGCAAAGGTCGGTGTGACCGCCAGGCGCAGCTTTCGCTTGCCCGGCAGCGCAGCCGAACTGGGAAACTTCTGCAGCATGGCCAGACCGTCGCGCACATGCGCGAGGTACGCAACGCCCTCGATGGTGAGCGAAAAATCGGCCCGGCCAAACAATTTGGTACCAATGATTTGTTCAAGCTGCTTGACGCGGTGGCTCACCGCACTGGGCGTGACGCACAGTTCTTCTGCCGTTTGCGTCACGCTGCGAAGACGCGCCAGCGCTTCAAATGTCAACAGGCATTGAATGGGGGGAATGCGGACGATGGCCATGCCATGATTGTGGCAGCGGATGATTTGAATGCACTGCGTAGAATCCCTGCCCTATGACCGACCGCACTGCCGTACTTGCCCAATACCTGATCCCCAAGCAAGCCATTACCTTGCTGGCTGGACGCATTGCCCGTGTCCGTGGCGGCAGGTTCACCACCCGACTGATTGCCTGGTTTGTCCAGCGTTACCGCGTCAACATGTTGGAGGCGGCCAATCCGGACATCGCCAGCTATGCCACTTTCAACGACTTTTTCACCCGCGCCCTCAAAGACGGTGCCAGGTCCCTGGCGCAAGCCGAACTGATTTGCCCGGTCGATGGCACCATCAGCCAGTTTGGCCGTATCGAAGGCCAGCAGATATTCCAGGCCAAGGGGCACCACTACAGCAGCACTGCACTGGTGGGCGGTGATGCCGCCCTGGCCGCGCAGTTTGACAACGGCCACTTTGCCACGCTGTACCTGAGCCCGCGCGACTACCATCGCATTCACATGCCGTGCGCCGGGCGTTTGCTGCGCATGATCTATGTGCCGGGCGATCTGTTTTCGGTCAACCCCGCCACCGCACGCGGCGTACCCGGCCTGTTCGCCCGTAACGAACGCGTGGTCTGCGTGTTTGCGGGCGCGCGTGGCCCGTTTGTGCTGGTGCTGGTGGGCGCCACCATTGTGGGCAGTATGGCAACCACCTGGCATGGTGCGGTCAATGCCCCGCGTCCAGGTTGTTTGAGTGAATGGCGCTATGACCGCGAGAACATCACGTTTCAGCAAGGCGACGAGATGGGCCGCTTCTTGCTGGGCTCCACTGTGGTCATGCTGTTTCCGCAGGGGCCATTGCAGTTCAACCCGGCTTGGCAGCCGGGCGGCGCGATCCAACTGGGTGACGTGATGGCGCAAGGCGTTTGACAAGTCAGGCAGACAGCGACCGCCCTCAACAGGCCTCACAGGCCTGTGCCGCCTGGTTGACTTCGATGCGCATCTGTTCAGTCAGATGCGCCTGAAAAACCCGCATTGACATCAATCGATCCATGGTACTTCCGGTGAATTGGACGCCGTGATTGTTGCGCAATCAACAACATGTCAATGATTATTGCATCATTTATCTTTTGAAATAGAAATTTAATAATTCAACCCATCGATGAGGCGCACACCATGAAACGCTTCAGAGAGAACGGACAGGCAAGAAATGACCTTCATCTGCCCAGACTTTTTTAACTTATCAAGGAACCT